>QHRU01000033.1 GCA_003220225.1 Candidatus Rokuibacteriota bacterium
CGATCCTTTCGCCGAGCGTGGATCACAGCGTGCCGGCGCGCGGGCCTCGCGCGCGTCGTCGAGCGGGATGGTCGAACGATCGTCTATCCCGCACGACTTCCGCCGCACGGCGGCCGCAATCTCGAGCGCGCCGGCGTCCCGCGTCTACCGCGATGGCCATGGTCGGGCACCGCACTAAGTCGATCTACCGGCGATACGCGATCGTCGATGAGACGATGCTCCGGGAAGGGGCCGAGCGACTCACCGCGTTCTACCGCGGACGGTCGCCGCTGACGACTGTGGTCCCGCTCCGGAAGACCGGACAGGCCAAAAAAACACGGCCAGTCACACGGGCCAGCCGACCGGAGCGAGGACCGCAGGCCAGCCTAACTACATAAAAGAATGGTGGGCAGGGACGGGATTGAACCGCCGACACCAGGATTTTCAGACCGACCAGCGCCGACGCGCAAGTATGCGGAGGTGTTGTACGTCGGAGATTTAGCGCGCCGTTGCTCATTGGTTTCCATTGGTTCTCGTTGGTCCATCACCGGCACTCGCGGGCACAGAAGGGGCACACCACAACGCATTCTTTCGGCCTCGCGGTATTCGGCATCGACCTGGCGCGCACCACGTCTCTGCGGCTGCGAACGCGCTGACATTGCGCCGCTGCCCGTGCTGGCGCGGCCGCGCGTAGTAGTTGGTGATGCTGAGCAGTATCGTCCATGCCGCATGCGCGCGATCGTCGTTCCTCAGCGCGCTACGGCGGTCGTGGCGCCACCCGCCGCTCCTGCATCCGTGGGGGCCTCAGGGGCAGCTGGCGTTCGCTCGTTCTAGAACCGTTTACGGCTTCAGGAGGGTGGATCTCTAGCCCTTGGGCGGCACCGTGGTGGCCACTGCCACTGGTACGTCACACCAGCTCAGAAGTGCCGTCATCGTCTCCGTTGGCTCCGCACAGCCGGGGCATACCGAGCTCGCAATCGACAGCCGATCGGCTTCGCTCTACAAGGGCCGGCCGGTTCGCCATGCGCCGAGCGCTTCGGCGAGGCGAGCAGTGAGCCTCACGGTGCGCGCCTCCTCGGTCTTCGTGGTCTTGATCTGACCCCAGGAGATCGCGCGCTCGATCTGAAGGGACCAACACCTCGGCTGTGAGGCCATCTCCCTGCATTGCAGGAACCCGGCACGGCAATGCTCTCTATCCCAGCGTGTTCTCTGGCGGAAACTTCGTCCGTGTTTTTTTTGGTAAACACACAAGGCGCTAGGTCATGATCGAAGAGCGAGATCATGACGCGAAGAGTGGAGGGACACCATGCCATACCAGGCCGAAATCAGTCGTAAGAACCCGGGTTGTTTCGTGTTTTTGATCGACCAGTCAGAATCGATGGAAGACCCTTTTGGCGGCGGAGAGGACGGCAGAAGAAAGGCCGAGGAGCTGGCGACGATACTCAACAAGCTTATTCATAATCTGTGCATCCGTTGCGCCAAATCGGATTCTATTTACGACTACTTTCATGTCGGTGTGCTGGGCTACAGCGCAGACAGCTGTAAACCGGCGCTCGACGGTGAACTGAGCGGGCGCTCTTTGGTACCAATCAGTGAATTGGCCACTAAGCCGTTGCGGATCGAAGAGCGAGTAAAGAAATCGGATGATGGCGCCGGCGGAGTGATGGACCAGACCGTGAAATTCCCAGTCTGGTTCGATCCATATTGGAAAGGGGGCACTCCGATGTGCGCCGCGCTCAAGGAGGCAACCCGGATTGTCGAGACATGGTGTCAGGAGCATCCCAAGGGATTTCCGCCGATCGTCATCAACATCACCGACGGCGAGGCAACGGATGGAGATCTCGTTGCCGAGGCCCGTAAATTGACGGCGGTCGGCTGCGATGACGGTTCGGTGCTGCTCTTCAACATCCATCTTTCGTCGACGGCCGGACCATCGATCGAACTACCGAGCAGCGGCAGCAAACTCCCGGATCAACATGCCAAGCAGCTCTTTGAAGCCTCATCGACGCTCACACCATTCATGGTTGCACGCGCGAACGAGCTGGGTATGTCGGCCGCGGAAAACTCGCGAGGATTCATCTTCAACGCGCAACCGTTGCATGTCATCCATTTTCTCGATATCGGCACGCGGCCGGCTAATGTCCATCTGCGCTGAGTACCACTGCCGCGGGCACCTGCGGCGGTGAAGCATGCCAAGGCGGGCAGAGAGCGCGACATCAAGGTCTTCTCCTGCCCAAAGTTGGGCAATAGTCTCGAGGAGTACGAGGATGCCTCGGCGCATCGGCACACTCGTACCCAAGTCGGCATCCGCGTGGCGGTGGCTGACGGCGCTACCGAAAGCAGTTTTGCCAAGTTATGGGCAGTGCTTTTGGCCGAAACCTATGTGCGAAGTGAGCTCACTGGGGCGGAGTTTTTTGACCGGTTGACGCCGGCCCGCCGCCTCTGGCGGCGAAAATTATCGGGCCGACCTCCTCTCCCCTGGTTCGCGAGCGAAAAGGCCGAGCAGGGTGCCTTTGCGGCGTTCCTCGGTGTCCAGATCGACGCTCACAAGAACCGGTGGACGGCGTTGGCCGTTGGTGACTGTTGTTTCATGCAGGTCGATAACGTCGGTAAGCGGATGCGGGTCGTCGAAACGTTCCCCTTACAGAAATCTTCGCAATTCACGATGAGCCCTTATCTGATCGGTTCCAAGTCGAACGACGAATCACTGAACGAACGGATACAAATCAGCAACGGCAACCTCCGCGATGGAGACATGCTCCTGCTCGCCACTGACGCGGTGGCCGCCTGGCTGCTCAAACAGCACGAAGACGGGCGACCATTGTGGAAGTGGCTGTACCGCAAGCTGGGTACGCCAGAGAGCTTTGCCGCAATGGTCGCCTACGGCCGCCAACATGGATTGCGCAACGACGACTGCACCCTTGTCCGCGTTATTCATCACGATTCAGGGGTTGAAGCGAAGGAGGGCTAGCGATGGGGGCATGGCCAGACCTGACCGAATACCATGAGGCGGTTCAGCACCCGCAAAAGGCGTTTGCGGACCCCGGATTGAAAGCGGTCACGCTCGAGCTCGATCGGTTCGGTATGCCCAAACCGGCCACCGGCGGCAACGCGGTGGTCTACAAGGCCAAAGAACCGGGCGGGTTTTTATCATTCAAGAAGACCTGGGCGATTCGCTGCTTCCTGCGCCCGATCAGCGACCACGCCGAACGCTATGACGCGATCTCCAAACATCTTCGCAAGGTCCGCCTGCCTTACGATGTCAATTTTCAGTTCCTCAAGCAGGGCATTCAAATTCGCTCCACCTGGTTCCCCATCGTCAAAATGCAATGGGCGGATGGCGACCTTATGCACATTCATATCGAGAAGCATCTACGCTATCCGGCCTCCCTCGCGGCATTGCGGGAAAAATGGGTGACACTCGTTCGCCACCTCGAAGCCGCTCAGGTGGCGCACGGCGACTTACAGCACGGTAATATCCTGGTGCGCGGCGGATCGATCCAGTTGGTGGACTACGACGGTATGTGGGTGCCGGCCTTGAGGGGCCGCAACGCCACGGAAACCGGCCACCGCGCCTACCAACATCCCGAACGTGGCGGGCAAGACTACGGCCAAGAGATCGATCGTTTTTCAGCTCTCGTCATTTATCTATCGCTGGCGGCGCTGGAGAGGGATGCCACCCTCTGGGAACGTTTTCATACCGGCGACAATCTGATCTTCGTGCGCGAAGACTTCCTCCAGTTGGGTCGATCGGCGATCTGGCAACAATTGGGTCGTATCGGATCGGCGCAAATCGATCAACTCGCCGCTGCCGTGGCGGCCATGGTGCAGCGGCGTCCGATGAAGGTCAGCAATCTCGATAGCGTTCTCCAAAATCTGGCGAGCTTTAAGTTCCCTACCTCGATTCCCGCGTCGACTCCGGCCCAGCGGACGCCGCCAGCGTCCAAATCACCGGCTGTGCAAGGCGACCGGGCGGCGGGTGCCATGCCGAGCTGGATGAAAAGGAGCGGTTATCGTGATCATTCGGATGACTGAACGGCGCTGAGGCACTCGCAGACAACACCGCCGGCAGCAGCCGCACTCCGCCGACCTCGCCTGGCCGCTCGTGACCGACTTCCTGCAGCGCCGCGTGTGAGCGCGCGGAGCGCGGTCGCCGTGCTCGCACTGCTCGCTGGCCCCGGCCTCACCGCCTGCTCGAGCCCGCCGCCCGCGCCGCCGCGGCAGCCGGTCGTGGTCGAGACGAGCGTCTCGACCCGCTACTATCCGGTGCGCGGGACGACGACGCCGGCGGTCTTCGCGGCCATCGACGCCAACGGTCCCGTCGAGACGAGCGGCCAGCGCGCCCTGGGCCTGACGTCCGCGGAATGGAAGCTGAACTCGGGCGACGTGGACGTCCGCGCGGTCCCCTGCGTCTTTCCGTCGCTGACGGTCACGCTCCACCTCGTGGTCATGCTGCCGCGCCACGAAACGCCGGACGACCTGCCGGCCGACCTCCGGGACCGCTGGGAGCGCTTCGTCGCGCGGGTTGCCGCCCACGAGCAGCGTCACGTCGACATCTACCTGGAGGGCGCGAAGGCGATGAAGGCGCCCCTGGAGGCGACGCGGACGGCCGTGTCCTGCGCGGACGTCGAGAAGGCGATCGACGCCGCGTGGCGGGCCCAGCAGGCGGACATCGAGCGCGCGCAGGCGGAGTTCCACGCCGAGGACGAGACCAGGGCCCGGAGCGAGCGCGAGGCGCTGCAGGCCCGGCTCGACGGCACCCGCGCGCAGCTCGAGCCCGTGGACGCGGAGATCCGCCGCCTCAACGCCGACCTCGCCGACCTCCGGCGTCAGGTCGATGCCGGGCGCGCGGACCTCGTCGCGCAGCACAACGCCCTCGCCGGGCGGCGCGGCGCGCTCGCACAGGAGTACAACCGACTCGTCGCGGACGCCAATGGCCTGATCGACGCCCTCAACTGGGCGCGCTGATGACGTGAGCGGCCCGTGGGCGCTCCCGCGCTACCGTAGACGGCACAGGAACTTGCCGCGAAGTGGGAAGTGCGTACCGTCAGAGACGGTCGAGGATCGCCTGAATCGACACGATCCGGGCTTCCTCGCGATTCCGGTGGCCCGCGCGCACGATCGGGTCGAGCGCGTCGCCCATGATGATGCGCGGCGCGAAGTAGGGCGGGATTGCGTCCGCGGTCCCGGGACCGGCCGTCTCCGCGGTGACGTCGTCCCAGGCACGCACGCGGAATCCGGCGGCCTCCATCACGGCGCGCATCGCCGCCGGCGTGCGGAGGAAGCTCGACGACGCGTCGCGCGCCCACATCACCGGGAAGATCACGGGCTGGACGGGACCCGCCATCGGCTCCTGCGTCGCGAGCACCCCGCCCGGGCGCAGCGCGCGCGCGAAGCCGCGGTAGAGACGCTCCTTGTCCGCGATGTTCATCCCGCTGTTCTGTGTCCACACCAGATCGAAGCTCGCGGCCGGGACGTCGAGCTCGAGCGCGTCGCCCACGCGATGCTCGACGCGATCGGCGAGGCCAAGACGCGCCGTGAGCGCGGCCCCGGTGCGGACAAACGACTCCGTCACGTCCACCACGGTGACGTGCGCGCCGCACGTCGCGGCCAACGTTCGCGCCGGGCCGCCGAGTCCGCCGCCGACGTCGAGGACGCGCATGCCGGGACGGATGCCGGCCAGCCGCGCGAGACGATCGGTCGCCGCCTTGCCACCGCCGTGGAAGTGATCCGCGGGCGCGAGGTCGTCGATGGTGAGCGCGTCGACGTCGCGTCCCGCCCCCGCGAGCGCGCCGAGGATCGCGCTCTCCAGGCCCTCCCGTTCCCAGTACCCCGCCGTCACGGCTCCTCCGCGCGCACGTGCAGGAACAGGGCGGCGTGATTACGCTCCGTTAGCGACGAACTCCCTGACCGGCGTAAAACCCAGTTCGACTCGCGCACCCGGCTATTCAGAAGTGGGCGAAAAAATGGTGGGCAGGGACGGGATTGAACCGCCGACACCAGGATTTTCAGTTCTCGCCGTCAACCCCCGCATCGTTCGTCATTTCATTGAGCTGTGCTTCACCGCACGCGGGGCGTCGTCGCGTCATGTTGCGGTCGGTTGCAGCCTGGAGCAGAGTGTGAGTGACAATCTCGGTGACAGCCATCGCGTGCCAGCCATTGCCCGGAGCAAGATGACGACTCCCGGCTCGGGATGTAGGCACCGGCACGCGAGGGACGGGCTCAGGTTCCAGCCGACGGCGCGAACGCGAGCCACCCGACCGTCGCTTGTCTCATAGCCCGAGCCGGTCACGGCAGCGCCGGTTTGGTCGGCGTCGCGATCGCGGCGGGCAATAGCCCATCGACGATGCGCGTCAGGTCGCCGGCTTCAGCGGGATAGAACGACCCCGCCACCGCCGGCGGGCGCGTGCTGAGGCCTCGCTGGGGACGTGGCACCTCCGCCGCGCTGGCCGGGCTGCGCACCTGAGCCTCGCGCGCGACCAACGCGAGCAGGCTCACTCCCAGCTCGCCTGGATCGTGACCTCGATGCTGTTCAATCCGGCAAAGCCGCCTAGCTGGCCTCGGATGTCGACCACCTGGTAGGTGAGCAGCCGGTCACAACACGGGACTGCACTCTGGGCCTGTCTGATGGCGTCTTCCAAGGCTCTTTGGAAGTTGCCCGTCTCATCCCTCCCCGTGAAAAGCGGCGCGGCGACCGTGAAGCCTTCTCGCCCGATCTCTTGAGGCGGCCCTCCCGCCTGCGAGTGCGTGGCGACCGCTTGATAGGTGTCTGCGGCAAGCTGGCCGATCGAGACCTTCAGGCTCCAAGGCGTCAGGACCAACAAGCAGACCCTGCCCGGATTGAACGTGTCGATGCGGATCTCGCGACCTGCGATCGAGACCTTGGCATCTTGGGGGACGCATGAGTCCGGCCAGGTACCGAAGAGCCTGATGGAGATGTCATCCGCTGGGGTCGGATGGGGCGGGATGATCTCGAACTGCGCGATCCTCCCCTCTGGAGCGGCGTTGACCACGATCACCCGGTCGTAGCAGTACTGGCGATTCATCGAAATCGTAGTCTGAATCTTGGGGAACCCGGAGCCCCCGGGAATCAGGCCGCTGTCAAAGTGCTGCGAGGGCTGCTCCCCAACTTTCAAATCCAGCTCCATTCGGTGAAGCAGGGCGACCTCACCGCCGACGCGGTACGTCCCCGAGCCCGTGATGCGCAAGTCGGCACTGCCGATCGAAACGATCCAGCTCACGTCGGTGATGGCGTACGTGTTGAACAAACCGTCGAAGCCCGCCGGCGTGAGATTGAACGTCCCGCGCACGCTCACCTCTTGCAGGAGCGGGCACAGGCATGGAGGGAAACATCCCTGCTGAAAGGTAGTACCCGGTTCCAGCCGGTAGACGGTGGGAGCGGCGGCGACTCGAGCCTGGGCGGTCAGCCCGAGCGTCAGCGCGAAGCCAATGATCGCCGAGACGAGCGGTCTACGAGGCATCGTCCCCTCCTAGCGCATTTCGTTCTTGCGAGGGTGTTCGGCTCGCCCAGTCTACCCGAAGAGCATGCCGGCGTAGCCGACGACGCTGTTGGTGTCGCCGCCGGCGTCCGCGCTGGTGCCGTAGCCGACGGGCTGGCACGTGTGCAGCAGATCGAGCCGGCGCAGCGTGTCCAGCACGACGAGCGTCGGCAGCAGACCGCACATGCTGATCTTGTGCTTCAGCGTCGTCCGATACACCTCGGCAGGATCGAGGCGTTCGAGCGCACTCAGGGCGATCGCATCGAGACGACGATTCTCCGCCTCGCTCGCGTAGTGATTCAGGTCGGTGGAGATGGCGAGCAGCGGCTTCTCCTGCCGTGCGCGGAGGACGTCGGCCAGGCCGGCGGCGAACTCGCGGCAGCGGTCCAGGTCTCCCGAGCCCAGCGCGATCCCGACCACACGGGCGTGCGGCGCCAGGCGCGCGAGCAAGGGCAGTTGCACCTCGATGCTGTGCTCGCGCTGATGGGAGCATAGGTGGTATAAAGGCCCCGCTGACGGAACCGCCGTTCTCGGCACCCCCACCCCCGCCCCCCTCCCCCGGCACAGAAGAACCTCGAGCGCAACGTCGAGTTCGTGAAGCGCGTGGAGCAGTTCGCGCGCGAGAAGGGCTGCACGCCGGGCCAGCTCGTGCTGGCGTGGCTGCTCGCACAGGGGTCTGACATCGTGCCGATCCCCGGCACCAAGCGCCGCGACCGCGTCGAGGAGAACGTCGGCGCCGCCGCCGTGCGCCTGAGCGCGGACGAGGTCAAGCGCATCTCGGACGCCGTGCCGCCGGGCGCCGCCGCGGGGCTGCGCTATCCCGAGCCGCAGATGAAGGCGGTGTACATCTAGTCGCCCGCCCCTGGCGCCGCTCGGCGCCACAACGCCAGCCTTCTTATATGCGTACCTGGTTCGGGCGGGAAGCCCGAGCGCTGCCCGAACACTCTGGCACGCGCCTCGCGTGAAATGTCCCAATGTCAGACGTTTACGCGCGGCACGATTGATGCGTTCCAGATGGCCGATTCGATCCAAAGGAACGGACGACTGGAGGATAGAACGATGGCGGCCAATTCTTTCCGGAACGCTGTGATGAAACTCAGCCTCATCGCGTGCGTCATGATCCTCTTCGCTCTGCCAAGCGGCGCCTTAGCTTTTAGTTGCAGCCAAGCACCGGGACTGCGCTACCCGCTGATCGATTGGCGCTCCGTCAACGGCGGCGCGCTGCCTCAGACGTTTACGTACGGCATGAAGGAAGACGCGTTCGCAGTCACCATTGAAGCGGGCACCCTGCAAAATGTCGGCCCGGATGAGATGATCGTCATCCTCGAATCGGCTGGTTCGTGGATGTGGAGAAAAGAGATCTGGAGTTTCAATAGCTTTACCGGCTTAGACCTGGCAGCCCCAATCATCCGTACCGACGTCGGAAGCCCGGGCCCGGTGTCTATGCGTCTCACGCGGGCTGAATGTGGATCCTCGCGTGGTACGAACACGATCGTATTTTGGAAGATAGACGCTCTCGGGTTGTTCACGCGCGACATGTATCACCTCGACATCGATCATTTCTGGAGCACGTTGGGCGGGACAATCGTCACGTTCAGGTGGTTGGAGGACAACTACGGTGATCCCCATACGGATCCTCAGTATCCACCCAAGTATCTGTCGCCCTTCATGATTCCGTTTGACCGAAATCTCGCCGCTGTCTCCGGCTTTGGGGGGACATACAATCGGATCGATCTCTTCGAGACGGTAACCTCGCTGCACGATGCTTCTAGTCCTCTCCACCAGCGAATCGGCTCGCTCAACCATTCTTGGTGGGATGGCTCGTGGAGCGACGAGAACATCGGCTGGACATGGAACTCTAGCTTTTCGGATGCTGCTCGGCCGCTCAGCGCTGGCCCCGCCGCGGCTTACCGCGGAGTCAACGACATCGATGTGTTTGTGAGGGACGATTGCAACAGGCTGTTCCACGTTAACGGGCCTGTTGGAACGTCGGGCTGGTATTGGCACGTCCACCAGGATCCCAGGCAGACGTGCGCCTCTCATGGCGGAGGTTTGACTTCATCGCCCGCGGCAGTCGCGTGGGGGTCGCATCGCTACGATGTCGTCGCGCGAGGAGAAGACTTTGCCTTCTGGCACCTATCTGAGGGGCACCTTCAGGGGCACGACTGGCAGCCTCTCGGAGGGGCATTCACGTCGGCGCCTGCGATCGTGTCAAGCGGCACCGATCGCTTGGACGTGTTCGGACGTGGCATGGACAACGCCCTCTGGATGAACTCATGGACCGGGAGCGCGTGGACTGGTTGGTCCTCGCTGGGCGGCATCCTCACGTCGGACCCGGCCGCGGTTGTCTATGGGACCGCGTATGGGACCGCGCACATCGCCGTCTTTGCTCGAGGTACGGACAACGCGCTCTGGGTCATCGTGGACAACGGTTCGGGATGGGGGGGATGGGGCTCGCTCGGCGGGATTCTCACCTCCGCGCCTGCCGCGACCGCTCGTGACGGGCACATCGACGTGTTCGTGCGCGGCACGGACGACAAGGTTTGGCAAAAGTCGTGGACCAGCCCCTGGGCCAGAGGCTACGGCGGCCAGCCGGCGTGGAGTGGTTCGATTGGCTGGGGCGCGTGGTCGCAGCCGGCACTCCCGTTCTGCACTGCGTGCTGAGGTTACGCCGAAGTTGCTCCCGAGGCATGGAACTGACGGGCGGGGTTGCAACCTCCGCATGAAGCGCATCTCCGCCGACGGAAGGACCGTGTCGATCACCGCGTGTGGGCGATGGCGGAGCATAGGTGGTATAAAGGCCCCGTTGGCCCGGGCTCCTGCTCCACGACTTAAGACGCTCGGCGGTGAGGAATCTCGAGCGCGCCGGCATCTCGCGATCGGTCGCGATGAAGCTCACCGGCCACAAGACCGAGGCCGTGTACCGGCGCTACGCGATCGTCGTTGAGAGCGATCTACGCGATGCGGGCAGCAAGCTCACCGCGGTGCTGGGAACGACGCCGGAATCAGGTCCGCTCAATTCCGGTGACAATTCGGTGGCAGCGCGAAAAGCGCGACGTCTAAACGGCTGGAAAAAATGGTGGGCAGGGACGGGATTGAACCGCCGACACCAGGATTTTCAGTCCTGTGCTCTACCAACTGAGCTACCTGCCCACCAAGGCTCTCAAGACTACCACGCAGCGCGCTAGAATCTCGGCGTGGGGGGGCTCGTCATGCGCATCACCGCGACGCTCGCCGCCGTCCTGGCCGGCATCGCGCTCGTCGGTCCTCCTGAGCGCGCCGGCGCTCAGGAAGTTTATCGCTGGTACGACAGGGACGGGAACGTTCACTACACGCAGCAGCCGCCGCCCCCCAACGCGCTCCGCGCGCCGCCCCCGCCCGCGCCCGGCGCTCCGCCGTCACCACCGGAGCCCGAGACCGCGGAACCCGCCGCTCCGTCCGCCACCGAGCGGACGCCGCCCGCAGAGACGCATCCGGCACCGCGCGTGACCGCGGATCCCGCCGAGCTCGCGCGCGCGCTCGAGGCCTACCGCCGCGGCGACTACGCGACGGCGATGGACATCATCCGGCCACTCGCCGAGAAGGGTGACGCGACGGCGCAGTCGCGGCTCGCGGGACTCCTCGAGCGCGGCGCCGGCGTCGAGCCGGATGTCGTGGAGGCCGCGCGCTGGTACCGCAAGGGGGCCGAGGGCGGTGACCCGATCGCCCAGGACAACCTCGGAAGCATGCTGAGCGAGGGCCGGGGCGTGGCGCGCGACGAGGCGGAGGCCGTTGTCTGGTGGGAGCGCGCCGCCGAGCGTGGAGTCACCGCGGCGCAGGTGAAGCTTGGGAGCGCGTACGCCGAGGGCGCGGGTGTGCCGAAGGACGAAGCCCTCGCGGTGCAGTGGTGGCGCCACGCGGCCCGACAGGGATTCCCGCCGGCGCAGGACCGTCTTGGATTCGCGTACGAGCACGGCACCGGTGTCGGGCGGAGCGACGCGGACGCGATGGGCTGGTATCTCGCGGCCGCCGAGCAAGGCTTCGCGCGCGCCCAGGTCAACCTCGGCAATCTCTATCGCAAGCGCCGGAAGCCGGAGGACCTGGCGGAGGCGATCCGGTGGTACCGCGTCGCGGCCGCGCAAGGCTACCCGCCGGGGCAGCACAGCCTCGCGGAGGCGTACGCGCTCGGCGTGGGCGTGAAGCAGGACTATGTGGAGGCCGCACGGCTGTACCGGCAGGCGGCCGAGCAAGGATTCACGCCGTCACAGATGGCGCTCGCCGGCATGTACCTGCGCGGCGAGGGCGTGCTGAGGAGCCGTGACGAGGCCGACCGCTGGATGCAGCGCGCGGTGGATGCGGGCGACCCGCGGGCCAGGGAGGCGCTGGACTCTACTCCACTGTCGCGATGACGCCGAGGCCGCCCATCTTTTCCAGGACGAGGGTGACGATGATGGTATCGCCGAGCACGAGCGGGCGCGTGAGCTCGCTGAGCACCACGTGCGGGCCGGTCGGCGTGAAGCTCAGCACGGCGGCTCCGGGCACCTCGAGGCGCGTGAGCGGCTTACCCTTGCCGCTGACGAGCTGCGCCTGGCGCGCCACCGGCGTGTGCACGCCGGTGATGACGTCGCCGTACTTGCCGGTGCTCTTGAGATCGAAGTAGACGAGGGCGCCGGCGCCCTCGCGCACGGCGCGCCCCTTGTCGGGCCGGACCATGGTGCCGCCCGCCTCCATCACCGTCGGGTAGTGCACGCAGCCGCCGCACGCGAGGGCGCCGGCCAGTGCGGCGACGGCGAGCGCGCGCGGCGTCACGAGCGGAAGGCGCCCTCGGCGGCGAGCGCGCGGAACGCGGCGTCGTAGCCGCGCCGCGTGCGCTCGAGATCCTCCGGGGAGTGGAGCGCGGAGATCCAGCCGTGATTCATCGAGCAGTCGACGCCGTTGTTCAGCAGCGCGCAGCGCAGCAGGTGGTACACGGTGCCCTTGCGCGGCCGGTCGAAGCCGGCGAGACCGGGCTTGCCCTCGAACGAGACGTGGAAGATCGACGCCTCGCCGTAGCACGTGCCCGGCGCTCCGGCGCGCTTCATGGCGTCGGCCAGCTCGCGCCGCAGCTCCTCGCCGTACTTGTTGGCCTTCGCCTGCAGCGAGGCGTCGGCGACGAGCTCGAGCGTCGCGATGGCGGCGGCCGCCGAGAGCGGGTTGGCGTTGAACGTTCCCGCGTGGGCGACCCGCTGGCTGCGGTCCCAGTCGGGGTCGCCGCGAAAGGTCAGCATCGACATCAGCTCGCGCCGCCCGCAGAGCGCGCCGCCCGGCAGGCCGCCCGCGACGATCTTGGCGAGCGTGGTGAGGTCGGGCGTGACGCCGAAGTACGCCTGCGCGCCGCCCGGCGCGTAGCGGAAGCCGGTGATGACCTCGTCGAAGATCAGCACCACGCCGTGCTTCGTCGTCAGCGAGCGCAATTCTTGGAGATAGCCGGGGATCGTCGGCGTCGTTCCCGACTGCCCGCCGGCGGGCTCGAGAATGACCGCGGCCACGTCGCCGCGCTGCAGCGCGACCTCCACCGACTTGATGTCGTTCGGCGGGCAGATGACGACCTGGTCGAGCGTGGCGCCGGGGATGCCGGCCGACATCGGAACTTCGTACGGCGGGTTCACGGCGGCCACCGCGCCGTCGTGCCAGCCGTGAAAGTGGCCCGTGAATTTCAGGATCTTCGTGCGGCCGGTGGCGGCGCGCGCCACGCGCATCGCGAGGTGCGTGGCCTCCGTGCCCGACATCGTGAAGCGCGTCAGCTCCGCGCACGGAACCAGGCGGTTGACGAGCTCGGCCCAGCGGACCTCCAGCTCGTGGCTCGCGCCCACGTGCGTGCCGCGCGCGACCTGCTCCTGCACCGCCGTCACGACGGCCGGGTGGCAGTGGCCGAGGAAGAGCGCGCCGTGCCCCATCCAGTAGTCGACGTACTCGTGGCCGTCCACGTCCCATTTGCGCGTGCCGCTCGCGCGATCGATGTACGTCGGGAACGGGGCGAGGTGGCGGATGTCGTGGGTGATGCCTCCGGGAATCGCGGCCCGCGCGCGCTCCGCGAGCGCGGCCGAGCGCGGGTGTTTGGCGCGGTACTCCTCCTGGATCGTCATGCGCTCCATGATAACGCTATGCTCGCGCCTTCGCCGCGACGCCGAGCAGCGTCACCAGCGCCGCGTGCGTGTCGAGGGCCAGCCCGTCCACGGTCGGCTCGCGCCGCCGCGTGACGCCGTCGCACGCGCCCGCCGCCACGCACGCGGTGACGAGCCGGCGCTCGTCGTCCGGGGTGTGGAGCAGCGGCCGGCCGGCGAGACGGCCCAGGTGGGCGACGATGCCGTAGGCGCCCCAGTTCGAGACGCCGGCGACCACGAGGTGGTCCACGCTCACGACCGAAGCGATGCGCGCCGCGAGGCCGCCCCCCTTCGCGAGCCGCGCGCGCACGTTGCCCATACCGATCTCGTTGCCCCCGTCTCCCACGCCGACGGTCGTCACGCGTCCGGCGCGGACGAACAGCTCGTCGATTCCCGCATTCCACTCGGACACGTCGGCGCCTCGCATGTTGCGGTACGTGCCGTCGCGAGCGCGGCCCGGCCGCTCGATCGCCACGAGGTGCGTCGGCCGCTCGCTCGCGAGCAGGCGCCGCGCCGCGTCGTCGCCGTCCGGCCAGGCGATGACGTCCGCCGCCTCACCGAGCGCGGTCAGCGCGGCGCTCAACACCGGGGCGGTGACGGCATCGGTGACATACCGCACCTCGGCGCCCAGCGCGCGCAATGCCCGGCCCAGCACCGCTGCGCCCGGGGGGCCGTCCGTCTCCGCGGCGCCCGAGTCCACCACGAAGCCGGTCGTGACGAGGACCCGCCGCGCCCGCCGCAGCGTGTCCGCGGCTCGCCGCGCGCCACCGGGCTGGAAAAATCTTCCGATGCCGCGCCCGCCGGGATCGAGGGCGAGGAGATGGTCGATGGGATCGGCGCCGAGGTCTGGCAAGGCGCTTGCTCTTGTAGCAGGGCGGAGGCCCACGATGCAACGACTCCTGGAGCGCGCGTTCCTTGTTTGCCCCGGCGACTTCATCATCGACACCGTGAAGGGCGCGGGCAGCAAGGCCGCCGGCGCCTCCATGGTCATCCCCTAGCGAGCGACGCGGGATATCGAGGAGCGCCTCGGCTGTGCCGGGGCGCTCCGAGCGTTGGGGAGTGTGGGGGCCATGTCGGGGCCCCCACGTTCAACTAGGCGTCTCGTAGAGGAGCAGCTGGAAGGGCGCCAGCGCCGGGCGGCCCTGGCCCGCGAAGCGCGGATCGTCGGAGTCGAGCAGCAGGCGCCAATCGGCCGGCACCGACGGTGCCTGCCGAGCCTCGTTCGTGAGGTTGGCGAGCAGCCGCAGCCCGGCGCCGGACTCGGCCTCGCGGGAGAGCGTGAGCATCGTCCCCTTCGCGTCCACCGTCGCCTGCGCGCGCTCCTTGCCCCGCGCGCCCAGCGCGGGATGCGAGCGACGCAGGGCCAGCCAGCGCCGGTAGTACTGGGAGAGCTCGCGGTGGCGCGGCGCGCCGGCCAGCGGGTGATTGAGACGCGAGCGCACGAACGTCGCGGGCTCGCCGGGATCGGGCACCGCGCCCTGCCACGCGAAGCGGCTGAACTCCTCGGCGCGCCCCTTCTTCACCGCCTCGGCGAGGTCGCGATCGAGGAACGACGTGAAGAACTGGAACGGCGCCGTCTCGCCGTACTCCTCGCCCATGAAGAGCAGCGGGATCGCCGGCGCCACCAGCAGCAGGCCGGACGCCAGCTTCACCGCCTCGAACGGCGCGATCGTGCTCAGCCGGTCGCCCTGGGCGCGGTTGCCGACCTGATCGTGATTCTGCGCGCAGATCACGAACCGCTCGCCGGGAAGGTCGGCGCTCGGCGTGCCGCGATCGCGGCCGAAGTACTCCGAGTACTCGCCCTGGAAGGCGAAGCCCTCGGCCAGTGCCGTCGGCAGGCGTCGCGGCTCGGTGAAGTCCGCGTAGTAACCGCCGCGCTCGCCGGTGAGGCGCGCGTGCAGCGCGTGGTGGAAGTCGTCCGACCACACGGCGTCCAGCCCGAGGCCGCCCTCGGCGGCCGGTAACACGATGCGCCGGTCGTTGTCGTGCGACTCGGCCATGACGTGCACCGGCCGGCCCAGCGCCCCGGCCTCCTCGCGCGCCGCGGTCGCGATCTCGCTGAGGATGTGCACCGGGCTCGCGTCGAAGATCGCGTGGATCGCGTCGAGCCGGAGACCGTCGACGTGGCACTCGCGGACCCAGGCACGCGCGTTCTCGACGAAATGGCGCCGCACCCCCTCGGCGTCCGGGCCATCGAAGTTGAGCGCGCCGCCCCAGGGCGTGCGGTAGCGGTCGGTGAAGAACGGCCCGAACTCGCCGAGGTAGTTCCCTTCCGGCCCGAGGTGGTTGTAGACGACGTCGAGGATCACCGACAGCCCGTGGGCGTGGCAGGCGCCGACGAGACGCCGCAGGCCGCGCGGGCCGCCGTACGTCGACTGGGCCGCGAAGAGGTGCACACCGTCGTAACCCCAGTTGCGCGAGCCGGGGAACTCCGCCACCGGCATCAGCTCCACGGCCGTGACGCCCAGGTCCACGAGGTGCGGCAGGTGCGGCACGATGGCCTCGAACGTGCCTACGCGGGTGAAGGTGCCCACGTGTAATTCGTAGATCACGAGATCCGCCAGCGCGTGGCCGGTGAACACCTGGTCCGTCCACGGAAAGGAGCCGGGATTCACCGCCATCGACGGCCCGTGCACGCCCTCGGGCTGGAAGCGCGACGCGGGGTCGGGGCGATAGCGCGCGCCGTCCAGGCGGTACTGATACCGCGTGCCGGGCCGCAGACCGGCCACGACCGCCTCGAAGAGCCCGTCGTCCTGCCGGCTCATCGCGAGCGGCCGGCGTCCCTCGATGACGACGTCGAGCGTCCGGCAGCGCGGCGCCCACGCCCGGAACACCACGCCGTCGTCGCGCACGGCCGCGCCCAGATGAAGGCTTGCGCCCAGGGACTTCATACGGTCCAATTATCCGTGACCGACGCTCGGCCCGGCCTCCGGCTGACGAAAGGTGCTCGCTGACATGGGTTATCCGTTCGCACTGGTCTTACACACTCATCTTCCGATGGTGGTCAACCACGGTCGTTGGCCCCACGGCAGCGACTGGCTCAACGAAGCCACCTTCGAGTGCTATCTGCCGCTGCTCGAAGTCGCGCACCGGCTCGTGGGCGACGGCATCTCGCCGAAGTGGACGCTGAACCTCTCGCCGGTCCTCACCGAGCAGCTCGCCTCGCCGGAATTCCAGAAGGAGCTGGCCTTCTACCACGAGAACGTGCGGCGCGCGTGCGCCGAAGGGCGCGAGCACTTCAAGAAGACCGGGGCCTCGGAGTACCTCGGGCTCTGCGATTTCTGGGAGGAGCATTACGAGCGGATGTGGGAGCTGCACCGCCGCATCGGCGGCGACATCCCGGGCACCTTCGCCGAGCTCCAGCGCGGCGGCCACGTGGAGATCATCACGTGCGGCGCCACCCACGGCTATCTCCCGCTGCTCTCGCGCGACGAGTCGATCCACATGCAGCTGCGCACGGCCGTGGTGACGCACAAGCGCCACTTCGGCGTGGCGCCGCGCGGGATCTGGCTGCCCGAGTGCGCGTACCGCCCGCGCTACGAGTGGACGCCGCCCACCGGCCGCGGGCGCGGCCGCGACCGGCAGATGCGCCCGGGCATCGAGGAATTGCTGGCCGCGCACGGGCTCGAGTACTTCGTGGCCGACTCACACCTCGTGGCCGCCGGCGCGCCCGTCTTCCTCTATCGCGACTACATCCCGGCGCGCAAGGAGATGCCCGAGCCCTCGCCGGCCATCCCCGTCAACGAGGCGCGCTCGCCCTACGCGCCGTACCGCGTCGCCTCGCGCGGCGGGAACGGCTCGGCCATCGCCTTCATCCGCGATCCCAAGACGACGCTGCAGGTCTGGAGCCGCGACCACGGCTATCCCGGCGACTACGCCTACCTCGAGTTCCACAAGAAGCACTTCCCGGGCGGCCTGCGCTTCTGGCGCATCACCGACAGCAAGGGCGACCTGGGCACCAAGATTTTGTACGACCCGAAGCTCGCCGCCGAAAAGGCCGGGCTGCAGGCCAGCCACTTCGCCGGCCTCGTGCGCGAGACGTCCGAGGCCGCGACGAAGGCCGACGGCCGGCCCGCCTTGATCTGCTCGCCGTACGACGCCGAGCTGTTCGGGCACTGGTGGTTCGAGGGGCCGGTCTGGCTGGAGCACGTGGCGCGCGACATGGCGCGCGCGGGCGTGACACCGGTCACGCTCGGCGAGGCGCTGACCATCGTGCCGCCGCGCGCGACGCTGTCGCTGCCCGAGGGCTCGTGGGGCGAGGGGGGCGACCATCGCGTGTGGCTCAACCGCGAGACGGAGTGGACGTGGGACCGCGTGTACAGCGCCGAGGCCGAGTGGGTCGAACACCTCGCGGCCGGCGTCGGCGGCCATCCCGACCTCGCCCGCGTGCTGGCGCAGGCCACGCGCGAGCTGCTGCTGCTGGAGGCCTCGGACTGGCAGTTCCTGATCACCACCGGCGCCGCCCGCGACTACGCGGAGCGTCGCGTGGCCGAGCACTACGCGGAGTTCAAGCGCCTGTCGGAGATGGCCAACACGCTGCGCGGCGGTGAGCCGCTGTCCGTCGAAGCCGCCAACACGCTGCGGCGCCTCGAGCGCGAGGACTTCGTCTTCCCCGATCTCGATCCGGCCTGGGCCCAGCCGCCCGCCTCGTGAAACGCCGCGCGCGGGTCCTCGCGATGATCATGGCGGGCGGCAAGGGCGAGCGCCTGCACCCGCTGACGCGGGACCGCTCCAAGCCGGCCGTGCCGTTCGCGGGCCGCTACCGCATCGTGGACTTCGTGCTCTCGAACTTCGTGAACTCCGACATGCTCTCGCTCTATGTGCTCGTGCAGTACAAGTCGCAGTCGCTGATCGAGCACGTGCGGCTCTCGTGGCGCACCACCGGCATCGTCCCCGACTACTTCGTCACCGTGGTCCCGCCGCAGATGCGCTTCGGGCCGGCGTGGTACCGCGGCACCGCCGACGCCGTGCTGCAGAACCTCAACCTCATCGACGACTTCAATCCCGACATCGTCGCCATCTTCGGCGCCGATCACGTCTACCGGATGGACGTGAACCAGATGCTCGCCTTCCACGACGAGACGGGCGCCGACGTCACGGTGGCCGCACGCTCGGTGCCGAGCGCGGAGGCCTCCGCCTTCGGCGTGCTGTCGGTGGACCGCCAGGGCCGCGTGGTGGACTTCGTCGAGAAGCCCAAGCAGCCGCCGGCGATGCCGGGCGATCCCGAGCGCGCGCTGGTGTCGATGGGCAACTACCTGTTCAAGCGCCAGGCGCTGGTCGACGCGCTGCTCGTGGACGCGCGCCGCTCGACGGATCACGATTTCGGCCGCTCGATCATCCCCGAGCTGGTCCCCGCCGGGCGCGTGTACGGCTACGACTTCATGGGCAACGAGGTGCCGGGCGTGAAGCCGTACGAGGAGCAGGGCTACTGGCGCGACGTCGGCAGCATCCTGTCGTACTGGGAGGCCCACATGGACCTCCTCGGGGAGTCGCCGCGCTTCGACCTCGACAACCGCTACTGGCCGGTGCGCACCGGCGCGCATCCCGGCCCGCCCGCCCGCTTCCTCGGCAGCGACGTGGACAACGCCCACGTCGGCGAGGCGTCGCTGGTCAAGCGCGCGACCATCCGCAACTCGATCCTCGGCCGCTCCGTGTGGGTCAACGAGGGCGCCGTCATCGAGGACTCGATCGTCATGGACCACACGACGGTCGGCAAGGGCGCGCGGCTGCGGCGCGTCATCGTCGATCGCTTCAACATCATCCCCGCGGACAGCGAGATCGGCGTGGACCCAGCGATGGACCGCCGGCGGCACTTCGTCGATTCCTCCGGGCTCGTGGTCGTTCCCCGCGGCGGCCGGCGGGAGTTCCTGTCGGGCCTCGAGGAGTTCTAGCGGGAGGGAGACGCTGTGTCGTCGGGCCGCTTCGTCACCATCCACGGACACTTCTACCAACCGCCGCGCGAGAATCCGTGGCTCGAGACCGTCGAGGTCCAGGACGCGGCGGCGCCGTTCCATGACTGGAACGAGCGCATCACGGCGGAGTGCTACGCGCCCAACACGGCCGCGCGCCGGGTGGACGACGACAACCGCATCCTCGACGTCGTCAACAACTTCGAGAAGATCTCGTTCAACGTCGGGCCCACGCTCTTCGCCTGGCTCGAGCGCCAGGCGCCCGAGGTCTACCGCAAGATCCTCGCGGCCGACCGCGCCAGCGTCGGCGCGCGCGGGGGCCACGGCAACGCGATCGCGCAGGTCTACAACCACATGATCCTGCCGCTCGCCAGCCGGCGCGACAAGGTCACGCAGGTGGCCTGGGGCCTCGCCGACTTCCGCGCGCGCTTCGGTCGCGAGCCGGAAGGGCTGTGGCTGCCGGAGACGGCCGTCGACACCGAGACGCTCGAGGTGCTCGCCGAGGCCGGCGTGACGTTCACGATCCTGGCGCCGGATCAGGCGGCGCGCGTGCGGCCGACGGGGGCCGGGGACTGGGAGGCGACGAGCGGCGGCGTGGATCCGCGCCGGCCCTATCGCTGGCGCGGCCCCGGCGGCCACGAGCTGGTCCTCTTCTTCTACGACGGGCCCGTCTCGCGCGCGGTGGCCTTCGCGAACCTGCTCGAGGACGGCCGGCGGCTGGCCACGCAGCTGCGTGGCGCCTTGGGCGACGCCCGCGAGGCCGCGCAGCTCGTGCACTGTGCGACGGACGGCGAGTCCTACGGCCACCACCGGCGCTTCGGCGAGATGGCGCTGGCGACGGCGGTCCGGCAGCTGGAGACGGACGACGACGTGACGCTGACCAACTACGGCGCGTTCCTGGCCGCGCATCCGCCGACCCACGAGGTGGAGATCCACGAGCGCACCTCGTGGTCCTGCGCCCACGGCGTCGAGCGCTGGCGCAGCGACTGCGGCTGCCGCGTGCGCGGCACCACGCACCAGCGCTGGCGCGGGCCGCTGCGCGAGAGCCTCGACTGGCTGCGCGACGAGATCGACGCCTTCTACGAGACGCGCGCGGCCATCTGGCTCAAGGATCCGTGGGAGGCGCGCGACGATTACGTCAACGTGCTCCTCGACCGCAGCCCCCAGCGGCTCGACGCCTTCTTCGGCCGCCACCAGCGGTTGTCGCTCGATCCCACCGCGCGGCTGGAGGCGCGCCGCCTCCTCGAGCTGCAGCGGAACCGCCTGCTCATGTACACCTCGTGCGGCTGGTTCTTCGACGAGCTGTCGGCGATCGAGCCGGTGCAGATCCTCCGCTACGCGGCCATGGCGCTCCAGTACCTCGCCGACCTCGGCGGCCCGCGGCTGGAGGACGAGTTCGTGCGCCGCCTGGCCACGGCGCCCACCAACGTGCCCGCCTACCCCGACGGCGGCGTCGTGTGGAAGCGCCTCATCCGTCCCGCCGTGGTGGACCTGCGCCGCGTGATCGCCCACTACGCGATCACCGGGCTCGTCGAGGCGCGGCCCGACGACGCGGCCGTGTACGCCTACCGCGTGCAACGCGTCGACGAGGCGCGCGAGGCGTACGGCGGCACCGCGTTGAAAGTCGGGCACGTCCGGGTGTCGTCGACGATCACGGGCGAAGTGCGGGACGCCACCTACGCGGTGCTGCACTTCGGCGGTCATGATTTCTCGTGCGCGGTGCGCGCCTGGGAGGCGCCCCGCGCCTACGAGGCGATGAAGGCGGACCTGCTGCGCCGCTACGCGCGCTACACGCTGGCCGACATGGTGCGCGGCATGGACGAGTGGTTCCCCGGCGAGGGCTTCTCGCTCACCGACCTCTTTCTCGACGAGCGGCGCCGCGTGCTCGCCAGCGTCACGCGCGCCACGCTCGACAAGTACGAGGAGACGTACCGGCGCATCTGGGAGGAGAACCGCAAGCTCGTGCACTACCTGCGGCAGGCCGACGCGCCGATTCCGGAGGCGCTGGCACTGGTGGCGCGCCACGTGCTGAGCCAGGAGCTGCTCGGCGAGCTGGACCGCTTCGAGTTCGCCGGCGACGCCGGGCCGCTGCCCGCCCGCCTCTTCGATCTCGCCGGCGAGGCCACCGCCCTGGGCCTCACCCCCGATCTCGCCGACGGCAAGGCGGCGACCACGCGGATGGTGGCGCGCGCGCTCGACGCCGTGGCCGACGCGCCGACCCCGGAGCGGGTGGCCGAAGCGCTGGCGCTGATCGAGGGCGCCAACCGGCTCGGCCTGCGCTACGCGCTGTGGGCGACCCAGAACCGCTTCTTCGAGATCTGGAACCGGCAGACCGAGGCGCGCGGCCGGCTGCAGCCGCTCGGCGCCGTGCTCGGCTTCCGTCGCGGTGACGGGGCGCCGGCGTGATGCGCGTGCCGCGCGCGACCTATCGCCTGCAGCTCGGCCCCGGCCTCACCTTCGACGCCGCGGCGGCGCTCGTCGACTATCTCGACGCCCTCGGCGTGAGCGACGCCTACACGTCGCCGTTCCTCGACGCCCTCACCGCGTCGCTGGGCGGCGAGCACGCCGACGTCGTCGCGCTGAAGTCGCTCATCACCTGGTTCGCGACGCTGCCGCCGCACGCGGAGAAGGGCCCCGAGGGGGTGGCCGCGCGCCGGCGCGACAAGGAGGTCGGCCGCGAGAAGCTCGTCGCGCTGCTCGAGGCGTCGCCCGCCGTGCGCGCCTTCGTCGGAGAGAACATCAGGCTCTTCAACGGCAAGCCCGGCGACGCGCAGAGCATGGACCTGCTGGACGCGCTGCTGACCGAGCAGGCCTATCGCGCCGCCTGCTGGCGCGTGGCGGGCGAGGAGATCAACTACCGGCGCTTCTTCGACATCAACGAGCTGGCGGCCATCCGCATGGAGGAGCCCGAGGTCTTCGAGGCCACCCACCGGCTGCTCTTCCGCCTGGTGCGGGAGGGCGCGGTGACGGGGCTGCGCATCGATCATCCCGACGGGCTCTACGACCCCGCCGATTACTTCCGGCGCCTGCACGAGGGCGCCGGCGGCGAGATCTACGTGGTGGCCGAGAAGATCCTGGCCCCCGGCGAGCAGCTGCCGGACTCGTGGGCCACCGCCGGCACCACCGGCTACGAGTTCCCGAATCTCCTGAACGGCATCTTCGTCGACCGGGCCCAGGCGCGCGCCATGGAACAGAACTACGCGCGCCTGATCCGCCACCGGCCGGGGTTCACGGAGATCGTGCACGACTGCAAGCGGCTCATCATGGAGACCTCGATGGCCGCCGAGCTGAACATGCTCGCCCATCGTCTCAACGCGATCTCCGAGAAGCACCGCACCTCGCGCGACTTCACGCTGGGCGCGCTCACGCGCGCGCTGCGCGAGGTCATCGCCGCCTTCCCCGTCTACAGAACATATGTCACTGCATATGTCACCGCCGCGCAGTCGCCGCCCGACCGTCGGGCGCCGGAGGCCGCCGAAGGCGCCCCGACGGCAAATACAGGAGTCATCACCGACCGCGACCGCGAGTACGTCCGCCGGGCCGTCGCCCATGCCCGGCGCCAGGTGGCGTCCGCCGACGCAGCATCTCTGCGCCTTCGCGCGCGTCGGCGCGGACGGCGCCGCCCTCACCGTGGTGCCGCGCCTCCTCGCGCGCCGCGGCTTCGAGGCGCCGCCGCTCGGCCGCGAGTACTGGGAGGACACGACCCTCGTAGTGCCGGTCGACCTCGGGGTGCGCTTTGTCGACGCGAGGCGCGCGACGACGCCCTGCCGCTCGGCGACGTGCTTGCCCACTTCCCGGTGGCTCTGCTCGGCTCGGACCCTCGATGACCCTCACCGCGGCCCAGCCCTTCGTCTTCACCGGCTGCGTGGAGCTGCGCCAGGCGCTCGACCATCGCGCCACCGACGAGCGCGAGCTGCTCGAGCGGCTGGAGGAGGTGCCCGCCGGCTCCGTCTTCTATCACACGCACGGCTACTTCCTGCGCCATCGCCCGATCACCACCGCCTACGGCAACGACTTCGCGTCGTGGGTGGCCACGCAGGTACGCGACCAGGTGCTGGCCGAGCGGCTGGCCGTGGTCAACCCGTTCGAGTTCGCGAGCCTCGAGCACGTGCGTGAGGAGCTGGCCTCGATCATCCACGACCATCTGCTGCGGCTGCCGGCGGTGCCGCGCGTCGAGTTCGGCGCGCCGTTCTACTTCCAGCAGTCGCACATCGTGGAGGTGTCGCTGGGCGCGGGCGCCACCACGCTCGCCGAGTTCCGGGCGGGGCTGGCCACGGTGGACGCCAGCGCGATCTACTTTCACATGGTGGAGGCGCGCGCGCGCCTGGGCCGTCGCGCCGGCGACTTCGCCGAGTGGATCCGTACCTCGCTCGGCATGCCGGAGCTGGCCGACGGCATCGAGCTCATCGACACCTACATGACCAGCCTCGAGCGCGTGCGCGCGCGCGTGCTGGCGCTGGTGGACGGCGCGCTGGAGGCCAGCCCGCGATGATCCGCGTCGAGGACTATCGCCGCGTGGCGCCGCCCGGCGTCGTCGATATCATCCTCACCCTCGCCGAGCGCGTGCGCGGCCGGCGCTTCCTGCACCTCTCCGGCGGGCGCTTCGGCTCCGGCCCCGCCGAGATCCTCCAGACGCTGGTCCCGATGATGTCCGACCTCGGCATCGACGCCGCGTGGGAGATCACCGGGGGCGATCCCGGCTTCTACACGACGGCGGCCACCCTGCAGGCGGCCCTGCGCGGGAGCGAGCGCGTGCTGACCGACGAGGCGCTCGACCACTTCGTCGAGATGAACCGCGTGAACGCCAAGAAGCTGGCCCTCGACGCCGACCTCGTGCTCGTGCACGACGTGCAGCCGGCCACGCTGGTCGAGCACCGCGCCGCGCGCGGCCGCTGGGTGTGGGCCTGCCACTTCGACGCCTCGCGGCCACAGCGGCGAGCCTGGACGTTCTTCCGGCCGTTCGTCAACCAGTACGATGCCGCCGTCTTCGCGCTGCCGAACTTCAGTCGCCGCCTCGGCGTGCCGAAGTACGTGATCCATCCGTCCATCGACCCGCTGTCGGAGAAGAACCGCGAGCTGGCGCCGCGCGAGGTGGCGGGCGTGCTGCGCGCGCTGGCCGTCCCGCAAGACAAGCCGTTGCTCGTACAGATCGGCGCCTTCACGTCCGCCGACGACCCGCTGGGCGTGGTCAACGCCTACCGGCTGGTCAAGAAACACCACGACGTGCGGCTCGTGCTGGCGGGGACCTCCGGCGGCGAGCCCGACAGCCTCGAGATCCTCGGCGAGCTGCGCGAGACGGCGCAGGCCGATCCCGACGTGCTCGTGCGCGAGCTCCCGCCCGATGCGTCGCTGCAGATCAACGCGCTGCAGCGCGCCGCCACCATCGTGCTGCAGAAGTCCGTGCGCGAGTCGTTCGGGCTGGGCGCCGCCGAGGCGATGTGGAAGGGCAAGCCGGTCATCGGCGGCTTCGTCGGCGGCCTGCCGCAGCAGATCGTCTACGACGTCACCGGCTACACCGTGAGCTCCGTGGAGGGCGCCGCCTTCCGCGTGCGCCACCTGCTCAACGCGCCGGAGCTGATCGCGCGCATGGGCGCCGCCGGCCGCGAGCACGTGCGCCGCTCGTTCCTCATCACGCGCCACCTCGTCGACTACGTGGCGCTGCTGATCCACCTGAGCCGATGACGACGGCGGCGCCCGACACCGCGGCGGTCGCCGTCGCGCTCCTCACCTACAACAACGCCGAGACGGTGAAGACGGTGGCCGCGGCGGCGGCGGCGGGTCTCGCGCAGCACTTTCCCGGCGTGCGGGCGGCGCTCGTCAACGCGGACGCGGGCTCCTCCGACGGGACGCCCGACTTGCTCGAGGCGGCCGGGCTGCCCGTCGTCGTCGCGCGCTACGAGCCGCCCGCCGGCGAGCGAGCGGCCGTGCCGTTCCACGGCGTGCCGGGCCGCGGCGAGGGTCTGCGCGCCGCGTTCGCGGCCGCGCGCGAGCTGAAGGCGCGCGCCTGCGTCGTGCTCGAGGCCGACGTCGCCTCCGTGGCCCCCGACTGGATCCGCGACCTCGCGGGGCCCATCCTCGGCGACAAGGCCGATTTCGTCGGCCCCGCCTACGCGCGCCACCGCTGGGAGGGCACCATCACGCGCCTGCTGCTGGCGCCGCTCGTGCGCGCGCTCTACGGCCGCCGTCTGCAGCAGCCCTTCGGCGGCCAGCAGGCGCTCTCGGCGCGGCTGATCGATCACCTGCTCGTGCACCCGAAGTGGAACTGGTCGGGACGCGACGTGAGCGACCTCTGGATCACCGGCGCCGCCATCGCCGACGGCTTCGCGGTGTGGGAGGCGTGGCTCGGGCCCCACATCGTGCGCTCGCGCACGCGCACAGGCGATCTGCCCACCATGCTCGCCGAGACGCTGGGGGCCATCTTCACGCTCATGGACCGCCACCAGGACCTCTGGCTCGAGGTGCGGGGCAGCGAGCCGCTGCAGACGATCGGGACCCCGCAGGCGCCGCTGATCGAGCCGCGCCCGATCGAGGTGGAGGCGATGCGCGACGCCTTTCGGCTGGGCGTGCGCGACCTCGGCGGCATCTGGGATCTCATCCTGGCCCCCGACACGCTCGGCGAGGTGCTCGTGCTGGAGGCGGCGCCGGGCCCCGTCCTTCGCTTCCCCGATGATCTCTGGGCGCGCATCGTCTACGAGTTCGCGCTCGGCCATCACTACGCCGTCGTGCACCGCGAGCACCTGCTGCGCTCCCTGGTGCCGCTCTACCTCGGCCGCACCGCGGCCTACGTGCAGGCGACGCGCGCGGCGACGGCGGAGGCGACGGAACGGACGCTGGAGGGCGCCGCCCTCGCCTTCGAGCGACAGAAGCCCTATCTCGTGGAACACTGGCGCTAACCATGCCTCGCGCACCCAAAGCCCGCCTGCCCGTCCGCAAGGAATCGGGGGCGCCCGCCGCCGCCCGCAAGACGGCCGGCCCGCGGGGCGACCTGCCCGCCGCCGCCGACCTCAAGCGCACCGTGGTCATCGAAGCGATCGCGCCGGCCGTCGACGGGGGCCGTTATCCGGTCAAGCGCGAGGTCGGTGCCGTGTTCGAGGTCAGCGCCGACATCTTCAAGGAGGGCCACGACGTGCTCGTGGCGTTCCTGCTCTACCGTCGCGCCGACGAGCGCGCGTGGCGCGAGACGCCGATGCGCTTCGTGGACAACGATCGCTGGGCGGGCGCGTTCACGCTCGCGGAGAACGCGCGCTGGGTCTACACGATCGAGGCGCTCGCCGACCCGTTCCGCTCGTGGCTCGCCGACCTCGCCACACGCGTGGAGGCCGGTCAGGACGTGGCGAGCGAGCTCGCGGAGGGCGTGGCGCTGCTCCGCGACGCCGCGCGGCGCGCGCGTGCGGGCGACCACCGCGACGCTCTGGCGGCCTATGCGCGGCGCATCGAGCAGACGCCGACGCAGGCCGAGGCCGTCGAGATCGCGCGCGACGTGCGGCTGGCGCACTTCATGGATGCGCACCTCGACCGCGGCGCCGCCACGCGCGTGGCACGGGAGTTCGAGGTGGTGGCCGACCGCGAGCGCGCGCGCTTCGCCGCCTGGTACGAGTTCTTTCCGCGCAGCAGCGGCGCGGAGGGCCGGCACGGCACGTTCAAGGACGCGGAGGCGCAACTCGACCGCGCGGCCGCCATGGGCTTCGATGTCGTCTACCTGCCGCCGATCCATCCGGTCGGCCGCGCGCATCGCAAGGGCCGCAACAACGCGCTCGCCGCCCAGCCCGGCGAGCCCGGCAGCCCGTGGGCCATCGGCGGCCTCGAGGGCGGTCACACCGCCATCCACCCCGACCTCGGCACGCTCGACGACTTCGATCACTTCGCGAAGGAGGCCGAACGCCGCGGGCTGGAGGTCGCGCTCGACTTCGCGATCCAGGCCTCGCCCGACCATCCCTGGGTGCGCGAGCATCCGGAGTGGTTCTTCCACCGGCCCGACGGGACGATCAAGTATGCGGAGAACCCGCCCAAGAAGTACCAGGACGTCTACCCGATGAACTTCATGGGCGACGATCCGGGCCCGCTCTGGCAGGAGATGAAGCGCGTCATCGAGTTCTGGATCGCTCACGGCGTCAAAACGTTTCGCGTGGACAACCCGCACACCAAGCCCGTGCGCTTCTGGGAATGGCTGATCCGCGCGGTGCAGCTGGCGCACCCCGAGACGATCTTCCTGGCCGAGGCGTTCACGCGCCCGAAGATCATGAAGGTGCTCGCCAAGTGCGGCTTCACGCAGTCGTACACGTATTTCACGTGGCGCACCCACAAGCAGGAGCTGATCGAGTATTTCACCGAGATCACCACGCCCCCCGTGTCCGACTACTTCCGCGGCAACCTCTGGCCCAACACGCCCGACATCCTGCACGAGACGCTCGTGCGCGGCGGCCGGCCGGCGTTCAAGTTCCGCCTCGTGATGGCGGCGACGCTGTCGTCGCTCTACGGCATCTACAGCGGCTACGAGCTGTGCGAGAACGTGCCGGTGCGCGAGGGCTCCGAGGAGTACCTCGACTCGGAGAAGTACCAGCTGAAGACGCGCGACTGGGACGCGCCCGGCAATCTCGTGGACTACGTCACGCGGCTGAACCGCGTGCGGCGCGCGCACCCGGCGCTCCAGCGCTACGACAATCTGAGGTTCTACGGCGCCGACGATCCGGCCGTGCTCTGGTACGGCAAGGCGTGGGGCGACGATCGGGTGTTCGTGGCCGTGAACCTCGATCCGTTCCGCGCGCGCGCCTGTCTGGTGGACGTGCCGCTCGACGCGCTCGGGCTCGCGCCCGACCAGCCGTACCGGATGCGCGAGCAGTTCTCCGACGCGGCCTACGAGTGGCGCGGTCCGCGCGGGTACGTGGAGCTGGACCCCCAGCGAGAGCCCGCCCAGATCTTCGTGCTGGAGAGATAATGCCACGCCGCGTGTCGCGTCGCCGACCGTCGAGCCGCGGAGCCCTGCGAAGCGGCTCCGACGGCGAGTAAGAAAGTCGAAGCGGATGTCCGACTGGTATAAAGACGCGGTCTTCTACGAGGTCCACGTCAAGGCGTTCATGGACGCCGACGGCAACGGCGTCGGCGACTTCGCGGGGCTGACCGGCAAGCTCGACTATCTGCACGACCTCGGCGTCGACTGCCTCTGGATCCTGCCCATGTACCCGTCGCCGCTGCGCGACGACGGCTACGACATCGCCGACTTCTACGGCATCCACCCGGCGTACGGCAGCCTCGAGGACTTCCAGAAGTTCCTCGACGCCGCCCACGACCGTGGCCTGCGCGTCATCGCCGACCTCGTGATGAACCACACCTCCGACGCGCACCCGTGGTTCCAGGCCGCGCGCTCCGATCCCGCCTCGCCCTATCACGAGTACTACGTGTGGAGCGACTCGGACCGGACGTACCGCGAGGCGCGCATCATCTTCACCGACACCGAGAAGTCCAACTGGACGTTCGACCCGGTGGCGAAGCGGTACTACTGGCACCGGTTCTTCAGCCACCAGCCCGACCTCAATTACGACAACCCCGCCGTGAAGGCGGCCATGCTCGACGTGATGCGCTGCTGGCTGGACCGCGGCCTCGACGGCTTCCGCTGCGACGCCGTCCCCTACCTCATCGAGCGCGAGGGCACGAGCTGCGAGAACCTGCCGGAGACGCACGCGATCCTGAAGGAGTTCCGGCGCGTCATCGACGCGGAGTACAGCGGCCGCGTGCTCCTCGCGGAGGCCAACCAGTGGCCCGAGGACGTCCGGCCGTACTTCGCCGACGGCGACGAGTTCCACATGGCGTTTCACTTCCCGCTCATGCCGCGCCTGTACATGGGCGTGCGGCGGGAGGATCGCCTGCCGATCACCGACATCTTCACGCACACGCCCGCGATCCCGCCCAACTGCCAGTGGTGCCTGTTTCTGCGCAACCACGACGAGCTGACGCTCGAGATGGTGACGAACGAAGAGCGCGACTACATGTACTACGCGTACGCCTCGGACCCGTCGATGAAGCTGAACCTCGGGATCCGCCGGCGGCTGGCGCCGCTGATGGACAACGACCGCCGGCGCATCGAGCTGCTGAACTGCCTGCTGCTCACGCTGCCCGGCAGCCCGATCGTCTACTACGGCGACGAGATCGGCATGGGTGACAACGTCTATCTCGGCGACCGTAACGGCGTGCGCACGCCGATGCAGTGGTCGGACGATCGCAACGCGGGCTTCTCGTCGGCCGAGCCCGGCGCCCTCTACCTGCCCGTGGTCACCGATCCCGCCTACCATTACCAGGCGGTGAACGTGGCCGCGCAGGAGAAGGATCCGGCGTCGCCGCTCAACACCATGCGGCGGCTGATCGCCGTGCGGAAGCAGTCGCCGGTCTTCGGGCGCGGCACCATCGAGTTCCTCCGGCCCCGCAACCAGGCGGTGCTCGCTTACCTGCGCGCGTGGCGCGACGAGACGCTGCTGGTCGTCGCCAACCTCTCGGCGCGCACGCAGCCCGTCGAGCTCGATCTCGCCGCCCACGAGGGAGCCCAGCCCGTCGAGATGCTCAGCCGCAATCGCTTTCCCGCCGTGGCGCGTGCGCCCTACTTCCTGAGCCTCGGCCCGCACGGCTACTACTGGTTCCGGCTCGAGCGGCGCGACCGGCGGCCCGTCCGCTATGGAATCGAAGACACCGCGATCTAGGTACATGGGGGGCCCCGAAATGGCCCCCCATACCCCCCAACGCTCGGGGCGCCCCGGGGGACCCGGGGCACCCCTCGATGCCGCTGTCTGACATGCGCCCCGACATGGCCCCCCATACCCCCCAACGCTCGGGGCGTCCCGGGGAACCCGGGCGCCCCTCGATGCCGCTGTCTGACATGCGCCCCGACATGGCCCCCCATACCCCGCCGCGTTCGGGGCACCGCGGAGAACCCGGGGCGCCCCTCGATGCCGCTGTCTGACATGCGCCCCGACATGGCCCCCCATACCCCGCCGCGTTCGGGGCACCGCGGAGAACCCGGGGCGCCCCTCGATGCCGCTGTCTGACATGCGCCCCGACATGGCCCCCCATACCCCCCAACGCTCGGGGCAGCCCGGGGAACCCGGGCCGCCCCTCGATACGCGTCTGGCCGACTGGCTATCGACCCGGCGCTGGTTCGCGGCCAAGACGCGGCGGATCGTGGCCACGGCGGTCGACGATCGGGTGCGTGTCGGCGGCGCCACGCTCTGCGTGGTGCGCGTGGGCCTCGACGACGACTCTGACGACCGCTACGTGGTGGCGCTCGGTCCCGGGCCGGACATCGTGGACGCGCTCGACGACGCGGAGTTCTGCCGTGCCCTGCTGAGCCTCGTCGCGCGCGGCGGCGCGCTGCGCGGCGAGCGCGGAACGCTGACCGGCCGCCGCGGCCGAGCGTTCGTGGACGCGCTCGGCGCGGTACCGGCTGTGCGACGGCTCGCCGGCGAGCAGAGCAACACCTCGGTCGTCTTCGGCGAGGCGCTGATCATGAAGCTCTTCCGGCGCCTGGCCGACGGCCTCAACCCCGGCCTCGAGATTGCGCGCTTCCTCACCGAGCACACGTCGTTCGACGGCACCCCGCGGCTGGCCGGCGCGCTCGAATACCACCCGGGCGACGGCGGGTCCGCCACGCTCGCCGTGCTCCAGGAGTTCGTCGCGGGCGGGCGGGACGGCTGGACCTGGATGCTCGAGCGGCTCGCCGGCGGCGAGCGCGCGCTCGACGCCCTGACGCGGCTCGGCGAGCGCACGGGCGAGCTGCACATGGCGCTCGCCACGCCCAGCGCCGATCCGGCGTTCGGCGCCGAGCCGATCACGCCGGCCGACGTGGCGGGCTGGGCCGAGGGCGTGCGGCGCCAGATCGCCGCGGCGCGAGAGGCGGCGCGCGAACGCGTGCTGCCCGACGTCCCCGACGTGGGCGGCCCGGCCGGGCTCGGCGCGCTCGTCGGACGCGTGAAGACCCGCCACCACGGCGACTTCCACCTGGGCCAGACGCTGGCCGTCGCCGACGGTCGCGACTTCGCGATCATCGACTTCGAGGGCGAGCCGCTGCGCCCGCTCGAGGAGCGGCGCCGCAAGCACACGCCGCTGCGCGACGTGGCGGGGATGCTGCGCTCGATTGGCTACGCGGCGGCGAGCGCCCGGCTCGCGGCGTCCGAGCGGCGGCGGTGGGAGACGGACGCGCGCGCGGCCTACCTGACGGCGTATCGCGCGGCGACGGCCGGCGCGCGCTTCGTGCCGGAATCGGACGACGCGTTCGCGCGCGCCGTCGCGGTGCTGGAGGTCGAAAAGGCCGCCTACGAGATCGTCTACGAGGCGAACAACCGGCCAGACTGGGTGGAGATCCCGCTCGCGGGCTTCGTCAGCGCGACGGCGTCGCTCGGCCGCTCGGCTGGGGCGGCGTGAACACCATGCTCACCGCCGACCACGCCTCCTTGTCGAAGATGACGACCAGCCCCTCCTCGTAATAGAAGGAGTCGCTCCCGCCCTCCTTGCTGTAGCCGCTGGGGCGCCCCCAACCGGTGAGGATCGTGTCGCGCGTGAAGACGCCGTGATGCGGCTCGAGCCGGAACGAGCGAACGACGTCGCGCTTGAACCCGCCGGCCTGGAGCAGGCCGAAGTCTACGACCATGCGGGTCATGCCCGCTGGGGCCTGCGCGCCCTCGTAGATCCAGCTCGTCGTGTCGTAGCCCTCGACCTTCTGCCCCTCCGTGCGCGTCGGCCCGCCGTACTGCGCGCGCACGCCCTCCATCGTGCTCGTGGCGGGACTGATCGCCCCCCAGTCCGCCGCGGCCGCGGGCACGGCGGCGAGCGCGGCGAGCAGCGCGGCGGCGAGGACGAGCCGCACGTCAGAACCCCAGCGCGGCGCCGTCACCGCGCGGGTCGGCGCCGCCGAGCATGGTGCCATCGCGGAAGCTGATCGCGTGCGCGTGGCCGGTGCGCGTGAAGAACTCGGGCGCCGGCTTGATCGGGTGGCCCTTGCGCACGAGCGCCGAGGCGACCGGGCGGGGCACGCGGCTCTCGAGGTGGATGGTGTCGGCCGGCTCGCCCGGCAGGAAGGCGCCGATCAGGAAGCGCGGCCGCTCGATCGCCTCTTGCGGGTCGAAGCCGTAGTCGATCAGGTTGGTGAGGACCTGCACGTGGAACATCGCCTGGCCGTTGCCGCCCATCGTCGACAGCGCGTGGGCCGGGCGCTCGTCGCGCGTGACGATCGAGGCCATCAGCGTGTGGAACGGCCGCTTGCGCGGGGCCAGCGCGCTGGGATGGTTCGCGTCGAGCTGGAAGTGGCGGCCGCGATTCTGGAGGAGGACGCCGCAGCCGGGGACGACGATGCCGGAGCCGAAGGGGTTGAAGAGGCTCTGGATGACGCTCGCCACGTTGCCGTGGCCGTCGGCGGCGACGAACCCCGTCGTGTCGCCCTCGGGATCGCCCGCGGCGTACGCCTGCGCCTTGCGCGCGTCGAACGCCTTGCGGCGGCGTGCGGCGTACTTCTTGTCGAGCAGCTCGGCCAGGGGCACGCGCGCGTGCGCGGGATCGCCGATCCAGCGGTCCCGGTCCGCGTAGGCCAGCTTCACGACCTCCAGCAGCAGGTGCAGGTGCTGCACGGAGTGCAGCGGGCGCCGGGCGAGGGGAAACCGCTCCAGAATGTTGAGGGCGATGAGCGCGGCGAGACCCTGCGTCGGCGGCGGCGTCTCGTAGACGCGGAAGCCGCGGTACGTCGTCGCGATCGGCTCGCCCCACTCGCCCGTGTGCTCGGCGAGGTCCTCGGGCCTCAGGAAGCCGTCCGCGGCCATCCGGTCGGCGATGGCGCGGCCGACGCGGCCCGTGTAGAAGAGGTCGGGGCCCTCGGCGCCGAGGTCGCGCAGCGTGCGCGCCAGGTCGCTCTGCACGAGCGGCTCGCCAAGCCTGGGGGCGCGCCCGGCCGCACGGAACACGCGGTGCCACTCGGGATCCGGGGTGAGGCTCGCGAACTCGTCGATGGCCTGGCTCGTCAGCCACGACGTCGGAAACCCTTCTGCGTAGTGGATGGCCGGCCCGAGCAGCGAGGCGAGCGGCCGCGTTCCGAAGCGCTCGAGCAGCATCCCCCAGCCACGCACGCAGCCGGGCACGCTCACGGTCATGGCGCCGACCACGGGCAGCGCCGCGGCGCCGCGGCGCTTCAGCTCCTCGAGCGAGGCGCGCGAGCCGGAGCGGCCGGCGCCGTTCAGGAAGTGCACGCGCCGCGTGGCCGCTTCGTAGTAGAGGACGAAGAGGTCGCCGCCCACGCCGCACATGTTGGGCTGCGTCACCGCGAGCACGGCGTTGGTGGCGATCGCCGCGTCGGCGGCGGTGCCGCCCGCGCGCAGCACGTCCAGGCCCGCCACCGTCGCGTAGGGATGCGCGGAGGCCACCATCCCCTCGCGGCCGAGCGCCACCGGGCGATGCGCGTAACCGATCTGGGGCACCCTCACGCCTCCTTGAAGAGCCGCGTGATCTCGTCTCGAGCGAAGGTGGGCATCGGCCACGACTTCGTGCCCTCCACGAGCGTGACGCCCTGGGCGCGCTCCACCACCTGGCCGATGAAGTGGCAGTCGATCGCCTCGCGCGCGAGCGCGTGGATGACCACGCCCGCGTCGGCGGGATCGAGCGTCATGAGGAGCGCGCCGGAGGCGATGGTGCCGAGCGGGTCGAGACCGAACGCCTCGCACAGGAGCTTGCCCTCCGGCAGCACCATGATGCGGTCGCGGTCGATGCGCAGCCCGACGCCGGCGGCGTCGGCGAGCTCGTGGAGCGCCGTCGCGATGCCGCCCTCCGTCGGATCGTGCATCGCGTGGACGCTCGCCAGCTCGCAGGCCAGCTCGGCCTCGGGACGGACGCTGATGCCCGGCACCCTCAGCAATCCCCGGGCGCGTCGAATGGTCGCCGCCGGCACGCCGCGCGCCCGCAGCTCGGCCTCCTTCTCGCGCGCGATGATGGCCGCGCCTTCGAGGGGCACGCCCTTGGTCAGCACGATCGCGTCGCCGACACGCGCGCCGCCGGTCGTCACCAGCTTGTCCTTCGCGACCTCGCCGAGCATGGTGCCGGCCACGATGGGCCGGTCGAGGCCGTGCGTGACCTCGGTGTGGCCGCCGACCAGCGCGACCTCGAGGTCCTCGCAGGCCTCGGCGAGCTGGCCGAATAGCGCGCGTACGCCGACCTCGTCGGTGGCGCCGGCGGGCAACAGCAGCGTGGCGAGGAACCAGCGTGGCGTGGCGCCGCGCACGACGATGTCGTTGGCGTTGACGTGCAGCGCGTACCAGCCGATCTCGTCGGTCGCGAACGTGATCGGATCGGCCGTGGCCACCAGGTAGCGATCGCCGAGGTCGATGACGGCGGCGTCCTCGCCGACGCGCGGACCCACCACCACCCGTGGATCGCGGGGCGCGTGCTTGTCGAGAAGCGCCTGCAACAGGTCGCCCGGAAGCTTCCCGAGTGGCAGGAACGGCATCGCGCCTCGTAGTATACCGTGGTGACGCGGCGCCCCATCGTCGAGTGCGTGCCGAACGTCAGCGAGGGCCGAGACCCGGCGCGCCTGGCGCGCTTCGCGGCCGCCGTGCGCGCCACGCCGGGCGTCACGCTCGCCGACCTCCACGCCGACCCGGATCACCATCGCTCGGTCTTCACGTTCCTCGGCGAGCCCGCCGCCGTCGCCGCCGCCGCGCTCGCGCTGGGCGACGCCGTGTTCGCCGAGATCGACATGCGACAGCATCGCGGCATCCATCCGCGCATCGGCGCCCTCGACGTGCTGCCGTTCGTGCCGCTGGCCGGCGTGAGCATGCCCGAGGCCGTCGCGCTCGCCCGCGACACCGGCCGCGCGTTGGCGGACCGCCACGCGCTGCCCGTCTATTACTACGGCGAGGCCGCGCGGCGTCCCGAGCGCCGTGTGCTGCGCGAGCTGCGGCACGGCGAGTACGAGGGGCTGGCCGTGCGGCTCGGCGTGGACGACGGCCGGCCCGACGACGGCCCGGCGCGCTTCGACGCGCGCCGCGGCGCCATTCTGGTCGGCGCGCGCGATGTGCTGATCGCCTACAACGTCTGGCTCGCGAGCGACGACCTCGTCGCCGCCCGCGCGATCGCGCGCGAGGTGCGGGCCAGCGGCGGCGGGCTGCCGGCCGTGCAGGCGCTCGGCCTGCCGCTGGCCAGCCGCGGGCGTGTGCAGGTCTCGATGAACCTGCTCGATCACCGCCTCACGCCGATCCCCGCCGCCTTCGACCGGGTGGCGCAGCTGGCGGCGCGACACGGGATCGCCATCGAGCGCGGCGAGCTGGTGGGGCTGGCGCCGCACGCGGCCTTCGCCGGGCGCGCGCCGGCGTCGGTGGGCCTGGTCGGCCTCACGAAGGACCAGCTGCTCGACACGCACCTCGCCCGCGCCGCCGACGCTCACGCCGCCGGATAAGGAGACCGCATGGACCACGCGTTCCTGGTCGAGACGTACGCGTCGGAGCGCCTGAAGACGCTCAGCGTGTGGAGCATGTTCGCGGACGAGGATCTGAACGTGCGTCCGCACCCGCGGTGGTTCGTCGGGATGTTGGGATCGACGTCGGCGCGCCGCCACGGCCGACGGAGGACAAGCGGCTGGCGTTCATCCGCCGCTACGCCGACGACTCGGGCGACCGGCTCGCCGCCCTCGGGACCAAGGACGCCGCGTGGTGGGCCGAGGAGGTCGCGTTCTTCGATACGCGGCACAACCGCGCGTGGATCATGGGCGAGGGTGAGGCGCGCGGCGGCGCCAAGGCGCCGCTGCCGGGGCCGGGCCGCCACGCGAGCACCGAGCGGCCCGAGCGCTGAGCGTCAGGCGCGCGCGGCGAGCAGCTTCAGGAGGTCGGCGGTGAGATCGTAGAGCTGCGCGCAGCCCGTCGGCCCACCGAGATGCAGCTGGATGCGCCGGCGCAGCCCGTCGTCGACCATCTCGCCGAGGAGCGCGCCGATCTTCCGCTGCGGCTCCGAGCAGATGCCCATGTACGGCAGGCGGGGCGTGAGGTGCTCGGCCTTCACGATGCGGCCGGCGGCGTCGATCTCGTAGGTGATCTCGAAGCCGTGGCAGTTGTCGTGCATCGAGTGGAAGAGCGCCAGCCGCCCGTCGCGCCGCTCGAGCCGCGCGACCTTGCGGCGCTCGAAGACCCCGCGCTGACCGGGGCGCGGGCTGTAGAGATCCGGCTGCATCGGCGTCGCGATGGTCCGCGTGCCGAAGAGCGCGCGCCCGGCGTCGCTGTAGGTGAAGCACGAGTCGGGCAGGTCCACCCAGCCGGTGGTGTCGAGCTGCCAGCACTCCCAGGGATCGCCGCCCGCCGCGCGCTCCGCGCGCTCGCGCGGAAACTTCGCCACCTGGCGCGCCAGCCGGGCCGCCTCGACCACCGCGTCCACCGCGAGCGCGGCGCCGGCGCCGCCGCCGGCCGCCTCCATCACGCGCCGGGTGAGGCCGCCGACCATCGCCACACCGGCGAGCCGCGCCACGCCGTCGGCGACGGACGCCGCCACCTCGCCGCGCTCGACGCGACAGCGCGCGGCGCGGATGGCGTAATCCGGCGAGGGCGTCGCGACGATCGCCACCTCGAGGGCGCGGTCGGGATCCTCGAGCCGCACCGTGTGCGTGAAGGCGTCGTCGTGAGTGTTGTCCACCCGGCCGGTCGTCACGCGCTCATAGCGGTCGCGGCCACGTAGCAGCGCCGGCTCGATCACCGGGGTCCGCTCATCCGACTCGAGCCGCCGGCGAGGTACTTCTCCGGCTCGCGATCGAACTTCTGCTTGCAGCCCACCGCGCAGAAGTAATAGGTCTGGCCCTTGTAGGCAGACTGGGCTGCCGCCTTCGTGGGCTCCACGGTCATCTTGCAGACGGGATCAGTCGCCACCACCGGACTCCTTCACTGGCTCGAGGGTCGCCAGCGCTTCAGCCGCAGGCTATTCGTCACCACGGATACCGACGAGAAGGCCATCGCCGCGCCCGCGAGAATCGGCGAGAGCAGCACGCCCCAGAACGGATAGAGCAGCCCTGCTGCCACCGGGATCAGCACGACGTTGTAGCCGAACGCCCACCCGAGGTTCTCCTTCACGATCCGGATCGTGCGCCGCGAGAGATCCACCGCGGCCACGACACCGCGCAGGTCGCCGCGCATCAGCGTCACGTCGGCCGCCTCGATGGCGACGTCGGTGCCCGAGCCCATCGCGATGCCGACGTCGGCCTGCGCCAGCGCCGGCGCATCGTTGATCCCGTCGCCCACCATCGCCACGCGCCGGCCGTGCTCGCGCAGCCGCGCGATCTCGCGCGCCTTGTCCTGGGGAAGAATCTCGGCCAGCACCCGGTCGATGTCGGCCTCGCGCGCGATCGCCGCCGCCGTACGCCGGTCGTCACCGGTGAGCATTGTGACCTCGATCCCGCGCTGCCGCAGCGCGCCCACCACCGCCCGCGCCTCCGGCTTGAGCGTGTCGGCGACGGCCACGAGGCCGAGCGGGCGGAACGCGACGGCGAGGTAGACCACGGTCTTGCCCGCCTGCGCGAGCGCCTCCGCGCGCGGCGCCAGCGCGCTGACATCCACGCCGCGGGCCTCGATCAGCGCGCGATTACCGAGCAGCAGGCGGCCCTCCGGCGCCAGCGCGTCGATCCCCTGCCCCGGCACCGTCACGAACTCCGTGACCGGCGGCAGCGCCAGGCCGCGCTCCTTCGCACGCGCGACGATGGCCTCGCCGATCGGGTGCTCCGAGCCCTGCTCGGCGGCGGCGGCGAAGGCCAGAAGGTCCTCCTCCGCCACGCCCGGCGCGGCGATCACGTCGGTCACCGTGGGCCGACCGACCGTCAGCGTGCCCGTCTTGTCGAACACGACCGTATCCACGTTCGCGAGCGTCTCGAGCGCCGTCGCGCTCTTGACGAGGACGCCCACCTCGGCGCCACGGCCGGTGGCGACCATGATGGCGGTCGGCGTCGCCAGCCCCATCGCGCACGGGCACGCGATCACCAGCACGGCCACGGCGTTGGTCAGCGCATAAAGAATGGAGGGCGAGGGGCCGAGCAGCCACCAGCCGACCAACGTCGCCGCGGCGATCGCCAGAACGACCGGCACGAACACTGCTGCCACCTGATCCGCGAGGCGTTGAATCGGGGCACGGGAGCCCTGAGCCTCCTCGACCAGCTTCACGATCCGCGCGAGCGTCGTCTCGCCGCCGACGCGCGTGGCGCGGAAGACGAACGAGCCGGTGCGGTTGACCGTGCCGCCGAAGACGGACGCGCCCGGCGCTTTCTCCACCGGCAGGCTCTCGCCCGTGAGCATCGATTCGTCGATCGTCGACGCGCCCTCGACCACCTCGCCGTCGACGGGCACGCGCTCCCCGGGCCGGATCCTCACGAGGTCGCCGACGACCACCTCGGACGTCGGCACGTCGACCTCGACGCCGTTGCGGAGCGCGCGCGTGGTGCGCGGCGCCAGCGAGACGAGTCGGCGAATCGCCTCCGACGTTCGGCCGCGCGCACGGGCCTCCAGCCAGCGGCCGAGAGCGACGAGCGTGATCACGACGGCGGCCGTCTCGTAGTACGGCATCGCGCCGAGATCCATGAACACGTGCGGCCAGAGCGTCACGGCCAGGCTGAAGAAGTAGGCCGCGTTGGTGCCGAGGGAGACGAGCGTCGACATGCTCGCGCTGCGGTAGCGCACGTCATGGAGGAAGCCGCGGTGGAAGTCGGCGCCGACCCAGAACTGCACGGGCGTGGCGAGCAGCAGCAGCGTCCACGGGTCGCGCAGCCACGCCGGCGCCCACGGGAAGACCTCGGTCATGCTGCCGAGCACGATCGGAATCGAGAGCGCGATGCCGACCAGCACGCGCCGGCGCAGGCGCCCCTGCTCCTCGGCGCGCGCGATCTGCTCGCGGTCCTGGGTCGCGTCGCCCGGCGTCGCCGGCGCGGACGCCTCCGCCAACTCGTAGCCCGCCGCCGCCACCGCCGAGGCGAGCGCGGGCGCGTCGGCGCGCGCCGGGTCCCATTCCACGGTCGCGCGCTCGGTGGCGAGGTTCACCGACGCCGCGCCGACCCCCGGCACCCCGCGCAGCGCGCGCTCCACCTTGCCCACGCACGCCGCGCAGTGCATGCCGCGGACGGCGAAGGTGCGCTTCTCCTTGTCCATCAGCGTCCGCCGAACCGCGCGAACACGTCCAGCAGCTCCTCGACCTTCTGCTGGCGGTCGTTGCGGCTGCCCGAGCGCATCGCGTCGGCGACGCAGGACTCGATGTGCCGGCCGAGCAGGAGCTTCTGGCACTGCTCGAGCGCGCCCTGCACGGCGGAGATCTGGAGCAGGATGTCCACGCAGTAGGCGTCGTTCTCGAGCATCCGCTGCAGCCCCTGCACCTGCCCCTCGATGCGCCGCAGCCGGCCGCGCGCCTTGGCTTTGGTCTCCTCGTTGAGCATGCGTTATACCCCCTGGGTGCTGATACCCCCGGGGGGTAATATCCGCCCGGGGCCCGCGCCTGTCAAGCGCCGCGCGGCACCCGCAGGCGCAGGGCGCCGGGCTCGAGCGTGAACACGACGGGCGTGGCCCCGACGGGCTCGCCGTCGACGTGGGTCGGGAGCGGCGTCGGCGCGCTGACCCTCACCTGCCGCGCGCGGCGGACCGTCACGCGCGGGTTGCGCAGGTGCGTGCCCGGATAGATCGTCGGCAGCCAGCGAAGCAGCTCGACGCGACCGAGCGCGCCGAGCACGACGACGTCGAACACGCCGTCGGCGGGATCGGCGTCGGGCGCGATCTTCATGCCGCCGCCGAACCAGCGCCCGTTGGCGGCGACCACCGCGGTGATCGGCACCGCCGGCTCGGCGACGCCGTCCAGCTCGAGCACGGCCGGGGTCGGACGATGCAGGTGCACGCTCGCGATCACCGCGGCCAGGTACGGCAGCGTCCCGCGCATGCGCACCGACTGCGCGCGGCGCGCCACGGCGGCGTCGAATCCCGCCCCGGCCGAGATCGTGAACCAGCGCCGGCGGCCGTCGCCCCACTCGGCGCGGCCGAGGTCGAACTGCCGGTCGCGGCCGTCGGCGAGGGCACGCACGGCGGCGATCGGATCGCGCGGCACGCCGAAATTGCGGGAGGCGTCGCAGCCGCGCCCGGTGAGCACGGCGCCGACCGGCGTCCCCCTGCCCGCGGTGCGCACGCCGTTGACGACCTCGTTCAGCGTGCCGTCACCGCCGACGGCCACCACGAGCGGCGCGCCGGCGGCCGCGGCCTCGCGCGCCAGCCGCTCACCGTCGCCCGGCCCGCGCGTCTCGGCGTGCTCGGCGGGCAGCGTCGCGGCGAGGACGTCGCGCAGCCGCCGCCACGCGCGCGCCGTGCGGCCGCCGCCCGCGGCGGGGTTGACGACGACGAGGGCGCGCGTCACTCGAAGAGCGAGATCTGCAGCGCGGCCGCGGCCGCCGCCGCCCGGGCACGGGCGCGCGCTTTCGCGGCCTTCGCCGGCTTGCGCGACGTCTCGGGCGGCGGCGCCGTCTTCGGCAGCTTCCAGCCCTTCTGGTGAGCGATGCGCTCGCCCTGCTTGATCAGCAGCATGTCGACGAGCCGCGCGAGCGGGTTGCGCAGCAGCGTGAGGTACTTTTCCCAGTATTTCGGCGAGTGCGCCAGCGTGCGCATCTGGTCGAGGGCCAGCGTGAGCGCCGCGCGATCGCCCTTCTTCGCGGCCAGCCGCAACTCGCCCAGGATCTTCTGGCCGCTGATCCGCGACGGCGCCGTCTTCGCCATAGGCGCGGGATGCTACCACGAAGGCCCGCCGCGGAAGCGGCCCCAACGCGGATACTGTATATACTGCGAGCTGCGACGCCTCCGGACAATACTCGTTGGGCGGACGAAGAACAGTGCGAAAGCTGCCGATCAACACGACGCTCGCCGGCGAATGCCGCTGCTGCCTTCGCTGCACCGTGTCTCCTGGTGCGCTGTCGTGAACGCGGGCCTGACGGTTGCCTCTGCCCTGTGCGGCCTTCTGGCAGCGGCTTGCGCGAGTCATCAGGCCGGGCCGGCGGCGGCACGGACCGCGCAGGGCGCCAAACTCCTGGGCACCGCTTGGCGATTGGTCGAGTTCCAATCCCCAGACGACCGCATTGGAACCGTCCGGCCGAAGAACCCCGCCGCCTACACGATGGCGTTGGAGCCTGACGGCCGCGTCGCGCTACGGCTCAACTGCAATCGAGGAGCTGGCGCCTGGTCAGCGACGGCGACCGGCCCTGATGCTGGATCCTTCAGGCTTGGCCCTCTTGCGGTGACGAAGGCGTTTTGTCCACCTCCATCGCTCGACGTGCAATTCGCACGTGACGCTGAGTACATTCGTTCCTACGTCCTGAGGGACGGCCGGCTCTATCTCCATCTGATGGCAGACGGTGGCACGTATGTCTGGGAGCCCGCCAGGGGAGCTCGATAAGCGCCCGGTCGTGAGCGGCTCAGCCAAGCGCGAGGGATCCTGAGGCATCCGCCGGGTCCGTAGGCCGGCAGGGTCGGAGGTCACGATGCAGCAGCTTTTTGCGGTGATTCGTACACGCGGCCCGGCCTGGCAGGATTCCCGATCCATGGAGAGCCAGGCTGACTGGGCATCCCATGCTTCGTTCATGAACTCGCTGGCGAAAGAGGGGTTCGTGATCCTCGGCGGTCCGCTGGAAGGCAGAGGATCTCTCGAGGACAAGTAACGGCCAGGAGGATCTTGCATGTGTCGAAGCATCAAAACGCTGCACAACTTCACGCCGCCGGCCACGAACGAAGAGATCCGGGCATCGTCCCTGCAGTTCGTCCGGAAACTGAGCGGTTTCACGAAGCCGTCCAGAGCGAACGAGGCCGCGTTCAGCCAGGCGGTAGACGAGGTGGCGCAGGCCGCACGGGCGCTACTCGATGCGCTCGTGACGACTACTCCGCCTCGCGATCGGGACGTCCAAGCGGCGAAAGCCCGCGCGAGGGCGGCGGATCGTTTTCGTCCTCAGCGTAGCCGGATGTCGTAGTCCTCGCGGTGCTGTTGCTTGTCCGCCGGCTGCACGATCACCTTCACGTCCAGCGCGGCCTCGAGCCGCGCCAGGTCCTCACGGCCCTCCTCCTCGAAGTACGCGGCGAGATCGGCATGCACGCGCGCGACCACCTCGTGGCGCGCGGGCTCGGTCTCGGCGGCGACCTTGGCCTGGATGACGCGATAGACCTCGGCGGCGAGCGTCTCGTTGGACCTCGTCACGCCGCTGCCGCGACAGGTGGGGCACGTGACGGACAGCAGGGCGCGCAGGTCCTGGCGGACGCGCTTGCGGGTCATCTCGACGAGCCCGAGCTCGGAGATCTCGAGCACGTTCGTGCGCGCCTTGTCCTCGGCCAGCGCGCGCTTGAGGGCCTTGTACACCTGCTCGCGGTGCTCGAGGACCTCCATGTCGATGAAGTCGATGATGATGATGCCGCCGAGGTCGCGCAGCCGGATCTGCCGCACCACCTCGCCCACCGCCTCCATGTTGATCTTGAGCACCGTCTGCTCGAAGTCGCGCTTGCCGACGTACTTGCCGGTGTTGACGTCGATGGAGACCAGCGCCTCGGTGTGGTCGATCACGATGTAGCCGCCGGACTTGAGCCACACGCGCCGCCGCAGCGCCTTCTCGATGTCCTTCTCGATCCCGTGGTGGTCGAAGACGGGGACGCGCTCGGTGTAGAGCTTCACGCGGTCCTCGAGGGCGGGCACGAGGGCGCGCACGTACTCCAGGCACTTGCCGTGGACCTCGGCGCTGTCGACGACGAACTCGTCCACCTCGGGCGAGAAGAGGTCGCGCACCACGCGGAAGGTGAGGTCGGCCTCCTCGTGGAGCACGGCGGGCGGCGTGGCCCGGGCGTAGCGCGCCTGGATCTGCGCCCACAGCCGCGACAGGAACTCGACGTCGGCCGCGAACTCGGCCTCGCCCTTGCCCTCGGCGTTCGTGCGGAGGATGAAGCCGCCCGGCGGCAGGTTCAGCGAGCGCAGCGCCGCTCGCAGACGGTCGCGCTCGCGATCGTCGCGGATGCGCCGCGAGACGCCGACGTGCTGCGACTGCGGCATGTACACGAGGTAGCGTCCCGGCAACGAGATGAACGACGTGACGCGCGCGCCCTTGGTGCCGAGCGACTCCTTGGAGACCTGGACCAGGACCTCCTGGCCCTTCCGCAGCATCTCCTCGATGGGCGCGACGGCTTCGCGGCGCGGGGGCTCGGCCTCGTCGACCTCGGCGTCGGCGACGTCCTCGGCCTCGTCGGCGGGAAGCGCGACGGGCGCCGCCTCGACGCCGCGGCTGGCCGTGTAATCGCCCGCGTACAGGAAGGCGTCCTTGGCCAGGCCTATGTCCACGAAGGCCGCCTGCATGCCGGGGAGCACGTTGGTGACCGTGCCCTTGTACACGCTCCCCACGATCGAGCGGTGGCGGTGCCGCTCGAGGTACAGATCGGTGAGGAGGTTACCTTCCTGGACGGCGACGCGGGTCTCGATCGGGCCCGCGTTGACGACGATGCGCTTGCTCACGGCAGCACCCCTTGGGCGCCCTCACGCGATCCATGACCGCCCGAGCGCGTCTCATTGGAACTGCCGCATCCGCACGGAGAGCAGGAGCCCGAGGCCGGTCAGCGAGACCAGCATGGACGTGCCGCCGTAGCTCATCAGCGGTAGTGGCACGCCCACCACGGGCAGGAGGCCGGTGACCATTCCGACGTTGACGAGTACCTGCGTCGCGAACAGGGCAGTGACCCCGAGCGCGATCAAGCGGCCCACGGGCTCGCGCGACGAGGCCGCGATGTCGAAACCGCGGAGCAACAGCAGCGCGTAGCAGGTGAGCAGCACCAGACACCCGACGAACCCCCACGTCTCGGCGAACACGGCGAAGATGAAATCCGTGTGACGCTCCGGGAGAAAGGCGAGCCGGCTCTGCGTGGCGCCGGCGACGCCCTTGCCCAGGAGCTGTCCTGAACCGATCGCGATCTTGGCCTGGATGACGTTGTACGCGCTCCCGAGGGGATCGCGGAACGGATCCAGGAAGACGAGAATACGTTCCCGCTGGTACTCCTTCATCGCGAGGAACCACACCAGGGGCAGCGCGGACAGCCCGGCGAGCGCGAACCCGCCCAGCAGCCGCAACTGGATCCCGGCGCCCACGAGAAGGGCCGTCAGCACGGGGAAGAGAAGCAGCGCGGTGCCGAGGTCCGGCTGCTTGACGATCAGCGCGACGGGCACCACGAGCACCGGCACCGTCAGCGCCAGCGTCGTCTTGCCTACCGGCTGCGCCCAGCGCGACGTCAGCACCCACGTGGCCATCAGCACGAAGCAGAGCTTGAAGACCTCCGAGGGCTGCACCGACATCGGCCCGAGCAGGATCCAGCGCCGCGCGCCGGAGACCGTTCGGCCCAGCACGAACACGGAGGCGAGCCCGACGAGGCCCATCACGAAAAACACGGGCGCCAGCCGCACGAGGCGGCGGTAGTCGACGGAAGCGACGGCGACCAGCGCGAAGAGTCCCAGCGTGAACCAGGCGAGCTGCCGGAAGGCGACGTTGCCGCCGGCGCGCCCGATGTGCAGGCTGGCCAGCGTCGTCGCGCTCAGGATCACGAGGCCGCCCATGGCGCCCAGCAGCGGCCAGTCCACGTTCTGCAGCAGCCGCCGGTCGATACCGCCCAGGACGGTCATGACGAGAGTTTAGCCGCTGATGTCGAGGCTCGCGACCTTCTCGAAGAAGATCGCGTTGTAAATCTGGCGGGCGATCGGCGCGGCCATCGAGCCGCCGTGGCCACCGCGCTCGACGAGCACGACGATCACGACCTCGGGATCCCGCGCGGGCGCGAAGGAGGCGAACCACGCGTGGTCCTGTCCCTTCTCCGACTTCGAGTTGGCGATCGTCTGCGCCGTGCCCGTCTTGCCGGCGATGTCGAGGCCGGGAATGCGCGCGGCGATGCCGGTGCCGTTGCTGGTGTTCACGACCGCCCACAGGCTCCGACGCAGGAACGCCCAGACGGCGGGGTTCAGCTCGACGTGCCCGTTGACGGTGCCGGCGTCGCTCCACACGACGCCGCGATCGGGCCGCTCGATGCGCTGCACGAGGCGCGGCTTCCACAGCACGCCGCCGTTGGCGATGGCGGACATGAAGCGCGCGATCTGCATCGGGGTCGCGAGCAGCTGGCCCTGGCCGATCGACATGTTCACGGTCTCGCCGGCGTGCCAGACCGGCGGCTTGCCCTTGCGCAGCGACTTGGGCGCCGGGATCAGCCCGAGCTTCTCGGTGCCGAGCTCGATGCCGGTGGCGACGCCGAAGCCGAAGGCGCTCGCGTATTTCGCCATCGCAGGCGCCCCGACCTTGAGGCCGGCGTTGTAGAAGAAGACGTCGCACGACTGCGCCATGGCGCCCATGAGGTCGACGGTGCCGTGGCCCTCCTTCTTCCAGTCACGGAAGACCCGGCCGCCGAACGGAAACTCGCCCTGGCAGTGGACGCTGTCGGAGGGCGTGAGCGTCCCCTCCTGCAGCCCGGCCGCCGTGAGCACCATCTTGAAGATAGAGCCGGGCGGGTACTGGCTCTGGATGGTGCGGTTCAGCAGCGGGAATTCCGGGTCCTTCATCACGCGCAGCCACGCGTCGCGGTCGATGGTGCCGGTGAAGCGGTCGATCTCGAAGGCGGGCGTCGACACCATGGCCAGCACGTCGCCGTTGCGCGGGTCCATCACGACCACGGCGCCCGTCTTGCCCTCCATCAGCTTCTCGGCGACTTCCTGCACGCGGCGATTGACCGTGGTGACCACCTGCGCGCCCGGATGCGGCTCGGTGGACTGCACGAGCCGCACGGGCCGGCCCATCGCGTCCACCTCGATGCGCTCGCCGCCATCCTTGCCGCGCAGGAACTCGTCGAGCAGCCGCTCGAGTCCGGTCTGGCCCACCATGTCGCCGCGGCGGTAGCGGCCCTGCTTGAGCTGCTCGTCGTTCGCCTCGCGGACGTAGCCGAGCAGGTGCGCGGCGAAGCGGCTGTTCGGGTACACGCGCTGGGGCTCGACCTCCACGATCACGCCGGGCAGCTCGAGCTTCCACTCTTCCACCTTCTGCATGTCCGCGATGGATAGGCCGCGGCGGATGCGAACGGGCAGGAACGAGTCCGACGACACCTTGGCCACCGCGTCCTGCAGCTCCTGGAATGGGATCTGGAGCAGCACGGCCAGCCGGCCGAGCGTCGCGTCGCGCTTGTCGAGATCGCGCTCGAGCTCGCGCGGGATCAGCGACAGGGTGAACGCGGGCCGGTTGTCGACGAGCGGCAGGCCGTTGCGGTCGAAGAGGATGCCGCGCGGCGCGGCGATGGGCCGGATGCGGATGCGGTTCTTGTCGGAGGCCTCCTGGAAGCGGCCGCCCTCGAGGACTTGCAGATACCAGAGCTGGCACACGATCACGAGCAGCGCCACGCTCACCGCGATCGACATCCCGACGATGCGCTTGCGCCCGGGGTCGTGGCTTTCCGGCAGCCCGCCCCGATAGCCGGGCCCGCTCCAGCTGTTCACGAGGGACGGCTCCGCACGGCCTCGGCCCACGCCAGCGCCAGCACGAGGGCGGCGCCGAGGAAACCGTTGTAGAGCGCCTGCGGCACGATCACGTACATCAGCAGCCCGCCGAAGGGCGCCGGGAAGTGGAAGAGCTGCAGCAGGCCGAAGCGCGCGAGTCCCTCGAGCAGCGAGAGCAGCACGAGGCCGGGCACCTGCACGAGCGGCTGGCTCACGGTCAGCCGTTCGCCGAGCGCCCCGATGGCGAAGCCGATGACCGCCTTCGTCAGCGCCTGCACGCCGAGGAGCCCGCCGGTGGCGGCGTCCTGGAGCAGCCCCGCCGCGAAGCCGGCCCCGCAGCCGAACTCCGGCCCGCGGCGCAGCGCGAGCAGCACCACCACGATGAGCGGGATGTCGGGCGCGACGTCCGCGATGCGGAGCGCGGAGCCGACGGTGGCGTGAGCCACCCCGCCGCCGAGCACGGCGATCGCGAGGAAGGTGCGCATCAGCCGTCGCTCTTGAACGACGCGGCGACGTCGCGCATGATGCCGCCGGTCAGCAGGAGCACCTCGTCGATCCGCGCGAAGTCCACGGCCGGCGTGACCTGCGCGTAGTTGAAGAGCGCCGAGCCGCGGTCGTCGATGGTGCGCACACGGCCGATGGGGATCCCGCCGGGGAAGAGCCCGCCGAGGCCCGAGGAGACGACGAGGTCGCCGATCTGGAGGCCGCCGCCGTCGCGCGGCATGTACTTGAAGCGCAGCGTGCCGCGCGGCTCACCCTCGATCACGCCCGGCGTGCGCGTGCGCACGACGTGCGCGCCGACGCTGGAGGCCGGATCGGTCAGCACCTGGACCACCGAGGAGCCCGTGCGCACGTCGACGATGCGGCCCACGAGGCCGTCGGGCGCGATGACGGCGGTAAGGCGCGCGACCGCGTCGCCGCGCCCGCGGTTGACCGTGAGCGAGCGCACCCAGCCGCCCCATTCGCGCGCGATGATCTCTCCGGCCATGGTCTCGAGCGGCAGCGACTCCTTGAGCGTGAGCAGCCGGCGCAGCCGATGGTTCTCGGCGTCGGTCTCCGTCACCCGCAGTGCCTCCACGCGCAGCCGCTGGCTCTCCTCGCGCAGCCGGCGGTTCTCGACGCGGACGTTCTTCCAGTCGCGGTAGGTGCCCCAGACGCCGAGGGTGGCGCGGTTGATGCGGGCGAGCACCGTCTGGACCGGCGTGGTCACCACGGCGAGCGCGTCGGCGGCGCCGCCGACGCTGCCGCGCATCTGGAGCGTGAGGAGCAGCAGGCAGACGCCGGCGATGATGCCCAGCAGTGCCAGTGCACGAATCCTCACGTCGACCTCCCCGGGAGGCGACCTCCGACTACGCGGGGATGGCGACCTTCTTCAGCAGATCGAGCTCGTCCAGCACCTTGCCGGTGCCGAGCGCCACGCACGACAGCGGATCCTCACCCGGCGTCACCGGCAGGTTGGTCTCCTGCCGCAACAGATGGTCGAGGCCCCGCAGCAGTGCGCCGCCGCCCGTGATCACGATGCCCTTGTCCACGATGTCGGCCGCGAGCTCGGGTGGCGTGCGCTCCAGACAGGTACGGACGGTCTCCACGATCGTCATCACCGGCTCCCGCAGCGCTTCGCGGATTTCCTCGTCGGTGATCACGATGGTCTTGGGAATGCCGTCGATCAGGTCGCGCCCCTTCACTTCCATCGTCCGGCGCTCGCCGCCCATCGGGTAGGCCGACCCGAGGGTCACCTTGATCTCCTCCGCGCGGCGCTCGCCGACCAGCAGGTTGTAGTGCTTCTTGATGTACTGCACGATGGCCTCGTCCATCTCGTCGCCCGCGATGCGGACCGACTTCGAGTAGACGATGCCCGACAGCGAGATGACGGCGACCTCGGTGGTGCCGCCGCCGATGTCCACGATCATATTGCCGCCCGGTTCCTGGATCGGCAAGCCCGCGCCGATCGCGGCCGCCATCGGCTCCTCGATCAGGTACACCTCGCGCGCGCCCGCCTGCATGGCGGAGTCGCGCACGGCGCGCTTCTCGACCTGCGTGATGCCGGACGGAACGCCGACCACGATGCGCGGCCGCACGAGCGTGCGGCGGCGGTGCACCTTGGAGATGAAGTAATGCAGCATCTTCTCGGTGACGTCGAAGTCGGCGATCACACCGTCCTTGAGCGGCCGGATGGCCACGATGTTGCCCGGCGTGCGGCCGAGCATCGCCTTGGCTTCGTGCCCGACCGCCAGCACCGAGTGGTCGGCCTGGTGGATCGCGACGATCGACGGCTCGTTGAGGACGATGCCCTCGCCGCGGACGTAGACCAGCGTGTTCGCCGTTCCGAGGTCCACCGCGAGGTCGTTCGAGAACATTCCGGCCAGCAGGTTGTAGAACATCGGCTCTCCATCTGTTCTGTACGGGTTACGGCGCTCCGAGGTGTCGGTAACATTAGCACAGTCCGTGCCAGACCTCCAGAAAAAGTCAGGATTTCCAGTAATTTAGGCCGGATCTAGGCTGTTCGGCGGCACTGGCAATCCCTGAAAAGGAAAAGATTTTCAGCGCGTTGTGGACGCCAGACGACGGCACTCTGAGGGCATCGATCCACCCGCGCGGTGGCTCCCGCGCAGGGCGGGCGAGGCGGGCGCCGACTGGAACTTCATGCCAGTAGTCTCGTCCAGAATGGCACCTATCGTGACGTCAAGCGTCACCCGACGGCCGGAGATCACGGACTTTGCACCTGCTCGCGATCTCGCTTGGGGGCGATCGTATCGCGGTAAAGCCGGGCCGCGTCCTTGATCACCCGCTCGGCGTCGGCGTGCCCGCGGATGCGCCCGACCTCCACGGTCTTCTGCTCGAGCACCTTGTAGTCGAGAAAGAAGCGCTCCAGCTCCCTGAGCCGGTGCGGCGGCAGCTCCGCGATGTCCTGGTAGTGTGCGTACTCCGGGTCGTCGACGTGCACGGCGATGACCTTGTCGTCCTGGCCCTTCTCGTCGCGCATGGTCATGACGCCGATCGCCCGCGCGCGGAGGATGCAGAGTGGCACCACCGGCTCCTGGCCGAGCACGAGCACGTCGAGGGGGTCGCCGTCCTCGCAGTAGGTCTGCGGCAGGAAGCCGTAGTTCGCCGGGTAGTGCACGGCGGAGTGCAGCACGCGATCGAGCCAGAGCAGGCCCGTGCGCTTGTCGAGCTCGTACTTCACCTTCGAGCCCTTGGGAATCTCGATGATCGCGCGGAAGTGACGCTCGACGTGGTCGCCCAGCTCGACGTCGTGCCATGGGTGCATAGCACAGCCGATGATACCCTGCGACGGTGATCGAGGGCGCGCCACGGCGCCGCCGGGGCGCGACGAGCGATGGGGGCTTTGATCGAGGCGCGCCACGGCGCCGCCGGGGCGCGACGAGCGATGGGGGGTTTGGGGGCCATTTCGGGGCCCCCATGAAAATGGACTTCGAGGCGTGGTTCGACAAGGGTGTGACCGACGGGCTGCCCGTGGTGCCGCCGACGCGCGAGCGCGTCGAGTCGATGCTGACGGCGACGCGCCGAGTGCGCGACGAGCTGCTCGGCGAGATGCCGCCCAACTACGGACGCGTCACCGTCGAGAAGGCCGCCGTGAACGCGGTGATGGCGGGCTGCCGGCCGGAGTACCTGCCGGTCGTGCTGGCCGCCGCGGAGTGCGCGTGCGAGCCCGCGTTCAACCTGCACGGCGTGTCGACCTCCACGCATTTCTCGGCACCGCTGATCGTCGTGCACGGGCCGGTCCGCCAGCGCATCGGCCTCAACTGCTCGTTCGGCGTCTTCGGCCCGGGCTACCGCGCCAACGCGACGATCGGCCGCGCGCTGCGCCTGCTCATGATCAACGTCGGCGGCGCGCGGCCGGGCGAGATCTCGATGTCGACGTTCGGCCATCCTGGCCGCTACACCTACTGCATCGGCGAGCACGAGGAAGCCAGCCCGTGGCCGCCCTATCACGTCGCGCGCGGCCTTGCCCCGGGCTCGAGCGCGGTGACGCTGTTCGCCGGCGAGGCCCCGCACGGCATCTCGGACCACTCGAGCCGCACCGCGAAGAGCCTCGCGGGCTCGCTCGGCTGGTCGATGGCAGGGCTCTGGAACAGCAAGCACTTTCCGCTCTACTCGCACACGATGCTCGTCGTCGGCCCCGAGCACGCGCGCACGTTCGCCGACGATGGCTGGAGTCGGGACGATCTGGCACGTCACCTCTATAACACGATCCGCATGCCCTATCGCACGCTGCTCCCGGACGAGCATCACGGCGAAGGGACTAACCTTAGATTCGGAAAGACAGCGCCGGCGCCCGACACGCTGGTCAGTAAATTCCCATCTGTCGACGAAATCCACATCATCGTGGCCGGCGGCACGGCCGGACGCTTCTCGATGGCCATCCCGGGCTGGCTCGGCACCAGGAACGGCTCGCGCCCCTTGACGCGGCTGGTAGAGTTTGAGTGACGCACCACGCCGCCCGCCAGAATTCGGTTGACAGGTTCCCTGCCCCATGTAATTCTTGCCGCGGTTCAGGTTCACACGGAGTCGATACGATTGACGAGATCGAGACACACGCCGCGCGGACCAAAAGTCGCGCGGCGTTTTTTTGTTTTGTAGCTTGCCTGCCAATACCGGCAGGTAACCCCGCGATTCCCGCGGGCGCACGCAGGGGCTGAAGACCCCCGAAGAGAGAGGTCAGAAGGAATGGCACAGGGACAGGTGAAGTGGTTCAACGATGCAAAGGGTTACGGGTTCATCACGCAGGAGGGCGGCGAGGACGTCTTCGTGCACTACAGCGCCATCCAGGCTCAGGGCTTCAAGTCCTTGGCCGAAGGTGACCGGGTCGAGTTCGAGGTGACCCGCGGCCCCAAGGGTCTTCAGGCAGCGAACGTCCGCAAGGTTTAGGTCCTACCCCTGTCGCTTCCGCCCGGGCCCGCCGGCGGGCCCGGGTGCTCTTCGAAGTACCTGCCAGGTAGAAGCCTCAGATCGAGACCAACGAGAAAGGTAAACGACCCCAAATGATCTGTTCGTTCAACCAGCTGCACCTCAGCGCGCCCATGCTCGACGCCATCGCGCGCGCGGGCTACATCACGCCCACGCCGATCCAGGCGCGGGCCATCGGCATCGCACTCGAAGGCAAGGACCTCATCGGCTGCGCCCAGACGGGCACCGGCAAGACGGCCGCCTTCGCGATTCCGACCATCGAGCGCCTCTGCGCGTCCCGTCCGGGCGCCGGCGCCCGCGCCCTCGTGCTCGCGCCGACGCGCGAGCTGGCGCTGCAGATCGCCGAGCACTTCGCGATGCTCGGCGCCGCGCGCGGCCTCCGCACGGTCACCCTCATCGGCGGCGAGCCGATGGGGCCGCAGCTGGCCGGGCTCGCGCGCCGTCCCGACGTCATCGTGGCCACGCCGGGCCGGCTCTTCGACCACCTCGAGCGCCGCAGCGCCACGCTGAGCTCCGTGCGCATCGTCGTCCTCGACGAGGCCGACCGTATGCTCGACATGGGCTTCGCGCCTCAGGTCGAGCGCATCCTGGCCGTCACGCCGCTCGACCGCCAGACGCTCTGCTTCTCGGCGACCATGCCCGAGGAAGTGGAGCGCCTCGTGCGCAAGCACCTCTCGCGCCCCGAGCGCGTGGAGGTCGGCACCGTGGCCAAGCCCGTGGCCGCCGTCACGCAGCGCCTCTACGCGACCGACAACCGCGAGAAGATGCCGCTGTTGCTGCAGCTCCTGGGCGAGGAGCGCGGCCAGACGCTGGTCTTCACCCGCACCAAGCACCGCGCCGACCGCCTGGCGCGCGCCGTGGCCGCCGCCGGCCATCGCGTCACGCGGCTGCACGCCGATCGCACGATGTCGCAGCGCCGCGAGGCGCTCGACGGCTTCCGCGCCGGCCGCTACCGCATTCTCGTGGCCACCGACATCGCCGCGCGCGGCATCGACGTGCCGGAAATCGCGCACGTGGTCAACTTCGACCTCCCGCATACGCCGGAGGATTACATCCACCGCATCGGCCGCACCGCGCGCGCCGAGGCGACCGGGCAGGCGACGAGCTTCGCCGTGCCCGAGGAACGGGACCAGTTGCGCGCCATCGAGCGGCATCTCGGCCACCCCGTGCCGCGGAGCTGAAGCAGAAGCTCGCAACACCCGACCATGATGGTCGGATCAACAAGGGGCGCAACGACGCCCCGGAGGACAGTAGAGATGGCAACCGGTACCGTGAAGTGGTTCAACGACGCGAAGGGCTTCGGCTTCATCACCCAGGAAGGTGGCGAGGACGTCTTCGTGCACTACAGCGCGATCCAGGCGCAGGGCTTCAAGAGCCTCGTCGAGGGTGACCGCGTGGAGTTCGAAGTGACGCGCGGCCCGAAGGGTCTGCAGGCGGCGAACGTCCGCAAGGCCTAGCGCGCCCGGCGCCGCCCGTGCGCGCGCGCGGGCGGCGCCGGCCGCTCGATTACAGACGGTCGATCACGAGAGATCGACCCAGACCGTCTTGACTTCCGTGTACTGCTCCAGTCCCGCCGCGCCCATCTCGCGCCCGAAGCCGGATTCCTTGAAGCCACCGAAGGGCAGCGCGGCGTCGAACAGGTTGTAGGCGTTCACCCACACCGTGCCGGCGCGGATCGTCTGCGCGGCGCGCAGGGCCTTGGCGACGTCGCGGGTCCACACGGCGGCGGCCAGCCCGTACGTCGTGTTGTTGCCCTCGGCCAGCCCCTCCTCGAGTGACTTGAACGGGATGACCGACAGCACGGGGCCGAAGATCTCCTCGCGCGCGATCTTCATCGAGTTGCGCACGCCGTCGAAGATGGTCGGCTGGATGAAGTAGCCCTTGCCGTTGCCGACGGTGGCCCGGCCGCCGCCGGTCACGAGGCGCGCGCCCTCCTGCTTGCCCGCCTCGATGTAGGACAGCACGGTCTCCATCTGCGCCTTCGACACCACGGGACCCATGCGGGTGGCTTTGTCCATGGGATCGCCGACGGTGAGCCCCTTCACGCGGTCGGTGAGCTTGGACATGAAGGCGTCGTGGATGGAGTCCTCGAGGAACAGCCGTGAGCCCGCGGCGCACACCTCGCCCTTGTTGTAGAAGATCCCGGTGAGGGCGCCCTTCACCGCCGCCTCCATGTCGGCGTCGGCGAACACGATGTTGGGCGACTTGCCGCCGAGCTCGAGCGAGAGCCGCTTCAGCGTGCCCGCCGCCTCGCGCATGATCTGCTTGCCGACCTCGGTGGAGCCCGTGAACGCGATCTTGTCCACGCGCGGGTCGCGCACCATGGCCATGCCGACCTTGCCGCCGGGACCCGTCACCACGTTGACCACGCCCTCGGGCACGCCCGCCTCCTGGCAGAGCTCGGCGAACTTGAGCGCGGTGAGTGGCGTCTGCGACGCGGGCTTCAGCACGATCGTGTTGCCGGCGGCGAGGGCGGGCGCGAGCTTCCACGACGAGAGGAGGAAGGGGAAGTTCCACGGCACGATGGCGCCGACCACGCCGACGGGCTGGCGGAGCGTGAACGTGAAGGCGCCCGGCCGGATGGCCAGCGTCTCGCCGTGGATCTTCGTGGCCCAGCCCGCGAAGTAGCGGAACACGTCGGCCGCGAACGGAATCTCGACCTTGCCCGAGTCGAACATCGTCTTGCCCGTGCAGAGGCTCTCGAGCTTCGCCAGCTCGTCGAGATTCTTGGTGATGAGGTCGCCGAGCCGCCAGACGATGCGGCCGCGCTCGTGCGCGCTCAGCTTCGGCCACGGCCCGGAGTCGAAGGCCTTGCGCGCGGCCGCCACCGCGGCATCGATGTCGCGCTCGTCACCGCGGCCGACCTGGGTCAGCGGCTCCTCGTTGGCGGGGTTGATCGGCTGGTAGGTCTCGCCCGAGGCCGGAGCCTGCCACTTGCCTGCGACGAAGATCTCTCCTGCGTTCATCGTGTCGACCTCGTGGGGCGTGTCGCCCGTGGTTGCTTGAACGATTGTTCGAAGTGGCGCGTCATGGACTCTTCGAGCGCGCTCCGGAACGTCCGGTAGCGCGCGAGGAACCGCTTGCCGGGCTCCGTCAGCCGCATGCCGCTCTCGGGGCCGCCGCCCGCCGCGCGCTCCACGAACTTGAAGCCGGCCGCGTGCTCCAGCTCGCGCAGGTAGCCCCAGGCATTGCGGTACGACATCTCGAACGCCTTGGCCGCCTGCTTGAGCGAGCCGCGCTCCTCGATGGCCTCCAGCAGCCGCGCCCGGCCGTCGCCGAACTTGAGATCCTCGCCGAACGTCACCCAGACCTTGAGCTTCGGCTTCATGACAGACCCCGATCTTACGTCACGAACACGTCTCTGTCGCGTCACGCCGCCAGCATCTTCGCCTGCGGTAACAGGGCCGCGCCTCGGCCGCATGGCGTTCGAGAACGTCGTGGCGAGCCCGTATCCGCAAGACAGGACGGTCGTCGTGCTCACCGACGACGGCTCGCTGAGCACGGCGCCGATCGCCGCCAACTTCTCGGGAGAGGTCTACGTCTACGTCGGTACCAAGACCACGCACGACCATCCGGTCGAGCAGGCGGGCCTGACCAACGGCACGCTCTCCGGCATCGTTCAGCGCGCGGCGATGGCCAGGGCGATCCGCTCCGGTGTCATCGGCAGCTCGGTGAGGCGCACGCCGGCGGCGTCCTCGATGGCGTTGGCGATGGCGGCCGGCGCGGGGACGATGGGGGGCTCGCCGACGCCGCGCGCCCCGAACGGGCCAGCCGGTGACGGCTTCTCGACGATGATGCATTCGATGTTCGGCAGGTCGGCGGCCGTCAGCTTGCGGTAGTCGAGCAGGCTCGGGTTCATCAGCCGGCCCTTGTCGTCGTACATCAGGCCCTCGGTGAGGGCGATGCCGAGGCTCTGCACGGCGCCCCCCTGCATCTGCCCCTCGCACGCGAGCGGGTTGATGGCCTTGCCCACGTCCTGCGCGACGACGAACTCGTGCAGCGTGACCTCGCCCGTGTCCGGGTCCAGCTCGATCCGCGCGAGCTGGCCGGCGAAGGCCGGGGCCTGCTGCGTGAAGGCGGGGTTGGCCACGCCGAGCACGGGCGGGACCTTCGACATATAGAGGTTGCCCTTCTTGCCGATGGAGGCGATGGTCACGCCCTTGTCGGGCACGCCGCGCACGACCACCTTGCCGTCCTCGATCTCGAGATCCTGCACCGCCGCCTCCAGCTCCTTGGCGGCGATCTCGAGGGTCTGCCGCCGCGCGTCCTGCGCGGCCTGCAGCACTGCCGTGCCGACCGTGTACACGGTCTTGCTGCCGGCGCTCAGCCCGGTCATCGGTGCGACATCGGTGTCGCCGGTGGTGATCTTGACGCGGTCGATGTCCACGCCGTAGGCGGTCGCGGCGATTTGCGCGAGCGCGATGTTGGTGCCCGCGATGTCCACCTGCCCCGTCAGCACGCTCAGGGAGCCGTCCGGATTGAGGCGGACGGTGGCGCTGGTCGGCTGCAATCCGCCCAGCCAGCCGCCGAGCGACAGCCCGGTGCCGCGCAGCCGGCCAGCGGGGGCGCTCTTCTTCCATTCGTCGCGCTTTTTCCAGGACGGGTGCTGGGCGAGGCGCTCGAGCACCTCGTACGCGGCGTTGCTCGCCCATGGCTGGTTGTTCGCCATCGGCTCGCCCTCGCGCTCGACGTGGCGCAGACGAAACGCCACGGGATCCTGCCCGATCGCGTCGGCGATCTGGTCCATGTGCGAGTCGATGGCGTAGATCGTGTGCGGCGCCACCGGGGCCCGATACGCCGCAATGCTCGGCTTGTGAGTCAGCACCTCGAAGCCGCGCACTTCGAAGGCCGGCCACTTGTAGAGGCTGGCCAGGAAGACCGCGCCCACCGCGAGCACGGCGCCGGAGAACGCGCCCGACTCGATGATGATCTCGCCGTCGAGCGCCATCAGCGTGCCGTCGCGCTGGACGCCGGTCTTCAGCTTGATGATGACTTGAGGAGCCGGCATGCCCGCCACGAGCTCCTCGCGGCGGGTCATCACGTAGCGTACCGGCCGGCCGGTCACCCGCGCGAGCTCGGCAGTGACGGGCTCGCAGAGCGCGCGGATCTTGCCGCCGAAGCCGCCCCCGCACTCCACGGGGATGACCTTGATGCGGTTCTCCGCGATCTCGAGCACGTCGGCGACCTCGCTGCGCGTGTTGAACGAGCCCTGCGTGCTCGCCCACAGCGTGAGCTGGCCGGTCGTGTCCCACTGCGCGAGCACGGCGTGGGGCTCGAGGTAGCCCTGGTGGACCATCGGCACACGGTACGTCTTCTCGATGACGACGTCGGACTCGGCGAGCCCCTTGGCGACGTCGCCGCGCGCGAGCGTGGTCTGCTGCGAGATGTTCACGGCCTTCGCCGGCTTGGCCACGGCGGCCACGCCCGAGACGCTGCCGTGGGCCTGCGCCTCGCTGGTGTCCGCCTCGGTGCCGGCCTCGGCCACCGGCGGCGCGCCGGGCTTCATCGACTCGAGCGGATCGACGGCGGCTGCCAGCACCTCGTACTCGACGTCGATGAGGTCCAGCGCCTCCTCGGCGATGGCCAGCTCGTCGGCGGCGACGGCGGCCACCGGCTGCCCCGCGAACACCACGCGGTCGATGGCGAGCACCGCGTGGGCGCGCGTCGGCGCCTTCTTCTTCAGATACGGCATGTCGGCGGCCGTCAGCACGGCGCGCACGCCGGCCAGCTCCTTGGCGCGGCTCGTGTCGATGCGCTTGATGCGCGCGTGGGCGTGCGGGCTCCGCAGCAGCTGGGCGTGGAGCAGACCCTTCGGCTGGATGTCGGCGACGTACTGCACCTTCCCCGTCACCTTCTCCGGTCCGTCGGGGCGCGGAATCGAAAGCCCGACTCCCTTGACGTCGCGCGTCGTCTTCATCACCGTCGACATGCCAGTGTCCCTTCTGGCGACGGGGGCTACGCCCCCCTCGCGCTCCCCCGGTTGCGGGCGGTACCCGCCGCTTCGGAGATCGCCTCGACCATCTTGGTGTAGCCCGTGCACCGGCAGAGGTTGCCGGCAATCGCGTAGCGGATGTCGTCCTCGGACGGCTCCGCGTTCTCGGCGAGGAGCGCGGCGGCCGCCATCAGCACGCCCGGGATGCAGAAGCCGCACTGCGGCACGCCGTGACGCACGAACGCGTCCTGCACGGGCGTGAGCGCCCCGCCGCGCGCCAGCCCCTCGATGGTGGTCACGGAGCGCCCTCGCGCCTGCATCGCGAGCACGAGGCAGCTCGCCACGAGCTTGCCATCCAAATGCACGGAGCACGCGCCGCAGTCGCCGGTGCCGCAACCCTCCTTGGGTCCGGTGAGGCCGAGGTCCTCGCGGAGCGCGTCGAGCAGCGTGACGTACGGCTGCACGAGCGCCTCGACGGGCTCGCCGTTGACGGTGAAGCTCAGGACTTGCTTGGCCACGACGAGACCTCCGTTCAGGCCGTCGCGCGCTCGAGCGCGATGGTGAGAGTGCGCCGCGTGAGAATGCGCACGAGGTGACGGCGGAATTCGGCCGAGCCGCGCTGGTCGCTGATCGGCCGGGCCGCCTCGACGGCGAGGTCGGCGGCGCGCGCGATCGCCTGCGAGGTCAGCGGCTGGCCCTCGAGCGCCTGCTCGGCCGCCGTCGCGCGCACGGGAACCGGCGCCACCGCGGCCAGCGCGATGCGCACCTTCGTGCAGACGCCGTCCGCGAGCGAAACCTGCGAGGCGACGCCGACGACGGCGATGTCGAGCTCGCGCCGCGGGGTGTGACGCAGGTAGGCGCCGCCGCTCTTCGGTCCGGTGGCGGGCACCGCGAACTCCACGAGCAACTCGTCGGGCCCCAGCACCGTCTGCCGCACGCCCTTGAAGAACGACGCCATGGGCACCCGCCGCCGGCCGCCCGCGCCGGCGATCACGGCCTCGGCGTCGAGGGCCAGGAGCGGCGGCGCCATGTCCGCCGAAGGCGCGGCGTTGCAGATGTTGCCGCCCAGAGTCGCGAGGTTGCGGATCTGAATCGACCCGACGAGCGCACCGCTTTCCGACAAGGACGGCAACGCGGCTCGCAGCTTTGCGTCGCGCTCGAGCGTGCGAGCGGTGACGGCAGCCCCGATGCGGAAGCCGCGCCGGGCGTCGCCCTCGAGCACGCGTAATTCCGCCACGCCCGAGAGGTCGACGACCGCGGCGACCTTGAGCATGCCGACTTTGAGCTGGGCGATGAGATCGGTGCCGCCGGCGAGAACCTTGACCTCCACGCCGCGGCCCTTCAGGGCGCTCAGGCAATCATCGACGCTGCCGGGGGTGACGAGCTCGAATCGACGCACGCGAAGTCTCTCCGATCGCTGAAGGTGGGGTGATTGTGGGCGATACCGCGCCGTCCGTCAAACGCTTGGACGGTACTATGCTCTGGCGAGCATAGTCAACCGGGGCGAGTGTAAAAATGAAAAGCCCCGACGATGGCTGCGGCGCGTTGGTGATGTCACTCGCGCGTCGCGCCGCCCCGCTGGTGAGGCGGGATCGTCGGGGCCGGTGGTGCCTGGACTCCCAGGCGCGCCACCTGGAGCTAGCGTGGACCCTGCCTAGGAGGCAACCACCTCACAGAGCACCGTAGGGGAACACATCGGCTGGATCACCTCCTATTCTCGGCAAGGCCACCACGCAGGCCCAGTTCCCACCTACCCCGAACCAGATGCCGACTCCCGGCCCCGGGCCCGGCCACGTCAGCCGCCGGCGGAATTGTCGGCGGGGACGCTTCAGGAGCGCTGTTGTCGCTCCGGCCGATTTGCCTCCATCCTACCCCCGGCTTTTTCTCCCTTCAAACAAAAAGTGTCAGTGGCTCACTTCACGACGATGCGCTCGCGATTCCGCTCCCACAGCGCGGCGCCGATGCCCTCGACCTTGCGCAGATCCTCGCCGCGCTTGAAGGGTCCATGCGCCTCGCGATAGTGCACGATGCGCTCGGCCACCGTGTGGCCGACGCCCTCGAGCTTCTGCAGCTCCTTCGCCGAGGCCGTGTTGATGTTGATCTTATCGTGGCTCTCGCCGACGGCGGCGGTGGCCGTGATCGACTCGGTGACGACGGCGGCGAGCGCCGGCGTGGCCGCGAGCGCGGCCAGCAGGGTGAAGGTGACGATGCGGCGTGCCATGCGTGTCCTCCCGCGTGAGCGTGCACTGCGTGCTCGAGGAAGTTCGAGCGGCGCCATTGCACGGCGCGCGGCGTGGCGCGTCAATGTCCAACGTCTCTCACACGTATCGAGGACTGCACAGATGCGGAGGGCGACCCGGAACGAGTGAAGAGCTACCCGCCGATCGGCCCAGTCAAATGATGCCAAAGAAGTGGTTCAGAGCTTCGGCGGTTTGTTCGGGAGCCTCTTCCGGGAAAAAGTGGCCGGCCTTGAGCGGGCGTCCTTGAACATCGTCGCCCCAGGCTTGCCAAAGCGCGATGGGTCCAGATTCCTCGACGTACCAAGTATCAAGCGCCCCTCTCGCGCTCCACAGGGTCAGGAGAGGGCAGACGATCCGACGCCCGCCGGCACGATCCGCCTTGTCATGCTCGCGGTCGATGGTGGCGGCGGCTCGATACTCCTCACAGATCGCATGTGCGTGAGCGGGATCTCGAAGAGCCTGAACATAGGCCGCACGAACCTCCGGAGGGAACACAGCCGAGGGAGAGCCCCATCCCCCGAGCGCATCATCGACGATGGCTTCAGGGGCCGCCGTCAGGATGCGTTCTGGAAGTGGTTCAGCCTGAGCGAGCAGCGACCAAGGCCAGAAGGCGAGCGCGAACCTTGCGTCGGCGCGGGCCCAGACCGTCTCCGTCGGCAAGATGTCGAGAACGGCGAGCCGGTCGACGCGATGTGGATGGTCAAGAGCCATCCGATAGGCGACGCGACCGCCACGATCGTGTCCCGCAACCGAGAAGCGCGGAAATCCAAGCCGCTCCATAACGGTCACCATGTCTTGCGCCATGGCTCGCTTCGCATATGGTGCATGGTCCGGCGTGGAGACCGGGCAGCCGCTGCGCCCGTAGCCGCGAAGATCGGCGCAGATGACCGTAAAGTTGCGAGCAAGCAGCGGCGCGACGCTGCGCCACATCAAGTGTGTCTGCGGAAAACCGTGCAACAAGAGGATCGGCGGCCCGGATCCGTACGAGCGTACGAAGATGATGGTCTCACCCGTCTGGATCTCGGCGGCTGCGAAGTCATCCATCATTTCAGTCTATGATGGTCCAGTGCCCCAGAGTGACGCTCCCCGCCGAAGGATCCTCGTGGTCGATGACGAGCAGGACATCATCGACATTCTTCAGGAGCACTTGGCGACGACCTACGACGTCACGTCGGCCCGCGACGGCAGGCGAGCGCTCGAGTTGGTCCGCGCCACGCGTCCCGATCTCATCTTCCTCGACATCGCCATGCGGGGCATCGACGGGATGGATGTCCTGAAGGCCGTGAAGGATTTCGACCCGACCATCCCTGTCATCACGATCACCGCGAACACCGATACCTCTCTCGCGGCGGAGGTCATCAAGCGCGGAGCCTTCAGCTATCTCCCGAAGCCGTTCGACTTCAGATACCTGGAGCATCTCGCCGCGTCAGCATTGAGTCGCTGACTGTCGTTCTACGTCACCATCGTGACCACTCGGCACGTACCCGAGCCTCGCGTGTTCGACTAACTCGCCGACTTTGCTGCCCTGGTGACGTGGCGCGGCCTTTGCTCAGAACCCCCATCGCAACAGCATCCACCCTTAAAGGTTCCGTTCTCAACGGAGGCGCCGCGTGGTCGAACGTCGTCGTTGGTCGCGCCGACAGGTTGTCTGGTCAGCACGGCTGTTGATCGGCGACGGCAAGGTGATCGCTGCCAGGGCGATGGATGCCAGCCTGCACGGACTGCGAATCGCGCTCGATGAGGGCGCTCACGCCTCGACCATGATCCGTCACGGAGAGAGCTGCGCGGTCGAGGTTCACGTCCCTGACAGCGAGGCAAGATTCTTCCGGCAGGGCGAAGTTCGTCACTTCGGCGAGCACGGCGTCGGGCTCGCCATCGCGGACCCGCTGCCTGCGGCCCTCGTGTCGTTGCTCGGCAAGGCGGTCAGTGACACGCCGGCCGCGTCGCCGAAGGCGAGGGGCGACGACACGGCTTCGATGATGTTGCGGCTGCGGCGGCTCGTCTCGGCGCTCTTCCGCCGCTGACCGTATCCGCGCACCACACACCGTTCGGACAGCTATTTCTGGTCCAAGAACGCTTCCATCTCCGCGAGAAACCGCTCGTCCGAGTAGAGACCGCCGTTCTTGGTGAGGACGCGCTCGAGCACCTCGGGCGCCGTCGCGCGCTTGACCGCACGTCCGTTCGCGAAGAGCACGAAAACGACGTCGTCCTTGACGTCGTAGGCGCGTGCCACGTGCGGGTGCGCGGCGATATCGACGCGGAAGACGGTGAGGATCCCTTTCCTCCGCGCACTGAGGCTCGTGAAGACGCCATCGGCGCCGTCGCAGCCGTTGGCCGCGTCGAAGTACACGAGCGCCGGCAGCGTGCCCTTCAGCACGCGGCGATCGAAATCCTGTTCGCCAACCGTCTGCCACCTGCCGTTGCCGGCCGGCGGGTCATAGCCCAAGAGCTGCCACACGTAGTCGAGGCCCCAGCCCTGGCCATGGACATCCTGAACCGAAGCGGACAGGAGCACGGCCACGGCGATCGCGCAGCTGAGGATCCGACGCAGGAGGAACGCGGGCGCTCGGGCGACGGGCATCTTCCACATCGATGCACCTCCTGGTTCCCGTCCTTCATTATATGAAAAGGCGGCCGGATTACGAAAAAGTGGCCGGCGGCGAGCGGCACTACCCGATCACGTGATCCGCTCGCAGCAGGAGCGCCGGGGGATCGTGAGAGGCCGGTGGTACTGGCGCTACGCTCCCCGGGCTGGCGCTGGCGGGCTGGAGACAGGATGCATGAGGGCGCCGATCGTCGCGCAGAGATCATCGAGGTCCAACGGCTTCTGAAAGTACGCGGCGAAGCCGCCGAGCCTCACCCCGGCAAGCTGGTCGGCGGAGCTCGTGATGGCGATCACGGCGACGCCGCCACCCTTGTCGTGCGGTTGCTGACGCAGCCAGGCGACGAACGCTGCGCCCGACTCCCCGACAAGCGCGGCGTCGGTGACGACCAGATCGATCTTGACCGTCCCCACATACGCACGCGCGTCGAGAGTGTCGCCGGCCATCAGCACGCGGGCGCCGCACATCGTCAGCACGTCGGCAAGCGCCTGGAGGCTGTCGGCTTGGTCCTCGATGACGAGGATGATGGAGCCAAGGCCCCGCGCCCTCGCAAGAAATTTGTTCGCTTGCGCTCGGCGTGCCCGGGTCCAACGTTCGCGGCGTGCCCCCACCGTAGACGGCGGCGGCTATACTGCCGGCGACGGGAAGAGGAGGCGGCGCGATGCTCAAGGACTTCCGGGCGTTCCTGATGCGAGGCAACGTGGTCGATCTCGCGGTCGCCGTCGTGATCGGCGCCGCCTTCGGCGCCATCGTGACGTCGTTCGTGAAGGACATCCTGATGCCGCCGATCGGGCTGGTGCTCGGCCGCGTCAACTTCGACGACCTGTTCGTGACGTTATCGGGCGCCTCGTATCCGTCGCTGGCGGCCGCCAAGGCGGCCGGCGCGCCGACGCTGAACTACGGCGCCTTCATCAACACGATCACCAACTTCGTGATCGTCGGCTCCGCCGTGTTTCTGCTGGTGCGCGTGATCGACCGGCTGCACGCGCGCCCGCTGCCGCCGTCGCCGTCCACGAAGGAATGCCCACAGTGCGCGATGGTGATCCCGGTGCGCGCGGTGCGCTGCCCGCACTGCACTAGTAACGTGGGGGGCCCCGAGATGGCCCTCCACACCCCCCAACGCTCGTAGCGTCCCGGCGAAGCCGTGACGCTCCTCGATTTCGCTACTCCGGCGCGTCCGCGGCCAGGCGGTCGAGGTACGCCTGCCACTCGACGGGCAGGAGCGACTTCTTGCGCGAGTTGCAGTCCTTGCACGCGGCCACGACGTTGCCCCGCGCCGAGGTGCCGCCGCGGCCGAGCGGCACCAGGTGATCCATCGTGAGCGCCTTCGGACCCACGCGTCGGCGGCAGTAATAGCAGACGCCGTCGGATCGGCGGCGCTTCCACCACTGGCTGGCGCGCAGCTCGCGCGCCTTCGCGCGCTGCCGCCGCAGCTCCCCCGGATCGACAGGCGCGTAGAAGTCAGTCATGGCCCGCCAGCGCCGTGGAGAGCTCCTCCCACTCGCGCATGAGCCACGCCATCTGCTCCTCGGCGCTCTTGCGCTCGCCGGCCACCGCCCGCGCGCGCTCGCCGTCGACGTAGAGGGCAGGGTCGGCCAGGGCCGCGCCGATCTGCTCCAGCCGCGCCTCGAGGGCGTGGATGCGCGCCTCCACCTCCTCCACGCGGCGGCGCAGGTCGCGCACCTCGGCGCTCACGCGCTTCCGGCGAGACGGTGGGGTCGGCGTGCGCTGATCCGCGGCGGGCACGGGCGGAGCGGGCGGGCGCGCCACCGTCGGGGCCGGCGCGGGGGCCGTCGTGGCCGCGAGGTAGTCGTCGTAGCCGCCGAGGTAGCGCGTCAGCCGGCCGTGGTCGACGTGGGTGACCTCGGTGCCGATGCGATTGATGAAGTAGCGGTCGTGCGAGATGAACACGATGGTGCCCGGGAAGCCGGCGAGCGCCGCCTCGAGCACCTCGCGCGAGGCAAGGTCGAGATGGTTCGTGGGCTCGTCGAGACACAGGAGCGCGCCCGGCCGCACCAGCATCTTGGCCAGCGCCAGGCGCGCCTTCTCGCCGCCCGAGAGCACCGACACCTTCTTGTCCACGGCGTCGCCGGAGAAGAGGAAGGCGCCGAGGATGGCGCGCAGCCGCGTGTGCGGCAGCCCCGGAGCCGCGGCGACGATCTCCTCCAGCACGGTGTTCGACGACGTCAGCGCGTCGAGCTGGTGCTGCGCGTAGTAGTGAACGGCGACGTGGGCGCCGAGCGTGCGCTCGCCGCGCTCGAAGGGCAGCACGCCGGCCAGGATCTTCAGGAGCGTGGACTTGCCGGCGCCGTTCTCGCCGACGAGGGCCACGCGCTCGCCACGCTCGACCGCGAAGTCCACCCCCGCGTAGACCACGTTGTCGCCGTAGGCCTTGTGCACGCCGGTCAGCGTCGCCACGCGCCGGCCCGTGCGCGGCGGCTCGGGGAACTTGAAGTGGATCCGCCGCGCGGCGCCGGGCAGCTCGATGCGCTCGACCTTGGCGAGCATCTTCACGCGGCTCTGCACCTGACGCGCCTTGGTCGCCTGGTAGCGGAAGCGCTCGATGAACCGCTCGATCTCCTCGATGCGCTTGGCCTGGTTGCGCGCCTGCGCTTCCAGCAGCGCGTGGCGGGCCTCGCGCTCGACGAGGTAGTCGTCGTAGTCGCCCGGGTAGACGGTGAGACCCGCCGTCGACAGCTCGGCGATCGAGGTCACCATGCGGTTGAGGAAGTAGCGGTCGTGGGCGACGACGACCACCGTGCCGGCGTAGCCCGCGAGAAAATCCTCGAGCCACGCGAGCGACTCGAGGTCCAGGTGGTTCGTCGGCTCGTCGAGCAGCAGCAGCGAGGGCGCCAGCAGCAGCAGGCGGGCCAGCGCCGCGCGCATCCGCCAGCCGCCCGAGAACTCGGCGACCGGCCGCGCCAGCTCGTCGGGACGGAAGCCGAGCCCGCTCAGGATCGCCTTGGCCTGACTCTCGAGCCGGTAGCCACCGAGCGCCTCGAAGCGGTGCTGGAGGTCGCCGTAGCGCGCGGTGAGGGCGTCGGTCGGCGCCGTGGCCAGCACCGCCGCGACCTCCTCCATGTCGCGCTCCAGCGCCCAGACGTCGGCGAAGCCGGCGAGCGCCTCCGCCAGCACGGAGCCCTCGCCGCTCGCGGCGGCCTCCTGGGCGAGGTAGCCGACGGTGGTGGCGCGCGGGCGGCTCACGCGCCCCGCGTCGGGCTCGTCGAGGCCGGCCAGGATGCGACAGAGCGTCGTCTTGCCGGCGCCGTTCGGGCCGACGAGCCCGATCCTCTCCCGGTCCGCGATGCGCCACGAGAGGTCGCGGAAGAGGACCTGCCCGCCAAACGACTTGGCGATCGACTCGACGGCGATCACGCGCGCTTGATCATAGGCTCGCCTCGGACGGCGGGGATTCGGTCACAGGCTCGCCTCGCCTCTCGGCTACGGCTCGCACTGCGGCCCCGCGACGTCCTACGGCTCGCACGCTTGATCATAGGCTCGCCTCGGACGGCGGGGCCCCAGCCCCGCGACGTCCTACGGCTCGCACTACCCCATGCCCTGGACGGACTCTGGCGTGATCTTGGCGATCACGCGCACTTCCCCGGGCCGGCGGTTCGGATACTTGTCCTTGCCCATGTACTTCTTGGCCAGGGCATCGATGTGCGCGTCGGCGCCCTGTTCCGTCATCTCGGCGACGCGCCCGCGCACCTGCACGTAGCGGTACGGGTTGTCCGGGTCCTGCACCGACAGCGCGACGACCGGGTTCGCCTTGAGATTCCTGTCCTTCACCCGGCCGCGCGCCGTGTTGATGCGGACGTAGGTCCCGTCGAAGTCGCACCACACCGGAGTGATTTGCGGTCGGCCGTCGCGGCCGACGGTGGCGAGGTGGCAGAACGCCTTCTTGTCGAAGATGTCGCGGTACTTGTCGAGACTCGAGGCCATGGTCATTTCCTCCCTGCTCTGAACTGTTCCAGCACCGAGAACGCGTGGCGGATCGACTTGACGGCCAGGGTGCCGCCCATGAGCACCCCGATATCCAGCGTCTCGGCGATCTCGGCGTCCGTCGCGCCCTGGTCGAGGACCTCCTCGACGCGATGGTCGATTCAGTCGAAGCAGTTCTGCGAGACGGCCACCGCGAGCGCAGTCAGCTCCTTGTGCTTCTTGGAGAGCGCGCCGTCGGCGAACACCTCCTTGCCGATCTCGCCGAACGCGCGATAGACCTTCATCGGCGACTTCAGCATCAGGCCGTTGAGCCGCTTCTTCTCCGTGTTGCGCTCGTGGATGTGCATAGAGAGCCCTCCTGGCTGGGGGCCCCGATATGGCCCCCAGACCCCCAACGAGCCATCGCAGGCTCGCCTCGGCCGTCGAACGGCCTGCGGCTTCGCACTCCCACGCGCCCCGGGAAACCCGCGGCGCTCCTCGATATTGCTATGCCTTCGTCAGCTCGTCCCCGCGCGCGTCGGCCATCGCCCGCAGCGCGAAGAGCAGCCGCACGACGCACTGCTGGACGAGCAGCGCATCCTGCGTGAACGGGTCCGCCAGCCACTCGCGCGCCCACTCGTGGTTCTCGGCCGCGAAGCCAAGGGTGGGGGAGAGCTTCTGCAGCCGGATCAGCAGGTCGTCCTGCGGTAGCCCGGCCGCGCGCAGCCGGTCCACGACCGCGGCCCGCACGGCGGCGTTCCAGATGCCCGTCAGCCCCTCGAGCAGCGCCGCGTAGCAGGTCAGCCCTTCCTTCTGCGCCAGCGCCTGCAACACCGCGGGCACCAGCGGGTTGACGACGGTGTCCCCCTCGTCGTCGGTGCCGAAGAGCGGCCCGATGACGGGATCGGCGTTCGGCTCGTCCAGGCGCTCGACGAGCGAGGCCGCCGCGGCCGCAGGCACCGGCGTCAGCTGGGCGAGGCGATCGAGTAACGGGACGTCGCCTGGCATGCCGCCCTCCTATCCGCCGGCCCGCGTCGGCTCCTCGCGCATGTCCGGGCGCGCCAGCTCCTGGGCACGTCCCGCCGGCACGAGGAACGCGGAGGCGAGCGCGAGCACGCTGACGCCGAAGCCCACCACGAACACACCGTGCAGGGCCTCGGCCATCGGCAACCCGCTCGCGAGCCGGCGCACCATCACCGCCCCCATCACCGAGAGTCCCACGGCGCCGCCGATCGTGCGCAAAAACTGCGTCAGCGACGTCGCGGCGCCGAGGTCGGCCCGCGCCACCGCGCTCTGCACCGACAGGAGCATGGGGACGAACGTCAGCCCCATGCCGATGCCGCCGAGCAGCGCGTCCCGCATCGCCACCGTCTGGGTGAGACCGGGCGCCCAGCGCGTCAGCAGCAGGAAGGCCACGGCCAGGCACGTCATGCCGGCGACGGCCAGCGCGCGGTAGCCGACGCGGAGCACGAGACGCGCGCTCACGATCGACATGGCCACCCAGCCCAGCACGAACGGCATGAGCACGACGCCGGCCGCCGTTGCCGACATCCCGCTGACGTGCTGCAAGAACAGCGGCACGAACGAGATCGCGCCGAACATCGCCATGCCCGAGAGGAACCCATTGACGCCGGCGGCGAGCACCATGCGGTGGCGGAACAGCCGGAAGGGCACGATCGGCTCGCCCGCGCGCCGCTCCACCGGCACGAACGCGGCGAGGGCGACGGCGGCGAGGGCGAGCGGCACGAGCACGTCCGCGCCCGTCCAGACGCCGATGCGGCCGGCCTCGAGGATGCCGACGAGCAGCGCCGAGATCCCGGACGTGAAGAGCGCGACGCCGGTCCAGTCGAAGGCGTGAGGCCGCCGCACGGTCGCGTCGGGGAGCGCGCCGGCGAGCAGCGCGATGGCGACGGCGCCGAACGGCAGGTTGACGTAGAAGACCCAGCGCCACGAGCCGAGATCGGTCAGCAAGCCCCCGAGCAGCGGCCCCAGCAGCGAGGCCACCCCCCACATGCCCGACACGTAGCCCTGCATGCGCGCGCGCTGCTCGAGCCCGAACAGCTCCCCGATCATCGTCATGCCGAGCGTCATGAGCGAGCCCGCGCCGAGGCCCTGCAGCATCCGGAAGCCGATCAGCTGGACCATGTCCTGCGAGGCGCCCGACAGCGCGGAGCCGAGCAGGAAGATGCCGAGCCCGCCGAGGTAGACGGGGCGGCGGCCAAAGAGATCGGAGACGCGCCCCCAGAGCGGCATCGTGACCGTCGAGGTGAGCAAGAACCCCGAAAAGACCCAGGAGTAGATGTGGACGCCGCCCAGGCTCGCCACGACCGTCGGCATCGCGGTGGCGACCACGGTAGATTCCATGGCCGCCAGGAACACCGAGAGCATGACGCCGTAGAGCGCCCGGCGCTTGCGCGCGTCGCCGGTGACGGCCACCGCCATCTAGTGGCCGCCGGTGCAGGCGGCGCAGCGGCAGAGCGCGCGCAGGTCCGCGTACGGATAGACGCTCGCGTGCGCGTCAGACCACGTCACGGCGAGGCCCGCGTCCGTGCGGCGGATGTCCTGCGGCCACGCCTTCGCCCCCGCCACGACCTCGAGCGTCGCGCAGGCGCCGCAGCCGCAGGCGCGGCGAAGGGGCTCGAACGGATAGATCGACCCGTGGTCGTCGGCCCACGTGACGCCGAGCGCGTAGCGGCCAACCAGGTGGACGTCGCGCGGGACGTCCGGGTTGGGCTGACCGAGGATCGGCAGGCGGCCCTTCACGCCTCGCCTCCGCGCGCGGCGGCATGCAGGCGCATGCCGGCCAGCAAGTAATGGATGGCGAGGTTCTGGTGCTCGCCCCACACGCGCGAGCGCCGCCGGATCGCCTCCTCGCTCAGGGTCCGCCCGCGCCGCGCGTAGTGGTGCTCGAAGGCCTTGCGCACGGCGAGGTCGCCGGCGGGACAGACGTCCCCCCGCCCGCAGCAGCGCGCGAGGAACCAGTCCGCCGTCCAGCGCCCGAGGCCGCGCAGCGCCGTCAGCGTCGCGATGACGTCCGCGCTCGGCGCCGTGGTCAGCGCGTCGAGGTCGAGCGTGCCGCGCACCACGCCGCGCGCGAGGTCGCGAATGTACTCGCCCTTGCGCGTCGAAAACTTCAGCGCGCGATACTCGCGCAGCCGAGCGGCGGCGAGCAGGGGCGGCGTCGGGAACGCGTAGACGTCCCCACCGGGCGTCGCCACCGGCGTGCCCCAGCGTCGCACGAGGCGGGCGCGGCAGGCGAAGGCGAAGGAGAGATTCACCTGCTGCGCCGAGATCGAGCCGATCAGCATCTCGAGCGGCGTGGGCGCCAGGGTCGGGCGCATCCCGTAGAGCGGCTCCACGAGCGGGGCGAGCGCGGGATCCCCCTTCGCCATGCGGTAGAAGCCGGGCAGGTCGAAGTCGAGGCCGCACAGCCGGCGGACCTCCGTCGTCACCGCCCGCTCGACGTCCGCGCCGCCGCCGCCGGGGATGGTGACGGTCAGCCGCGCGTCGGTGACCGTCCCCGACGTGCGGACCTCGTACGGCAGCAGACGCTCGCCGACGCGAAGCACGCGGCGGAGCACGTCGCCGTCGAGGCGGGTGGCCGGATCCTCTCCCCAGCGATGGTAGCGCGCGAGCGTGGCCGCGGCGTCGAACGGGCCGTCGACGGCGAGGGTGAGCTCCATCGGCCTAATCACGCGGTCGTTGAGTGTACCAGAATCGCTCAGTGGCGCAGGTGGTAGGGCACGTCGGTGACGATGACGTTCTTGCGGAACAGGAACGTGCCCTTGATCAGGAGCGCCGTCTGGTTGTGGAGGATCTGCTGCCACCAGCGGGCGGGAATGAACTCCGGCAGCACGATCGTCACCACGTGGTTGTCGCCGTGGCGCTGGAGCTGGTCGATGTACTCCAGCAGCGGGCCGAGGAGCGAGCGGTACGGTGACGTCAGCACGATGAGCGGCAGCCCCTGCCCCCACTTGCCCCAGCGCTCCTCCAGCCGCCGCGTGCGCTCGGGATCCGTTTCCACGTAGAGGGCCTTGGCCGACGGCGAGAGCGTCTGCGCGTACTGCAGCGCGTGGACGACGCCGCGGTGCAGGTCGCCCACGAGGACGAGGACCGTGTTCGTCATGGGCGGCGGTGGCGAGTAGTCGTCGAGCGAGAGCTGCCGCGAGACCTCGCCGTAGTGGCGATGCACGACGACGAAGATGGCCACGAGGGTGGGGATGAGCAGCACCACGATCCAGGCGCCATGCGAGAACTTCGTCACCGCGATCGTCACCATGACCACGCCGGTGACGAGCGCGCCCACGCCGTTGAGGGCCAGGCGCCACCACCAGCCGGGGCCGCGCACGCGCATCCAGCGGCGCACCATGCTCCCCTGCGAGAGCGTGAACGACACGAACACGCCGACGGCGTAGAGCGGGATGAGCGCGTGGGTGTCACCCTTGAAGATGAGCAGCAGGACGACGGCCAGGCCGCCTAGGATCACGATGCCGTTGGAGAAGACGAGCCGGTCGCCCTGCGTGGAGAACTGGCGCGGGATGAACCGGTCACGGGCGAGGAAGAAGGCCAGCCGCGGGAAGTCGGCGAACGACGTGTTGGCCGCCAGCAGCAAGATCAGCATCGTCACGAACTGGATCTCGTAGTAGAGGAAGCCGCCGCCGAAGACGTGGCGCGCCAGCTGCGAGACCACCGTCTCGTGCTCCTTGGGGACGATGCCGAAGTCGTACGCGAGATAGGTGATGCCGAGGAAGAGCGTGATGAGAATCGCGCCGAGCCAGGCCAGCACGACGCGCGCGTTGTGGGCCTCCGGCGGCTTGAAGGCGGGCACGCCGTCCGAGACCGCCTCGACACCGGTCAGCGCGGCGCACCCCGAGGCGAAGGCCCGCAGCAGCAGGAACAGCCCGATGCCCTCGAGGCCCGGCGGGTGCGCCTGGTACGGCGCCTCGCCGAGGAAGTCGAAGATGGCGCCCACGCTGCCGTACGCGATGAGGCCGAACAGGCTCACGACGAAGAGGTAGGTCGGAGCCGCAAACAGCTTGCCCGACTCGCGAATGCCGCGGAGGTTCGCGATGGCGACGACCGCCACCGCCGCCACGCAGAGCACCACGCGGTATCGGAACAGCCACGGCACCGCCGAGGTCACGGCGGCGATGCCGGCCGCCACGCTCACCGCTACGGTCAGCACGTAGTCGATCAGGAGCGCGGCGCCGGCGACGAGCGCGGGGTACGTGCCGAGGTTGTCCTTGGAGACGATGTAGGCGCCGCCGCCTTGAGGGTAGGCCAGGATCGTCTGCCGGTAGGAGGACACCACGATCGCGATGAGGGCGGCGATGGCGACCCCGATGGGCAGCGAGTAGGACAGCGCCGCGGTGCCCGCCAGGATCAGCACGAGCAGGATTTCCTCGGTCGCGTACGCGGTCGACGACAGCGCGTCGGAGGCAAAGACGGCGAGCGCGGTCGGCTTGGAGAGCCGTTCGTGCCGGGACTGCGCCGTCGGCAGCGGCGTCCCGACGAACAGGCGCTTCAGCTGGTGCAGACGCACCGGGCCATGATACGCCCGTAGCCCCCGGCAACCGTCAGTGTTCGACGGGGCTTACGGCGCGCCGACGGGTCGGCGCTAGAACGGCGAGGGCTGGCGATGCAGGTCGGCGGCGTTCTCGAACCGGGCGTACTGCGGCAGGAAGACCACCTTCACGGTGCCGGTGGGGCCGTTGCGCTGTTTGCCGATGATGATCTCGGCGACGTTCTGCTCGTCGGGCGGAATTTCGTCGCCTTTGTAGACGAACGGCCGGTAGATGAAGAGGATGACGTCGGAATCTTGCTCCAGGGCGCCGGAGTTGTGACTGACGATGCCGTCCGCCAGCCACGATTCCGGGCCCGGTACCGTGAGGTCGAAGACGTCCTCGTGGCCGGCGGGCCGAACATCGACGATGCGGTCCCAATCGATGTCGACCACGTTCATGTCGCCGTTTCTGTCGTCGACCGCATCGGCGTAGTCACGGACGGCCTCGGGAATATGGTTCGCGACGGCCAGCATATCGCGGGTCGTCAACTCGCTCACCCTGACCCAACCACGCTGCGAGAACAGGCGATGCTCCTGGGTCGCTCGAATCGAGCGACCGCGCGAGAGGCGGAGCGTCAGGAGACGCCGCCGCCCCACGCGCCAGACTCGTTCACTCTTCGCAGTCACGATCCTGCCCTGCGGCGACATCGAGAGCACTTCGGGCGCTGAGTCGACGAGATCCTGGATGGCCACGCGGCGGCCATCCGCCAGCAGCACGAGCGTATCTCCTGTCACGCATTCTCTCAGGTCGGAGAGCTGCGGCCGGAAGTCGCGCTGTGCGCGCGCCTCCACCGCGCGCGAGAGCTGAGAGAGCGCGACCACCGGCACGTTGAGCTCCTTCGCGAGCGCCTTGAGCGAGCGTGAGATCTCCGAGATCTCCTGTTGCCGGTTGTCGAGCGCGGCGCGCCCGCGCATCAGCTGCAGGTAGTCGATCACCAACAGATCCAGGCCGTGCTCGGCCTTCATCCGGCGCGCCTTCGCGCGCGCCTCCAGCACCGTGAGGCCGGGACTGTCGTCGATGAAGATCTTGGCCTCCGAGAGCCGGCCAGCGGCGGCGGTGAGCCGATGCCAGTCGGACGACGACAGGAAGCCGGTGCGCACCGCCTGCGAGTCCACCTTGGCCTCGGAGCACAGCATGCGCTGCACCAGCTGCTGAGCGGACATCTCGAGGCTCAGCACCAGCGCGGTGCCGCGCAGGGTGACGCCGAGGTGCTGGACGATGTTCAGCGCGAAGGCGGTGTTGTGGGTGACGACGTGGTCGTCCGTGACGTAGAGCCGGGACGGGTGGGTCACGGCGATGCAGCGCGTCTCGGTCACGCGCGTCGGCTCGATGGAGACGAACATCGGCCGGCGCGGCCGGCGCGGGGCCAGGGTGCGGATCAGCTTCGACGAGAGGGTCACGAGCTCCTTCGGTTCGGCGTAGTCGATGGTGCACACATACGGGGCGCGCGGCGAGCTCCGTCGCACCGAGCACCAGCCGCCCAGCGAGCGGACGAGTGCGGCCACGCCGCGCGCGAGCCGCCCGCTGCTGGCGGACACGCGCAGGGTGCCCCGCGCCTCCACCACGCCGGCCGCGTCGAGAAGGCCACGCAGCAGATCCACCCGCGCCCCGCGGCGCGCGCCCATGTAGATGTCGGGGACGAACCGCTGCGCGCTCTCGATGTCCCACAGCCGGAGCCGGCGCATCGCGTCGATGACCGTGCTCGCCGCCTGGCCGTCGGCGCGCTCGGCGACCCGGGCGACGATCTCCGGGTCGGACGTCCAGAAGCGCAACGCGCGGCCCGAAAGCTCACCGGCACCGAGCAGAGCGCCGAGCAGCCATGGATCGACCGGCAGCGGGTCGGAGTGCCCGTCGTCCCCGGACGGCGTGTCGACCCAGAGGCCGTGTCGGTAGTGCTTCCGCGCCAGCAGCAGCGTGACCTGCTCCGTGGTCAGCACCCGCGGCTCGAGCCACGCCCGATGATGGACGCGCCAGAGATGCTCGGCGCAGCATTCCGTCGAGCGCCCGTCCGAGAACGTGACGCGGTACACCTGGCGCGCGCCCTGCGGGAAGACGCCACGGACGAACGACGCTCGGCCGTCGACCGAGGCCAACGCGTCGCCCGGCCTCAGCTCGCCCATCGCCTTCCATCCGGTCGCCGTCTTGACCAGCGCGTCGAGCGGCTGCGCCTTCCCCATGCTCGGACGTCCGGCGATGATGATGAAGTCGGAGGGCTGCAAGCCCGACGTCTCGAGGTCGAGCTTCTCGAAACCCGTGGCGACGCCGGTGACGTGCTCCTTCCGCTCGTAGAGGCGCTCGATGTACTCGAACGTGTTCTTGAGGATCTTGCCGACGGGCAGCGCGCTGCCTTCCAGCCGCCGCTCGGCGAGGCTGAAGATGCGCTTCTCGGCGTCGTCCACGAGCGTCTGCACGTCCTCCTTGGCGTCGAAGGCCTGCCCGATGATGTGCGTCGAGGTCTGGATCAGCTCGCGCAGCACCGCCATGTCGCGCACGATCGCCGTGTAGGAGCCGAGGTGGGCGGCGATCGACGCCTCTTCCATGAGCAGGGCGATGGCGGCGGGGCCGCCGACGAACTGGAGCTGGTCGGTGCGGCGCAGCTCCTCGTTGAGCGTCAGCGAGTCGACCGGCGCGCCGCGGTCGAAGAGGGTGAGCATCGCCTGGTAGATCGCGCGGTGGGCCTCCGTGTAGAAGTCCGAGGGCCGCAGGACTTCCACCACGCGCGGCAAGGCCTCGCGGCCCTCCAGGAGCACGGCGCCGAGCACGGCGCGCTCGGCGTCGAGATTGTGCGGCGGGATGCGCGAAGGAACTTCGAGCGGGCTCATCGGCGCGTCTCACCACGAATCATGCGCGACGATCCTTGATCCCACGGCGGGAATTCGTCAAGAAATTTGTGCGGCGGTGGATGACTTCGTGGACAGCCGGTTGATAGGTGACGACAACCGGTGCGTGAACGGTGGACAGCGGGTGGATAAGACGACGCGACCCCGAGACCCATCTGGCTCCCGGGGTCGCGGATCACACGCGGCGCGAACGCGCGCCGCGTCGGCTACTCGCGGACGACGCTGACTTTCAGCTGGGCGATGACGTCGGTGTGCAAGCGGATCGGGACGGCGGTCTCGCCGAGTGCCTTGATGGGCTCATCGAGCTGGACGCGCTTGCGCTCGACCTTCACGCCGTTCTTCTCGAGGAAGTCGACGAGGTCCTGCGAGGTGACCGAGCCGAAGAGCTTGCCTTCCTCCGAGGCCTGGCGCCGCTCCTCGTACATGAGCGCCTCGATCCGGTCGCGTACGGCCTCGGCGTCGCCCTTGATGCGGTCGGCCTTGGCGTGCGCCTGCTTCTTGATGTGATCGAGGTTCTTGAGGTTGCCCGCGGTGGCGCTCAGCGCGAGCTTTTTCGGGATGAGGAAGTTGCGGGCGTAGCCGTCGGAGACGTCGCGGACCTCGCCGCGGCGGCCGAGCTTCTGCACGTCGTCGAGCAGGATGACTTTCATGGCCCGTCCTATTTGGGGAGGGGAGCCCTCGCAGGGTTCCCCCACCCCTCCTAATCGGTCGAGACGTACGGCAGCAGGGCCACCGTGCGCGCGCGCTTGATGGCATGGGTGAGCTGGCGCTGGTGCCGCGCGCAGCTGCCGGAGATGCGGCGCGGGATGATCTTGCCGCGCTCGGTCACGAAGCTGCGCAGACGTCGGACGTCCTTGTAGTCGACGAGGTCGACCTTGTCCGCGCAGAACTTGCAGATCTTCCGCCGGCCGAACCGGCGGCGCTTAACGGGCTTCGCTGCGGGCGGAATGGCGCTCCTCCTTTAGACGTTAAGCCGACTGCACGTTAGAACGGGACGTCGTCGTCGCCGCCGCCGCCCGCGTTCGCCGTCTCTTCGGCGAAGGCCGGCGCCGTGGCGGGGGCGCCCCCCGCGGCCGCGCCCTTGGTGCGGCTCATGAATTGCACGCGCTCGGCGACGACTTCGGTGGCCGTGCGCTTCTGGCCGTCCTTGCCCTCCCAGTCGCGCGTCTGGAGCCGCCCCTCGACGAAGACCTGGCTGCCCTTGTCGAGGTACTCGCCGCACGACTCGGCCTGCTTGCCCCAGACGACGACGGTGAGGAAGCACGCTTCCTCCCGCTTCTCGCCGGACTGGGTCGTGTAGTTGCGGTTGACCGCCATCCTGAGATCCGCGACGGCGGTGCCGCTGGGCGTGTAGCGCAGCTCCGGGGGGCGGGTCAGGTTGCCGATGAGCAGTACCTTGTTGAGGCTCGCCATCAGACGACCTCCTCGAGGACCTTGGTGTCCCCGTCGGGGGGTTCCGGCGCCTTCCTCGAGCGAGCCTTCTTGCTGCGTGTCGGCACCCGCGTCGACAGGAAGCGCAGGACGTTTTCGTTCAGCCGGAGCTGCCGCTCGAGCTCCTTCACCATGGACGGCTCGGCCTTTGCCTCGAACACCGCGTACGTGCCTTCCCGCTGCTTGCGGATGTCGTACGCGAGCCGGCGCTTTCCCCAGTTGTCGACCTTGTCGACCTCGATGCCGAGCGACTTGGCTTGCTCGCCCAGCTGCGTGAGCAGGGCGGCGACTTCTTCGTCGGTCGGCTTCGGGTCGACGATCACGAGTATCTCGTAGGGCCGCAGTGCACTCACCTCCCGGAAAAACTACGGTTCGAAGCGCCTAACGATAACAAACATCATCGGGGCTCACAAGGTCAATGCCGAGAAATAGATACGGCCCGGGCCGATGTCCCGACCCGGGCCGTAGCCGCCCGCGCATCGCGCGGACTCAAACCGATTCACCTCCACGTGGTTCGAGGGCCGGCTTCAACCGTCTGAATGCTACGGGGAGTTTGAGGGGGGCGTCTCGCCCCCCTCAACCCAATAGGCGTTGTCAGACAGGACTCGCCTGCCCGACACTCACCTCACCCCTAGTACATGTCCCCGTGCGGCATGGCCGGAGCCGCCGCGGACTTCTCCTCGGGGATGTCGGTGATCAGCGCTTCGGTGGTCAGCAGCAGCGAGGCGATCGACGCCGCGTTCTGCAGCGCCACCCGCTCGACCTTGGTCGGATCGATGATGCCGGCCTGCAGCATGTCCACGTACTCCATGCTGTCGGCGTCGAAGCCGCGCGTGGCGACCGTCTCCGCCTTCACCTTCTCGACGATCACGCTGCCCTCGAGGCCGGCGTTCTCGACGATCTGACGGATCGGCTCCTCGAGCGCCCGCTTGACAATCATGGCGCCCACCTTCTCGTCGCCCTCGAGCTTCTTGAGATTGTCGACGGACTTCGTGCAGCGCAGCAGGGCCACGCCGCCGCCCGGAACGATGCCTTCCTCCACCGCGGCGCGGGTCGCGTTGAGCGCGTCCTCGACGCGGGCCTTCTTCTCCTTCATGGCCGTCTCGGTGGCGGCGCCGACCTTGATCACCGCCACGCCGCCGGCCAGCTTGGCCAGCCGCTCCTGCAGCTTCTCGCGGTCGTAGTCGCTCGTCGTCTCCTCGATCTGGGCCCGGATCTGCTTGATGCGGCCCTCGATCGTGGACGACTTGCCGGCGCCCTCGACGATCGTGGTGTTGTCCTTGTCCACGACCACCTTCTTCGCCTTGCCGAGATCCTCGAGCTTGATGTTCTCGAGCTTGATGCCAAGATCCTCGGTGATCGCCTTGCCGCCGGTCAGGGTCGCGATGTCCTCGAGCATGGCCTTGCGGCGATCGCCGAAGCCCGGCGCCTTCACGGCGCAGGTGTGCAGCGTGCCGCGCAGCTTGTTGACGACCAGGGTGGCCAGCGCCTCGCCCTCGACGTCCTCGGCGATGATGAGGAACGGCTTGCCGGAGCGCGCGACCTGCTCGAGCAGCGGCAGCATGTCCTTCATCACGCTGATCTTCTTCTCGTGGATCAGCACGAGGGCGTCCTCGAGGACGACCTCCATCCGCTCGGCGTCGGTCACGAAGTACGGCGACAGGTAACCGCGGTCGAACTGCATCCCCTCGACCACGTCCAGCACCGTGTCGGCCGACTTCGACTCCTCGACCGTGATCACGCCGTCCTTGCCGACCTTCTCCATCGCCTCGGCGATCAGGTTGCCGATCGTCTTGTCGTTGTTGGAGGCGATCGTCGCGACCTGCGCGATCTCCTTCTTGTCCTTGGTCGACTTGCTGAGCTTCTTCAACTCGTCGGCCACGGCCTCCACGGCCGCCTCGATGCCGCGCTTGAGGCCCATCGGGTTGGCGCCGGCCGTCACGTTACGCAGGCCCTCGCGGAAGATGGCCTGGGCCAGCACGGTGGCGGTGGTGGTGCCGTCACCCGCGATGTCGGAGGTCTTGGAGGCGACCTCCTTCAGCATCTGGGCGCCCATGTCCTCGTACGGGTCCTTCAGCTCGATCTCCTTGGCGACGGTGACGCCGTCCTTGGTGATGGTCGGGCTGCCGAACTTCTTGTCGATGACCACGTTGCGGCCCTTGGGCCCGAGCGTGGCCGCGACAGCCGCCGCCATGATGTTGATGCCCTTGAGTAGAGAGGCCCGAGCCTCCTCTTCGAACTTGAGCTGCTTCGGCATGGATCGTTCGCCTCCTAGTGGGTATCTGTTTTGACTGAGTTACTCGAGGATGGCGAGGACGTCCTCCTCGCGGAGGATGAGGTAGTCGTCGCCGTCGATCTTGACCTCGTTGCCGGAGTACTTCCCGAACAGGATGCGGTCGCCGCTCTTGACGTCGAGGGGCACCCGCTTGCCCTCCTCGGTGACCTTGCCGTTGCCCACGGCCACGACCTTCCCGCGCTGCGGCTTTTCCTTCGCGGTGTCGGGGATGATGATGCCGCCGATCTTCTCTTCCGATTCGTCCTCGCGCTTGACGAGGAGCCGATCATGCAGCGGACGTACTTTCATAGACCCCTTGCCTCCTTGGGTTGCGGTTGACGCTGTGCTGGCTTTCGCCATGGCGACCGACCTCACTTGTAGGTATTAGCACTCGTCCGGACCGAGTGCTAATATTACCGCGCCCCGGAGCCGAGTCAAGCGGAAGAATCGGAGGCCGTCGGATGCCAAAAAGTATTTTAATTTCAAACGTTTTGCCCGATCAAGCGCGGGCGATGATCCCCAAGGATTACGGGGTTGACTACAACGACACAGACAGCCCCCTGCCCAAGGCTGAGCTGATCCGACGGCTCCGCGGCAAGCAGGCGCTCATCTGCCACATCATCAGCACCATCGACGAGGAGGTGCTGGCGGGCGCGCCGGATCTCAAGGCCGTGTGCAACGTCGCCGTCGGCTTCAACAACATCGACGTCGCGGCCTGTCGCAAGCGCGGCGTGGTGGTCACCAACACCCCCGACGTCCTCACGGAGACGACGGCCGATTTCGCCTGGGCGCTCCTCATGGCGGCCGCCCGGCGCGTGGTGGAGGCGGACCGCTTCGCGCGCTCGGGCCAGTGGTCGCGCTGGCAGTGGGACCTGCTCTGGGGCTACGACGTCTACGGCAAAACGCTCGGCGTGGTCGGCTTCGGCCGCATCGGCCGCGCGCTGGCCCGGCGGGCGCTCGGGTTCAGCATGCGCGTGCTCTACCACGACACCGTGCGCGCCGACGCCGCGGCCGAGCGCGAGCTGAAGGCGACCTACATGGAGCGGGACGCGCTCCTGCGCGAGTCGGACTTCGTCAGCCTGCACACGCTGCTGATCCCGGAGACGCGGCACCTCATCGACGAGCGCACCCTGCGCCTCATGAAGAAGACGGCCATCCTCGTCAACGCGGCGCGCGGCCCGATCGTCGACGAGGCGGCGCTGGTCCGCGCGCTGAAGGAGGGATGGATCGCGGGGGCGGGGCTCGACGTGTTCGAGGAGGAGCCGAAGATCCATCCGGGGCTGCTCTCGCTCACCAACGTCACCCTGGCGCCCCACATCGCCAGCGCCTCGCTGGACACGCGGCTGGCCATGGCGACGCTGGCGGTGCGCAATTGCCTGGCGGTGCTGGAGGGGAAGCCGCCGATCACGCCGGTCGGCTAACGAGCCTTCGCCCACTCCTCCCACTGGCTCCGGCGCGGAAAGTAGATGGCGTGGGCCGCGATCGAAACCACGAACAGCGGGTAGGCGGCCTCCCGCAGGCCCGTCAGCAGGAACGCGACGACACCGAGGATGGCGGGAACCTCGGCCAGCGCGAAGGTCACGACGCTCGCGACCTGGATACGCGCGCCCGGATCGCCCGGGCCGCCGGCGAGCATCGAGCGTCGGACGATCGAGGCCGCGTACGCGACGATCACGCCGAGGGCAAGCGCCACGTAGCCAATACGCACCTCACCCGGAAACGCATGCTGGACGGTGCCGAGTCTCGCGAGGATCTCGACCAGGATCCAGTAGACCGCGACGGACACGAGCATGGCCGCGGCCACGATGGTCATCATCCGGTGGCGTGTGCGGAGATCCGGCGTCGAGCCGACGCTCACGATGCGCCAGCCGGGTCGTGCAGGCCCAGACGCCGCTCGATGCGCCCGAGCCGATGGCCGAAGGCCGCCAGCACCCCGTCGGCGGCGCCGGCGGCGCGCGCCAGGTCCAACGCGTCGGTGACGACGACGCGGGCGGCGGCGAAGTCTCGCGCGCGGTGCTCCTGGAACTTCGCGAGCTCCTCCCACGGCCGCGGATCGAAGAGCTCGCGCTGGCGGGCGACGTCCCACAGCGCGCACGCCGTCTCCCAGCGCGCCGCGCGCTTCTCCCACCACGCCAGGCGCAGCCGCACCCAGTGCGCCGGCTCGCCGGCCAGTCCCGCCTCGAGCGCCGAGCGATAGCAGCCGAGCCCGCGCTCGAGGTCCACCGGCTCCCAGAGGCGGCCGAGCCCCGCCCATTCCTCGGCGCGCAGCGCGGGCGCCGCGCCGAGGGCCGCGCCGAACCAGCCGACGAGCGCGGCCAGCGACAGCACGTCGTCCCGGTTGTGGGCGAAGACGCGGGCGAGCGGCGCCGCGCGCCGGCGCCGGAGCCAGTCGAAGTAGAGCGACGGGATCAGCGCGCCGGGCACGTCCTCCTCGCGGGCGAGGCCGAGCACATCGCGCTCCAGCGTGCCGAGCCGGCAGTCATCGAAGCAGCCGGTCCACACGCGCCGCGAGGGACGCAGCAGGTCGAGGTGCGGCAGCGTGGCCGGCCAGCGCCGGCGCGCCAGCACGAAGCGCGTCTCGAGCAGCGGCAGATCGAAGCCGGCGCCGTTGAACGTCACCACGCCGCCGGCCCGCTCGAGCAGCGGCGCCAGCGCCGCGAGCAGCGCGGGCTCCTCGTCGAGGTCGCGCATGAAGTGCTGGGCGACGACGAACACGTCGCCCTCGATCCAGCCGGCCCCGACGAGAAACGCGTAGGTTCCCGTGCCCCCGGCGAGTCCGGTGGTCTCGGTGTCCAGGAAGAGCAGCCGCTCGGCCGCCAGCGCCTCGGACTCCACGCGGGCGACGCGCGCGAGGACGTCGAGGGGCGCGCGCCGTACGCCGTCGAGGGGCACCCGGCCGTGCCGGTGCTCCAGCGGGTACTCGCGGCGCACGACGAGGAGCGATCCCGCGCCGGTCTCGACGAGCTCGCCGCCGACGACGCGCTCGAGTGGCTCGGCGGCGGCGCGCGGCGGCCGGCGCGTCTCGATGCGCCGGATGATCCGCCGGAGATCGTCGAGGCTCTGCATCCGCGGTCAGGCGGTGAGCTCGCGCAGCAGCTTCGCGGCGGTGGCCTTGGCGCGGCGGCCGACCTCGTTCACGGGGCCGACGCACGAGGGACAGCCGAACGCGCAGGGGCAGGCGGCGAGCGTCTCCAGGCCGCGGCGCAGGAGGTCCGGGAGGATCTCGAACACGCGCTCGGCGAGACCGATGCCCCCCGCGTGCGAGTCGTACAGATAGATGGTGGGGTTGAACTCCGCGGCGTTCATGAGTCGCGCTTTCGTCGACTCGCGCGTGGCGACGGCGCCCGTCTCGGCCGGCGTCGTGTCGCCCAGCCACGAGCCGAGGTCGCGGACGTCGCAGAGCAGGAAGATCGGCGCCAGGTGGTGCAGCAGGTAGGTCACCGCGCGCAGGCCGTCGATCAGCTCCTCGCGCGAGCGGCTCACGCGCGCGAGCGTGGCCGGCGCCACCGTCAGCCACGCGCTCGTCGTCTGCATCTCCTGCTGCGGCAGGTCGACGTTGCCGGAGCCGACGTTCTCCATCGTCCCCAGCTTGATCTTCTTGAAGCCGACGACCTTCTCGGCCACCAGCACTTCGCCCTGCTCGGCCACGTACCCGGGCTGCTCGCGCCCCTCGAAGCGCTGTAGGATCCAGACGCCCTTGGCGCTGACCGCGTCGGTGAAGTAGTCGACGTTCACACGCTTGACGTAGGCGACCTTCTCCTCGTCCTCCCGGAAGCGCAGCTCCTGCACCTCGTACGGCACGCTCTCGACGAGGTAGATCGCCTTCGGGTAGATCGTCGCGAAGGCGCTGCCCCAGTCGACCTCGGCGATGATGTTGCGCTTCTTCGTCTGCTGCGCGTCGCGGTGGGTCGTGTCGATGACGACGAAGTTGTCGGTGGTGACCGTGCGGAGGGAGATGTGGTCGGCGGGATAGGTTTCCGACGCCCAGTGGTAGCGCTCCCCCGCGCGGTGCAGGAGCCCCTCGTCCTCGAGCGCGGCCGCGAGCTTGCGCACGTCGGTCCGGCCGAACGGCTCGTCGGCGACGAGGGGCAGCTCGAAGGCAGCGCACTTCAGATGGTTGGCCAGGATGAACGGGTTGTCGGGATTGACGCGCGCGTGCTCGGGCGGCGTGCCGAAGAGGTAGTCCGGGTGCGTGACCATGAACTGATCGAGCGGCGCGCTGGTGGCGACGAGGATGGCCGCCGACGGCCCCGAGCGGCGGCCCGCGCGGCCCGCCTGCTGCCAGAGCGAGGCGATCGTGCCCGGGTAGCCGGCCAGCACGGCGACGTCCAGATGACCGATGTCCACGCCGAGCTCGAGGGCGTTCGTCGAGACCACGCCGAGGACGTCGCCGGCCCGCAGCGACTGCTCGACCTCGCGGCGCCGGTTGGGCAGGTAGCCGCCGCGGTAACCGCGCACGAGGCCGGAGTCGCCGGTGGCGCGGTCGGCCACGCCGCTCTTGATGGCGGTGAGCAGCACCTCCGTCGACAGCCGGCTCTGGGCGAAGACGATGGTGGCGATCTGCTCGCGCAACAGGCGGATGGCGAGCTTCGCCGTCTCGCCGAGGTACGGCGCCCGGATGCCGAGCTCCGGATTCACGACGGGCGGGTTGTAGCAGAGGAACGTCTTGTCGCCGCTCGGCGCGCCGCTCTCCGCCAGCTCGTCGACGTCCTCGCCCGTCAGGCGCGCGGCGAGCTCGCCCGGATTGGCGATGGTGGCCGAGGCCATGATGAACTGCGGCGTCGAGCCGTAGTGGGCGCAGATGCGATGCAGGCGGCGCAGCACGTTGCTCAGGTGCGAGCCGAAGACGCCCCGGTACGCGTGCAGCTCGTCGATCACGACGTACTTGAGGTTCTGGAAGAGCACCGCCCATTTCGTGTGGTGCGGCAGGATGCCGGAGTGCAGCATGTCGGGATTCGTCAGCACGAGATTGGCGCGCCCCCGCACGGCGCGCCGCGCGTCCTGCGGCGTGTCGCCGTCGTAGGTGAACATCCGCATCTCGGGCAGCTGCTTCGCGAGCTGCTCGAGCTCGGCCAGCTGATCCTGGGCGAGCGCCTTTGTCGGGAACACGTAGAGGGCGCGGGCGTCGGGCTGGTGCACGAGCGCCTGGAGCACGGGCAGGTTGTAGCAGAGCGTCTTGCCGGAGGCCGTCGGCGTGACCACCACGACGTGGCGGCCCGACTGCACGAGATCCCACGCGCGCGCCTGGTGGCTGTAGAGCTGCTCGATGCCGCGCGCGCGCAGCGCCTCTACGATGCGCGGATCCATCGTCGCCGGGAACGGCGCGTACACGGGCGGCCGCGCGGGGAAGTGTCGGGAGGCGGTGATGCAGGGGCCCGTCGAGGCGGAGATCAACAGATCGTCCAAGATCTCGCCGAGCATCGGGGCGACTGTATCATAGCGACGTGAAGCGGCTCGCCTTTTGGCTGCCCCCGCTCGTCTGGATGGCGATGATCATGTGGTTCTCCACCAGCGACTTCAGCGCGGAGAACACCGGCAGCGTGCTCAAGCCCCTGCTCCGGTGGCTCCTGCCGGGCCTCACGGCGCCCCAGCTCGACGCCGTCCATGCGGTCGTCCGCAAATCTGCGCACGTCACCGAGTACGCGGTGCTGGCCGCCCTCTGGTTCGTGGCGCTCACGCGGGAGCGCGGGCTCGCCCCGCGACGCGCGGCCTGGCTCGCCTTCCTCGTCGCCGTCGGCTGGGCGTTCCTCGACGAGCTGCACCAGGCCACGGAGCCGAGCCGGACCGCGAGCGCGATGGACGTCGCCATCGACGCGATGGGAGCGCTGGCGGCGTCGACGATCGGCCGTCACGGCTGGGGCCGCGCGCTCGACGTCGCGTCCGCCGGCTTCCTGTGGGTCGCGGCGGCGGGCGGCGCCGTCGTGATGGCGCTCGATCTCGCCAGCGGCGTCGCCCCCGGCGTACTGTGGCTGACGGTGCCCGCCGCGATGGTCGCGCTCGTGCTCCGCCGGCGCGCGGGCGCGCGCGCGCGTCGGGGAGCTGTGACCCCTACACCTTGAGGCGGGGATCCAGCGTGTCGCGGAGGCCGTCGCCGAAGAGGTTGATGCCGAGCACGGTGACGAGGATGGCGAGTCCCGGGAAGGTCGCCAGCCACCACGCCGTGGAGATGTAGACGCGCCCGTCGGCGAGCATCCCGCCCCACGTCGGCGTCGGCGGCTGCACGCCGAGGCCGAGGAACGACAGCGCGGACTCGATCACGATCACGCGCGCCATGTCGAGCGTGGCCACCACGAGCCACGGCGTGAAGACGTTCGGCAGCACGTGGCGCAGCAGGATGCGGCCGTCGCGGCTGCCCAGCGCCTGCGCCGCCTGCACGAACTCGCGCTCGCGCAGCGAGAGCGCGGCGCCGCGCACGATGCGCGCATACACGACCCAGCTCGAGACGCCGATCACGCAGATGATCGTGGTCAGGCTCGGCCCCAGCACGCCGATGACCGCGATGGCGAGCAGGATGAACGGAAACGCGAGCTGGATGTCGGCCAGCCGCATCAGCACGTCGTCGATACGGCCGCCGAAGTAGCCGGCGACGAGCCCGGCCGCCATGCCGAGCACGCCGGAGATGGCGACGGCGGCGAAGCCGACCAGCAGCGCCGGCCGCGCGCCGAACACGATGCGCGCGAGGATGTCGCGGCCGAGGTGGTCGGTGCCGAGCGGATGCACGTGCCCCGTCGCGTCGCGTGAGCCCGGCGGCTTGAGACGATCGCCGATGTCCTGCTCGACGGGGTCGAACGGCGTGACCCAGGTCGCGCCCAGCGCGGTCACCACGACCACGGCCACCACCACGAGGCCGAAGAGCGACGTGCGCCGTCGCGCGAGCCGCCGCAGGAAGACCCACCACTCGCCGCGCACGGGGCGGAACTCCTCGGGCAGCGGCAGCGCGGTGGCGCGCGTGCTCACGAGAGTCGGATTCTCGGGTCCAGGTACGTGTAGAGCACGTCGACGACGAGGTTGACGAGCACGAAGGTCGAGGCGAGCAGGAAGACCGCCGCCTGCACCACCGGATAGTCGCGGTTGTAGATCGCCTGCACCGAGAGCCGGCCCACGCCCGGCCACGCGAAGATCGTCTCCGTGATCACGGAGCCGCCGAGCAGCGTGCCGAGCTCGATGCCCACGATGGTGACGATCGGGATCGCGGCGTTCTTCAGCGCGTGCTTCCAGACGACGGGCGGGTCGCTCACGCCCTTGGCGCGCGCGGTGCGGATGTAGTCCTGGCTCAGCACCTCCAGCATCCCCGAGCGCGTGAGCCGCGTGATGCGCGCGGTCGTGAAGAGGCCCAGCGTGACCGCGGGCAGCACGAGGTGCCGCCACTCGCCGCGCCCCGACGACGGCAGCAGGTTCAGCTGCACGGAGAAGAGGAGGATGAGCATGATGCCCAGCCAGAAGGTCGGCATCGACTGGCCGAGCAGCGCCACCACCGTGGAGACGTAGTCGATGAGCGTGTTGCGGCGCACGGCGGACACGATGCCGGCCGGGATGGCCAGGCAGAGCGCGAGCAGCAGCGCCGCGCCCGCCAGCTGGAACGTCGCCGGCATGCGCTCGACCACGAGGCCGAACGCCGGCTCGCCGTGACGGATCGAGTCGCCGAAATTCCCCTGCAGCGCGCCGCGCAGGAAGCGCGCGTACTGCACGTAGAACGGGTCGTTGAAGCCCATCCGCTCGCGGAACTCGCGGATGTCCTGCGCCGTCGCCTCCGGCGGCAGCAGCACCGACGCCGGATCGCCGGTGAGGTGGAGGATGAAGAAGACGACGAACGAGATGCCGAGCAGCACGACCAGCGACTGGAGCAGTCGCCGGGTGAGGAACGTCCTCATGCCTGCCGGCGCAGGCGGGCGACGGCCTCGATGTGCGGCGTCTGGGGGAACATGTCCACCGGCTGCACCCACTCGAGCCGGTAGCCGTGACGCGCGAGGTCGCCCACGTCGCGCGCGAGCGTGGACGGGTTGCACGAGACGTAGACGACGCGCGCGGGCGCCATCGCCGCCAGCGCGGCCAGCGCCTTGGGATGAAAGCCCGCGCGCGGCGGGTCGGCCACCACGATCGACGCCCTCACGCCCTGGCGCACGAGGTCGGGCAGGACGTGGCGCACCTCGCCCGCGAGGAAGGTGCAGTTGTCGATGCCGTTGGCGCGCGCGTTGCGGATCGCGTCGGCCACGGCCGCCGCCGCCACCTCGATGCCGTAGACGGCGCGCACGCGCCGCGCGAGGAGCAGGCTGATGGCGCCGGTGCCGGAATAGAGGTCGAGCAGCGTCTCGGACCCCTCGAGCTCGCAGGCGTCCTCGACCAGCGCGAACAACCGCTCGGCCTGCGCCGTGTTCGTCTGGAAGAAGGAGTTGGCGGAGATCTGGAAGGTCACCGGCCCCAGCGCCTCCCGGATGTGGTCGCGCCCGAGCAGCAGGTGCTCCTCCGACCCCACGGCCACGCTCGCCTTCTTGGCGTTGACGTTGAGGACGACGCTGGCCGTGGCAGGCACGCGCGCGCGCAGCGCGTCGGCCACCGGCGCGACCCGCTCGACGTCGGGGGCGGCGCCGACGATGTTGACCATGGCCTCGCCCGTGTGCCGTCCCTCGCGCATCATCACGAAGCGCAGCAGCCCGCGCTCGGTCACCGGGTCGTAGACCGCCAGCGCGCGCTCGCGGACCTGCCGCCGGAACTCGTCGAGCAGCGCGTTCATCGGCTCGGACTGCAGCAGGCAGCGCTCGATGTCGAGCACGACGTCGTAGCGCTCGGCGGCGTGCAAACCGATCGAGGGCGGCTCGTTGGCGATCGTGAATTCCATCTTGTTGCGGTAGCCGTAGGGCTCCGGGGCGGGCAGGATGGGCCTCAGCTCGAAGGATCCCAGGCCGCCGAGCCGCTCCAGGCAGTCGCGCACCTGCTTTTCCTTGAACGCGAGCTGCGCGGAATAGGCGAGGTGCTGGAGCCGGCAGCCGCCGCACCGTCCGAAGTACGGGCACGGCGGGTCCACACGGTCCGGCGAGGCCACGAGCACCTCGTCGATCACCGCGCGCCCGAAGCGACCGCGCGCTTCGACCACACGCACCCGGAGGCGATCGCCCGGCAGGCCCCCGCGCACGAAGACGACATAGCCATCGGCCCGTCCGACGCCCTCGCCGCCGAACGCCAGGTCCTCGATCGCGAGCTCGAGCGTGTCGCCGCGACGCGGTTTTGCCATGGACAGCGCCACTATAAGCGGCGGCCAGAAACGAGTCAATTTGGCAGGGGACTTCGCGGTGTATCATACCGAACGTAATGAGGAGAGGAACGCCGCGGAACATCGCCGACGTCCTGGCCAGCGCCGTCCCTCAGATCGCCGACCGGCTCCCCGAATATCGGATCCGCAAGGCGTGGAGCGTGTTCGTCGGTCCGGACGTCGCGCGCCGCACGCGTCCGCAGTCGCTCGCGAACGGCTGCCTGCACGTCGTCGTCGACAACTCGCCGTGGCTGCACGAGCTGACGCTGCGCGCGGCCGAGCTGACCGCGCGGCTGCACGCGCGGGTCGACGCCGTCCGCTCGCTCCGCTTCACCCTGGGCACGCTCGAGGCCGAGCCTTCGCCGCCGGCCGAGCGTCGCGAGCGTCGCACGAAGGCGCTCGACGACGACGACCGCCGCGACATCGAGGCGGCCGCTTCGGCGATCTCCGATCCCGCGCTGGCCGACGCCGCGCGCCGCCTCCTGACGAAGGCGCGTCGCTCGGATCACGCTCGAGAGGCATCACGATGACCGGGTCCCGCGTCGCCGCTCTCCTCCTCTTGCCGCTCGCCCTCTCCGGCTGCGCGGCGCTGTCGCGCAACGCCGGGAGCGAGGACGGCGATACGCCCCGCGCGCGCGCGGCGCTCTCGCGGGATCCGCGGGCCGAGGCGTACTACGACTACGCGGCCGCGCAACTCCTCGTGCAGGCCGGGCGCGTCAAGGACGCCATCCCGCTGCTGCAGGAGGCGATCAAGCGCGATCCGAGCTCGGCCTTCCTGTGGACGCAGCTCGCCCAGTGGCTGATCCGCGCGGATCAGTCGGCAGAGGCGCTCACGGCCGCGCAGCGCGCCGTGCAGCTGGCGCCCGAGGACGTCGGCCCGCACCTGACGCTGGCCGAGCTCCTGCGCGCGCAAAAGAACTTCCGCGAGGCGGAGGCGGAGCTCGAGAAGGTGATCGAGCTGAGCCCGGCGAACGAGGACGCGTACCTCACGCTCGCGCGCTACCAGGTCGAGCAGAAGGCCTACGATCGCGCGCGCGCCGTCCTCCTGCGGCTCGCCGAGCGGCAGCCGCGGCTGGCGCAGGCGCAGTTCCTCCTCGGCCGGCTCGCCATCGAGACCGAGAGCTGGGACGAGGCGATCGGGCGGCTCACCAAGGCCGTGGAGCTCGATCCCGACCACGACGGCGCGTGGACGGCGCTCGGCTACGTGTACGAGACGCGCCACCGCACCGAGGAGGCCGTCACGACCTACCGCAAGGCGGTGAAGGCGAACCCCGACAATCCCGCGTTCGTGGAACGCCTGGGTGACCTGCTGATCCGGCTCGGCCGCTACAAGGAGGCCCAGACGGAGATCGAGCAGCTCGCCGAGATCGCCCCGCGCGACGCGCGCGTCTGGATGAAGCTCGGCGCCGTCTTCTACGAGCAGAAGATGTACGACCGCGCCAGCGACGCCTTCCGCCGGGTGGTGATGCTCGAGCCCACCAACCTCCGCGCGCGCTACTTCCTGGCCACGACCTACATGGACGCCGGCAAGGACACCGAGGCCCGCGCCGAGCTCGAGCGCATCCTGCGCGCCGACCCGCGCTCGATCGACGCCCGCGTGCAGCTCGGGTTCCTCTACGGCCGCGCCAAGCGCTTCGACGAGTCGATCGCCGTGCTGCGCGAGGCGGTGAACCTCGAGCCACGGCGGCCGGAGCTGTTCCTGTACCTCGGCACCGCGTACTTCCGCGCCAAGGAGTACGACCGCGCGCTGGAGACGCTGCGCGAGGGCCTGTTGCTCGACGACAAGCACCGCGACCTGCACTTCCAGGTCGGGGTGGTCCTCGAGAAGCAGGCCAAGTTCGACGACGCGGTGGGCGCCTTCCGGCGCGTCATCGCGATCGATCCCAAGCACGCCGAGGCCTACAACTACGTCGGCTACATGTACGCCGAGCGCGGGCAGAACCTCGACGAGGCCATCTCGCTCATCGGCCAGGCCCTCTCGCTCGAGCCCGACAACGGCTACTTCATCGACAGCCTCGGCTGGGCCTACTACCAGCAGGGCAAGTATCCCGACGCGCTGCGGGAGCTGAAGCGGGCCGTCGAGAAGGCCAAGGAAGACCCCGTCATCTTCGACCACCTCGGCGACGCGTACGCCAAGAACGGCTACGAGGAAGACGCGCTCGCCGCGTGGGAGAAGTCGCTGTCGCTCGATCCGAACGCCGACGGCGTCAAGCAGAAGGTCCAGGACGCGAAGTCGCGGCTCCGCCGTGCGCAGGGCGAGCGCTCCAAAGCCGCTCAGTAGCGCCCTCGTCCTCCTCCTCCTCGCCGGTTGCGCGATCGCGCCCCCGACGCCGCGCGCGCCCATCGACGCGGAGGCCCGGCGCGTGGTCGACCGGCTCACGGTGGGCTGGCAGGAGTTCCACGATCTGCGCGCCCTCGCCGACGTCAGCCTCAAGCGCGGCAGCGAGCGTCAGCGGCTGAGCGGCGTCCTCCTCGCCCGCGCGCCCGCCTCGGTCCGGTTCGAGGCATTGTCACCGTTCGGCCAGCCGTTCCTGCTCGTCACCATCCACGACGGTCGGATCACCGCGTACAACGCGGCGACGAACGAGGCGAGGGTGGGCGCGGCGACCGTGGAGACGGCCGCCGAGCTGCTGAGCCTGCCCGTCGAGCCCGAGGACCTCGTCGCTCTCCTCTCGGGCCGCGCCGCCCCGCCCAAAGACCTGAGAGTGGCGGAGATCCTCGCGCCCGACGAGCTGGGCCCGTCGATCAACCTCGTCGGCCGCTACAACCGTCAGCGCGTCTGGCTGGACTTCGAGACCGGCGTCGTCCGCCAGGTCACGATCACCGGCGGCCGCACGGAGGCCACGGTGACCTTCCAGCGCGGCGGTGACGGCGCGCTCACCGGCTTCGACCTCACGGCCGGCAACGGCTACGCGACCGGCGCCGTGCGCTACCGGTCCCTCTCGCTCAACGCCGGCGTCGACGCGGAGCGCTTCGCGCTGACGCTGCCCAAGGACGCGAAAATAAACAGCATCCGTTGACCGGCCGCTCGTTCGCGTGATAGCCTTTCGTGCTTTGTCGAAGGGGATCGGGCGCGCCCGTCGCCTCGTGCTGAATGCCGCGGCCAAGGTGAACCTGGTTCTGGAAGTCCTGGGCAAGCGAGGCGACGGCTATCACGAGCTCGTCACGGTCATGCAGGCCGTGGACCTCTCCGACCGGGTCACGCTCGAAGACGCCGACGTCCTGGAGCTCACCAGCAGCCCCGGAGTGCCCGCGGACGGCAGCAACCTGGCCCTGCGAGCGGCGACGGCGCTGCGCGAGGCGGCCGGCGTCACGCGCGGCGCACGGATCACGCTCGACAAGCGGATCCCGGTCGCGGCCGGGCTCGGCGGCGGCTCGACCGACGCGGCGGCCGTGCTGCTCGGACTGAACCGGTTGTGGCGGCTGCGCTGGCCCGTCGCGCGGTTGGACGAGGTGGCGACAGGGCTCGGGATGGACGTGCCGTTCTTCCTGCGTGGCGGGACGGCGCTGGCGACGGGACGCGGCGAGCGGGTCGAGCGGCTGCGCGGCCGGTCGCTGGGGCTGGTGCTGGTGAATCCGCGCTTCGCGGTGAGCACCGCGGAGATGTACGCGCGCGTCACGCCCGCGATGTACACGGACGGCCGTCACGCGAAGACGCTCTGCGGCGGCCTCGGCGGACGAAGCGCAGCCCGCGTGGCCGCGAGCCTCTACAATGGGCTGCAGGAGGCGGCGGTGGCCGCGCACCCGCCGATCGGGCGGATGCGGGCGGCGCTGCTGGCGGCGGGCGCGCTCGGCGCGCTGATGTCGGGCAGCGGGCCAACGGTGTTCGGCGTCGCGCGCTCGTTCGAGCACGCGCGGCAGATCCGCCGGCGGCTGACCCGCGGCTCCTGGGACTGCTGGGCCGTCCGGACTCTGACCGGACCGGCGATTCGAGTGGTGGCTGGGTAGTGCGAGCCGAGCCGGTGCCTCCGGCGAGGCGAGCGGTGAAATGGCTTTGGGCGTGCGAGCCGAGCCGGTGCCTCCGGCGAGGCGAGCGGTGAAATGGCTTTGGGCGTGCGAGCCGAGCCGGTGCCTCCGGCGAGGCGAGCGGTGAAATGGCTTTGGGCGTGCGAGCCGAGCCGGTGCCTCCGGCGAGGCGAGCGGTGAAAACGTTTTTGGGGCGTGGCCAAGTGGCAAGGCGCGGGACTTTGGATCCCGTATTCGGAGGTTCGAATCCTCCCGCCCCAACCACCCTGAGGGCGAGGCGTCGATGTCCTACGACTTGAAGCTGTTCACCGGCAACGCAAACCGCCCGCTGGCGGAGGAGATCGCGCAATATCTTCGCGTGCCGGTCGCGGACGCGGAGGTCGCCCGCTTCTCCGACGGCGAGGTCTACGTGCAGGTCAACGAGAACGTCCGCGGCGCGGATGTCTTCGTCATCCAACCCACCTGCCCGCCCGTGAACGACACGCTGATGGAGCTGCTGATCATGATCGACGCGCTCAAGCGCGCGTCGGCCCATCGCATCACGGCCGTGCTGCCCTACTACGGCTACGCGCGCCAGGACCGCAAGGTGCAGCCGCGCGTGCCGATCTCGGCCAAGCTCGTCGCCGACCTGCTCGAGGCGGCCGGGGTGGATCGCGTGCTCGCGCTGGACCTGCACGCGGGCCAGATCCAGGGCTTCTTCAACATCCCGGTCGACCACCTGTTCGCGGGCCCGGTCGTGATGATCGACTATCTGAAGAAGAAGGACCTCCGCGACCCCGTCCTCGTCTCGCCCGACGCCGGCGGCGTGGAGCGTGCGCGCGCGATCGCCAAGCGGCTCAACGCGAGCCTGGCCATCATCGACAAGCGGCGCGACAAGCCGGGGGCGGCCGTGGCCATGAACCTCATCGGCGACGTCGACGGCCGCGACGCGGTGGTGATCGACGACATGATCGACACCGCCGGCACGCTGGTGCAGGCGGTCACCGCCATCCAGCGGGAGGGCGCGCGGCGCATCCTGGCGTGCGGCATCCACGCCGTGCTGTCGGGCCCGGCCATCGACCGCATCAAGGCCTCTCCCATCGAGGAGGTCGTCGTCACCAACTCGATCGCGCTCTCGGCCGAGAAGCGCGCGTCCGGTCGGGTGACCGTGCTGACGGTGGCGCCGCTGCTCGGCGAGGCCATTCGGCGGATCCACGACGAGGAATCCGTCTCGACCCTGTTCGTGTAGACACGAGCACCAAGGAGCCTGAGCGATGAACACCCCCGAAATCACCGTCAAGCGCCGTGAGGGCACGGGCAAGGGCGTCGCCCGCCGCCTGCGCCGCGCGGGCGCCGTGCCCGCCATCCTGTATGGCGGCGCCACGCCGCAGACCATCACCGTCAACCCGCGCGATGTGCTGCGCATCATCCACGGCCACGAGGGCACCACGCAGCTGCTCTCGCTGAAGGTCGAGGGCGATGGCGGCGCGCGGATGGCCATCATCCGCGACATGCAGTTCGATCCCGTGACCGAAAAGCTCGTGCACGTGGACATCCAGGAGGTCCGCGCCGACCGCGCCATCACCGTGCGGGTGGCCGTGCATCCCGTGGGCGAGGCCGTCGGCGTGCGGGACACGAAGGGCATCCTCAACCTCGTCATGCACGAGGTCGAGGTCTCCACGCTGCCGACCAACATCCCGGAGCGCATCGACGCCGACGTCTCGAACCTCGCCATCGGCGACGTCCTCACGGTGCGCGACCTGCGCCCGCCCGAGGGCGTGCGGATCGTCAACGACCCGGGCCAGGCGGTCGCGACCGTGTCGCCGCCGATGGCCGAGGAAGTCGCGCCCACGCCGGAGGTTGCCGCGGCCGTCACGCCGGCGGAGCCGGAGGTCCTCACCGAGCGCAAGCCCAAGGAAGAGGGCGCGCCGGCCGAGGCCGAAGGCAAGAAGGCCCCCGTGGCCGCCGCCGCGAAGAAGCCCGAGGCCCCGAAGAAGGCCGAGAAGGAAAAGTAAGCCGGAGGCGACGCGTTGGCCCATGTGGTGGTGGGGCTCGGGAACCCGGGACCGGAGTACCGGGACACCCGCCACAACATCGGCCAGCGCGTCGTCGAGCATCTCGCGCGGCAGCTCAAGAAGGCCTGGCATCCCGACGGCCGCGCGCTGGTGGCGCGCGGCTCGTGGCGTGGCGACACCCTCTACCTCGTCAAGCCCCAGTCGTTCATGAACGTGAGCGGACCGAGCGTGCGGCACGTGCTGCACGCGCTCGGGGCGGGCCCCGAGGACCTGGTGCTCGTCTACGACGACATCGACATGGCGCTCGGCAAGGTCCGCACGCGCCTGCGGGGCAGCGCGGGCGGCCACAACGGCGTGCAGTCGGTGATCGACGCGCTCGGCACCGAGGCGATCCGCCGCGTGAAGATCGGCATCGGCCGGCCGCCGCAGAAGTCGCAGGTGCCGGACCACGTGCTCACGACCTTCGAGCCGGAGGAGGACGCGACCGTCGCCACCGCGGTGGCGACCGCCGCCGAGCGCGTGCTCGGCCTCCTGCGTTAGAGCGTCGTCGCGAACGCGATGTGGCGCTGCGCCCGGCGCGTGCGGGCCACGGGAGCGCCGTATAGCAGCGAGCCTCGCGCTGTTCGAGCGCCGGCTTCGCCGGCGCAATCCGATCCTGGGGAGAGGCATCGGAGGGGGCCGTCCAGGCCCCCTCCGAGATCATTAGAGCAGCTCCTCCAGCAGCCGCCGCCCCTCGTCCCACGCGCCGAAGCCGGAGTCCGTGTTGATGTGTCCGGCGCCCTTCAAGGCGACCAGGCGGCTCCCCCAGGCGCGCGCGAAGGCCTCGGCGCGCGCCGGCGTCACGTACGGATCGTCGGTGCTCGCCACCACGACGCTCGGAAACGGCAGCCGGACGAGCGGCACCGGCGTGAAGCTCTGGACTGCGTCCAGCACGCTCGCGATCATCTCGACGTCGGCGGGCGCCACGAGCAGCGCGGCCCTGATCCCGCCGCCGCCGGCGGCGGCCACGCGGTGCGCGACCAGCGCGCAGCCCAGGCTGTGGGCGACGAGCACCGGCGGCGCCGCGCACGCGGCGATCTCGCGCTCCAGCGTCGCGAGCCACTCCGCGCGCTCGGGCAACAGCCAGTCACGCTGCAGCACGCGACGAAAGCGTCCGTCCTCCGCCTCCCACAGGCTCTGCCAGTGCCCGGGACCGGAGTCCCCGTAGCCGGGCAGCACGAGCACGGGGGGCCCCGAGGCGCTCATGCGGCCGACGTCGACGCTGCACGCCGCCGCGCCCAGAGGACGACGACGGGTCCCCAGATCGGCAGGAGGATGAAGAACTGTGCCATCAGGCCGCCGTTAGCGACGCCGGTGGCGCCTGCCACGCTCGCGCTGATGGCAGTCACGCGCCAGAGCGCGCCGACGACGAAGAAGTAGAGGAGCTCGAAGATCCAGACGCCGACGAGAAGCCCGGCCGCCCAGGGCCGGCGCCGCACGAGCTGCACGCCGCCGACGAGGAGCGCGAGGTAGCAGGCGATGCAAACGGCCGACATCGTGTAGAACGCGACATAGAAGTGTCGCATCTCGTGGTCGCGGACGATCTCCGCGAATCCGCCTCCGAGGCCGACGGCGAGACTCTGCGCGTTGTAGAGCAGTCCGAGCACGGCGCACAGGATGGTGACGGTGGCCGTCGCGAGGAGGGCCGTCCGCGCGCTCATCGGAAGAAGAGCAGCGTCACGATCACGAACAACGGAACCAGGATCGCGCCGCTGTAGAGCATGTAGCCGAAGAACGACGGCATCGCCACCTTCGCCTCCTCGGCGATCGACTTCACCATGAAATTGGGCGCGTTGCCGATGTAGGAGTTCGCGCCCATCGCGACGGAGCCGACGCTGATGGCCGCCAGCACGGCGTGCGTGACGCCGGCCACCTCGTCCGTCAGGTGCAGCCCCTGCGCGAGGGCGAGGAACGTCAGGTAGGTCGGCGCGTTGTCGAGGAACGAGGACAGCGTCCCCGCCGCCCAGAAGAACTGCCACGGCTCGCGCACGCCGAGCTCGCCGCCGCGCACGCGTAGCAGCTCGAGCGCCGGGATCATCGTGAGAAAGATGCCGAAGAAGAGCACGGCGACCTCCGTCATGGGATACGCGGTGACGCCGTTGGCCCGACGGACCGAGGCCGGCGTCCGCCAGAGCGATACCCCCGCCACGGCCACGATCGCGATCTCCCGCCACGGCGCGTGCAGGAACGCCACCGCCAGCACGACCAGCGCCAGCCCGAGCGCGTTGAGCCCGCCGCGCACGCGCAGCGGCTCGATCTCGGCACGGTCGCGCCGCAGCGCGGCCAGCGGCTCGTGGACGTACCGGCGCGTGTCCCAGAGGAAGTAGAGGAGGAGCAGGACGGCCACCATGAACAGCCACTGCGGCCAGAGCCGAAACGTCCACGCGAACGGCACGCCCGACAGGTAGCCGAGGAAGAGCGGCGGATCGCCGAGCGGCGTCAGCATGCCGCCCACGTTGCTGACCAGGAAGATGAAGAAGATCACGGTGTGCTTGACGTGGCGGCGCTCGCGGTTGGTCTGGAGCAGCGGCCGGATCAGGAGCATCGAGGCGCCCGTGGTGCCGATGAACGACGCGAGCAGGGTCCCGACGGCGAGGAACACGGAGTTGGTGAGGGGGGTCGCCTCGAGGTCGCCCGTGAGGCGGATGCCGCCCGACATCACGTAGAGGCCCGCCAACAAGACCATGAACGAGACGTAGTCCTCGGCCATCCCGAGGAGGGCGGCCGGGCGGCGGGCCAGATAGAGGGCGAGCACGGGCAGCCCGAGCGCCGCGGCCACGGCGAGCTTGTTGCGGTTCGATTCCCACCAGTGCGGGACCCAGAGCGGGCACAGGGCGATGGCCAGTAGCATCAAGACGAACGGGCCGACCGTGTAGACTGGGGGTGCGAGGCTCGCCGTCACGGTGTAACCCTAACCTCCGATTGCTGGGGGTAGGGCCACATGGTATATAGTTAACATTTATCCACCACACCTCTGACTCCGCGGAGGGGGGAGCCGAGTGACCAAGGTCATCGTCGAGCCCGATGAGTCCTTCGAAAGCGCGCTGAAGCGCTTCAAGAAACAGTGCGAGAAGGCCGGGCTCCTGTCGGAGTTCAAGAAGCGCCAACATTACGAGAAGCCCAGCGTTCGGCGCAAGCGGAAGGCTCTCGCCGCGCGCAAGAAGGCGAAGCGGCGGGAGCGGATGGCCGATTAGCAGCGGACGCACTCCGGACGGTACCGCCAACACTTCCGTCCAGCCCGGACGGGAGCGAGTGAGGCGAAGGGTGGAGGCAGGCCGACTCTGGGGGCGCGGGATCGAATGGGACGCCGTTCGCGCCCTGGTCGCCTCCGACGCGCACACCGCGATGGGTCGTGAGCGCGCGCTGACGGCGGAGCCCCTCACCGACCCCATCGACGTCGAATCCGCGCTCGACAGCACGGCCGAGGCGCGTCGCGCGCTGGCCGAGGAGGGCCCTCCCCCGCTCGACGGCGTGCCCGACCCCCGCCCGATCCTCGACCGCGCCCGCGCCGACGGCAGCGTGCTCGACGGGCCCGAGCTGGTGGCGCTGCTCCCGCTGCTCGATGCGGCGCCTCGCCTGGCGGCCTACGCGCGCGCGATCCGCCCCGTGGCGCCCACCCTGGCTGCCACCGCCGAGAGCCTGCCGCGCCTCGCCGACCTCCGCGACCTCCTGCGCCGTGCCCTCGACGACGACGGCGCCTTGACCGACCGCGCGAGCGCCCGGCTGGGTCACGTGCGCCGCGAGCTCCGCGAGCGACGCCGGCGCCTCGTCGCAGACCTCGAGCGGCTGCTGCAGGCCGAGGGCGAGCGCGTCTTCGCCGAGCGCTTCGTCACCGTGCGCCACGGCCGCTACGTGTTGCCGCTGCGCGCGGAGTCCCGCGGCCGGCTGCGCGGTATCGTGCACGACCGCTCGCAGAGCGGTCAGACCCTCTTCGTCGAGCCCGAGGCCATGGTCGAGGCGAACAACGACCTGGTCGCCCTCGAGCGCGACGAGCAACAGGAGACGACGCGCATCCTCGCCGAGCTGACCGACGCCGTGCGCGCCCGCCGCGACGAGCTGGCGGCGCTCGTGGAGACGCTCGGCGCGCTGGACTGGGTCTTCGCGCGCGCCCACGTCGCCGAGCGTATGGAGGCGACGCGCCCGGTCATCGACGGCGACGGCCGCGTGGCTCTCAAGGCCGCGCGCCATCCCCTGCTGCTCGCGCAGCGCTGGCGCGATCCCGCGCGCGAGGTCGTGCCGGTGGACCTCGAGCTCTCCCCCGGCCGCCCGCTGCTGCTGATCACGGGACCCAACGCGGGTGGCAAGACGATCGCGCTCAAGACCCTCGCGCTGCTCTCGCTGATGACCCAGGCGGGCTGCCACGTCCCCGCCGCCGAAGGCTCGCGCGTGCCGGTCTTCGAGCGGATCTTCGCCGTGATCGGCGACGATCAGTCGGTCGCCGAGAACCTGTCCACCTTCTCGGCCTTCATCAAGCAGATCCGCGAGGTGCTCGCGGAGGCCGACGGCCGCTCGCTGGTGCTGCTCGACGAGCTGGGCGCGGGGACCGATCCCGACGAGGGCGCGGCACTGGCGCGCGCGATCCTCGAGTCGCTCGCCGAGCGCGGCGCCCTCGTGGTCGCCACGACGCACCTCGAGCCGCTCCGCGCGTTCGCCGCCGCCGAGCCGCGCGCGCGCAACGCCTCGGTGGAGTTCGACGCCGCGACGCTCGCGCCGACCTTCCGTCTCGTCTACGACCGCCCCGGCCAGTCGTGGGCGCTCGCGATCGCCGCCCGGCTCGGGCTATCGCCGGAGCTGATCCTGAGCGCCGAGGGCCACCGCACCGCGGACGCGCGCCGGCTCGGCGAGCTGCTCGCCCAGCTCGACGCGCGCAACCGCTCGGAGGCCGAGCGCGCGCGCGAGCTGGAGCGCCGCGAGACCGAGACGGCGACGCGGCTGGCCGCCGCGCGCGACGCCGAACGCCGCGCGGGCGAGCAAGCGCGAGCGGTGCTCGAGCGCGCCAGGACCGAGGCGGCCGCGCTCCTGACCGACATCCGGCGCGCCGTCTCCGCGGAATGGGAACGGCTCAAGCGCGCCGAGCGTGGCAGGCCGGCGCTGCAGGAGAGCCGCCGCCGCCTGCAGGACGCCGCCGCGCGCGTTGTCCCCGCCGTCCCCGACCCCGCTCCGAGTGAAGGCCCGGTGGTCCCCGGCGCCGCCGTGGTCGCCGCCCATCTGGGCCTGAAGGGCGAGCTGCTGGAGATCCAGGGTGAGACGGCGACCGTGCGCGCGGGATCGGTCACCGTCCGCGTGCCGGTCACCGCGCTGAGGCGGAGCGAGGCCCCGGTCGCCAAGGTCACCGCCGCGCCGGTGCGGGTGTCGCGGGCGAGCGACGGCGGGGCGGGCGGCCGCGGCATCGGGCCCGAGCTGATGCTCCTTGGCAAGACCACCGACGAGGCGCGCGACCTCGTCGAGCAATATCTCGACGACGCGTTCATGGCCGGTCTGCCTCACGTGCGCCTGGTCCACGGCAAAGGCACGGGCGCGCTCCGCAAGGCGGTGCGCACGCTGCTCTCGAGCCATCCGCTCGTCGACTCGTTCCGGGACGGCGAGCCGTCCGAGGGTGGCGCGGGCGCGACCGTCGCCGCGCTGAAGGTCAGCTGACGATGGCCACCTACTCGGCGGCCGTCCTCGACGACATCCGGGCGGGTGTGGACATCGTGGACTTCATCGGACGGTTCGTGAACCTCCGCAAGGCGGGCGCGAACTGGAAGGGCCTCTGCCCGTTCCACGGCGAGAAGACGCCCTCGTTCATGGTCAATCCCACGAAGGGCATCTTCCACTGCTTCGGCTGCGGCGTGGGCGGCGACGTCTTCGGCTTCTTGATGCGCCAGGACCGGCTGTCGTTCCCCGAGGCCGTGCGGGCGCTCGCCAAGACGACCGGCGTGTCGCTGCCCGAGGCGCGCGGCGCGCAGGCCGGGGACTCCGGGCGCGAGGAGCTGTTCCGCGCGATGGACCTCGCCGCGCGCTTCTATGCGGAGACGCTCTGGGGGCCGAGCGGCGAGCGGGCGCGCACATACCTGGCCGAGCGTGGCCTCGATCCCGACGTGGCCAGGCGCTTCGGCCTCGGCTATGCGCCCGAGGGCTGGGACCGGCTGCTCGACTTCATGAGGAGCGAGAAGATCGGCGAGGAGACGCTGGTGGCGGCGGGGCTCGCCGTGCAGCGCGAGAACCGCAGCGGCTCGTACGACCGCTTCCGCAACCGCCTGCTGTTCGCGATCCGCGATCTCCAGTCGCGCGTGGTGGCCTTCGGCGGCCGTGCCTTCGGCGACGACCAGCCGAAGTACCTGAACTCCCCCGAGACGCCGCTCTACACCAAGGGCAACCTCCTCTACGCGGCCGACGTTGCGCGCGAGCCGATGCGGACGAAGAACCGCGCGCTGCTCGTCGAGGGCTACGTCGACTGCCTCATGGCGCACCAGCACGGCTTCCCCGAGACGGTGGCCGCGCTCGGCACGGCGTTCACGCCCGCGCAGCTGGCGCTCCTGCGCCGCTACTGCGACGAGGTCGTGACCTTCTTCGACGCCGACGCCGCCGGTCAGAAGGCGGCCGAGCGCGCGGAGGAGCTGCTCGAGCCGACGTCCGGCGGCTTCGCGTGGGCGGTCAACCGCTCCGGCGCCTTCGACGGCGGCGCGCTTCGCGTGAAGGTCGCGCTGCTGCCCACCGGTCACGATCCGGACACCTTCCTGCGCGCCGAGGGCGCCCCCGCCTTCGCCGAGCGCATCGCCGGAGCCCGCAGCCTCCTGTCCTACGCGCTCGAGCGGACGATCCGCGAGTCCGACGGCACCGGGCCCCGCGCCCGGACCAACGCGTTCGCGCGCGTCGCGCTGATGCTGTCGAAGGTGGGCGACGCCCAGGAGGCCGCCACCCTGTCCCGCGAGGCGGCCACGCGCCTGGGCGTCGATGCCACGCAGCTCTGGATCGAGGCGCAGCGGCTGTCCGCCTCGCTGCGCAAGCCGCCCGCGGCCGTCGGCGCGGCCACGAACGCGGCGGTGGCGGACGACAAGAAGCTCGTCACGAAGCTCGTCACGCTGCTGCTCGTGGATCGCGCGGCGCGCGCAGCCCTCTTGCCGCTGCTCGACGCGGCCGACGTCTCGCAGCCGCCCCTGCGGGAGATCGTCGACACGCTCAAACGATTCCCGGAGGTCGAGGCCACCGCACTCCTCGCCGAGCTGCCGAGCGAGGCGGCGCGTCACATGCTCGCCGCGCTCATGGTCGATGACGCGACGATGCCGGACGCGCGCGAGAGCATCGAGCAGTTCCAGCGGCGCCTGCGGTTCCTCGAGCGACGACGGCGGGTTCGCGCGCTCAGCCGGTCGATCGCCGAGACCCAGTCGTCGCAAGGCGTGCACGCCTCGCTCGAGGATGACCTGCTCGCCGTGCAGCAGGACAGCGCCGGCATCTACGAGCATCAGGGGGGCAGCGCGCAGGTCGTCGACCGGGCCGTCGGCCAGTCGCCACAGACGGGACCCCAGGGTCCGCAAGGAGTTCAAGCGCATGAGTGAAGAACCCAAGCTGGAGGAGCTCGACCGGCTCATCTCGATGGGCAAGCAGAAGGGCTTCCTCACCTACGACGAGGTGAACGACGCCCTTCCGTCGGACATCGTGTCGCTCGACCAGCTCGACGACATCATGATGATGTTCGGCGCCATGGACATCGAGGTGGTGGACTCCGCCAAGGCCGGTCGCCTGCCCTCCGAGGTCGGCCGCGAGCGCCAGCCGCAGCAGGCCGACGACGACGACGATGGGCCCGCGGAGCCGATCGACCTCACGCCCGGCCCCGTCGGGCGTACCGAGGATCCCGTGCGGCTCTACCTGCGCGAGATGGGGCGGGTGGCCCTGCTCACGCGCGAGGGCGAGATCGCGCTGGCCAAGCGCATCGAGGAGGGCAAGAACCAGGTCACGGTGGCCATCCTCAGCACCAACCTGGCGCTCGAGCGCTTCCGCGAGCTGCGCGAGCTGCTGCGGCGCGCCGACATTTCCATCAAGGAAGTCGTCGACGTCAACGAGGAGGAGTTCACCGAGGAGAAGGAAATCGAGCTGACGCGCACGGTCGTGAACGCGTTCGGCGCCGTCGAGCGGATGCTGCGCGAGCGCGATCAGATCGCGGACAAGGCCAAGAAGCTGCGGGCCAAGGCCGGCGGCAAGACGCCGCGGCGCCGCGGCCGAGGCAAGGTCAAGGAGCCCGCGTGGAAGAAGCTCGAGACGCAGGCGATGGACCGCAACCGCAAGGTCCTCGAGAAGCTGCGTGCGCTCAACATCGGCAACCAGATCATCGATCGCGAGGACGGCGATCCCGCCCGGCGCGGTCTCGTGCAGCGTCTGCGTGACCTGCTCGACGACATCGAGCGGGCCGAGCGGGTCATCCACCTCTGGACCAACGGCCGCCGGCCGTCGCCGGAGGAGGTCCAGAACCTCATCTACGTCTCGTTCCGCGATCCGGCGGCCGCGGCCAACGGGGTCTCCGACCTGCACCTCAGGGCGGCCAAGAAGTTCCAGAGCCCCAAGCAGCAGCAGATCTGGGTCGCCCAGCAGGAGATCAAGGCGGCCGAGGCGCGCGCCAACGCCAAGGCCGACGAGATCAAGCGCGTGATGACGGTCATCAAGCAGGGCCAGCACAAGGCGGCCATCGCCAAGAAGGAGATGGTCGAGGCCAACCTCCGGCTCGTCATCTCGATCGCCAAGAAGTACACGAACCGCGGCCTGCAGTTCCTCGACCTGATCCAGGAAGGCAACATCGGCCTCATGAAGGCCGTCGACAAGTTCGAGTACCGCCGCGGGTACAAGTTCTCGACCTACGCGACCTGGTGGATCCGCCAGGCCATCACGCGCGCCATCGCCGACCAGGCGCGCACGATCCGCATCCCGGTGCACATGATCGAGACGATCAACAAGCTCATCCGGACCTCGCGCCAGCTCGTCCAGGAGCTGGGCCGCGAACCGACACCGGAAGAGATCGCCACCAAGATGGAAGTGCCGGTCGACAAGGTCCGGAAGGTCCTGAAGATCGCGCAAGAGCCCATCTCGCTCGAGACCCCGATCGGAGAAGAGGAAGACAGCCACCTCGGCGATTTCATCGAGGACAAGCAGGTCGTGTCGCCCGTCGACTCCATCATCGGGCTCTCGCTGCGCGAGCAGACGAACAAGGTCCTCAACACGCTCACGCCGCGCGAGGAGAAGGTGCTGCGGCTGCGCTTCGGGCTGTCCGATGGCTGCGAGCACACGCTGGAGGAGGTTGGACAGGACTTCGCGGTCACCCGCGAGCGTATCCGCCAGATCGAGGCCAAGGCGCTCCGCAAGCTGCGGCACCCGTCGCGGTCGAAGAAGCTGCGGAGCTTCCTCGAGTCATGACGCCATTCCGCCTCGGGGCCCATAGCTCAACGGCAGAGCACCCGGCTCATAACCGGAACGGTCTTGGTTCGAATCCAGGTGGGCCCACCACTGTATCGGCACGCGAGATCGCCGTGAACCGCGGGCGGCCTGCCATAGAAGGGTGTGGCTCCGCTCCGCAGTCAACCGTACTATGCATGGAGACACTGTGGACGCACAGCTTCAGACGCTCATAGAGCTTCAGGGCTTCGATGCCCGGATCGCCGGTCTCGAGACCGAGGCGGCCCGGCTCCCGCGGCAGATCGAGGCGCTCCAGACGGCGCTGGCCGACGCGAAGAAGACGGTCGAGACGATCAAGACCAAGGTCGACGCGACCAAGAAGGACCTCCGGACCAGGGAAAAGGACCTCGAGGTCGCCAACGTCAAGCGCCAGAAGCTCGAGGCCAAGCTCTACGAGGTCAAGACCAACAAGGAGTACTCTGCCGTCCTGCTCGAGATCGAGGAAGCCAAGCAGGAAAAGGCGAAGACCGAGGAGGACATCCTCGGGCTGATGGAGATGCAGGAGCGGCTCGCCGTCGACATCAAGGACGCCGAGCAGCGCTTCAAGACCCGCGAGGAGCAGGCCAGGCAGGACGAGGCCGTCGTGCGCAAGAAGCTGGCCGCCGTCGAGCAGGAGCTCGAGATCGTGCGCGCCGAGCGCAGGTCGCGGGCGAAAGAGCTGCCGGTCGGCGTGCTCGCGAGCTACGACCGCATCCTCAAGGCGCGCGGCGGCGTCGCGGTGGCCGCGGTGTCGGCGGCCGCGGTCTGCGGGGGCTGCCGCGTGGGCATCCGCCCGCAAGCGATCCAGGAGCTGCGCGCGGCGACCGGGCTCATGGTCTGCGAGAGCTGCGGGCGCTACCTCTACTGGCAGGAGTGACCGAGGTCACCCTCTACACGGACGGCGCCTGCTCGGGCAATCCGGGGCCGGGCGGCTGGGCCGCCCTCCTCGTCGAGGACGGCGCCGAACGGATCGTGAGCGGCGCCGAGCCGCACACCACGAATCAGCGGATGGAGCTGAGGGCGGCCATCGAAGGCCTCGCCGCCGTCGCGGGCCGCCGCACCGTGCACGTCTTCACCGACTCCTCGTACGTCATGAACTGCTTCCGCGATCGCTGGTGGACGCGCTGGGAGGCCAACGGCTGGCTGGGCGCCGGCAAGCAGTCGGTCGCCAACCGTGATCTCTGGGAGCGTCTCCTCGCCGAAACGCGGCGGCACGACGTCGTCTGGCACAAGGTGAAGGGCCACAGCGGCGACGCGCTCAACGACCGCGTCGATGCGCTGGCGCGCTGCGCGATCGCGACGCTGGTCAGTCGCTGATCAGCGGACTGACAACGCTGATCAGTGCTTTGCCGTTCTGGCTGACCACCCCGACACGCCAGCGGAGTTCGGTCCCGTGATAACAGCCAGTTAGCGGCCGCCCTGGTCTGGCTCGATCTTTGCCAATTGTTCGGGCGTGGCCGAAGACGAAACCCTCGCACCCCCAGCAACGACAACGACGACGCCCTGGTTTGCGGTCGTGCTGCGCCAGCCGCTCTCGACGGTCCAGACGCTGGTCGGTATTCTCGCCGGCATGCTGACGATCGTCGGCGCCTTCTTCTCGATGGGCAGCCTCACGTCGGCCGCCATGCCGCCCCATCAGGGCGAGATCGTCGCCGCGGTGCAGGACGCCCGCACGCGCAAGCCGATCGCGGCGACCGTCGAGATCCTCACGCCGGAGGACGCGCTGGTGACGACGCTCAACGTGGAGCCCGACGGCAGCCTGACCCGGCGCCTGAAGGAAGGCCGCTACCGGTTGCGCGTCATGCACTCGGCGTTCAGCACCGAGGTGCGCCACATCGAGGTGCAAGCGGGCCAGCGCTCGAACGTTCGCATCGCGCTCGGGCCCCGCCCGCGCGTGGTGAAGACCGCCACGGTGAGCGAGGAGCCCGGTCCCGTCAAAAAGTTCTTCAAGGACCTCTTCGGTCAGTAAACGCCCCTGTCGCCGCCCGCTTCTACTGCCCCTTCCTCGGCCCCGTCGTGCTGCTCGCCGCCACCGCCGTGACGCTGACGGCGCTCGGGCTGCTGTCCGAAGTCCTCGCCCCCGCCGCGCGCGCGCTCAGCTTGCCGCGCTGGACGGCCACCGTCTTCGCGGTGTTGGCCCTCGGCGGGTTCGCGTACGCCGAGCGTGGGCTCTGGCTGACGCGCTCGCTGTGGGCGCTCGAGGTCGTCGCCCGCGCCTGGAGAACGGTCGCCTCGTAGGCGCTGGGACGCCGGGGCCCTCCGTTTGCACCGCGCCGCGGCGCTATACTGAAGGACGCGCCAGAGAAGATCGGACGGTCGCCGGCCGTGGCAACACGGCGGGAGGAAAGTCCGGGCTCCGCAGGGCAGGGTGCTGGCTAACGGCCAGGGGGGGCGACCCCACGGAAAGTGCCACAGAAACATACCGCCGCCGCAAGGCGGTAAGGGTGAAACGGTGAGGTAAGAGCTCACCAGCGGCGCGGGTGACCGCACCGGCTAGGCAAACCCCACCCGGAGCAAGGCCAAATAGGAGAGCGATCGGACGGCCCGTCCGTGGCTCTCGGGTAAGGCCGCTCGAGACGCCGGGCAACCGGCGTCCTAGAGAAATGACCGTCACCCTGGGTCACACGCTCGGGGGACAGGACCCGGCTTACAGATCTTCTCTGGCGCGCTTTATTCATTCCGCGTAGTTGCCGCGGCATCGTTCGGGACCCGTGGCGCAGGCACAGAATCCGGGAACAGAACCTTTTCACCGCTAGGCTTCTTTGAGAGGACGTTCACGGCCGAGCGTAGGCGCTGGGCTGTCACCTGTGTGTAGACCTCGGTGGTGGCAACGCTCTCGTGGCCGAGAAGGTCCTGCACCTGTCTGAGATCGGCCTTCTCGCCTGCCGCGTTGCCCTCCAGCAGGCGCGTGGCAAAGGTGTGCCGGAAGCGATGCGGCGTCACCGCCTCCACACGCGACGCGAGCGGAGAGCACAGGAGTGTTGGGTTGACCGAGATTTCTACTTGTCCGCCAAGAGCTGGTCGATGAGGCGGCGGAAGACCTCCACGGGCTGGGCGCCGCGAATGGGCGTGCCCTCGACACTGTCGCCAGGTTTCGTCCTCGCTATCACGAACCCCGGCGTGCCCTGGACCCCGGCGGCCAGACCGTCTTCGAGGCCCTTTTGGACTCGCCCGGCGTGCTTGCCCGACGTCAAGCAGGTGTCGAACGCGGCGCCATCGAGCCCGAGCGTACGTGCGTGCTCGCTGAGCTGCGGAGGGGTAAGGGCCTTCTGGTTCTGGAAGAGTCGGTCGTGCATCTCCCAATACTTGCCCTGGTCGCCAGCACAGTGGGCGGCCTCGGCGGCCTTGCGCGCTTGCGGATGGATCTGATCGAGCGGGTAGTCCCGAAACACATAGCGCACCTTGCCCGCGTCGATGTAGTCGCGCTTGAGCGTCGACAGCGTCGCCGAGAAGAACCGCCCGCAGAACGGACATTGATAGTCGGAGAACTCCACGAGCGTCACGGGTGCGTCAGGTCGGCCGAGTGCTGGCGCGTCCGCCAGGCTCGCACGCGCGGGGCCGGGCAGCGTGGCGGGACCGCCGGGGACGGAGCGCTGCTCCATGAGCCGCAGGATCGGGCCAAGCAGGCGCTTGAGGTCTGCGAGGTCGGCCTTGACGCGGTCGAGATCCGCCTTGACCGCGTCGAGGTCCCCCGGCGCGCTCGGAGGCGCCTGCGCCCAGACCGGCGAGACCACCAGCGCGAGCATCGCCACCGCGGCCGGCACGGGCGTCCTCATGCGTACCACCGCCCAGGTGTCCAACAACAGGTCGATGACCCACGACGAACGCTTCACGGGCAGTGCGCGATCAAGTACTGCGCGTCGGTGATCATAATCGTTGCTGCGGTGGCGTCCACGTGCTTGCCGCTCTGCGCTTGCAGCTCGTTGATGAACGCCTGATAGATATTGTCAGCGGTTTCGCAGCTGCCTCTTGCCCGCGCAGCGGCGGCGGCGTCCAACTTGGCGAGGAGAGACTTCGCTATGCCCCCGTTATCGATCGCGCCGCTCGCGCGGAACTGCCCGACGTCATTCTTGATGCTATCGGGCGTGACGATGATCGTGAAACTGACCGACGCCTTGCTGGTCCCTCCCACGTTGTCAGCCGCGTCAACCGTGAACGTGTGGTCACCCGGGGCCAATTCCGCCAGCAGGCGTATCGCCTGACCGCTCTGCAGTCCGTGACCGTCAAGCATGGTCAACCCGTCCAGACGCGGCGTCACACTGCCGACCCCACAACCCGTGTCGGCCTCACTGTAATTCAGCGTGAGGACATCACTGTGTAAGTACGTGGTCGCCGCCGGCTGGATGATCGTTATGGCCGGCGGAAACTTCTCCCGGGACCACTCCACCGATGCCGATCCGTAAACGGGGAACGGCTGGCCGTCGCTGTTGTCCTCTGCGGATATCGGACCCGAGAGCTGATCGATCGGCGTCGCCACGACGACGTTCTGAGAGTCCAGGGGACTCGCGGCCATGAGCGGCGTGAGGGCGGCGCAATCCGGAAATGTACTGCTGCCGAGAGTGCCGTAGGACGGGTCGTAGCAATCGGTGAGTAGGCCCCGTTCCAGGATGAGAGCGAAGAGCGGTCCTATCGAGGGATCGATCGGGGCAAGTGCGAGCAGGATATCCCGGATAGTGACGATCGTATCGGCCGTATCAGGCTCTAAGAACCTGATGTCGTCGATGGACAGACTCATATCGGCCTTTGGTGGCAAAGGCGGCGCCGTGTACTGGCTGTCGTCCATCGTGATGATGACCCGTGCAGCATCACTGGTGAACGGCTCGATGGACGCAGTGACCCCATGGCGCACCGTGAAGTGAGACGAGACCAACAGCTTGTGTGCCGCACACTGCCTCGGCACCGGTGGTCTCAGGATGTAGCTCATCGTCTGGAAGCCCTTGAAGGGTTTCGGCAGGAAGCGCTGGTGTGCCTCGAAGCGCGTCGTGCAGGGCACATGAAACCACAACACCGGATCCAGGCAGAACGTCGGTACACAGACGCCGAAGGCGCAGACATCTACCGTGCATCCCCCAGACTCATCGAGAGCTCCTTCGACAATGTCACCGATGACCGGGCAGTCTGGTATGGCCATCCCCTTCAGCAGCTCATTGTAGAGGTGGTGCCGCACACCTTTCCCGTCTTCGAAGGTCTGGCTTATGAGATAGGGCCTCGATATCACCTCTGAGAAGGTGACGGGTTGTCCTGACGATCCGGAGACTTGACGGCCAAAGGCCGTCAACAGGGGTGGATGCATCTCCGAGTGAAAATCCTCGTGGCCACAATCCACGATCCAGCGCCCGAACATCGCCACGCGATCGCCCTTGTGCGCCCGGGCGCGGTAGTCTGGAGGAACGAGGCCTTGGTCGGTCTCGAAACCGAGAACAGCTCGGACTCCCAGGGGGCTTGTCGGCAGCGGCAACTGCTCCCGGTGGGCGCCTTCGACTGCCGCCTTATACTCCATATTTACGTTGCAGTTGCCGATGGCCGCTCCGCTGCAGCAACTCTCGGGTGTCCCGGGCCCCGTGCACCCCGCGTTGGCATTATTGTTGTCGGCCACGCTGTTCAGACAAACACCCTCCGGGGTGAAGCCAGTACATCCATTCGAGGGTGCCAGGAGGGACGCATAACTTTGGTCTGGTGCGACGAAAAACTCCCAGTCGGTGCCGAATGGATGAGTAAACGGCAGATCTTTCCCGGAGATTGTAGGTTCCTCGACAATAGTGCCCGCGAACCCGACGAGCCGTTCGTCGACCTCGCTGCTAAATACGGGCGTCCATTCGAACAGTGGCGTCCGATTTGCCAGGAACCGCCGGCCGCCGCAGACGTCCCTTGCCCACCCTGGACTGAGGGTCTGATCGACCCCGCCGACTACATACGGCGGATTGCTATAGTCTGTTTCGAGGATTTGCGCTGTGGCTTGTGAAGTCGCGGTGAAGAACGAAAACAGAAGGAGTGCCCCGAGGTACACGTCACGTGGCCGCATATGTGGTTTCTCCCCGGATGCTCCACCACCTCGTTCGACCGTTCGCAACACCTCACACGCGCCACTTCTGCAGCGCCCACGCCCCTGACCCAGCCCGTGCCGAAGGGTCGGGCGATGCTCCAGTTCGTGTGTCAGCCCATGCGCCGTCCTCACGTGGGAGGCCGGTCGAGTCGCGCGACGCGGCCGAGAATCTGCCGAAAGAGGGTCTTCGTCAAGTGGCTTTCGGCCCGCTGCAGGATGAAGTACCGGGCATGATGAGGCGCCCGCCGGTTCTAAATTTAAACCTGAGGGAATGAACTAGGAGAGACGCGACGGTGACGCTCACGATCGCAGAGACAGTCGTGGTGTGAGATCAAGGGCGGCATGCTCACGGGCCTGCTGCGGATGATGCATGAGGCGAAGACGTCCATCGTTCAGAACCTCAGGGCCTGAAGGATCCGCCGGCGAAAAGCGCCGCGTCGGTCAAGGGTGGCGCGACGGTCAAGAGTGGCTAGAATCTCGCAAAAACCCTCGAGGGATGAGGCTAACCTCGACCTCCGCGCTTCTTGGTGATCCACGCACCGATGAGGCCGAGCAGCACGCCAGCGACGACGACGACGACTGCGAATCCGACGAGACCGAGCCCTAATCGTTCAAGGTCCGTCACGCGTCCGCCCGGATCATCGCTCGTGGCCACGGAAGGTACTGATGATCGCTCCAGCGACGAACGCTAGGGTGACGAGCACGATACCGCCCGCCCGGACGCCGTGATGCGTCGTCAGGTCGCCCCAGATGAAGACCACGAACCCCAGACTCGCGAGGAGGACGTCAGCGGCAATGACCCAGGTCCGCACAGCTAGCTCCACCAGCCGGCGCGGGCGAGGCGCTTGAGGAGTCGAGCCCCCAGATCCCTGTCCGTCATCATCGGCAGGACTCTAGGGCGGTGGAGTAGGGTCTGTCAAATTTCTCTGGCGCCCTTCTTCATCCTGTTGCGCCGCGTCGTACTATGACGTGGTGACTTCGCTCCCGTCCTCCGCCGGCTCACCGCTGCGCCGGCGCGGCGCGCTGATGGCGACGCTCTTTGCCGCGCAGGTCTGCGGCAGCACCGGGTTCTCGATGAGCATGGCCGTCGGCGCGATCATGGCCGCCGCCATCACCGGGACCAATACGTGGTCCGGGCTCCCCGTCGGCGTCGGCTCGCTCGGCACCGCGCTCGCGAGCTGGCCGCTGTCGCGGCTGATGGCCCGCTTCGGGCGCCGTCCGGGACTGGCCCTCGGTTACTCGCTCGCCGTCGTGGGCGCCGCGCTCGGGATACTCGGCGTGGGCCAGCAGAGCTTCGCGCTCTTCCTCACGGGCATGGCGCTGTTCGGCACTGCGCAGACGTCGAACCTCCTGGCACGTTACGCGGCGGCCGACATCAGTCCCGGCGCGCAGCGCGGCCGCGCGATGGGCCTGATCGTCTGGGGCTCCGCCGTCGGCTCGATCGTCGGCCCGATCCTCATGGCCCCGGCCATTCGCGTCGGCGCCGTGCTCGGCGTGTCGTCGGTGGCCAGCGCGTTTCTGATCTCCGTCGCCGGGTACGCGCTGGCGGCGATGCTCGTGCAGGCGCTCCTGCGGCCCGATCCGCTCGCCATCGCGCGACGGCTCGAGCCGCCGCCCGCGACGGCCGGCGCCGCCCGGCGGGGACGCCCGACGGGGACAATTCTGCGCGAGCCGCGGGTGATCGTGGCCTACGGCACGCTGATGGTCAGCCAGCTCGTGATGATCGGCACCACGTCGACCTCGCCCCTCTACCTGCACGACCAGGGACACGCCGTGAACACGATCGGGCTCGCCGTGTCGCTGCACCTGGGCGGGATGTACGTCGCGTCGCCCCTCTCGGGCTGGCTGTGCGACCGCTTCGGGCGGCTGCCGATGATCGGCGCCGGCGGCGTCGTGCTGCTGCTGGCGCTGGCCCTCGCCGGCCTCGCGCCCGGGCGCGCGAGCGGGCTCGTCATCGCCGGACTCTTCCTGAACGGCGTCGGCTGGAACCTCGCCTTCGTCTCCGCGAGCGCGCTGCTCACCGACGCGCTCTCGCCGGAAGAGCGGGCGGCGATCCAGGGACTGGCCGACCTCGTCATGGGCCTGATGGGCGCCGTCGGCAGCGCGCTCGGCGGCATGGTCCTCGGCGCGTGGGGCTTCGGCATCCTCAATATCCTCGGCGCCGCGATGCTGGTCGTGCCGCTCGCCGCGAGCTGGCTGCAGCGTGAAGCGCTCGCCGCGCGCGCGGCGGAACCGAATCCCTGGGCGTCCTGACCCCTCCGACGCCGGCGCCGTCGCACCGCGCCGGCGCCGTGCTGCTCGTCACCGTCGTGTTCGCGTGGGGCCTGACCTGGCCGATCAACAAGGTGATCCTCCAGACCGTCCCGCCGCTGTGGGCCGTCGCGCTGCGCGCGGCCCTCGGCACGCTTGCGCTCTTCGCGCTGGCCCTCGCGACGCGCCGGCTGGTTCGGCCGCCGCGCGCCGATCTGCCGGTGCTGCTCAGCATCACGCTGCTGCACATGGTCGGCTTCACGACGTTGTCGACCGCCGGGCTCGCGCTCGTGCCCGCCGGCCGCTCGGCCGTCCTCGCCTACACCACGCCGCTCTGGGTCGTCCCGGGCGCGGGTCTGTTTCTGGGCGAGCGGCTCAGCGCCCGGCGGCTCGTCGGCGTGATCGCGGGCCTCACCGGGCTCGTCGTGCTGTTCAATCCACTGGCCCTCGACTGGACGCGGGGGGCCGTCGTCCTCGGCAACGTCGCCATCCTCGTCGCCGCGCTGCTCTGGGCCGCCAGCATCCTGCACATCCGTGGGCACCCGTGGCGGTCCACGCCGTTCGATCTGCTGCCGTGGGAGATGCTGTTGGCGACGCTCGTCCTGCTCCCGCTCGCCTGGGTCGTCTCGGGACCGCCGGTGTTCGAGTGGACACCGCGGCTGACGGCGCTGTTCGTGTACGCGGGTCTGCCGGGGCAGGCGCTGCCGTACTGGGCGATCGCGATGGCCGGCCGTCGTCTTTCCGCGGTCACGACGTCGCTCGGCCTGCTCGCGACGCCGGTGGTCAGCATCGTGGTCGCCATGCTCTGGCTCGATGAGCGTCCCGGCCTCGCGCTGCTGGTGGCGGTGGCGCTGATCCTCGGCGGCGTCGCGCTGGGCGCGACCGGCGAGCCCTCCCGCGGGCGTCCCTCAGCCGCGGCCGTGCAGTAGCGCGAAGAGCCGCGCGGGTGTGATCGGCAGCTCGCGCACGACCACGCCGCGGTCGGCGAGCGCGTCCTCCACCGCGTTGGCGACCGCGCTGGCGCCGGCGATGCAGCCGCTCTCGCCGACGCCCTTGACGCCGAGCGGGTTGACGCTCGACGGGTGCTCGTCGAGGACCACGTCGAGCCACGGCAGGTCGTCCGCCTTCGGGATCGCGTAATCCATGAGGCTGCCGCTCAGCAGCTGGCCCTGCGCGTCGTAGACGACCGCTTCCATGAGCCCGGCGCCGATCCCCTGCGCGGCGCCGCCCTGCAGCTGGCCCTCGACGATCGCGGGGTTGATGGCGCGGCCGGGATCGTGCAGCACGACGTGCCGCAGCAGCCGCACGTGGCACGTCTCGACGTCCACCTCGACCGCGCACGCCTGGCCGCCGAACGCCCACGTCACGGTGTCGGGATAGAACCACGTGCACGCGTTGAGGCCCGGCTCGCCCGTCGTCGACCCGAGCGTCTTCGAGCGGACCGCGGCCTGAGCGAGGCGGGCGAGCGGCAGCGTGCGATCGGGCACGCCGGCCACGAAGGCGCGGCTGGCCTCGAAGCGAACGTCCGCCGGCGCGCACTCGAAGAGCTCGGCGGCGACGACGGCCGCGCGCTCGCGCACCTCGGCGGCCGTGCGCGCGACGGCATTGCCCGCGTTGACCATCACGCGGCTGCCGCCGGTGCCCATGCCGTAGGGCATCAGGGTCGTGTCGCCGCCGAGCACGATGACGTCGTCGAAGCTCGCGCCCAACTCGCTCGCCGCGATCTGCGCGAGCGTGGTCGAGTGCGCCTGCCCCTGCGCGGCGACGCCGATCAGCACGTAGACCTTCCCTTGAGGATCGACGCGGACGGTGGCGCCTTCGAAGGGGCCGAGGCCGGTGCCCTGCGCGTAGCACGCGATGCCGACGCCGATGGGTCGCGCCGAGCCCGCCGTGGCCATCTGCCGCTTGCGCCACTCGTCGTAGCCGAACGCCCCCAGCAATCGCTCGAAGGCCGCGGGATAATCGCCCGGATCGTAGGTGACGGCGACGCCGTCCTTATAGGTCAGGCCCGGGCGGTACGGCATCTCCGCGGCCCGGATCAGGTTGCGCCGGCGCAGATCGGCCGGATCCAGCCCGAGCCGGCGCGCGCCGATGTCCATCAGGCGCTCCATGACGAAATTGGCCTCGGGACGGCCCGCCGCGCGATACGCCGCGTTGAACATCGTGGTGGTGACCACGCTCTCGCCGCGGCCGCGGTAGTGCGGCACGCGGTACGGCCCCGGCAGGTGGTTCACCGTGTTGGCGGTGAGACCGTTGCCCATCACCGGATAGGCGCCGACGTCAGCGAGGAAGCTGTCCTCGAGGGCGGCGATCGTGCCGTCGAGCGCGAACGCGATGGTGGCCTCGTGCAATTGCTCGCGGTCGTGGCCCACCGTCGCCAGATGCTCGCGGCGTGCCTCCGCCCATTTCACGGGACGACGAAGCCGGAACGCCGCCGCCGCCACCAGCACCTCGTCGGCGTAGACCTGTCCCTTCGGGCCGAAGGCGCCGCCGACGTCCGGCACGATCACACGCACGCGCTCGGCGGGCAGGCCGAGGACCCGCGCGATGACGTCGCGCTGGCTGTAGGGGCTCTGGATCGACGCCCACACGGTCAGCACGCCGGTCTCCGCGTCGTACTGCGCGAGCGCGCCGCGGCACTCGATCGGCATCGCGGCCAAGCGCTGATGCCGGAACCGCTCGCGCACCACGGTGAGGCCCGGCCGCGTGAGATCGATCTCCCCGACGGCCCCGCCCACGGAGAGCGCCACGTTGTCCGGCCAGTCGGCGTGCACGCGCGTCGCCGAACCCCGCGCCGCCGCCGCGCCGACCAGCGGCGGCAGCGGCGCGTACTCGACGCTGACCGCGTCGCGTGCATCGGCAGCGAGGGCCGCGGTCTCGGCCACGACGACGGCGACGGGCTCGCCGACGTAGCGCGCCCGGTCGCCGGCGAGCAGCGGCACGACAAACGGCCGCTCCTTGTGCGCGCCGCTGGACGCGGTGGCGAGCGGCTGTGCGAGCTGCGGCAGGTCGGCCGCCGTCCACGCCGCCAGCACGCCACGGATCGCCCGGGCCGCTGTCGCGTCGACCCTGGTGATTCGGGCATGGGCGTGGGCACTGCGCACGACCCCGAGGTGGACGAGGCCGGGGCGCGTGAGGTCGTCGACGTACCGGCCGTGGCCGGCCAGGAAGCGATGCGCGTCCTTGCTCCTGGGGGATTGGCCGATCATGGCAGGCGGCGGGTCGGCGTCAGCCGCGCGTGGCGCGCCGGAACGCGTCCGCGAGCCGCCGCGCGATCGGGCCGGGCTTGCCGTCGCCGACGACCTGGCCGTCGATGCGAACCACCGGCGTGATCTCGTCGCTCGTCCCCGTGAGGAACGCCTCGTCGGCGCGGGCCAGCTCGGTGTCGAGCACGCCGGTCTCGACGCACGGGATGCCCTCCTGCCGGCACAGCTCGAGCGCCACCTCCCGGGTGATGCCGCTCAGGATGTAGTTGCTCTCGGGCGGCGTCCGCACCTGGCCGCCGAACACGAAGAACGGGTTGCTCGCCGTACAGTCGGTGACATGGCCGTCGCGGATGAAGATGGCCTCGGCGGCGCCCGCGCGCAGCGCGCGCCGCTTGGCCAGCACGTTCGGCTGCAGCGCGAGCGACTTCACGTTGACGTGGCCCCACCGCGAGTCGGTCACCGTGATGGCGGCGATGCCGTCGCGGAGCAGCTCGGGAGCCGGCGTGGTGGCCGGGCGCACGTAGATCACGATGGTCGGGCGCATCCCCTCGGGCGGCGCGTGGCTCCGCGAGGCGGCGCCCCGCGTGACGAACATGATGACGGCCGCGTCGGGAAGCGCGGCGCGCTGGACGAGCTGATCGGACACCTTGCGGATCTCGTCGACGTGCCCGGGGGTGAGCCCGAGCTCGAGGAACCCGGCGCCGCCCGCGAGACGGCGCATGTGACTGTCCATCCGGAAGAGCCGGCCGCCGTAGGCGCGGATCACCTCGTAGAGGCCGTCACCAAACTGAAAGCCGCGATCCTCGACGGACACCGCCGCCTCGGACCGTCCGACGATGCGCCCGTTGACCCAGACCTCTCGTGGCCACTCGGCCGGGTTCACTGCTGTCACGCCGCCGCACCTCCACGCATGAGCCCCGCCGAGGCGAGAACGTCGCGGAGCGCGGCGAGGCTCTTGGGATCCTCGATGGCGAGCAGCGGCGGGCGCGGCCAGCCGCCCGGCTGCCCGAGGACCTGCATGCACGCCTTGATCTGCGCCTGCGGCGAGCCATAGACGCCGCTCCAGTCGGGGTTGATGAGTTGGCTCATCAGCGCCACGTACCGGTCGGCAGCCGCGCGCGCCGCCGCGAAGTCCCCGCGCCAGAACGCCTCGTAGAAGGCCACGGCGAAGGCCGCGCCGAGGCCACCGCCGTCGATGTTGCCGTCGCCGCCGATCCCGCGTAGCACGGCGAGACCGAGGGGGTTGATGAAGCCGCCGAAGACGCGGACCCTGTCGACGACCCGCTCGAGCGTCGCCAGCGCCTGCACGCGGTTGGCCGTGCTGTCCTTGATGGCGACGACGTGGTCGATCTTCGTCAGCTCCAGCGCCGTGTCCGCGGTGATCTCCACGACCACGCCGCGCGCCCAGTTGTAGACCATGAGCGGCAGGTCGACGCGGTCGGAGATGGTCTGGTAGAAGGCGACGATCTCGCGCGCCGTGGGCGCCGCGTAGGGCGGCGGCGTGGACAGGATTCCGTCGGCGCCGATCTCCTTTGCGTGGCGCCCGAGCTCCGCGCTGTGCGCGGCGGTGTAGGTCGTGCAGCCGATCACGACGGTGGTCTTGCCGGACAGCTCCTCGACGGCGATCTCCGCCACCCGCCGGCGCTCGGCGTCCGACTGCGAGAACCACTCCCCGGTCGTCCCGTTGACGAGGAGGCCGTGCACGCCCTGGCCGTGATAGAGCTGCAGCTCTTCGCGCCAGAGCTTCTCGTCGAGCGTGCCCTCGCGCGTGAACGGCGTGGGAGCGGCGACCCAGTAGCCCCGCCAGTTGACGTCGTCGCGGTTCATGTCGTGTCTCCTCTCGGTCCGTCAGGCGCGGCCCCGACCGTAACACACGTGCGCCAGCAATTCACCCTCGAGAGTGGGGTATAGTCGCGCGAGAGAGGCGCCATGGTCAGTCACCACGTGAAGGTCGTCGTCTGATCCGCCGCGAGGACGTCGGCGCGGTCGCCGTCCTCACGCTCGACAACCCGCCGCTCAACGTCCTCAGCCAGGCGATGTACCAGCGCCTCGAGACGCTCGTCGACGAGCTCTCCGAGTCCGGGACGATCCGCGCCGTCGTGCTGACCGGCGCGGGCGAGCGGGCGTTCTCCGCGGGCGCCGACGTCAAGGAGTTCCCTGGCGCGTCGGATCCCGAGCGCTGGCGCCGCCAGATCCGCTACATCATCGGCGTGTCCGAGAAGCTCGCCGCGCTGCCGCAGCCCGTGGTGGCAGCGGTCAACGGCGTGGCGTACGGCGGCGGGCTCGAGCTGACGCTGTTCTGCGATCTGCGTCTGGCCGGCGCGCGCGCCCGCTTCGCGCTGTCCGAGGTGAAGCTCGGCCTGTTTCCCGGCACGGGCGGCGTGCAGCGCCTGCCCGGACTGATCGGCATCGCGCGCGCCAAGGAGTTGCTGCTGCGCGGCGAGCCCATCGACGCCGCCGAGGCCGAGCGGATCGGCCTCGTCAATCGCATACTCCCCGCCGACCGGCTGGCCGCGGAGAGCCTGGCCCTCGCTCAGTCGCTCGCCGAGCGTCCGGCGCGCGCTGTGCGGACCATCAAGCGCCTGGTGGACGGCGCCGCCGGCCTCAGCGCGGCCGAGCAGCGCGACCGCGAGATCGACGCCAACGTCGAGATCATCCAGACGGCGGACGCGCGCGAGGGCTTCGCCGCGTTCCTCGAGAAGCGTCCTCCCAAGTTCCGCCACCGCTGAGCGCAACATCGCCTGGGCGTGGCTCGAGACGCTGCCGATCAGGGGGCACCCATGGCTTGCCCCAATTCCCCATCCCGCGGGCGCACTCATCGCTCCGGGAAACGATCGCCACGGCTTGGTCTCGCACACCGCAGGCTTCTGCTCGGGATGATCACCCGCCCACCCGTAGATGTGACACCATTCGTGATCCATCGTGTCCTCGGAGGCTCCCACGCTCGCGATGATCATGCTGTGGAAGCCGGAGCAAGCCCGGATTCCCCCCACACCATATAAACCCGACAGGCTCCGGCATACGGTCTCCGTCATACGCGGATCGCGATACCAGGACACGAGGACGGGGCTGGCGTCTGGGCGATGCACCTCCACACCCACGTAGTCCCGACCCTCAAACAGCCTCATCGATCGATGGAGCTCCGTCAGTGACAGAGCCTCGGCTGGTGAAAGCCACAGACTCCCGAGCGCCGCTAGAATCCACGGGGTCTTCATGAGGTGCCGAGGCCCGGCACCGGCGCGATGCCCATCCTCGCCTCGCGGAAGATGCGCGCGTCCATGGGCTTGGGCGGCGTCGGGATCAGCGGCGCGAAGCCCATGTGGCCGAGCAGGTCACGCTCGATGTCCACGCCCGGCGCGACCTCGCGCAGCTCGAGCCCCTGCGGCGTCAGCGCGAACACCGCCCGCTCGGTGATGTAGAGCACGGGCGCGCCACGCGCGGCCGCCGCCGCGCCGTTGAAGCTGATCTGTTCCACGCGCTCGACGAATTTCCGGATCGAGCCGTCCTTGCCGCCCGTGAACGTGCCGAGGAAGCAGACGGCCTTGGCGTTCTGCGTGATGTCGATGAACCCGCCCGAGCCCTCGACGCGCCCGGCGAAGCGCGTGACGTTGACGTGGCCGCGCGCGTCAACCTGGGCGAACGACACGCAGGCCATGTCGAGGCCGCCGCCGTCGTAGAAGTCGAACTGGTAGGGCTGATCGACGATCGCGTCTGGGTTGTAGGCGGCGCCGAAGTTCAGCTCGGAGGCGGGCACGCCGCCGATGGCCCCGGCCTCGATGGTCAGGGTGAAGGCGTCGCTGATGCCCTCCTCGGCCGCCACGCGCGCCACGCCCTCGGCCATGCCCACGCCGAGGTTGATCACCATGCCCGCGCGCAGGGTCATGGCCGCGCGCCGCGCGATGACCTTGCGCTCGCCCATCGGCAGCGGGGGCACGTCGGCCAGTGGCACCCGGCGCTCGCCGCTGAAGGCGGGCGAGTAGCGCACCATCCACGTCTGCCACGCCTCCGGCTCCACGACGACCACATCGACGAGGATGCCCGGCACCTTCACGTGCTGCGCGTGCAGGCGCCCGTGGGCCACCATCCGCTCGACCTGGGCGATCACCAGCCCGCCCGCGTTGTAGGCGGCCTGCGCGACGGAGAGGTGCTCGAGCAGCGCGCACTCGTGCTCGAGCGTGATGTTGCCGCGCGCGTCGGCCGTCGTGCCGCGCAGCAGGGCGACGTCTGGCTTGAACGCCTTGTAGAAGAGCCACTCGCGGCCGGCGAGCTGGACGAGCTCGACGAGCGCCTCCTGCGTCCGGGCGTTCATGCGGCCGCCGTCCTGCCGCGGGTCCATGTAGGTCTCGAGGCCCACGTGGCTGATGACGCCGGGCTTGCCGGCGGCGATCTCGCGGTAGAGTTGGCAGAGCACGCCCTGGGGAAAGTTGTACGCCTCCACGCGATCGTCGGCGATGAGCTTGATCAGCGAAGGCATGAGCCCCCAGTTTCCGCCGATCACCCGACGCAGCAGGCCCTCGTGCGCGAGGTGGTTGATGCCGCGCGCGGCACGGTCACCGACGCCCGTGGTGTGGACGACCGTGAGGTCGCGCGGCTCGCCGCTCGCCTCGAAGCGGCGCTCGAGCGCGGCGAGGACGGCCTCGGCCACGCCGAAGCCCGAGCTGCCCTCGACGATCACCGTGTGTCCGCTCTGGATCAGCCCCGCCGCCGCATCGGCGTCGAGGACCCGCGGGGTTCGCATGGCCCCGCGCTACCCCGCGCTCGCGATCTGGCGCGCGATGATCAGCCGCTGGATCTGGTTGGTGCCCTCGTAGATCTGCGTGAGCTTGGCGTCGCGGTACATCCGCTCCACCGGGTAGTCCTTGGTGTAGCCGGCGCCGCCGTGGATCTGCACGGCGTTGCTGATGTTGCGCACGGCCATGTCGGAGGCGAAGAGCTTGGCGGCGGCGGCCTCGGCCAGGTACGGCCTGCCCGCGTCGCGCAGCTTCGACGCCTGCCAGAGCAGGCCCTGCGCCGCCTGGATGTCCACCCACATGTCGGCCAGCATGAACTGGACGGCCTGGAAGTCGTAGATCGCCTGGCCGAAGGCCTTGCGCTGGCGGGCGTAGCGCAGCGCCTCTTCGTACGCGCCCTGGGTGAGGCCGGTCGCCATCGAGGCCATGCAGATCCGCGCGAAGTTGAAGCCGTTGAGCGCCACGCGCAGTCCCTCACCCTCCGGCCCCACGCGGTTGGCGACGGGCACCCGAACGTTTTCGAGAAATACTTCGCCCGTCGCTAATCCCCTGATTCCCATCAACCGCTCCTTGCGGCCGAAGGAAAATCCCGGCGTGCCGCGCTCGATGATGAAGAGGCTCATGCCCCGCTTGCCCTTCGTGCGGTCGGTGACGGCGAGGATCACGAGCAGGTCGATGACCTTGCCCAGCGTAACGAACGCCTTGGCGCCGTTGATCACGTAGTGGTCGCCGCCGCGGACCGCCGTCGTGGTGATGGCCGCCACGTCGCTGCCCGTGTGTGACTCGGTGACGGCCAGGCAGCTGATCAGCTCGCCGCTGGCAACGCGGCGCGCCAGCGGCCGCTGCGCCTCGTTGCCGAGCGCCCAGAAGAAGTCGGCCTGCTCGATGGCGACCGCGTACATGTTGGCCAGCGCGGCCGACACGCGGCCCAGTTCCTGGTGGACGAGCGACGCGCTGTACGTGTCGGCGCCGCTGCCGCCGGCCTCGGGGGGAAGCAGGAGACCGAACCAGCCGAGGTCGGCCATCTTCTGATAGAGATCTCGCGGGAACTCGTCGGTCTCGTCGATCTCGGCCGCGCGCGGGCGCACGTCCTTCTCGGCGAACTCGCGCACGGCCTGCCGGATCATCCGCTGCTCGTCGGTCAAGAACGAGTCGTGCATCGCATTCCTCCCGAGACGGCGTCCCTCACGGAATGAACAGCCGTGGCAGCCAGGTGGTGAGCGGCGGGATGAAGGTGATCAGGGCCTGCGCGATGATCATGACGAAGATCGAAGGCAGCAGCGCCGGGGTGACCTCGCGGATCGACATCTTGGCGATGCTGCACGCCACGAACAGGGTCGCCCCGTAGGGCGGCGTCACGAGCCCGATCGACAGGTTGACCGAGACCACCACGCCGAAGTGGAGCAGGTCGATCCCGAAGCTCTGGGCGACGGGATACAGGATCGGCATCAGGATGATGATGACCGCGATCGACTCCATGAACATCCCGAGCAGGAGCAGGAGCGCGTTCACGAGGATCATGAACACGATCCAGTTCGCCGAGTGGTCCTGCAGGAACCGCGCGACGACGGTGGGGATCTGGAGGTTGGCCACCAGCCAGCCGAACAGCCCAGCCGTGCCGATGATGATCAGGATGATGGCGGAGCGGCACGCCGCCTCCACGAGCATTCGAGGGATCTGGCTCAGCCGCAGCTCGCGGTACACCCACAGGCCGATCACGAAGCCGTAGACGACGCCCATCACGGCCGACTCGGTGGCCGTGAAGACGCCGGTGAGGATGCCGCCCAGGACGAGGATGGCCATGCCGAGGCCGGGGATCGCCTGCCAGAAGGTCGTCCACACCCGGCTCCACGAGAACGTCTCCGTCGCCTCGTAGGCGGCGCCGCCACGGCGCGCGTGCACGTAGCACACGATCATGAGGAAGCCGCCGATGATGATGCCTGGGATGATGCCGCCGATGAAGAGCTGGCCGATCGAGGTGTTGGTGACACTGCCCAGCACGACCATGATGATGCTCGGCGGGATGATGGGCCCGAGCGCGCCAGCCGCGGCCTGGATCGCGGTCACGAAGCGCCGCTCGTAGCCGCGCTTCATCATGGCCGGGATCATCACCGAGCCCACGGCAGCCGTGTCGGCGGTGCCCGAACCCGACACGCCGGAGATCAGCATGGTCGCACCGACCGCGATCATGGCGAGGCTCGCGCGGAACTGGCCGAGCAGCGCTCCGGCGAAGCTGATGATCCGCCGCGCCATGCCGCCCTCGTCCATGATGCTGCCCGCCAGCATGAAGAGCAGGACGGCCATGATCGGGAACGAGTCGAGCGAGGTGAACACGCGCTGCGGAACCACGATGAGCGGGACGCTGCCGCCGAAGAGCAGCGCGAACGTGGTCGCGAGCCCCAACCCGAACGCGATCGGCACGCCCAGCGCGAAGAGCACGGGCAGCCCGAACAGGAGGACCGCGGTCACGCCGGGCTCCGCAGCGCGCGCAGCGACTCGCCGAGCTTCAGCACGCTCTCGAGCAGCATCAGCGCGGCCCCGACGGGCAGGGCCAGGTACGCGTACCACATGTTGATTTCCATGGCCGGCGAGGTCTGCACGGAGGCCACGTCGAGGATCTTGATGCCCTGCACGAGGAGCAGCAGCAGGAACCCCGAGACCATCAGGTGCACGAGCACCTCGAGGGCGGCGCGGCCGCGCGGAGGGACGGCGTAGAGCAGGTAATCGACGCCGAGGTGCATGCTCTGCTGGATGCAGAGCGCGGAGGCGAGCAGCGCGATCCACACCTGGAGGAAGCGCGCCAGCTCCTCGGACCACGACGGCGGCGCATTGAAGAGGTAGCGGCCGATCACCTGATAGAACACGGTCGCGATGAGGACCGCGAACATCGCGATGATGACGAGCTGGATGGCGCGGCGCAGGAGTCCCAGGGCGTGACTCATGCGCCGCTCCGCCTACTTGCTGTCGAGGATCTTCTTCAGGCGCGCCTGGTCCTCGGGGCCACCGAACTTCGCGTACACGCTCTGCGACGCCTTGCGGAACGGCTCCGGGTCAGGCGTCGTGATCTTGACGCCCTTGGCCTTGAGCGTGGCCAGCGCCACGTCCTCGCTCCTGGCGTAGGCCTCGCGCTCGACCCTGGCCGACTCCTGCGCCGCCTGGACGACGGCCTTCTGCACGTCGGCGGGGAGGCTCTGGAAGAACTTCTCGCCCATGATCATGTCGGAGACGAGCGTGGTCCACGCGACCATCGCCCAGTTGGGCGCGACCTCGTAGAATTTCTGCGCCTCGTAGTTCGTGTTGGCGGCCTCGGCGCCGTCGATGACGCCCTGCTGGAGCGCCGTGTACACCTCGCCGTAGGCCATCGGCAGCGGGCTCGCGCCCATCGCGCGGAAGGCGTCGAGATGGACTGGGTTCTCCATGGTCCGGATCTTGAGGCCCTTGAGGTCGTCGAGCTTGGTGAGCGACTTCTTGTTGGTCATGATGTGGCGGATGCCGGCCTCGTAGTACGAGAGCAGGCGGAAGCCCTTGCCCCGCATCTTGTCCCCCAGCTCCGCGCCCACGGGGCCGTCCATGACGCCGTACATGTGCTTGCGGTCGCGGAACAGGAACGGCAGGTCGAACACCTTCGTCTCGGGCACGAAGCCCGCCATCACCGCGTTGGACGGCACGGTGACGTGGACGGTGCCGAGCAGCAGCCCCTCGATCATGTCGCGCTCGTTGCCGAGGGTGCGGTTGGGGAAGAGCTGCACCTCGACCTTGCCCCGGGTCAGCTCCTCGACGCGCTTCTTGAAGTGCTCGAATCCGACCTGGTAGGGCTCGGTGGCGGCCGCCGAGTGGCCCGCTTTGATCACGATGTCGGCGGCGGACGCCGGCGACGCCGTGATCCATCCGCCCAGCACTCCGAGCAGTGCGCACGCTGTGAGGAGCCGTCGACTCATGACACCCTCCGTGGCGAACGTCCTTCGATCGTGGGCGGCTACCTTATGGCGCCCGCCTCACCGAGTCAAGCGACGGCGCGCCCGGGCTCAGGGCTGCAGCGCCACGCGGACCGCCCGCTCGTCGAGCGTGAAGCCCATGCCGACCAGGATGTCGCGCAGCCGCGCGGCGAGCGCCGGCTTGAGGGCGAGCCGCGGTGGACGCGGATCGCCCATCGGCATGCCGATCATCTTGAACGCCGCCTTCATGCCGTGCACGTAGAGATGGTCGCCGAGGAAGTCGATCAGCGGGCTCACGTGGTGGAACGCCTTCTGCGCGCCAGGCAGGTCCTGCTTGTCGACGGCGAGGTTGAACACATCGGCCGAGACGCGCGGCGCGATGTTGGCGCAGACGGCCACCCAGCCCTCCGCGCCGACCACGAACGACTCGAAGCCGAGATACCCGCCGAAGACCGTCATGCGGTCGCCGCAGAGTCGCTGGATCTGTGTCACCCGGCGCACGTCGATCGTCGACTCCTTGATGTAGCGGATCGTGGCGACCTCGCTCAGCCGCTTGACGACCGGCGGCGTGAGGTCGAAGCCCCCCGACACCGGATGGTTGTAGAGCATCACGGGGATGGAGACGGCCTCGCCGATCCGCGTGAAGTGAGTGACGATCTCTTCCTCGTCGAGCGCCGCGTAGTACGGCGTCATGACCATGACGCCGTCGGCGCCCAGGCGCTCGGCCGAGCGCGCGTAGCGGATGGCGTCGTTCGTGTTCTCGGCCGTGCAGCCGGGGACGACGGGCACACGGCCCGCCGCCTGCCTCACGACGGTCTCGACGACCTCGTCGCGCTCGTCGTCGCTGACTGACAGCGATTCGCCGGTGCTGCCGAGCGGGATGAGGCCGTGGATTCCCTCGGTGACCTGCAACTCGATCAGGCGGCGGAGCGCGTCAGCGTCGACGCGCCGGCCGTCGTGGGTGAACGGCGTCACGGTGACGGTGTACGTGCCGCGGAGCTTTCGCATGTCGCCTCCCGGTTGGTGCCCGGCTCGGTGACGCGCATTCTATACCGCATGAGGATGACGGACACGCGGCGCCTGGGGCGCACGAAGGTCGCGGTGACCGTGCTCGGCTTCGGCGGCTCCCAGGTGGGCAACCTGCATCGCCCGGTTTCCGACGAGGACGCCGCCCGGGTGGTCGCCGCCGCGTGGGATCTCGGCATCCGCTATTTCGACACGGCACCGCTCTACGACCTGGGCGGCGGCGAGCGGCGCATGGGCGCGGCGCTGCGAGGTCGTTCGCGCGACGGCTACGTGCTGTCGACCAAGGTCGGCCGGCTGGTCGAAGCGCATGGCATCGCCTATGACTACAGCCGCGACGGCGTGCGGCGCTCGCTGGAGGCCAGCCTGGAGCGCCTCGGGCTCGAAAGGATCGACGTCGCCTTCATCCACGACATCGATCCGTACAACCATGGGGCCGACCAGCCGCGCCGGTTTCGCGAGGCCATCGATGGCGCCTACCCGGCACTGGAGCGTCTGCGCAGGGACGGCGCGCTGGGCGCCATCGGCGTCGGCGTGAACTCGTGGCGCGTCTGCCGGGACGCCGTCGAGGCCGCCGACTTCGACTGCGTGCTGTTGGCGGGACGCTACACGCTGCTCGAGCAGGAAGCGCTCGCGTTCCTCTCCCTCTGCGAGCGCCGCGGCGTCGGCGTGATCGTCGGCGCACCGTACAACTCGGGGATCCTCGCGCGCGGCGCGGCGCCGGGCGCCCGACACGACTACGCGGCGCCGGCGCCCCAGATCGCGGAGCGCGTGCGGAGGATCGAGGCGGTGTGCGCGCGCCACCGCGCGAGCCTCGGCGCCGCCGCGCTGCAGCTCCCGCTCGCCCACCCCGCGGTGGCCGCAGTGCTGCCGGGCGCGCGGAGCGCGGCGCACGTCGCGGCGAGCGTGCGCTGGCTCGGCGAGACGATCGCCGCCGCCTTCTGGCAGGAGCTGAAGCACGAGCGACTGCTCGACGCGAGCGCGCCGACGCCCTGACGGGCGCCCTCAGCCGCGGACGTCCTTCATCCTTCTCCCGGCGTACTGGCCGCGCACGCGGATCACGCGGTCGCGGCCCAGCCGCACGCTCGGCCCCACGACGCAAAACCAATTCGTCTGTACGACCGATCCACACTCCCTACAAAGATTGTGATCCCCGCTCCTCGGGAATCACCGCGCGGGATCGTTCGGCGGCAGCACCTCGCGGAAGACCGGCCGCTGCTTCCACTCCGGGATCGGTGGCGTGCATCCCGGGGCCGGCGCGTACGGCGACGCCGACTCGAGGCGCATCGTCGGAATGTAGCGGGGGCAGTTCGGGAAGATCCGCGTCGCGCGCACGCGGACCACGAGCTGGGCGCCGGCGAACTCGGCGAGCAGCGGGTCCTCCTCGTGCAGCGTGGCCGTGCCGCTCACGCGCACGCGCTTGGGACGCTCGAAGTCGACGAAGAGCAGGCCCACGCTCGGATTGACCAGGATGTTGCCGAGGCTGCGGAACATCCCGTTGCCATCGTAGCTCGGAAAGGCGAGCGTCTGCGGATCGACGACGCGCACGAAGCCTGGAAGGCCGCCCTTGAACGAGCAATCCGGCTGGCCGTGCTCGTCGGCGGTGGCCAGGAAGAACATCGCGCTGCGCTCGATCAGCTTCCGGTCCTCGTCGGTGAACGCCGTGTGCACGGTCACCTCGACCAGCCGATCGGCCAGCGCGCGCGTCTCGAAGTGGTCTTGCAGGCGCCGGGCGCCCTCGTGGTACATCGCCGGGTCGGACATCGATGCCTCCCTGCCGCGGGTTCCCCCGCCGCGCCCCGCTATGTTAACGTGGGCGCCGCACTCTCGACCTGGAGGACCCGTATGAGCTCCACCGAGCTCGGTTTCACCCCCGCCACCGAGCTGGCCCGGTTGATCAGGACGAAGGCGCTCTCGCCCGTTGAGCTGACGCGCGCCGTCCTGGAGCGCATCGAGCGCGTGAACCCGGTCGTCAACGCGTTCTGCACGCTCACCGCGGACGCCGCGCTCGCGGCCGCGCGCGCGGCCGAGCGCGCGGTGACATCCGGCGCGTCGCTGGGCCCGCTGCACGGCGTGCCCTACTCGATCAAGGACCTGAACTTCACCAAGGGCGTGCGCACGATGGGCGGCTCGTTCATCTTCGAGCACCGCGTGCCGGACGCCGACGCCGCCTTCATCCCGCGCCTGCGTCAGGCCGGCGGCATCTTCGTCGGCAAGACGACCAGCCCCGAGTTCGGCTGGAAGGCGCTCGGCGACAGCCCGCTCACCGGCATCACCCGCAATCCGTGGAACCCCGGCATGACGACGGGCGGCTCGAGCGCGGGCGCTGCGGCCGCCGTCGCGGCGGGACTCGGCCCGCTCCACCAGGGCTCGGACGGCGCCGGCTCGATCCGGATCCCGTCGAGCTTCTGCGGCATCTACGGTCTCAAGCCCTCGTACGGCCGCGTGCCGATGTGGCCGGTCTCCAACAACGACTACTCCTCGCACAACGGTCCGATGACGCGCACGGTCGCCGACGCGGCGCTGATGCTCTCGATCATGGCCGGCCCCGACGACCTCGACCGCACGTCGCTCGACGGCGCGCCCGCCGACTACGTCGGCAAGCTCGGGCGCGACCTCAAGGGCCTGCGCGTGGCGTACAGTCCCGACCTCGGCGGGCTGCGCGTCGATCCCGAGGTCGCCGCGCTGGTTCGCGCGGGCGTTCGCGCGTTCGAGGAGCTCGGCTGTGTGGTCGAGGAGGTCAAGCCGCGCTTCGCCGACACCCACGAGATGATCCGCGTGATGTGGAGCGCGCACGAGGCCGGCAACCGCGCCCCCTTCTTGAAGCAGTGGCGCGAGCGGATGGATCCCGGGCTCGTCGCCTGCATCGAGGACGGGCTGCGCGTGAGCCTCGTCGACTACATCCAGATGCGCGACCGGAAGCTGGCGTACTGGGACTCGGTGCGGCCGCTGTTCGAGACTCACGCGCTGCTGCTCACGCCGAGCGTCTCGGTGCCCGCCTTCGAGGTGGGACGGCTGAACCCCGCGCACTTCCCGCAGCACGCCTGGGACTGGTTTCCGTGGGCGTCGTTCAGCTACCCGTTCAACTTCACGGGCCAGCCGGCGGCCACGGTGCCCGCCGGCTTCACGGCCAGCGGCATGCCCGTGGGCCTGCAGATCGTGGGGCGGCGCTTCGATGACCTGACGGTCCTCCAGGCGGCCGCCGCGTTCGAGACGGCCCGGCCCTGGGCCGAGCGCCGGCCGCCGAACCTCCCGTGAGCGCGCCGGCGCCGCCCGGGCTGCTCGCTGATGCCGCCGCCGACGGCGGGCTCGGCGCGCGGCGCGCGGCGACGTCGCGCACGCGGTGGGGCCGGGCGCTGCGCCGCGCGACCCGCAATACCCTCGTCGGGCTGGGCCTGCTCGGCGCCCTGCTCGTCGTCGGCCTGGCCCTCTTCGCCAACGCGCTGGCGCCGCACGCGCCGGACGAGCAGAACTTCGACCTCATCGAGTCGCGGCCGAGCGCCGCGGCCGTCTTCGGCACCGACCGCTTCGGCCGCGACGTGCTGAGCCGCGTGATCCACGGCGCGCGCATCTCGCTCTACGTGGCGATCACCTCGATCGCCGCCTCGATGGCCGTCGGCGGTGCCCTCGGGCTGACCGCGGGCTACCTCGGCGGCACCATCGACAACGCCATCAACCGGGTGCTCGACGTCTTCTTCAGCATCCCCGGGCTGCTCCTGGCCGTGGGCATCGCCGCGCTGAGGGGCCCCGGCGTCAACAGCGCGGTGCTGGCCATCGCCATCGTGTACACGCCGATCTTCGCGCGCGTGATGCGCGGCCCCGTGCTGGCCGAGCGCGCCAAGGACTACGTGGAGGCCGTGCGCGCGCTCGGCGCCACGCGCCTGGCCGTGGCCCTCAAGCACATCCTGCCCAACGTGATCTCGCCGTTCGTCGTGCAGGGCACCGTCGCCCTGTCGCAGGCGATCCTCATCGAAGCCTCGCTCTCCTACCTCGGGCTGTCGGCGCAGCCGCCGACGCCGTCGTGGGGCAACATGCTCAACGAGGGGCGCACGTACCTCGAGACCGCGCCCTGGATCTCCGTCTTTCCCGGCCTCGCCATCATGCTGACCGTGCTCGCGTTCAACCTGATCGGCGACGGCCTGCGCGACGTCCTCGACCCGAGCAGCTGAACAAGGAGACCGCCATGTCCCGGGACCTCAACCGCCGCGACTTCCTCACGACCGCCGGCCTCGCCCTCGGCGCCCTCGGCGTCGGCAGCACGGCCGCCCTCGGGCAGACACCGAAAGCGGGAGGCACGCTCGTCTCGGCGCAGACGACGGAAGCGACCGGCCTCGATCCGCAGCTCGTGGCCGCCTTCTCGCGCAGCCGCCGCTCGCCGATGATGTACAACCAGCTCGTCCGCTTCGAGCCCGACATGACGCCGGTGCCCGAGCTGGCGGAGTCGTGGCACACGAGCCCCGACGGGCTCACGTGGACCTTCAAGCTCCGCGAGGGCGTGAAGTTCCACGACGGCCAGGAGCTGACCTCCGCCGACGTGAAGTTCACGTTCGATCGGCTCTTCGAGAAGTCGCCCGGCAAGTCGGACTTCATCGCCGTCGACAAGGTGGAGCCGGCCGGCAAGTACGCCGTCAAGTTCATCACCAAGGAGCCGTTCGCCGGGCTGCTCGCCGCCCTCGGCGGCTTCTGGGGCTTCATCATCAGCGAGGCCGGCATCAAGAAGCACGGCGACCTCAACAAGGCCGCCCTCGGCACCGGACCGTTCGTCCTGGAGGACTGGAAGGTCGAGCAGCAGATGGTGCTGAAGAAGAACCCGCACTACTTCAAGAAGGGCCGGCCACACGTGGACCAGATCGTGCTCCGCACGATCCCGGACGAGGCCAACATCGTCGCGGCGCTGCGCACGGGCCAGATCCAGCACGCGTTCATCGAGGACAACAAGAACTACAACCTCCTCAAGGACGAGAAGTCGCTGACGGGCTATCGCTCGTCGCGACTCGGCTACGACTTCCTCAACATCAACGCCACCCGCGGCCCGCTGAAAGACGTGCGCGTGCGGCAGGCCATCTCGTGGACGGTCGATCGCGCCCAGGTGCTGCGCGTGGCCGCCTCGGGCTTCGGGCGCCTCACCGCGCCCGCCACGGCGCCGATGAAGCAGTGGCAGCTCCCCGAGGAGCAGTGGATGCGCTACTACAAGCCCGACGTCGAGAAGGCGAAGAAGCTGATGGCCGACGCCGGCCAGGCACAGGGCTTCAGCGTGAAGCTCGGCGTGATCCCGACCTTTCCCACCATGGTGTCGGGGGCGCCGGTGGTCGCCGCGCAGCTCAAGCGCATCGGCATCACCGCCGAGATCGAGAACGTGGAGTACGCGGTCTGGATCAAGCGCTGGCAGGCCAAGGACTTCGACCTGACGATGAACACCACGCCGGGCTACGCCGACCCCGACACCGCGTTCTTCCGCGCGCTGCACTCCACCAAGGGCCAGAACTGGAACTCGTGGAGCGTGCCGGACCTCGACGCCATGCTGGAGGAGGGCCGGCGCACGCTGGATCCCAAGAAGCGCAAGGAGATCTACGACCGCGTGCAGCTCATGATCCTCGAGAACGTGCCGCAGCTGTGGCTCTTCTCCGCCGACACGATCGACTTCACCCAGACGGCGGTGAAGGGCTTCCGGCAGCACCCGACCACGCTGCTCTACGGCTTCGAGGGCGCCTGGCTCGACAAGGCGTGATGGGGCGCTACCTCCTCGTGCGGCTCTACTCGATGGCCGTGACGCTGCTCGGCCTCACGGTGCTGACATTCCTCATGCTCCGGCTGATCCCGGGCACGGTCGTCGAGCAGATGATCGGCGCCGACGCCATCGTCAGCGAGGCGATGGTGGCGCAGCTCAAGGCGTTCTTCGGCCTCGACCAGCCGTGGTACGTGCAGTACGGCCGCTGGATGGGCAGCCTCCTGCAGGGCGACCTCGGCACCTCGTGGCGCACCGGCAAGCCCGTCGTGCAGCTCATCGCCGAGCGGCTGCCGGTGACCCTCGAGCTGACGGCCTTCGCGGTGGCCGTGGCCATCATGCTCGGCGTGGTGGCCGGTGTCGTCTCCTCGGTGCGGCGCGACCGCGCCGTGGACAACATCACGCGGGTCGGCGCCCTGCTCGGGCTGTCGGTGCCCGTATTCTGGCAGGGCACGATGCTCATCCTGTTCCTGTCGATCTACCTGCGCTGGATGCCGCCCGTCGTCTGGGTGGACTTCTTCGCCGACCCGCTGCGCAACCTCACCATCATGCTGCTTCCCGCCCTCTGCCTGGGCACCGCCAGCGCCGCCAACATCGCGCGCACGACCCGTGCTTGCATGCTGGACGTGCTGGGCTCGGAGTATATCCGCACGGCGGCGGCCAAAGGCCTGCGGCCGCGGCTCGTCGTCCTCAAGCACGCGCTGCGCAACGCGATGATCCCGATCGTCACCGTGGTCGGGCTGCAGATCGGCATCCTGCTCGGCGGCACCGTCGTCGTCGAGGAGGTGTTCACGCTGCCCGGCGTGGGACGCCTGGTGCTGTGGTCGATCTACCAGCGCGACTATCCGCTGACCCAGAGCACGATCCTGTTCGTGGCCGTGATGTTCATGACCGTGAACCTCGCCGTGGATCTGCTGTACGCATACCTCGACCCACGGATTCGTTACTGATGGGAACCGGGGCTGGCCGGGTTCAGGCCCGCCGGCCAGCTCCACCATTTCGCGACGACTGATCGACATCAGTGCCCGGAAGGCAATGTCACGGGCTGGTCGAAAAGTCGAGAACAATGGGCAGATGATCCGAGCCGACACGCCCGCCCACAAAACGGCCATGGACGCGCACACCCGGAGAGACCAGGGCGTGATCGATGGGGATCTGCGCCATCGGCAGCCAGGCAGGCCAAGTGGGCTGGACGCCGCGTCCCAGTCGCGTATCGCGAAGACCTGCGTCGCGCAAGAACTCCTGGAATGCTGGTGACCACGAAGAAGAATTCAGGTCACCCACCAGCACGACGGGCTCTCTTTGCTGGCGGACGAATGCGGCGATTTCTGCAAACTCCTGATTTCGCCTCACGAGCATGTGCGGCGTAAACGGTGGAAATGTGTGGGTCCCGACGATCGTGAGCCGTGGCTTCGGAAGTCGTGCGACGAGTGAGTGCGCGCTCGCCGGCTTCTCGTCGAGGGCGGTGAGCGGCAATCGGCTCATGAGCCCGATCCCGTAGTGTCCCTCGCGCGGCTGAAGTCGGCGGAACGGGAAATCGAGCGCGACCTCTCCGAGGGTCGTGACCCAGAAGCCGTTCATCTCGGTCAAGAGAAGGACGTCGGGATTGGTTGCCCGGATGAACCGGATCACTCGCCTGCTGTCTCGGTTTTCCGCGGCGACATTCATCGCCACGACGCGAATCACGCGAGCGTCCGAGGGCGGTGGGACGAGCATCGTCGGTACGCTCGCATAGAAGGGGACGAGCGCCCCGATGTTCCAGGCGGCCACCGCTGCGGGGATGACGATGTAGCGAAGGCGGCCGACAACGGCGAACGCCACCGATGTGACGAGCGCGGCAGCTGCGAGCTGTGCTGGAAAGTGGCTGAGCAACTCACACGCCCAGCAGGAGCGACCGAACGAGATCATGGCGCCGGCGGCGATGAGCAGCAACGTCAGCAGCCACGCGCACCACAGGACGATCTCACCGGGAATCGCCAGGCGCGCCGTCATCTACGACTGGTCAAGCCGGCCAAGCCGCGGAGAGCTCGAGGCGGCCTGAGCGACGTCTGGCCGCATCTGGTGCGTCGAAGCCCGAGGTCAGTGGGGACGCGCGGCTTTGAAGATGTTCATGATCGGCATGGTAGCCCAGGATGCCGTAATCTGCTTGCCGCCGGCCCCGCCGCCCCGAGGGGACACTCGTGAAAGCGCCGGTGCTGGTGGAGTTTCCCGTGGACGTCTTACAGGGCCCCGGAATGGCCCCAAGCAGGAGGAGCCATGAGAGCCTCGGTCTTGTTCGAGCAGCGCACGCCGCTGAAGGTCGAGGACGTCGAGCTGGAGGCGCCGCGCGCGGGTGAGGTGCGCGTCCGCATGGCCGCGAGCGGCGTCTGCCACTCGTGCCTGCACGCCGCCGATGGCTCGTGGGCGAACGTGCCGGTGCCGATCGTGCTCGGCGACGAGGGCGCCGGTGTCGTCGAGGCCGTGGGTCCTGGCGTGCAGACGCTGACGGCCGGCGACCACGTGATCCTGTCGTGGGCGCCGACGTGCGGGCGCTGTCACTACTGCGTGATCGGCCGTCCCAACCTCTGCGAGCAGCGCCGCCCGGGCCAGGGCGTGCTCCCCGAGGGCACCACGCGCATGTCGCTGGGGGGCCGGCCCGTCTACCAGTACGGTCACGTGGCGACCTACGCGTCGGTCACCGTGGTCGCCGAGTCCTCGGCGATCGCGATCGACCGGACGATGCCGCTCGATCGCGCGGCGCTCATCGGCTGCTCGGTGATGACGGGCGTGGGCGCCGTGATCAACACCGCCGCCGTGCCGCCGGGCGCGAGCATGGCCGTCTTCGGCGTCGGCGGCGTCGGTCTGAACGCCGTGCAGGGCGGCGCGATGGTGGCGGCCCAGCCGATCATCGCCGTCGACGTGGTGGGCAGCAAGCTCGAGTCGGCTCGGCAGCTCGGGGCCACCCACGCCATCGACGCCTCCAGGGAGGACCCGGTGGCGGAAATCCGGCGCATCACCCGGCGCGGCGCCGACTTCACGTTCGTGGCCGTGGGCGACGCGCGCGCGGTCGGCCAGGCAGCCGACGCGCTGGCGCCGGGCGGCACCTGCGTCGTGATCGGCGTGCCGGCCACGGGGGCGACGGTGCCCCTCGACGTGCGGCCGCTCGTGACCGGCGAGCGCGTGATCCGCGGCTCGAGCTACGGCAGCGCGCGCACGCGTGAGGACCTGCCGCGGCTGGTCGAGCTGTACCGCGGCGGCCGGCTCAAGATCGACGAGCTGATCACGCGCCGCTACGGCCTGGACGAGGCCAACGAGGCGTTCCGCGCGCTGGCCGCCGGCGAGCTGTCGCGCGGCCTGATCGTGTTCTGATGCGCGAGATCGTCTTCGCGCTCGAGTTCCGGGGCACGGCGGGACCGGTGGAGGGCAGCCCGACCAGGCGCCGCTCGACCTCGCGGGCGCCGAGCCAGACGCTGACGACCGTGCTCGGCCCGGATGGCATTCGCACGCGCGTGGATGGGGTCGCCGGCGAGCGCGCCATGCTGGAGTCGCGCGTGGAGCGCTTCGACGACGGCTCGTTCGTGGAGGACGGCACCATCACGTACGGGCGCGCGGGCGCCGTTTCGTTCGTGACCATCGGCCGCGGCACCGTGGCGTCCAGCCCGATCGCGGGCTGGACGCGCGGCGCCGTCATGTGGACCGTGACCGGCGGCGACGGGCTCTTCGCCGGCGCCCAGGGACTCATCACTTCCAACTTCGCCGTGAGCGCGCAGGGCGAGGTCGTGGATCACCACGTCGCGCGCCTCTACCTGCGCGACCCCTGAGGGGGGCCGGCTACCCGATCTTGCGGCGCGTGGCCTGGCGCTTGGACAAGGTCTTCGTCGCGTTCCGGAGCTTCTTGCTCAGCGCCTGGACCATGCGTTTGGCCTTCGCGACGCCCATATCCGCCTTCCGTTTCCTCGTCCGCAGCCTGCGTTGCGCTTTGGTCATCTAGCCCCTCCCATGGGCAAGAGTTCACTGACGCCTACGACCATTATTCTCGAAGAGCCCGCCACGACCATGAAAATTCGCCGCCCGCCCGGGTCGCCGCGGCCGCGGCCCGGGGCCCATTGACGGCGCAGGCTCGGCTGATCTACCGTCGCGGCACCGCAGCGAGCGGTCGAATCGAGAGGAGGACGCGGCCCGGACGCATGTTCGTCGTTCGAAACCGGCGCGACAGCCCGGAGGGCGGACCATGGCCACCCAGGACAATCTCAAGACCGTACGCGAAGACATCGAGGCGTGGAACAAGCACGACCTGGAGCGGCACGCCAAGCTGCTCGACGAGAAGCACGTCTTCGAGAGCGACACGATCCCGGCCCCGATGGTCGGGCGCGACGCGGGTCGCCAGTTCATGGCCGTCTATCTCACGGGCTTCCCGGACCTCCATCTGGAGGTCAACCAGATGCTGGCCGACGGCGACTTCGTGGTCACCCGCTGGACGGCGACCGGCACGCACCGCGGCGAGCTGATGGGCATCCCGCCGACGCAACGCAAGACGATAACGCGCGGATGCACGGTGGCCGAGGTCAAGCACGGCAAGGTGACGCACAGCTGGGTGTACTGGGACACCGGCCACCTGCTCAAGCAGCTCGGCGTGCTACCGTAGGCGGGCAGCGGCGATGAAGTTCACCTGGTTCAACCTGATGCCGTGGCCGTACCTGCCGGACGACTTCCGGGAGACGCACCGCTCCGTGTGGGTGGACATCCCCAGCACCCTCTACGACCCCCGGAAGGGCCACCACGTCTATCACACGTACCTCGACCAGCTCGAGTACGCCGAGACGCTCGGCTTCGACGGCATCGGGTGCAACGAGCACCACCAGAACGGGTACGGGCTCATGCCCTCCCCCAACCTCATCGCCGCCACCCTCGCCCGCCGGACCTCGCGGGCCGCCATCTGCGTCATCGGCAACTCGATCGCCGGCTACAACCCCCCCATCAGAGTCGCCGAGGAGTTCGCGATGCTCGACGTGATGTCGGGCGGCCGGCTCGTCGCCGGGTTCCCCGTCGGCACCTCGATGGACACCAACTTCTGCTACGGCCAGATCCCGGCGCTCACGCGCGACAAGTATCGCGAGGCGCACGACATGATCATGAAGGCGTGGGCCAGCGACGAGCCCTTCGCCTTCGACGGCAAGTACAACCAGCTGCGCTGGGTGAACTGCTGGCCCAAGCCGATCCAGAAGCCGCACCCGCCGATCTACATCCCGGGCGGCGGCTCCATCGAGACGTGGGACTTCTGCCTCGACCACGACTACAACTATTCCTACCTCTCGTTCTTCGGCTACCTGCGGGGCAAGGCGCTGCTCGACGGCTACTGGGAGCGGGTGGCCAGGCGCGGCAAGGACGACTCGCCGTACCGGGCGGCCTTCGCGCAGATCATCTGTGTCGCGGATACGGACGCGGAGGCGGAGCGACTCTACGCCGAGCACTGCCTCTACTTCTTCAACCGCTGCCTGCACGTCTTCCCGCCCTTCGCCGATCCGCCGGGCTATCGCACGATGGCCACCGTGAAGTACGGCGCGCTCTCGCAGCTCACGCGCGCGCGCCAGAAGATCCTCGAGAACCTCACCTGGAAGCAGCTCGTCGACGAGCGCTTCGTCATCGCGGGCAGCCCCGAGACCGTGCGCCAGCAGCTCGAGGAGTGCATCAAGGGGCTGCGCATCGGCCACCTGTTCTGCCTGTTCCACAACGGCGACATGCCGGACTGGAAGACCCGTCACTCCTCGAAGCTGTTCGCCGAGAAGGTGATGCCGCACCTGCGCGATCTCTGGCCCGAGTGGAAGCACGACGAGCGCTGGTGGGTGCACCCGATGGATGAGCGCATCCGTCCCGAGGAGCAGCGGCCGGGTGCCGAGAAGCCGCGCGCGGAGTGGCCGCGCTGAAGTCTCAGACGATCGAGACGAAGAAGGGTACGCGCTGCCGCGTGCTCGAAGGGGGCAGCGGCGCGCCGGTCGTCTTCTTCCACGGCGCGGGCGGCCTGCTCGCCGACAACCCGTTCCTCGACGGCCTCGCGCGGCGCTACCACGTCTTCGCCCCCGAGTGGCCCGGGTACGGCGAGTCGGCGGGCGACGAGCTCCTGGAGGACATGCTCGACTTCGCGCTGCACGGCTGGGACCTCGTCGACGCGCTCGGGCTGCGACAGCCGCACCTGGTCGGCCACAGCATGGGCGGCATGATCGCCGCCGAGATGGCGTGCCTGGCGCCGCGCGATCTCGCCAGGCTGGTGCTCGTCGGCGCCGCGGGCCTGTGGCTGGAGGAGCATCCGATTCCGGATATCTTCGCCATGCTGCCCCAGGAGATCGCCGAGGTGCTCTTCGTGGATCCTGCGCGCGGCGCGGCCCTCCTCACGGGCGGCGCCGACCTGTCGGACATCGAGGCGCTGAAGGACTTCTACGTCGTGACGCAGCGGCGGCTGGCCATGGCGGGCAAGATCCTCTTCCCGATCCCGAATCGCCGGCTCTCCCGGCGGCTGTATCGGCTGACCGCCGAGACGCTCGTGCTCTGGGGCGCGTCCGACCGGCTGATCGCGCCGGCCTACGCGGCGCAGTGGAAGGCGCTGATCCCCGGCGCGCGCGTGCAGACGATCGACGGCGCGGGCCACATGCTGCCCTGGGAGCAGCCCGAGGCGTTCGTCGAGGCCGTGACCCGCTTCCTCGCGTGACGATCACGGTGTTCGGCGCCGGCGCGATCGGCGGCATCACGGGGGCGGCGCTCGCCCGCGCCGCTCACGACGTGGTGCTGGTGGACAAGGCCGCCGACCACATTGCCGCCATGAACGCCGGCGGCCTCACCGTCGAGCGGCGCGACGGCGCCGAGACCGTTGCCGTACGCGCGATCACGCCCGAGAAGCTCGGGCCGGGGCTTGGGCTGGTGCTCCTCGCCGTGAAGTCGCAAGACACGCGGGCCGCGCTCGAGGTGCTGGCACCGCGGCTCGCGAACGACGGCGCCATCGTCTCGATGCAGAACGGCCTCAACGAGGAGCTGATCGCGGCCGCCGTCGGCGAGCGGCGCACCGTCGGCTGCCTCGTCAACTGGGCCGCGGACTGGATGGCGCCCGGACGCATCCTGCACGGCGGCGAGGGGGCCCTCGTGCTCGGCGAGCTCGACGGGCGCCCGAGCGCGCGCGTCGACGCGCTGGCCACGCTCCTCGAGGTGGTGGCCCCGACCCGCGTGAGCGACAACATCCTCGGCTACACGTGGGCCAAGCACGTGTACGGCGCGCTCCTCGTGGCCACGGCCGTGGTGAACGCGCACGTCTACGAGGTCGTGGAGCGCTCGCCCGAGACCCAGCGGATGCTGATCGCGCTCGTGATGGAGAGCATGCGCGTGGCCGAGGCGGCGGGGATCCGGCTGGAGCCGTTCGACGAGTACGACCCCGCCGACTACCGCGCCGCGGCGTGTGGGGACGAGACGGCCCGAGCGCGCGCGATGTCCGTCATCGCCACCCACTACCGCGGGCACACGAAGACGAAGACCGGGATCTGGCGGGATCTCGCCGTGCGCCGGCGCAAGACGGAGGTCGGCGCGCTGCTCGGCGCCACGGTGACGAAGGCGGAGAAGCTCGGCCTCGCCATGCCGCTGACCGAGCGCCTCGTGGCGATGATCTCCGAGCTCGAAGCCGGGCGCCGCGTGATGACCTGGGACAACGTCGACGAGCTCGTGCGCGCGACTACAGATACTGCCCGGTCGTGACCACCTTCTGCACGGGCTTCGCCTGCTCGTCCTTGCGGGCCTCGGTCGTGAGCACCTTGACGTACACGATGCGCTCGCCCTTGCGGCCGGCGATCTTCGCCCAGTCGTCGGGATTGCTCGTGTTCGGCAGGTCCTCGTTCTCCTTGAACTCCTCGCGGACCGCGGCCACGAGGTCGTCGGTCGTGATGCCCTTGGCGCCGCCACCGATGTAGCGCTTGAGCGCCAGCTTCTTGGCGCGCCGCACGACGGACTCGATCATCGCGCCCGACGAGAAGTCCTTGAAGTAGAGGACCTCCTTGTCGCCGTTCGCGTAGGTGACCTCGAGGAAGCGGTTCTCCTCGCTGAGGCTGTACATCGCCTCGAGGGCCGCCCCGATCATGGCGTCGATGGGCTCCTGGATCGGGATGTCGGTCGTCAGGTACTTGTGGAAGATGTCGGAGGCCGCCGCCTGGTCGGGCCGCTCGATCTTGATCTTCACGTCCAGCCGGCCCGGCCGCAGAATGGCCGGATCGATCAGGTCCTGCCGGTTGGAGGCGCCGATGACGATGACGTTCTTGAGCCCCT
>QHRU01000061.1 GCA_003220225.1 Candidatus Rokuibacteriota bacterium
GTGGCGCGCTTGACTGGCCGCGTTGAGCCGGTGCCGCTGCGCCGCCCACTCGCGAATCGCGGCCCGCGACGACAGCCTGACCGTCGGGCTCGACTCGCCGGGGACGATGACTTCGAGGATCCCGTCCTCGACGAAGAGCTGCGCGAACGCGTCCGCGTCCTTGCTGTCGTAGGTGTGCGAATATCGCGCGATCGCCTCCTGGATGGCCAGCCTGTCTTCGACGCTCATCGTCGCGGTCCTTTCGTTTGAGGCCAGTGGGCGAAGGCGTCGCGGTAGACCTGGTAGGCGGTGTAGTTGAGCTTGCCGCCGCCAGCCAGGTTCTCGCCGCCGCCGTAGATCGGCAAGAAGCTCAGCGCGAGCAGTGCCGACACCAGCACGATGCCTGCCACGGGTCGAGGAATGTGCGCGATGAGGACGATCGCGCTCACCAATCGTGACACCCGATGGAAGATCCACGTGTAGACGACGAGGTGGACGAGCGAGAACACCAGCACGACGCCCCCGGCGGTGCCGTACGAGACGATGACGGGAAGCGGCAGCACGCCGCCGACCGCGATCATGTACCACGGGCAGGGGAAGGCCAGGATCAGGCCGAGGAAGGTGACGGCTCGTATCACTCGACGAACTTGAGCGTGGAAATCACTGCGTCGAACGTTGGATCGAGCGGCTCCCGGGGCGAATCCTGGATGATCGAGACCTGGAAGATGTCGCGCCTGTTGAGCGTGGTGTAGAAGTCGAAGTGCTTGCCGAAGGCGCCGGTCAACCGTTTCAGCTGGTCCGCATACCACTGGTCGATCGACAGGCCGCTGGGATTGATATCGCGCTGAACGATGAGCTGCAGGCGGAGCGTCGGCTTTCCGACCAGTGCCCGCTCGCCCAGCAACACGCTCTCCATGGTTCCCGTGGTTCGGCCGACGCCCCAGGTCGGCGGTGCCTTGACTTCGAATCCCATCGTGGCGTCGCGGAAGATTTTCCAGCCCGACGTGTCGAGAGGAGGCGGCGCCTGCGCGGACGTGACGGTCGCGGTGACGCCGAGGAGGAGGGCACCAACGAGCAATCTCACCATCAGTCCGACGCGGTCAGCGCGAGGACGGCGAAGGTCGTCGCCGCATCGGACATGAACATCCGGCGCCAGGGCTCGCCGTCCCCCCCACCGTGTTCGCGATCACGGTTGAGCGAGTATGAGCGCCAGGCGCGATAGGTCCGAGGATCGATCTGGATGTCCTGCTGATTGGCCTTGAGCCACTGCAGACCTTTTTTCACCGCCGGATGATCGCCGGGAAGGCCGGCCTTCCGGAGCGTGTACACGATCAGCCCCGTCGCGTAGCCATCCGAGTGCGCGAGCAGCGCGGCGTCCGGCGTTCCGTGTGGCCGGAAGAGCCATTGATGGCTCCACCTCCACGGACCGAGCGTCTGCAGGGACCAGCCGCCGTCGGTCTGTTGTCGGCTCTGGATCTCCGCGATCAGCGGCTCCTGCTGCCCCGGCGTCAGCACGTCCTTCAACCGCGTCGATGCCAGCAACAGCCACACCCGGTTGAAGAGGTTTTGCGAGGCGCGTCTCGTCTTCAAATAGCCACGCAGCTTGTCGAGGCCGGCGGTCGCGTCGGTTGCGGGGCTCGTGGAGTAGGCGGAGACGGTTCCGACGGCCAGGGCCGCGAGCGAGGCGCCATAGTACGTGGCGTCGGCGCTCTCGAATGGCTCGAGGCCGAAGTCGAGCCAGTCCCACGCTCCGTCGGGCCGTTGCGTCTCCCACAGGCGCCGCAGGGCTTTTCGGGTCGGCTCACTGGGCTCTCGCCGGTTCTGCTCGGCGTCGGCGCTCGCGAGGACCAGCGCGTTGATGACGGCTTCGGTGCCACGAGACTCCGGCTTCTTGGCTTCGTTGAAGTCGTAGAAGAGCTGATGCGTGTCGTAGGTCTCCACGCGCCGGATGACGCCCTCGAGCAGCCGCACCTCCTGGGGCGTTGGGGTCGTCACGTGCATCGCCCGCCTCAAGGCCGGCCGTGACAGCGCGTACGGGACCGCCGTGTGACAGGAGATGCAAGGCGTCTCCCCCTGCCCGGTGCGGAGCTTCTTGGCACCGGCGAACCAGGCGTCCATCCGGTCGTCCAGATACTTCGCGGCGCCCTCCTGATTCCAGCCGCCCTGCTCGGCCGGGGCATTCTGCGGAGCGACGCCGCGGGCGCTGAGCCCCACGAGGAGGGTGGTGACGACGACGGCGAGGGCCAGCCTCATCGTCAGGGCACCTCGCGCGGGGGCGTCCACGACGGCGGCGCCAGCCGGCGCTTGCCGTCGCGCGTCAGGCTCGCCTCCGGCGCGTCGACGTCCACGCGGTCCCACAGCTTGCAGGTCACCTGCTTGTGCTGCTGGTCGAGCCCCTCGCAGTAGTTGGTGAACTCGCAGCGCCGCACGAGGTGGCCGTAGCCGAGGCGGATCTTCCGGAACCAGTCGGGGTCGGCCAGCGACTGGCGGGCGGCGCCGACGAAGTCCGCGTCGCCCCGCTCGAGGATGGTTTCCGCCTGCTCGAAGGTCCCGATGCCGCCGCTGGTGACGATGGGGGTGTCGCGGCCCGTCTCGCGGACGGCGCCGCGGATGCGCGCGGCCAGCGGCACGTTGCGGCCGAAGGGGCCGCGCGCGTCGGACAGCACGGTCGGCATGCACTCGTAGCCCGAGCGCCCCGTGTAGGGGTAGACGGCCTCGCCGACGCGCGGCTGCTTGGCATCCTCGAAGCGCCCGCCCTTGGACACCGACAGGTAATCCACGCCGGCCTCGGCGAAGCGCGCGCCGAACCAGGCCGCGTCCTCGACGTCGCTGCCGCCCGCGACCACGTCGTCGCCGAGGTAGCGGATGCCGACGACGTAATCGCCGCCGACGCGCGCGCGCACCGCGCGCAGCACCTCCAGCGGCAGCCGCACGCGCTGCGCGCGCGGGCCGCCGTAGCCGTCGTCGCGCGTGTTCAGCCGCGAGAGGAACGACGCCATCGTGTAGGCGTGGGCGTAGTGCAGCTCGATGCCGTCGAAGCCGGCCTCGCGGGCGCGGCGGCCGGCCTCCGCGAAGAGTCCCGGCAGCACGCGCGGCAGCTCGCGGATGTGGGGCAGGTGCGTGTCCCAGATGCGCTCGCGATAGCCGTAGTCGAGGGCTTCGAGCTGGCGGGCGTCGAGGACGGCCTCGAGCAGCGCGCGCTCGGCGCTCACGAGCCGCTCGCGCACGGCGGCCTCGTCAGCCTCGAGCCACGCCGCGTCGTGCGTCAGATTGGTCAGCCGCCGGCGCAACGCCGAGTTCACCTCGAGGAAGCGGCGGAGGAACTTCTCGGTGTCGGGCCGGCGGCGCACGGCGACGAAGTCGATCGCCTGGATGAACAGGCGCGTGTGGCCGGCGCTCTTCTCCCGCACGGTCTCGACGAGCCGGCGCAGCCCGGGCAGGAAGCGGTCGTCGCCGATGCGCAGCAGGGGGCCGCTCGCGACGTCGCGGATGCCGGTGGCCTCGACCACGAGCACGCCCGGCCGCCCCTCGGCGAACCGCGCGTACCACGCCAGCACCTCCTCGGTGACGAAGCCGTCTTCGGTCGCGCGCCACGGGACCATGGCCGGCACCCACGTCCGCTGCTCGGCGACGATGGGGCCGATGCGCGCGGGCTGGAACAGCCGCGCGCGCGCCGCCTCCTCGCGCGTGGGCCAGCGCGCCGCCGGCAGGCGGTGGCGGATCTTGAGGCGCTCGACGACGGCGCTCACGACGGCGGCAACACCTCGCGGGGCAGCGGCGGCAGCGCGGCCATCCCCTCGATCTCGATGAGCGCGCCGTTGGCGGCGTCGAACAGGTCGCGCACCCCGACCAGCGTCATCGCGGGGAAGTACTTGCCGAAATAGTCGCGGTACACCTCGCCGATCGGCTCGAGGTTCTTCTTGTAGTCGGCCACGTCGAGGACGTAGATGGTCAGCTTGACGAAGTCGGTCATGTCGCCGCCCGCGGCGATGACGACGGCCTGGAGGTTGGCGCAGGTCTGGCGGAACTGGGCGACGAGGTCGCCGCGGCCGACGATCCTGCCGTTGGCGTCGACCGCCACCTGGCCGGAGACGAAGACGACACGGCCGGACTTGACCTCCATCGCGTAGGAGAAGCCGGCCGGCTTGGGCAGCGTGCGCGGCCGCACGGCGGAGATATAGTCCTTCATCGCGTCGCTCCCTTCGGCGCGGGGGCGGTGCCGTCCAGCACCACCGTCTCGCCGTTTCTCGTGTCGTCGGCCACCAGCCGCGCCGCGGCGTCTGCGACCTCCTCCGGCTCGATCAGCCGGCGGCCCGGGTTCATCTCGGCCAGCGCCTGCACCGCGTCCTCGAACGACTTGCCCGTCTTGGCCACGATGTTACGCGCACCACTCCACACGAGGTCGGTGGCGACGAAGCCCGGACAGAGCGCGTTCACCGTCACGCCCTTGCCCGAGACCTCCGTCGCCAGCGCGCGCGTGAAGCCGACCAGCGCGTGCTTGGAGGCCGTGTAGGCGGTGACGTAGGGCGAACCGAAGAGGCCCGCCAGCGAGGCGACGTTGATCACGCGGCCCCAGCGTCGCGCGAGCATGCCCGGCAGCACCGCGCGCGCCAGCAGATACGGCGCGCGCACGTTGACCGCGAAGTGGCGATCCCAGAGCTCCGGCTCGGTCTTCACGAACGGCGCCGACTCGGCGATGCCCGCGTTGTTGACCAGCACGTCTACCGGGCCCAGCTCGCGCGCGGTGCGCTCGACGGCCGCGGCGACCGCGGCGGCGTCGGTGACGTCCAGCACGAGGGCGAGCGCCCCGCGGCCGGCGGCACGCGCCGTGTCGTCCACCTGGTCGGCGGTGCGGGCGGCCACGGCCAGCGCGAGGCCGTCGGCGGCCAAGCGCAGTGCGATGGCGCGGCCTATGCCGCGGCCGGCGCCGGTGACGAGCGCGACGCGGCTCACATGCTCATATTAGCGCCTGACGCTGGGCTCTCGCGCCGGCGTCACGGGGACGCCGCAACCTGTACCTTGATCCACTCCGCGGGAGCACTGGAGACCCCGCCCTGGTGGCCTTCGGGCTTCACCTCGACCGTGGCGCCCGGCCGCAGGTCGGCCAACGTGCCCGTCAGATTTGGCTGCTGAAGCTTGCTCCGGTCCAGCCAGATCTTCGTCCGCTCAGTGATCCTGACGTTCAAGGCGCCCGTGGTGCCGGCGACCGTGCAGGTCTTCTCCTGGGGGTTGACCGATTGAAGCTTACCGATGACGGTGTGCTTCCCCGACAGCCCCGGCGACTGCCCGATCGGAATGTACTGCTCGGTCACCATTTGCGCGGACGGCGCCGCCGCGCTGCCCCACAGGAGCGCGCTCATCCCGACCAGCGCGACGACGAGCTTCCGGACTGTCATATCTCCCCCCGTTGCGTCCCTCACTCGACGAGGAACGCTCTCGCTTTCTTCTGCTCTCGGATGGCCTCCTCCGTGTATTTCCGACCGAAGAAGTGGCTCCGGACGGCCTTGTCCGCCAGGCGTCGTGCTGCCTGGAGGTGAGCGACCGCTTCGGCGTGAAGGCCGCCGCCCCTGAGCACGCGAGTGCTGTCGTTCGTCTCGTGAACGGCGCGCGTGAGAAGGCGCGCTCTCTCCGCGGAGGACGACACCGCGAGGCTCGCCTCCAGCAGCATGATGCTTTGCCGGATGTTCTCGAGCACGTTGATGACTCGCAGGAAGGCGGCGATCGCCACGATCTGCGTCCCGTCGAGCTCGATGCCCTTCCCCTCGGGGTCGAGCTTGGCCAGCGTGCGGCCCGCCGGGGATTTGTTGAACGCCTCGCCGTCGTAGAACCCGACCGCGCCTTCGATGGTCTCGATGGCGTTGTTGTGGAAGAACGGCCCGCTGTCCGCCGCCTCCACGAGCGGCGGAACGTTGAACGTGCCGTCCCCCGGCGTGCGGAACCCGTCATCGCGAGGAACCTTCTGGGTGGTCAGCCGAGCGGGCTGATCGGGCAGGTCCTCGACGCCCGTATTGAAGTTGGCGTTCCCGAGGCTGCCTTGGCCGAGGTTCGACGTCGCCCCGGCATTCACATGGCAGAGGTTGCATTTGCCGAGCTTCTTGTCGAGGAAGATCGCCTGGCCCCGCTTGGGCACCGTGCCCTTGAGCCGCAGGGGCAGTACCAGGTCCTCCTGCCGCCCCAGGGACAGCTGGAAGGCCTCGAGCGCGTCGAGCTCCTCGTCCGTGGGCAGGCGGAAATCGACACCGGGGATGCGGTTCAGGGTCTTCGTGAAATGCTGAATGACCGCGCCGGTCGCAAAGGACCGGAGCGATCCATCCCCCGGTGCGCCGTCTCCGGACCACCCTGTACGGGGCCCTCCGGGGCTGTTCACGGAGGTCCGCAGACCGAGCACGTGCGGGACTCCCCGCATCACGAACTTGTTCTTCAGGTCGGCGAATCCATCCAGATTTTCGAGAATGAGCCCGAACTCCCGCATCAGCGCCGGATTCTCGAAGTTCTCCTTCAAGGCCGGGATGAATTCGGCGACGAAGAGGGGATTGTCCTTCGGCAGCGTGGCGATGAAGGCCGGGTCGATGGTGAAGTTGTTCTCCGCCGGATGGCAGGTGCCGCAGGTACGCCCGTTCCCCCCGAACGTCTCGTTGAAGAACAGGTCGCTCCCCTTCGCGATGAGCTGGCTCAAACGATCAGGGGGCGGGGAAGCGCTCTTGCAGCCGGACAACCCAACGAGGGCGCACACGACGAAGGCGGTAGAGAATAGCTCTCGAGATCGCATCCGGCCTCCTTTCTCTCGTACCCCTCGACTCTACCAGTATCCGTCGCCCCCAGCAGCCACGCGGGCCAAGTTGTTTCACGCAGCCTGACACGGAGGTGTCACGTAGTGGACCGTTTGTGTCAGCAGTTGGACAGGCGAGTGTCAGGGACTGCGCGGCGTCTTTTCGCCAGCCATCGATTCTGCCCAACGTGATTTGCCTGCTGGCTACGGGACTGAGGGGTCACTCGATCACTGGTCGGCGCCGCGCGTGCGACGGATATGTCTCACTGTCTCGGCGAACGCCTCTTCGAATGCCCCACGCTCCGCGGGGCTGCAATTGCGATGCGAGAAAGAGGTCGCTGCAGTTCCATCCCATTTACGAATCGTCGTCCACGTTTCAACGCGGAGGGTCTTCAGGCCACGGCCCATAACGATCAGACCGACGACCGACAGGAGCGGGGCGAGAAGCGGCACGTTCGTGTTGAAGTCCGAAAAGTAGACGATGATTCCCAGGGCGAAGATTGTCACACCTCCGATTAGCCTCTCCATTGTTCCCTGCGGGCGCCCGGTTTGAGACTCGACCTCAGGACTCAGTTGCTGCAATGGCCACGCTTGGCGCCAATGGCTCACTCCGCGCGAGCCGTCCTCGATGAGGTGATCCTCGGTGAGCGTGAATTTCAGTTTCCGGCCGACGTTGTACACGCGTTCTTCCCGACTCATCTCACATCTGCTCCCATCAAGAGCCTCTTGGACCTCGAAGGCGGCTTGGCAGCGGTGCTCCCGAGACTGGTTATGGTGCGTAGTCGCGGCCGCCTTCGCGGATTGTCGAGATCTTCCAGCCGTCCGGCTCCCTGACGAACACGTACTCCATTCGAATCCTACGCTGGCCGGCTTCTCCTGTTCCAGGTGAAGAGCAATACGAGGCCTAGACTCAAGTAGGTGAGCGCGATCACGAGATGACCGGGACTCTTCATCTGTTCTCGCCGGCACCCTGTGACCGGCTACGGGCTCTCCACGCAGAACAGGAAGAACAGCGGACGCAGCTCCGTCTCGTTCGGGTTGGTGAGGCACCGCACGCGCGGCGAGGAGCCGGCGCGTGGGTGCTGTTGCGGCGGCGGCGACGACGAGGAGGCGCAGCCGACCAGCAGGACGAGCAGCGCCAGAACGAGGAGGGCTCGGGTCACGGCGGGCTATGATACCAGCCGGCCGATGCCACGCGACTTCGCCCGGCTCTCACCGCGCGCCGCCGTCGAGCGGCTCCGCCCCGGCATGAAGGTCCTCGTGCCGCCCGCCTGCGGCGAGCCCGTCACGCTGCTCGCGGAGGTCTGCGCGCAGGCCGAGCGGCTGCGCGACCTCACGCTGCTCGGCGGCATCCACCTCGGTGATTTTCCCCACGCGCGGCCGGAGCACGCGGCGCTGGGCGCGGCCACGTGGCACATGTCGCCGCGGCTGGAGGACGCGCGGCGGCGCGGGCGCGTGGAGTTCGTCCCCGTGCGCTACTTCGACGTCGTCACGGAGTTCGCGCGCGGCGGCCACTGGGCGCCCGACTGCGTGCTCGTGCACACGGCGCCGCCCGACGCCGGGGGCTACCTCTCGCTGGGCGTCGCCGTCGGCGTGTCGCTGCCGGCGGCGCGCACGGCGCCGCTGGTGATCGCGCAGGTCAATCCCCGCATGCCGCGCACGCGTGGCAACTGCTGGCTGCACCGGAGCCAGGTCGACGCGTGGGTCGACGTCGACGAGCCGCTCGTCGAGTACCCGCCGCCCACTGTGGGCGAGGTCGAGCGCGCGGTCGGCCGGCACGTGGCGGCCCTCGTGCCCGACGGCGCCGCCGTCCAGGTCGGGGTGGGCGGCATCCCGCAGGCCGTGCTGGAGGCGCTCGACGGTCACCGCGACCTCGCGCTGCACTCGCTGCTCGTCGACGCCGCCGTCGGGCTCGTCGAGCGCGGCGTGGTGACGTGCGCGGCCAAGCGCCTGCACCGCGGGCGCATGGACGTGGCCGAGGCCATGGGCACGCGCCGGCTCTTCGACTTCCTGCGCGACAACGACCGCGTCAACATGGAGTCCTCCGAGTTCGTCCACGATCCAGAGATCGTCGCGCGGCTCGATCGGTTCGTCTCGATCAACTCCGCGCTCGAGATCGATCTCACGGGGCAGGTGACGGCGGAGAGCCTCGGCGGGAGGCAGGTGGCGGGCATCGGCGGCCAGTTCGACTTCGTGCTCGGCGCCTCGCGCTCGCGCGGCGGCGCCTCGATCATCGCGCTGCCGTCGACCGGGCGCGACGGAAGCGTCTCCCGGATCGTGCCGCGGCTGGCGGCCGGCGCCGCGGTGACGACGCCGCGGTTCCTCGCGGACTGGGTGGTGACGGAGCACGGGGCGGCGAAGCTGAAGGGGCGGGGAGAGCGGGAGCGGGCCGCGGCCCTGATCGCCGTGGCCCACCCGCGGTTTCGGGAGGAGCTGGAACGTGCGGCGGCTACTGCTTGTTAGCGGCCTCGATCTTCTCGAAGATCTCCTCGTTCTCGGGGAAGCGGTACGTCTCCTGATTGGAGTACACGACCTTCGTGCCGATGAACACCTCGAAGATGCCGCCCGCGCCCTCGCGCAGCGTGGCGTTGATACCATACTTGTCCTTGATGGCGGCCTGCAAACTGGAGGCCTGAGGCAGGTAGTTTCACTCGCCGCAATAGAGGATCTCGATGTCCATCCAGGCTCCTCCTTTCCCGATGGGCTGCCTGCCATTGTATAGGATGCCTCCTCCGTGACCACCGATTCGAGGCGCCGGGCGCTGATCGACACCGACCCCGGCATCGACGACGCGCTGGCCCTGCTGCTGGCCTGGGGCTCACCGGAGTGGACGGTGGACGTGGTCACGGTCGTCGCCGGCAACGTCCCGCTGGAGGCGGGCACCCGCAACGTTTTCCGGCTGATCGACCTGCGCCGGCCGTTGCCCCCGCCGCTCGTCGCCGCCGGGGCGGCGCGTCCGCTGGCGCGGCCGCTCAAGATCGCGCCGTACCACGGTGTCGATGGGCTCGGCGACCTGCCAGACTGGCCCCCCGTCGAGCCGCGCCCCGTCCCGGTCGACGCGCCGCGGGTGATCGTGGACGCGGCGCGCCGCCATGAGCGCGGCCTCACGATCGTCGCGCTCGGCCCGCTGACCAACCTGGCCCTCGCGGTCGAGGCGGACGCGGCGGCGATCCGCGGCGCCGGCCGCGTGGTCGCGATGGGCGGCGCCGTGGACGTGCCCGGCAACGTGACGCCCGACGCCGAGTTCAACGCCCACGTCGATCCCGAGGCGCTCGCCCGCGTGCTCGACGCCGGCGTGCGGCTCGACCTCGTGCCGCTGGATGCCACGCGCCAGGCCATCCTGGAGCCCGCCGCGCTGAACGCCGCGCTCGCGCGCGCGCCGAGGCCGTTCGCCGATCGCGTGCGCCGCATCGTCGAATACGCGCTGCGGATCGATCTCGCGCACGGCAAGCGCGGTATGGACCTGCACGACCCGCTCGCGGTCGGCGTCGCCCTCGATCCGACGCTGGTCGAGTGGGAGCCGGTCCGCCTCGCCATCGGCCCCGACGGCCAGACGCGGCGCGCCGCCGGCGAGCCCAACTGCCGCTTCGCCCGGGTGGTGGACTCGCCGCGCTTTCTCCGGATGTTTCTGGAGCGCCTATGCCCCGCGTCCTAGTCGTCGGCTCGGCCAACGTCGACTTCACGGTCGCGCTCGAGCGCCTGCCCGAGCCCGGCGAGACGGTCACCGAGGGCACGCTGCTCGTCGCGCGCGGCGGCAAGGGCGCCAACCAGGCGGTGGCGGCGCGCCGGCTGGGCGCCGAGGTGCGGCTGATGGGCTGCGTCGGCGACGATCCGTCGGGCCGCGAGGTCCGCGCGGCGCTCGCCGAGGAAGGTATTGGCGTCGAGGGGGTCGTGGCGACGCCGCAGGCCGCGACCGGCACCGCGCTGATCCTGGTGGACAGAGCGGGGCGCAACCAGATCGGCGTGGCGCCCGGCGCCAACCGGGCGCTGACGGTGGCGCAGGTCGAGGCGCGCGCGGAGGACTTCGCGTGGGCCGAGGTCGTGGTGGCGTCGTGCGAGATCCCGCTGGACTGCGTGACCGCCGCGCTGGCGCTGGCGCGACGCCATCGGAGGACGACGATCCTCAATCCCGCGCCCGTGCCGCGGGCGCCGCTCGATCGGCTGGATCTCGTCGATTATCTGACGCCCAACGCCGGCGAGGCGGCGCGGCTCAGCGGCCTGACGGCCGGCGAGGAGGCGGCCGCCGACGCGCTCGTCACGCGCGGCGCCGGCACGGTGATCGTCACGCTCGGGGAGGCCGGTGTGTTGTCTCGCGGCCGGGGCGGCTCGCATCGCGCCGCGGGCGTGCGGGTGCAGGCCGTGGACACCACGGCCGCGGGCGACGCGTTCAACGGCGCGCTCGCGGTGGCGCTGGCCGAGCGCCGCGATCTGCCATCAGCGCTCCGCTTCGCGAACACGGTCGCCGCGCTCGCGTGCACGAAGCGCGGCGCTCAGCCGTCACTGCCGACGCGCGCGGAGGTGGACCGTGTGGCTCGGTGAGCGTCGCGGCGAGCTGTCGGACTGGGTGACGCAGTGCTGGGTGCGGGCGACGGGCCGGCGCGTCGACCTGGCCGCGGCGCCGTGGCTTGCGGGCCCCGTCGGTGCGCCGCGCGGAATCGGCTCCGCGTTCTTCGACGAGCTCGCGGCGGCGCGCGGGCTTCGCGTCACGCGGCCCGCGACCTGCGGGCTCGTGGCCGACCTCGCCGTGCTCGCCGGGCCCGACTTCGACCCCGCGCGCGTCGACCCCAGGGTTCGCGACTTCTACGAGCACACCGCCGCCTACGACCTCGACGCGTGGGCCGAATGGTGCGGCGCCTTTCGGCCGTTCGGCTGGGCGCTCGCGCGACTCTTCAGCCGGCGACTGCAGCAGCTCAACGTGCCGCTCTCGGCGCTCGACACGAGCCGCGGCCTCACGAGTGACGTGCTCCAGCTCACCGACGCGACAGGTGCCGTCCGCCACACCGCGTGGCTGCGCGAGCTCCGCGGCAGCGGCGACGTGGTGTACGCGGCCACCTACTCGGTCTGTCGCGTGCCAGGCTACGCAGGGGCGTGCGTGAAGGTCGTATTTCCGCTGCCGAACGGCAATGCGGTGGTGTTGATGCGGCCGACCCCGAGCGCCGACGGGTCGCTCTCGATCGTGTCCTCGGGCGCGCGCTTCGGCGAGCCGGGCTTCTACTTCACGGTGGTGTCACCGACGCGCGCGTGGGCGCGCTACGTGCGCACGATGCGCGAGACGATCCACGTGTACGCCGACGGCGAGCACGTGCGCGCCGACCACACGCTCACGATCTGGCGCACCACGTTCCTCCGGCTGCATTACCGCCTGCGCCGCCGCGTGGCCGGCTAGTAGATGGGGGGCCCCGACATGGCCCCCCACATTCTTCAAGCGAAGGGGGCTACGCCCCCCTCGGACTCCCCCGGCACGCTCGGGGCGCCCCGGCGAAGCCGTGGCACCCCTCGATACTCCGACAGGTTCCTCTAGCGCGACTTCCGCTGCTCGAGGCCCTTCAGCAGGCGCTCGGCCTGCTCGAGGTTGCGCTTGGCGTTGACGTTCTGGGGCTCCAGGTCGAGCACGATCTTCCACTCGGCGATGGCCTCGGGCAGCTTCTCCTCGCGGAAGAGTCGGATGCCTTCCTGGTAGTGGCGGTCGATGACCTGGCGCCGCGCCTGCGGCAGCAGACTTGCCACGTCCTGGTAGTCGGGCTGCAGCTTCGCCAGCTGGGTCAGCGCGCGGTACGAGTCGTCGTACTTCTTCTCCTCGAGCGCCGTCTGGCCCAGGCGGTAGAGCGCGAGCTTCTTCAGTTCGGCGCCCTCGCGGTCGCCCGGGTTCTGCGCGAGGAAGCGGTCGAGGTCGGCGAGCGCGGCGGCGAACTCCTTGTGTTCGACCGCCTCGCGCGCGTCGGAGAGCAGCGGGCTGACTTCCGGTGGCTCGTCGGGCGGCACCGGCTTGTCGGAGCCGCGCGGCGCGTAGAAGGGTACGCCCGGGATCTCCGGAATGCGCAGCACGGCGCCGACCACGAGCGGCTTCCCCGGCGGCAGGTTGTTCGCCTCCCAGATCACCTCGCCGCGCGCACGATCGCCGTAGTAGCGCTCGGCGAGCGAGGCGAGCGTGTCGCCCGCGCGGACCGTGTACGTCACGAACTCGATGTCGCCGACCTCGCGCAGCATCTCCGCCGCCGTCGCGTTCGCCGGGTCGAGCGCGAGCGCCGACAGCAGCGAGCGCCGCGCCTGCAGCGGCGCCCCGCGCTGCAGCAAGCCGCGCGCCTCGGTGACCTTCGTGGCCACGAGCCCCTCGATGCGCGCGGTCAGCCTCGCCTCGTTCGCGCGCGCCTCGGCGTCGTTGGCATCGATGGCGCGCGCGACCTTCCATTCGAGCAGGGCCGGGCGCAGCTGGCCGTCCTTTTCCAGCTTCCGGGCCTTCGCGTGACTGGATGCGGCCAGCTCGGGTTTCGTCGACGCGGTGGCGCACGCGCCGAGCAGGAGCGCCGCGGCGAGCGCGGCCGAGACCCTCACCGGAGGTCTTCTGCGTGGAAGAGGTTCAGGTTCTTCGCGAACTGTTCGAGGGTCATCCCGGAGTAGACCTGGCTGCGGCTGATCTGGAGCGGCCGCACGAAGGAGGGGTTGCTCTCGCGGCGCACGGTGAAGGCGGCGGCGTAACCCTCCTCGCGCACGCGCGCGAGCAGCGCGTCGTCGAAGCGGCCGTACGGGTACGCGAGGAACTGCACGCCGCGACCGAGCCGGCTCTGGAAGAGCCGCGGCGGCTCGGCCAGCTCGGCCTGCATGCGCCGCGCGTACTGCGCCTCCGTCTCGCCGCTCACGCGGCGCAGGTCGCCGTGGGTCTTGCTGTGCGCCTGGACGTCGAACCCCTCGGCGGCGAGGCTCTTCAGCTCGTCCCAGGAGAGGGCGTTGCGGCCGGCGCCGACGTAGTCGGTGTAGACGAAGAGCGTGGCCGGGAAGCCGAGCTGCTTCAGCACCGGGTAGGCGTGGTCGCGGAACGAGTGGTAGCCGTCGTCGAAGGTCAGCACGACGGACTTCTTCGGCAGCTGGCGCTTGAGGCGCAACCACTCGACGAACTCCGCCAGCGATACCACCCGATAGCCCTCGCGCTTGAGATAGCGCATCTGCTCGGTGAACGCGTCGGCGTCGAGCACCAGCCGGCCCTTCGATTGCGGCCCGAGGTTGTGGTAGACGAGGATCGGCACGAGCTGGTAGCCGGTCGGTTCCACGCCCGCCGGGTTCCACGGCCGCCTGGGCACCACCACGCGCTGGCCGGCCTTGAAGACCCGCGCGCCGCTGTTGAAGTCCTCGATCATCCACGCCTTCGCCGGGTCACCGAGGTGAGTCCGCGCGAGCGCCTCCGCGCTCTCGCGCTCCTTCGCGACGACGACGACGATGAAGTCCTCCGACTCGCCGACCACGGCGGCCGTGGACTTGTCGGGGCCCGCCCCCGACCAGACGCCCAGCAAGGCGCAGCCGCCCAGGGCGAGGAGCGCGGCGACGAGGCTCAGCGCGCGCACAGGCCGCGCACCTCGTAGACCTCGACCCCTTCCTTCTTGCCCTTCACCTTCATGGTGCCGAGCGACTTCGCGTTCACGAGATCCTTCACCGCCTCGTACGTGCGGCGGGTGAGGAGGATCGAGCCCGGCTTCGCGCGGTCTTGCAGCCACGCGGCGATGTTGACGCTGTCGCCGATCACGGTGTACTCCATGCGCTCCTCGGTGCCCACCGTGCCCGCGACCACCTCGCCCAGACTCACGCCGATGCCGACCTCGAACGCGCCTTGCCTCGCCGCGCGGCGGCGCACGCCGAGGTCGGCGATGGCCTGGCGCATGTCGAGCGCCGTCATCACGGCGCGCGCGGCGTGGTCCGGGTGCCGGATGGGCGCGCCGAAGACGGCCATGACGGCGTCGCCGAGGAACTTGTCGAGCGTGCCGTCGTGCTTGAACACCGTCTCGATCATGAGCGTGTAGAACTCGTTGAGCACCTTCACGACCTGTTCCGGGCTCAGGTGCTCGGTCATGGAGGTGAAGCCGCGGATGTCGCAGAAGAGCACGGTGACCTCGCGGCGCTCGCCGGTGAGCATCGCGTGCTCGGGGTCCTTCAGCACCTCCGCGACGACCTCGCGCGCCACGTAGCGGGTGAACGCGCGCTTGATCATCTCCTTCTCACGCAGGCTCTTGGCCATGCGGTTGAAGGACTCCGTCAGCACGCCCAGCTCGTCGCGCGTCGTCACGGGCACCGACACGCTGAAGTCGCCCTGGGCGACGGCGTCGGTCGCTTCCATCAGCCGGTGGATGGGGCGCGCGAGCAGGGTGGCCAGCGCCACCGCGCCGGCAAGCCCGAGGACGACCATGAAGGCGGTGATGACGACGGCCTGGTTGCGGGCCTGGCTGACGGCGGCGGTGATGGGTCGCGTGGCGAAGCCGACGTAGAGCGTGCCGAGGGGCGTCTTGCTGAAGACGAGCGGCACCGAGATGTCGATGATCTCGGCGCCGCCGGAGGTCCTGTACTTCTGGACCAGCAGCTCCTTGCCGGGGGGTTTCAGCTTCTCGGGCCGCACCACGGGCTTGCCGATCAGCGTGACGTCGGAGTGCGCGTGGACGAGGCCCTTCTCGTCGGCGAACACGACGTAGGCGACGTCGCGGTCGCGCAGCGCCTCCCTGATGAGGATGTTGAGCGCGAGGTCGTCGTTGGTGGCCAGCGCGCTCTTGCCGCCGGCGGCGAGGTTGGCGGCCATGCTGAGACCGCGCCTGGTGACGGCTTCGGTCAGGGCCTGCTCCTGGCGCCGCAGGAGCGAGAAGCTGACGAGCAGGACGGCGAGGGCGACGAGGGTGGTGATGAGGAGGCTGAGCTTGACTTTGAGCGGCAGCCGGAACTCGCGCCTCACCTAACGAGACTATCGGACCTCGGCGGCGGGGGTCAACAATCGAGACCTGAGCGCGGCCACCCGCGCCAGTGCCTCGTCCACCCGGCCGGCCGGCAGCCGGCCCCGGCGCACGGCCCCGCGAATGGTCTTGAGGGTTTCCGCGGAGGCCGAGCGGTCGCCGGGCAGCCGGTCGTCGGCGATCAAGATCAGGTCGACGCCGGCCCGGAGCGCCAGGACGGCGGCGTCGCCCGCGCCGTAGTGCTGCTCGATGGCGCCCATCCGCATGTCGTCGCTCACGACCACGCCGCGCCAGCCCAGCTTGCGTCGCAGCATGCCGTCGATGGTCGGCCGCGACAGGGTGGCCGGGACCCAGGCGTCGAGGTGGCGGTTGTAGACGTGGGCCGTCATCACGGCGTCCACGAGGCCCTCGGCCAGCAGCAGCCGGTAGGGGACCAGCTCGACGTCCGGCCGCGCGGTGTCGGTGACGTCGACGAAGCCCGCGTGCGAGTCCTCGACGCTCGAGCCGTGACCGGGGAAGTGCTTGAGGGCGGTGAGGACGCCGGCGGCGTGCATGCCGGTGATGTACGCGCGGGCCTGGGCGGCCACGAGGGTCGGGTTCGCCCCGAACGAGCGGCCGACGCCGACGATGACGGGGTTGGCCGGGTTGTAGCCCACGTCCACCACCGGCGCGAGGTTCCAGTTGATGCCGGCGGCGCGGAGCATGCCGCCGATGCGCCGCGCCTCCAGCTCCGTCTGCGCGAGGTCGCCGGCCTGGCCGAGGTCCTGGTGCGACGGCGTCTCCGTCCAGCCCGCGTCGGGGCCCAGGCGCATGACGCGTCCGCCCTCGGCGTCCACCGCCACGAGGAGGGCGCGGCCCGTGCACTCGCGGGCGCGAGCGCTGAGGTCGCGCGTCAGCCGCGCCGTCTGCTCCGCGCTGACGATGTTGCGTGCGAACAGGATGACGCCGGCCACGCGCGTCTCGCACACGAGCCTCTCGAGGGCGGCGTTGTCCTCGAGCGTGGTGCCGTGAAAGCCCACGAGCAGCAGCTCGCCGAGCCGGGGGTTGAGCGCGCCGAAGCGCTCGGGCGCGGGCGCGGCGCTGCGGCAGCCGGCGACGAGGAGGACGGCGAGGAGGAGCGCGGGCCGGAGGCTAGCGGCCACCGACGGCGTCGACCAGCCGCCGCACGCGGGCGGGGTCGACGGGCGCGCTCACATCGCCGTCGCGCTTCAGCGACGTGCCGACGATGAGCGCGTCGGCGAGCGAGAGCAGCTCGGGCGCTGTCTCGGGCGTCACGCCGCTGCCGACGAGGATCGGCACGTCGGGCACCGCGCTGCGCACGCGCTTGACGTCCTCGATCGGCGTGGTGTCGCCGGTGGCGCGGCCCGAGACGACGAGGCCGTCGGCGAGCGCGCGCGCGGCGAGATCGCGCGCCTGCTGCTCCAGCTCGACGGGCGCCAGCGGCATCGCGTGCTTGCCCTGCACGTCGGCGAAGATGGCGACGTCGACGCCGAGCAGCCGCCGGTCGCGCAGCAGGTCGTGGGCGTCGGTCTGCACGATGCCCTGGTCGGCCACCACGGCGCCCGCGAGAACGTTGACGCGGATGAAGCGGGCGCCGATGGCGGTGGCCACGGCCAGCGCCGAGCGCGCGTCGCTCTTGAGGACGTTGACGCCGAGCGGCGCGTCGGGCAGGGCGCGACGGATCTCGTGCGCGATCACAGCCATCGCCGCGACCGTCGCCGCCCCGACGCGGCCGCGCGTGAACGGCGCGTCGCCGTAGTTCTCGACGATGAGCGCGTCCATGCCGTTGTCGACGAGCGCGCGCGCGTCGGCGAGGGCGACGGCGATCGCGCGCTCCATGGAACCGTCCCAGCGCGGACTGCCGGGCAGCGGAGGCAGGTGCACCATGCCGATCAGGCGCATGACAGCAACGAATTGTAGCACGCGGCGTGTGGACAGCCTCGGAGACCGTCGCTATCATGGCGCGACGATCTCGAGGCCTGAAAGGAGCCACCCGTGGGATACCAGACGCTGATCTCCGAGCGCGCCGGCGCCCTCGCCACGATCACCCTGAACCGCCCGGACGCCCGCAACGCGCTCGACTTCGTCATGCGCGGCGAGCTGGCGGCCGTGCTCGACGAGATCGAGGCCGACGAGGCCGCGCGCGTGGTGATCCTGACCGGCGCCGGCGGCCACTTCTGCTCGGGCGGCGACGTGAAGACCATGCGCGCGAAGCGCCACACCGCGGCCGAGGGCCGCGCGCGGGTCGAGTCGCTGAATCGCATGGTGCTCCGGCTGGTCGACTTCCCGAAGCCGACCATCGCCATGGTGGACGGCTACGCCGTCGGCGCCGGCTCGAACCTGGCCCTCTGCTGCGACCTCATCGTCGCCTCGGACCGGGCGAAGTTCGGCGAGCTCTTCTGGAAGATCGGCCTCGTTCCCGACGGCGGCGGCACGTGGCTGCTCTCGCGCGTGATCGGAATGGCGCGCGCCAAGGAGCTGATCTTCACCGCGGAGATCATCGACGCCGCCGAGGCGGGCCGCATCGGGCTCGTCAACCGCGTGGTGCCGGTCGCGGAGCTGGAGACGACGACGCGCGCGCTCGCGGAGAAGATCGCCGCGGGCCCGCCGGCGGTGCTGAGGATGGCCAAGCACATGGTGAACCGCGCGGCCACCTCGGATCTCGCCGGCGCCCTGGACCTCGAGGCGTTCTCGCAGGGCGTCGCCATCTCGTCCGAGGACCACCAGGAGGGGCTGGCCGCCTTCTTCGAGAAGCGGCCGCCGAAGTTCACCGGCCGCTGAGGCCGGCGTCGACGCCTACGCCGGCGCGACCTCGAGCCCTGCGCGCCGCGCGGCCTCGCGAAGCCGCCGATCGAGGGACAGCAGCACGAATGGGCGCGCCCCGTCGCGCGCGATCAGCGCGCTCGCGAGATGAAGGGCATCGAGTGCCCGGAGCGGTTCGAGGGCGAACGGGCGGCGGGCGCGGCTGACGACCTCATCGTCGAGGCGCATGAGGCTCCACCGGCGCGCCGTCGAGGCGAGCAACGTGTGGAGTTCCCGGAGCCTCGGCTTCCGCGAGGTGTCGCTCGACGGTGGCGCGGACGATCGTACGATCACATTCGACGAGCGCGAGGTCGGACACGACCACGCGGTCGCTGCTCGAGACGATGCGCCGGGAGTCCGCGTACACGTTCAGCGGTCGGCCCGCACGTCGTCGAGCAGGCGCTGGAGCACCCCGGGAGCGAGAAGACGCTTGCGCCGTGGCGGATACGCGCGGGCGTCGTTCTTGCGCAGAGTGATCGAGCCCCGTCGTACCAGCTCCGCAAAGGTGGTCGGCAACTGTATGCGTCTGGAGACGGCTACTCGCTGCGGGGAGGGATCAGGAGATTCACGGGCGGCGGCAGCGAGCGTCCGTCGGAGCGCGGGCTCGGCTGGGACTCGTCGAGCATCGGCGAGCCGGACGACTGCGGCGGCGCCGGCGGGATCGGCGGCACGCCCGAGGGCGGCGTGATCGGCGCGGGCGGCGGCGTCGCCGGCACGGCCGGCGCCGGCGTGGTCGGCGGCGCGCCGCGCCTCGGCGCGGGAACGGGAGCGGCCGGGACCGGCGCGGGGGCGGGCGCCACCGACGGCGGGGGCGCCGAGGTCGGCGGGCGGGGCGCGCTGCGAACGGCCTCGTTCAACTCGGGGGTCGCACGACGCATCTGGTCGGTGATCCGCTGCGCGTCGATCGGCGTGCCGACCACCCGCGGCGTGATCAGGAGGATCAGCTCGCTCTTCTCGAGCTGATTTTCCTTGAAGCCGAACAGGTAGCCGAGCACCGGGATCTTGCTCAGGAACGGGAGGCCGCGCTCGGTGATCGTGCGCTTGTCCTGGATCAGGCCGCCGAGCACGAGGGTCTGGTTGTTGAGCAGGACGACCGACGTCTCGGCCTCGCGCTTGAGGAAGGAGGGCGAGTTCGTCGGCGCGACGGCGGGGCCGACGGAGTTGACCTCTTGCTTGATGTCGAGCGCGACCGTCCCGCGCTCGCCGATCCGCGGCGTGACGGTCAGGATCACGCCCGCGTCCCGGTACTCGATGGTCTGGTTCACGCCGCCCGTCGTGATGGTCGTGCTGGTGGTGCCGGCGGTGGCGCCCGGCGTGCTGACCGTGCTCGTCTGCTGGCCCGTGATGATCGGCACCGACTGCGACACGTTGATGATGGCCTTCTTGTTCTCCGAGGTCATCACGTGGGGGCTGGACACGACGTTGACCCGGTTGTCCGACGCGAGCGCGTTGAGCATCGCGAAGAACTTGTCCGACGTGAACGTGAACGCGGTCAGGCCTGCGCCCGGCAGGCCGGCGATCGCGGTCGCGGCGCCCAGGGCCTCGAAACCCGTCGGGGTCGTGATCGAGGGCGGGCTCGACGTCTGAATCGACTGCTGCGCGACGCGGAACGGAACGCTCCCGCTCGACCCGCGCAGCGCCCAGTCGATCCCGAGCCTCGTGTCGTCGTTCAGCGTGATCTCCGCGACCAGCACCTCGATCAGCACCTGGCGCGGCATCTTGTCGAGCGACCGGATCGTCGGCTCGACGTCCGCCCACAGGCGTGGCGTCGTCGTCACGATCACCGCGTTCGTCGTCTCGTCGGCGATGAAGCGGAACTGGCCTTCGACGAACCCGACGTCGGTGACGCCGGGCGTGCCGAGCGGGGCGCCGGGCGCCGCCGTGGGCGAGGGCGGCGGCGGCTGGTACGGCGAGCCCGGCGGCCGGCCCGTGGGCGGCGCCGTCGGCTGCGCCGTCGGAACCGTCTCCTTGGCGCCGTAGATCGCGTTCAGCGTCGCCGCGAGGTCCTTGGCCTTGGCATTCTCCGCGAAATAGATGAACACCCGTCGCCCGCCCGTGACGTTGATGTCGAGCTGGCTGAGGATGCGGCGGATCATCTCGATCTCGTTCTTGCGCCCGTGGACGATGATCGAGTTCGAGCGCTTCTCGGCGATGACGAGCGGCGGCCGGTCGGTCACGGTGGCGCCCGCGGGGCCGGGCGCGGCGGCGCCGGGCGCCGGCGTCGGCACACCCGGGACGCCGGGCGTGCCGCCCGCGCGCAGGCGGCCGCCCGCGAACAGCTGGTTGAGGATGGTCGCCACCTCGCCCGCGTCGGCGAAGCTGATCGGGAAGATCTGCAGCTCGTCGAGCGAGACCTGCACGTCGACCAGCTTGACGATGTCGAGCACGCGCCGGATGTTCGAGGCCGCGTCGGTGATGATGAGGACGTTGGTCTCGCGGTTGGCCACCAGCGTGCCGCGCGAGGACACGAACGGCCGCAGCAGCACGCCGAGGTCGTTGACCGACGCGTACCGCACCGGGACGATCTGCGTGATGATCTCGTCCGGGTTGCGCGTGTCCATCGGCACGTCGCCGATCACCGTGGGCACCGCGCGCTCGCGCGCGCCCTCCACGCGCACGATCTTGTAGATGTTGCCGGACTTCACCGCGGTGAAGCCGTGCACTTCCAGAATTCCGAGGAGCACGCCGAAGACGTCTTCCTGAGGGATGCGGCCCGAGGTCTGCACGGTCACCTTGCCGCGCACGTCGGGCGAGAGCACGTAGTTGAACCCGACGATCTCGCTCGCCGCGTGGATCACCGTCTCGACGTCGGCGTTGTCGAAGTTCAGCACGATGAAGCGCCCGCTCGGCGACGTCGTGGGCGCCGAGGGCACGCGCAGCTGCATCGCCGGCCGCGGTGGCGTCGCGGGCGCGGCTTCGGGACGCCCCGGCTCCGCCGCGCGTGGGCCGACGGAGAGGGGCGGCAGCGGCGTCGTCGGCTCGGTCTGGACGGTGACGGTGGGCGGGGGCAGGGGGCCGATGGGCGGCGTGGCGATCTTCGGGGTCGGCGTGCGCGTCGCGCACCCGGCGACGAGCGAGAGGAGGACGGCGCTGGCGATGAAGCCGCTTACATTATTGTTGCGGCGCATCGCCCATGCCGGGTGGCAGACGGCGCAGCAGGTTCGGTGGAAGCGGGCGCCGGCCTGGAATGACCGGTGGGGTGCCGATCGTCGGCTGGCCGGGGACGCCGACCATGGGCGGCTGCCCCGGCATGACCGGCGGCTGACTCGGCTGTGTCGGCGGCTGGGCGACCGTGGGCGGTACGGGCGTGGTGGCCGTCGGCGGAATCACGCCGGGCAGCGCCGGCGCCACGCTCGGCTGCGGCGGCGCTGACACGGCGGCCGGGGTCGCGCGCGGTTTGCCCGGATCATGGAGCCGCACGTCCATCGCGCCGCCGGGCGCGTCGATCGTGACCCCATCGACCTTGATCGCCTGCACGGTGCCGCCCAGAATCCGGTCGCCGACACGATAGCCGGCCACACGCTTGGTCGTCGGATCCTCGAGATACGCGATCGAGCCGCTCTCGCGCACGACGACGCCGAACAGGTTCGGCTTCAAGAGCGGTGTCGTGGCCACCCCGCCGCTCGTGGGCGCTTCGGTACGCGTGGGGCTGAACAGGTTGCGTGCGGCGACGACGTTGTAGGCGCTGGCCGGCGGCCTGGGCGGATCGGTCACCGCCGCCGACCCGGCCGTGGCGGCCCGGCGGCCGCCGACGGGCAATGGCATCGGCGCGATGAACTGGCGGGCGATGTACACGATCAGCAGCGTCGCCACGGCGGCGAGCGCCAGGTTCAGGGCCACGAATGTCCTTCGCATCACGCTTTCGCCTTGCCGGGCGGAAGAATGAAGCCCGACACTGTCAGCGTCGCCAGCAGTTCCTTCGGCTGACTGACGTTTACTACTCTCACGCGCAAGTCCTTAACGGTCAATAATTTTTGCGCGCTCTCGACCCGCGCCAGGAGATCGACCAGCTGCCGGATCTCGGCGGAGACCGCGATCTCCACCGGAATCTCGAGCAGCTCGCCTCGCTCCTCGGGCGGCAGGATACGCTCGCTGCGGATGTCGGTCCTGGCCTCGGCCGCCATGTCCTTGACGAGCTTCTGCAGCTCGGAGGCGGCCACCGCGGGCGCCGCCGCCGTCAGGAGGCGGCCGTTGAGCCTCTCGACGCGCGCGTTCGCGTCTTCGAGGTCGGCGGCGATCTGATTGCGCCGCGCCAGCAGATCCATGCGGCGCACGAGCAGCCGCTCGCGCTCGGGCACCAGGTCGGCGGTGGCGGTGCTCTTCGCGAGGAGCGGGCTGATCACGAAGAACCAGCCCAGGAGGAGCGCCACCACCGCCGCGCCGCTGATGATGATCACGCGCTCGCGGGGCGAGACCTTGCTGAGCCAGCTGATCACTGGCGGATGCCTCCCGGCGGCGCGGTCGGCCCGGGCCGCCGCGCCGGGGTGGGCGCGCCGGGCGCGCCCGGCACCGCCGGCGGTGCCCCGGGCGCGCCGGGGCCGGGCGCCGGCACCATGATCGCGGGCCCGGTCGCGGCGGAGCCTGGCGGGGGTGTCACGGCGCCGGGCGCGGGCGGCGGCGCGGACGTGGACGCGACGGCGCCGCCGGCCTCCCATGCCGCGCGGATGCGGAACTGCTCCTTGTTGTCGCGGCCGCGCGTGACGGGCGAGGAGAACTCCACGCGCTCCAGGCGCGGCGAGTTCTCGAGCAACGGGATGAGCGCGCTCGCGGCGGAGGCCGAGCCGGTGAGCTCCACGCCCTTGGCGTCGAGCGAGACGGTCGTGAGCCACGCGTCGGCCGGCAGCAGCTCGGTGAGCTCGCGCAGCACGGGCAGCGGTCGCACCGCCGCGGCCTCGAAGCTATCGACCGTCGCGAGCAGCTTGCGCTTCCGCTCGAGCTCGCGCAGCACGCGGTCCACCGCCCTCACGTCCGGATCGAGCCGCCCGATCTCCGCGTTGACACGGTTGAGGTGGCGCTGCTCACGCCAGCCCGGGGCCAGGAGCGCGACGACGGCGAGCACGGCCGTGACCGCGGCCATGCCGACCGTGAACGCCTGTGCGCGCGTGAGGCGGCGCGGCCGGACGGCCGTCGGCAGCAGCTCGAGCGGGCGCACGCCGCGGCCGGCGGCGACGGCCACCGCGAGCTGGAGGGCGCCGCGATGCTCGGCGGCGAGACCCTCGATCAGGCGCAGGGCGCGCGGCGTCCACGCCGGCTCCGTCACCGGGGCACCCAGCGCGGAGAGCGCCTCCGCGGTGGGCGCGTGCGGCGCGTCGGCGTCGCCCGAGACCCACACCGCGTCGTAGCCGCGCCAGCGCAGCGCCAGCAGCGAGCGCTGCAGCTCTTCGGCGACGAGCGCGTCGTCGGTGCCCGCCAGGCCACGGCTGAACACGAGCGCGTCGCCGATCAGGAACAGGAGCTCGGTCGCCCCCGCCGCGCTGTGCACCCACGCGACGTGCGAGTCCCTGGGCAGTCGCGCCAGCGTGGGCAGGTTATGGGCGGCGACCGTCAGGGACAGGGGCCGCAGTCGCGCGTCCTCCGCCAGCCGCAGCGCCACGTCGACGACGCGCTGGTCCGCGGCCGTGATGAGCACGCGCTGCTCGGGAGTGGGGGGCCGCTCGGTTGCGGGATCGCGTGGCAGCGCGACGAAGTCGTAGGACGCGTTTTCCGCGGGAAACGGCAGGTGGCGCTCCAGCTCGAAGCCGACCATCTGGCGCACGTCGCCGGCCACGGGCGGCAGGTCGATCGGCTTGACCGTCACCGCGTTGCGGGCCAGCGCGAGGAAGGCACCGCGCGCCGGCAGTCCGCGCGCGTCCAGCTCGGCGCGCAGGGCGGGCGCCGGACTCTCGGAGTCGACGATGAAAGCCTCCACGCGCGAGCCCCACAGGGCGGCGATCGCGAGGCGGTCACCGAGCAGGACGACGGAGAGCCGGCTCGACTTGAAGTTCATTCAATTAGCCTACGGGACAAACCCGCGATCTGCAAAACTTCCCGGGTTACCGGACTCCCGACCATTCGAGCACGGTGACGGTGTCCCCGGCCGCCTCGGTCCGGCGCTGGATGATCGCCGAGAGCGTCGCCCGCACCTGGCCGTCGATCAGGCCGTCGGCCTCGACCCGGTACGTCCGTGTCGTCAGCGAGAGCCCTCGGCCGCCGAACGGGCCCGGCACGCTCGTGTAGGGGCCCTCGCGCCGGGCCTGCTCGACGGACGAGCACTCGGCATCGCCGAGGGTGAGCGCTCTCAGGACCACACAGGACGCGGTGTTGAGGTTGACCTGGCCCGGCGACTTCACGGTGACGTAGGCGGCGAGCCCGGGCTTGCCGCCGACGCCGTTGAAGATCGCCGGCGTCACGCCTTTGACCTGGAGCAGCTCGGTGATGGAGTCGAGGTTACCGTTCTTGGAGCGGTAGGGAAGCGGCAGCTTGAGGTAGTAGTCCTCGCTCTCCGCGCCGTTGAGCCGGTGCTCCTCGTTGGGGTCGCGCCAGTCTTGCAGGCTGTCGTTGATCGTGTCGCGCTCGGACTTGTCGATGCCCAGGGCCTGGAGCAGCCGGTCCACGCGGTCGGGCGGCGTGATGTTGAGGTTGAGGCGCGCCTCCTCGTCGCTGATCCGGTAGGAGAAGTGGCCGGCGCCGAGCGGCACGTTCGCGCGCGGCAGGCGCTTGAGCTCCTGGCGCTCGCGGTTGTAGAACGTCAGCTGGCCGTCCTCCGCCAGGACGGCGAAGCCGACGTCGCCGGCGATCTCGCGGATGGCCTGCTCGACGGCCGCCTCGGCGAGGTGCGCGCCGGTGAGCGTGTCCTTGTACGCGCGCACGGACGTCGCCTCGAGCCGCATCGAGTAGGCGAACTCCGCGCCGAGCACGCCGACCATGGCCAGCACGAGGAGCACGGCGATGAGGGCGAAGCCGCGCTGACGGCTCACCGCGCCGCTCCCGTGGCCCGCAGGGTGACCGTGAGGGGCGGCAGCGTCTGCGTGCGGCCGTTGAGGGTGCTGCCCAGGCGCAGCTGCACGCCGCGCGGGATCGCCTTGAGCTCCTGACCGTCCCACGTATCGACCCAGTCGCCGTCCTCGTTCTGGAACTTGAAGGCGAGCGAGGTGATGCTGGGATCGCGCATGACGATCTCGGCCTTCGTGAACGGATCGCGGTTGGGAAGCGCCCGCTCGCGCACGACCAGCCCCGTCTCCTCGCCCGACTCGAGCGAGATGACCACGGCCGTGAACGCGATCGGCGCCTGGAGCGGCAGCGGCGGCGCCTGCGTGACGAACTCGAGCTTCTGCTCCACGCCGTTGAACAGCACGATGACCTCGGGCGCCTCGCCCTTGGCGGCGCGATACGGATAGGCGGCCCCCAGCGCGCGCGCCATCGTGAAGGCGATCGCGCGGACATGCTGATGCGCCTCCGCGCGGTCCTCGCCGCGGGTCCAGGCGGCCGTGGCCACGCGCAGGCCGCCGAAGGCGATCGTCAGTAGCAGGCCGACGATGGCCAGCGCGAGCAGCAGCTCGACCAGGGTGAAGCCGCGCGCGCGCCTCACGGCTTCGGACTCGTCGGCGTCTTGTCGCCGTCGCCGGCGACCGTGCGGAGCGTGGCCACCGAGACCTGGCGGTGATCGCCCCAGCGCACGTGCACGTCCACCTCCCACTGGCGCCATCTCACCGGGCGCCCCTCCACCTCGAGATCCGGCGTGACCACCTGCTTGATCTCGCGCTCCCACGTGTAGGCGCCCTCGGTGCCGCCGTCGCGGCCCGCCTGCGTCGGCGAGGTGATCTCGCGCGCCTTCAGGTCGGCGAGGAGCATCGCCTCCTGGTGCTCGCCGGAGAGCTTGAGCAGTCGCAGCCCCGACGCGAAACCCTGGATCGACACCACGATCGCCAGACTCAGAATCGCGAGCGCGACCAGCACCTCGAGCAGCGTGAAGCCGGAATGATCCCGGCGGCGCCGGCGTGGCCGGGGCGGCGGGGCCCGCCGTTCGACCCGTGTCTTCTGGGTACTGCGTCGGACCCGGCTCCAAATCGTGGCCCGCTGACAGGCGCAACGCTCAGTCGATTTGCGTGGTCGAACGGCGGGCCCCGCCGCCCCGGCCACGCCGGTGCGCTGGAACATCCAGGCTGCCCGCCGCCGGAGCGTGTTCATAGCTTGGTATTTTTCACGCGGCCGGTGATCGGGTCGACGGTCACACGATAGACGACGTCGCCCGCCCTGACCTTGTAGTCGGCGCCGCTCGACGTCCCCTGGGGCTCGAAGCGCACGGTGAGCGCGGGCGGCGGCGTCGCCTCCACCGTGAGCCGCTCGGGCAGCGGGCGTGTCTCGCGGACCTCGCCCTCGGGGCCGGCCAGCACCGTCATCTTGCGGTTGGTCGGGTCGATGACGACGGTCTGCGACACGCGGCTTGTGATCGCGCGCTCGCGCGCCGAGCGCAGGACGGCCGAGAAGCCGGCGACCTCGGCACGGCTGCGCACGGCGTCACTGCTGCGGCCGACCACGGGCACGGAGATGGCGGCGACGATCATGAGGATCATCAGCGTCACGATCAGCTCGAGGAGCGTGAAGCCCCTCGCGGCCCGCGCGTGCCGCCCCCGCGCGCTTACGGCTGTGCCTTTCGCGATTTCAGGGCCTGCCATGACGTGACGTCGGCGTTCTCGCCCTCGCCGCCGGGCGCCTTGTCGGCGCCCTCCGACCACAGGTCGTAGTCGTCGTGCTGGCCCGGGCAGCAGGCGTACTTGTAGGGCGCGTCCCAGGGATCGAGCGGGACCTCTTTCTTCTTCAGATAGGGCCCGTTCCAGTTCGGGACGTTCGGGTTCGCCACAAGCGCCTGCAGGCCCTGCACGCCGCTCGGATAGGAGCCGACGTCGAGCCGGTAGGCGTCGAGGGCCGTCCCGAACAGCTCGATCTGGGCCTTCGCCGCCGCCTGCCTGGAGGTGCCGACGTGGCCGAAGAGCCGCGGGCCGACGAGGCCGACGAGCAGGCCGAGGACGATGATCACGACGAGCAGCTCGACCAGCGTGAAGCCGCGCTCGTTACGGAGTCCCCTGACGAACCTGCCGCGTCTCACAGCGCCACCTCGTTGATCGAGAAAATGGCCATCAGCATGGCGACGACGATGAACGCCACGAGCACCCCCATCACGAGAATGATTGTCGGCTCGAGCAGGCCGAGCGTTCGCTTCATCTCGATCCGCACGTCGGTCTCGAACGTGTCGGCGACCTTGAGCAGCATCTCCTCCATCCGTCCCGTCTCTTCGCCCACGCGCACCATGTGGATGGCGAGGGCGGGGAACATGCCCTGATCCTGCATGCCCGCCGCGATCGTCCCGCCGCGCTTGACGCCGTCCGACAGGCGCGACACCGCGCCGCCCACCGCCTGGTTGGACATCATGTCGCCGACGACGGCGAGCGCGCCGAGGACCGGCACCCCGGAGCGCAGCATCGTGCCCAGCGTGCGCGCGAAGCGCGCCGTCTCCACGTGCAGCGCGATGCCGCCGAAGATCGGTGCGTTCAGGATCGCGCGGTCCCACGACAGCCGGCCCTCGGGCGTGGCCGTCCAGACCCGCCAGGCGACGACACCGGCGAGGACGACTATCATGCCGACCCACCAGTACTGCTGGAGCGCCCCGCTGACCGTGAGCAGGATCTGCGTGGGCAGCGGGATCGCCTGGTTGAGGTCGCGGAAGATCGTCGCGAAGCGCGGGATGACGAACGTCATCAGGAAGACGACCGCGCCGGCGCCGACGAGGGTGATGACGAGCGGGTAGATCAGGGCCGAGATGACCGCCTCGTTGAAGGCGGCGCGCGCCTCGAGGAATTCCGCCAGCCGCCGCAAGGCCACCTCGAGCACGCCGCCCTTCTCGCCGGCGCGGACCATGTTGATGTACAGCCGCGAGAACGGCCGCGGATGGTGCTTGGCGAGCGCCTCGCTGAACGAGGCGCCGCCGCGCACGCTGCGCAGCAGGTCGCTGACGATCGCCTTCACACGCGCGTTGGGCGCCAGCTCCTCGAGGATGGTGAGCGCGCGGTCGAGCGGCAGGCCCGCCTCGAACAGCGTGGCCAGCTGCTGGGTCAGCGCGAGCAGGTCGCGCTGGCCGACGCGCGAGCCGCCCAGCGAGAACAGGGGCGCGCGCTCGCCGTGCGCCGTGATCTTGATCGGGTAGTAGGCGTCCTTCTGCAGGCGCTCGACGACGGCGCGCGCGTCGGGCGCGTCCATGACACCGTCGATGGTCTGGCCGCGACGATCGGCGGCCTTGTACACGAAAACGGGCATGGCCTCAGGCGTCTTCCTGGGTGACGCGCAGGATTTCCTCGACCGTCGTCAACCCCTCGCACGCGCGGCGCCAGCCGTCCATGCGCAGCGTGATCATCCCGGCCGCGATGGCGTGCTGCCGGATGTCGCGCGACGACGACCGACGCAGCATCAGGCTGCGCGCGTCCTCGGTGATCGGGAACAGCTCGTAGATGCCCATGCGCCCGCGGTAGCCGGTGCCGCGGCATTCGTCGCAACCCTTGCCGCGGAGGAGTTGGGTGTTGTCCGGTGCCACGACGCCGAGGGCGTCGAGGTCAGCGGCGCTCGGCGTGTCGGGCACGCGGCAGGCTGCGCAGACCCGACGCACGAGCCGCTGCGCGAGCACGGCCTCCAGCACGGAGGCGACGAGATAGGGCTCCACGCCCATGTCTTGAAGCCGCGTGATCGCGGCCGGCGCGTCGTTGGTGTGCAGCGTCGAGAACACGAGGTGGCCGGTGAGCGACGCCTGGATGGCGATCTCGGCCGTTTCCAGGTCGCGGATCTCGCCGACGAGGATCACGTCGGGGTCCTGGCGCACGATGTGGCGCAGACCGGTCGCGAACGACAGCCCGATCTTCGGCTTCACGGCGATCTGGTTGACGCCCTTCAGCTGGTACTCGACGGGGTCCTCGACCGTGATGATCTTGCGCTCCGGCGAGTTGATCTTGTCGAGGGCGCCGTAGAGCGTGGTGGTCTTGCCGGAGCCCGTCGGCCCGGTGACGAGGATGATCCCGTGCGGGCGCTTGATGAGCGCGTCGAAGCGCTTGAGCGTGTCCGCGGGGAAGCCGAGCTTGTCGAGCGGCAGGAACACGCTCGAGCGCTGCAGCAGCCGCATGACGATCGACTCGCCGTGCACGGTGGGGATGGTGGACACGCGGATGTCCACGCGCGCGCCGTGCAGGTTGACGCGGATGCGGCCATCCTGCGGCAGCCGCCGCTCGGCGATGTTCATCTCGGCCATGATCTTGATGCGCGAGGTGACGGCGGCCTGCAACCGCCGCGGCGGCGCCTCCTGGTCGTAGAGGATCCCGTCGATGCGGTAGCGGATCCGCAGCGTGTCCTCGAACGGCTCGATGTGGATGTCGGAGGCCTCGGCGGTGATCGCGTTCTCGACGAGGAGGTTCACGAGCCGTACCACCGGCGCCTCGAAGGCCATGTCGCGCAGATGGTTGACGTCCTCGTCGCCGTCGGGGGCGCGCTCCTCGTCCATGCCCTCGACGATGCGCTGGAGCGCAGAGGCGTTGGCGCCGTCGTAATTGCGGTCGATCGTCTCGAGAATCCCCGTGGCCGAGCTGACGACGAACTTGATGGTCAACCCGGTGGCCTGCCGGAGGTCGTCGGCCACGATCGTGTTGAGCGGATCGGCCGAGGCGACGGTGAGCACGCCGCCCTCGATGGTGATCGGGCAGATCCGGTACTGGCGCAGATACTTGGGCGAGACGTTCTTGAGCACCGGGACCGTGGACGGCAGCTCCTCGCGCCAGACGTACGGCAGGTCCTGCTGCACGGCGAGTGCGCGCGCGACGTCGTCCTCGTTGACGGCGCCGAGGGCGGCGAGGGCCTCGCCGATCAACTCGCCGGTGGTCCGCTGGCGCGCAAGGGCGCGGTCGACGGCGTCGGCGGTGGTCAGCCCCTCGGCCACGAGGATCTCGCCAAGGAGGCGGGGAGGAGCTCCGATGGCCATGCTATGCTCCCGACAATGTTAACATACTTGGCGTTCGCGGCCGTCGCTGCCGCCGCGGATGTCGCCGGGGCCGCCATCGTCACCAGGGCCCACAAGCACGGCCACGCGCGGCTGCGGTACTTCGTGGCCGGGGGCGCCGGGTTCATGCTCGCAGCCGCTTTCGTGCGGATGCTGCCGGAGAGCACCCACGTGCCCCACGCCTTCCTGTTCGTGCTGCTCGGGTACTTCGGGGTTCACCTCTTCGAGCACACGGTGGCCCCACACTTCCACTTCGGCGAAGAGGTGCATCAGGAGGCGCTGCTCCGCCCGTCCGCCGGCTGGCTGGCCGTGCTCGGGCTCGGCGTGCACACGGTGTTCGACGGCGTGGCCATCGCCGCCGGCTTCATGGTGAGCCCCTCGCTCGGCGCCATCCTGTTCATCGCCGTCATGCTGCACAAGCTGCCCGAGGGCTTTACGATCGCGTCGATCATGCTGGCGAGCGGCCACTCGCGCGGCGCCGCCCTGGCGGCGGGGACGGGGCTGGGCGTGCTCACGCTGGCCGGGGCGCTCGGCACGAGCCTCATCGCGCAGCACCACGTCGCCTACGCGCTGGCGCTCTCCGCCGGCGTGACGATCTACGTCGCCGCGTCCGACCTCATCCCGGAGGTCAACCGCGAGGACAATGCGCCGGGGCTCGCGTACACGGTCTTCGGCGGCCTGCTCTTCTTCGTCGTCGTCGACTGGGCGTTCTCCGAGATCCTCGGTCATTAGGGCGCGTGACCGAGGAGCGCCCGGGTCCCCCGGGGCGCTCCGAGCGCTGGCCGGGGGAGTCCGAGGGGGGCGTCGCCCCTTTCGCTTGAGGAGCTGGGGGGCCATTTCGGGGCCCCCCAAATGGTCGGATGCTATCCTGATCCGGCCATGCCCGGGGCCGCGCTCATCCTCCACGGGGTCAACCTGAATCTGCTCGGCACGCGCGAGCCGGCCGTGTACGGCCGCACCACGCTGGCCGCCGTCGATCGGCTCATCAAGGAGCACGGGCGCAAGCGCGGCCTCCGCGTCGAGTGCCGCCAGTCGAACCTCGAAGGCGAGCTCGTCAACTGGCTGCAGGGCGCGCGCCGCGAGGGATTCCTGGGCGTGGTGTTCAACCCCGGGGCGTTCACGCACTACTCGATCGCGCTGCGCGACGCGGTGGCGGCGATCGAGGTGCCGGTGGTGGAGGTGCACCTGTCCAACGTCCACGCGCGCGAGGAATTCCGCCGCCACTCGGTGATCGCCGCCGCCGCCCGCGGCCAGATCTCCGGCTTCGGGCCCGAGAGCTACCTGCTCGGCCTGGACGCCCTCCTGGCCCTCGGCAAGCGCCGCCGCTGACGCGTCCTCACTACAATAAACACGGCGAGCCGCGCGTCTAACTGCCGTACGGGGCGTGGCGCCACTCACAACGCGTGAAAACCGACGACGCCGCCCTCATCGAGCGATGCCGCGCCGGCGACATCACGGCCTTCGAGCCGCTGGTCGAGAAGTATCGCCAACGCGTGTGGCGTCTCGCCTATAACGTGCTGCGCGATCGGGAGGAGGCGTGGGACGTGTCCCAGGAGGCGTTCGTGCGGGCGTGGCAGGCCCTGCCCAACTTCCGCGGCCAGTCGGCCTTCTACACGTGGCTGTTCCGCATCGTGATGAACGTGGCGGCCGATCGCGCCCGTTCCCGCGCCGCCCGCGGCCGCGCGTTCGGCACCGAGCGGATCCCGGAGGAGGACTGGGACCGCGTGCTGGTGGACCAGCCCGCGGAGGCGACGCCCGACGCGGCGGCGGCGGGCGCGCAGCAGCGCGCGCGGATCGAGCGGGCGCTGGCGAGGCTGTCGGACGACCATCGGCGTATCGTGGTCCTGGGTGACATCGAGGGGCTGTCGTACAAGGAGATTGCGGACGTGTTGGAGATCCCCATGGGGACCGTGATGTCGCGGCTGCACAACGCGCGCAAGCGCCTGAAGGTGGCCCTCGGCCCGCTGCTGGCCCTGCTCCTGGCGCTCGTGGCCGTGGCGGCGCCGCTGGCCGCCGACGCGCAGCAGATCGTGCGCTTCGGCGCCCGCGTGCTGCTGGCCACCGACACGCCGCCGGCGTCGACGTCGCTGCGCGTCGCGCCGCCCGCGCCGGACGAGCGGCTCCAGGCGTTCCTGCCGCGGCTGCGCCAGCTCACGGGCTACCCGGAGTACACGTCGCTCGAGCGTTATCGCGCGGAGGTGGCGATCGGCTCCGTGCAGCAGTGGTCGGTGCCGGGTGATCGCATTTTGGAGGTCGTGCCCGAGCGCGTCAGCGGCGACACGGTGCACATGCGGGTGCGCCTGCAGCGGGGCGCGGTGAACGAGGTCACCACGAACATCCAGGCGGCGCGCGGCAACCCGGCCGTGATCGGCGGGCCGCGCTACGCGGAGGGGGTGCTCGTCATCATCGTCTGGGCCAACGCCAACCCCGAGCGGCGATAACGGCGCATCTGCTTCGTTGACTCCGTCGCGCTGCCCTGCGGCGTATGCGGCATACGCCTCGGGCCGCGCTTCCGTCGTCGCCTCGCATCTGCACCGTTCTCGCCGCTCGGGGCCGCTGCCTCCCATGTGGTGGCGCGCGGCGATAACGGCGCATCTGGTTCGTTGACTCCGTCGCGCTGCCCTGCGGCGTATGCGGCATACGCCTCGGGCCGCGCTTCCGTCGTCGCCTCGCATCTGCACCGTTCTCGCCGCTCGGGGCCGCCGCCTCACATGGGTGGCGCGCGGCGATAACGGCGCATCTGGTTCGTTGACTCCGTCGCGCTGCCCTGCGGCGTATGCGGCATACGCCTCGGGCCGCGCTTCCGTCGTCGCCTCGCATCTGCACCGTTCTCGCCGCTCGGGGCCGCCGCCTCACATGGTGGCGAGCGCCTCGGCCGCTTCCGCCGCGCGCGGGGTGACGCCGATCGCCCGGAACGCTCCCGCAGCCGCTCCGAGCTCGCGTCGTGCGGCGTTCGCATCGTCGATGTCGCGGTGGAGGAGCCCGAGCATCAGCCGGCAGTGGGCGGCCAGGAGGGCCAGACGGAGACGCTCGGCCTCGGCCAGGGCCGCGCGCCACTCGACGCCGGCCCGCGTCCGATCGCCTCGCGCTCGCGCGAGCCCGCCACGCACCCACGCCAGCCACGCCCCGTAGCCTTCCTCACGGTTGCGCTCCACGTAGCCGCGCGCCTCGTCCGCTGCCCGCTCCGCGTCCTCGAGACGGCCGCTCGCGCCGCGCAGCTGAGCGAGCAGGTACAGCATCATGCCGCGGTCGGAGTGGGCCCCCGCGCTCTCCTGGAGCGCGATGCACTCCTCGACGAGCCGCGCGCCCTCCGCCGCCTGCCCGAGCTGGCCCAACGCTGTCCCCGTGGCCATGAGGCCCATCATCGTCTGGCCCGCGAACTGGCGCTCGCGGCACGTCGCGACGGTCGACTCGCCGATCGCGCGCGCCTCGTCGGCGCGGCCGAGATAGCTCAGGACGAACGTCCGGTAGACGCCGATCACGGTCTGGCTGTAGAGGTGCCCGGCGCGGTCGGCGACGCGGGCGCCGCGATCGAGCAGCTCCAGCGCCTCACCGCCGTGTCCGAGCTCGAGCGCGGCCCACGCGTCGTAGGCGCACGATCCGGAGTAGGGCAGCCCGCTGAGCCCGAACCGCTCGGTCTCGCGTCCGGCGAGCAGCCTGTAGATGCGCGCGTAGTGCGCGCGCGCCTCGAGGAGGCGGCCCGACGAGGCAAACGCGTGTCCGAGATAGAAGTGCGCGCTCACGCGGAGCGCGGGATCGTCGCGCGCGTCGGCGATGGCCAGGCAGCGCTCGCCGTACTCGATCGATTTCCCGTAGTCGCCCGATGCCCAGTAAAACTGCGTGAAGAAGCCCGCGACGGCGTCGAGCCGCTCCTGCTCGCCGTGCCGGCGTGCGAGCGTCTCGACGTCGCCGAACACCGGCGCGAGCCGGTCGAGGCGGCCCGCGCGCCATAGTGGCGCGCGCAGCGCCAGGCGGACGTCGATGCCCGCGCGTGCGGTCTCTTTCGTGTCCGGCAGCCGGCCCAGGGCCTCGAGGGCGCGCTCATAGAGGGCGACCGACTCGGCGTCCGCGCACAAGGCCGCCGCCCGGTCGGCGGCGAGGCGGGCGTAGCGCGCCGCGCGTGTCCAGTCCTCGCCGAGGCGGGCGTGATGCGCCAGCGCTTCGGCGTGCTCGTCGCCGTCGCGGGCTTCGAGCGCGCCCACGATGGCCGCGTGGAGCGCGCGGCGCTGCTCGCGCAAGAGGCTGCCGTACGCGACGTCGTGGGTGAGCGCGTGCTTGAACGTGTATTCGACCTCCGGATAGAGCCGCGTCTCGTAGAGCAGCTCGGCCGCCTGGAGCCGCGTGAGACCCTCGCGCAGGCCGGTCTCGTCCGCACCGGCGATGACGCGCATCAGGGACAGGGACGCTTCGTAGCCGATGACGGCCGCGCACTGGAGCAGCCGCTTGTCGTTCGGCGCGAGCCGGTCGATCCGCGCCGCGAGCACGGCCTGCACGCTGGCCGGGACTTCCACCGCCGGCACGGGCCGAACGAGCCGGTAATCGCCGGGCTTGCCCCGCAGCGCTCCGGTCTCGACCAGGGCGCGGACGCTTTCCTCGAGAAAGAGCGGGTTGCCGGCCGTGCGCTCGCGCAGCATGGCGGCGACTGGCGCCAGCGCCGCATCGCGCCCGAGCAGCGCTTGCAGCAGGGCGCCGGCGGCATCCGCGGGCAGCGGGTCGAGCCGCAGCTGCGTGTAGTACGACTTGCCGCCCCAGTGATGACGGTACTCGGGGCGGTAGTTCAGGAGCAGCGCGAGGGGCGCCGCCGCCATGCCGTCCACCAGCGCGTCGAGCAACGCCTGCGTCTCGGCGTCGGCCCACTGGAGATCCTCGATCACGACGACGAGCGGCCGCTGGCGTGCCGCCTGGAGCAGGAGCTGTCGCAGGGCGTCGAGCGTGCGCTGTCGCCGCTGCGGGGGGTCGAGCGCCGCCCATGCCGGATCGTCGGTCGGCACTTCGAGCAGGGCGAGGAGCGGCGCGGCGGCGGCGCCGAGTTCTGCGTCGAGGCCGGCGAGGCGGGCGATGGCCCGCGCCCGCCGCTCGGGCGGCTCGGCGCGCGCGTCGAGGTCGAGCAGAGCCTCGAGGAGGCCGCCGATGGGCAGGTAGGGCGTCGACGCGCCGTACGACAGGCAGGCCGTCTCGATCACGCGCTGCCCCTGCGCCGACGCGCGTCGCACCAGCTCGTGGCAGACGCGGGACTTGCCGACGCCGGGCTCGCCGACGACGGCGACGACCTGGCCGCGCCCGCCGGCCGCGGCCTCGAGCGCGCGCGCCGCCTGCGCGGTTTCCCCCTCGCGACCGACGAAGCGGCTGAGCGCGCCCGCCCGCGCCTCGAGTCGCGTGCGTGCGCCCCGCGCGCCGACCAGCCGCCAGGCTTCGACCGGCTCGGCCAGACCCTTCACGCTCACGAGCCCGAGCGGGGTGGCGTCGAGAAAGCCCTCGGCCAGCCGGTAGGTCTGGGCCGTCATGAAGATCGCGTCCGGCGCCGCCGTCTGCTCCATGCGCGCCGCCAGGTGCGTGGTCTCGCCGACGGCCGTGTAGTCGACGTGCAAAGCGCCGCCGATCGCGCGCACGAGCACCTCGCCGGAATTGAGCCCGACTCGGATCGCCAGCGGCGGCCCGTCGGCGCGGCGTTCGCCGAGTCGCCGGACGGTGTCCCGCATCGCGAGCGCCGCGTAGCACGCGCGTACCGCGTGATCTTCGACGGCGATCGGCGCCCCGAAGAGCGCCATGATGCCGTCGCCCATCACCTGGTTCACGGTGCCGCCGTAGCGGCGCACGGCCTGGATCATCCCGTCGAGTACGGGATCGAGCACCGCGCGCGCGTCCTCGGGGTCGCGCGCGGCCAGCAGCTCCATCGACGACTTCAGATCGGCGAACAACACCGTCACGTGCTTGCGCTCGCCTTCGAGAGCGACCCGCGAGCTGACGAGGGCGCCGGGCTCGGGCGCGGCCTCGCCGAGCGGCGCGCCGCACGACTTGCAGAACCGGTGATCGGGCGCGTTCGCGGTGGCGCAGCGCGGGCAGGCGCGGGGCAGGGGCTGGCCGCAGCCGGGGCAGAAGCGGGCGCCGGTGGGAACGACGGCACGGCAGTGCGGGCAGAGCATCGGACGAACCTCAGGAGGGCGTGGCGGCGCCTCCGGGCGCGGGGCGCCGTGCGAACGTCGCCGTGACCAGTGCGCGCGCCTTGTCGGGATCGACGCCGTTGGCCTGCATGCACGGCGTCACGTCCTCCAGCACGCGCTCGGGATCACCCCACAGCCGGTACTTCTTGAACTGGTCCTCGAACTCGATGCCGAGCGCGCGCGCGAACACCGAGAGGTAGTGCTCGATCGTGATGCGTCCCTCGGCCTCGAAGCCGCAGGTCATTCGCTGGCAGCCGTGATAGATGCACGCCAGCGTGTCGGCGCCGGCGGCGCGGGCTAGCTCGATCTCGTCGCGCACGAGACCGTCCCAGACGTCCTGGCCGAGCGCGATGGGAATCGCCGGCGCGCACGAGCGGCCGAGGCGCGGCTCCGACGGGAGCGGCACGACGCGGAGACCCGGCACGGAGGCGAGCAGCTCGCGGCACGCGCGCGCCTCCCGCTGGCGCGCCTCTCCCACGACGTGAGCGTGCACCGCGACCGTGCGCTCCGCGCGCACGGTGAACTGCACGCGCGGCACCTGGGCCAGCAGGAACTCCGTGGTGTGGCGCACGCGGTACGGCACCTCGGCGTGCATCACCTCGTCGTAGAAGTAGATGCACGACGGGCACCACATCACGACCTCGTCGGGCTCGTAGCGCTTGAACAGCTCGAGCGTGCGCCTGGCCATGCCGTCGCCGGCCGCCGTGTCGCCCTGCTGGTGATGGACGATGCCGCAGCAGTACGTCGGCCCGCCCACGGCGACGTAGTCGAGGCCGAGCCGGTCGAAGACGGCGGTGACGGTGCGGATCATGTGCGAGGTGCGGAGCACGTTGCAGCCGAGATAGAGCACGATCGGCTTGCGCGCGGGGCGCGCCTCGGGGGCGGCCAGCCGCCACGATCGCTCGTCGGCGCGCGTCGTGAGGTCGTGCGTGAGTTTGATCTCGCCGAAGTACTTGCCGTAGTCGAAGCCCATCGTGCCTCCCCGTGGTGCCCCTAGCCTACAATATGCGGCGATGGTCGACCCCGCCATGCTGCTGGCGAGCGCCCGCACCGAGCTCGCGCGGCTGCCGCGCATCCTCGACGGCTTGCTCGGCGATCTCGACGCCGCCACGTGGCGCGGGCGCCCGGCGCCGGCCGAGTGGTCGCCGGTCGAGATCGTCTGTCACCTCCGCGACGAGGAGGCCGAGGACTTCGGCGCGCGCGTGCGGGTCGTGGTGGAGGGCGGCGATCGGTTCGCGGCCATCGATCCGGAGCGGTGGGCGGTGGAGCGGCGGTATCGCGACGCCGACCCGAGTACGGCCCTGACGACGTTCGGAGAGCGCCGGGCGGCGAGCCTCGCGTTCCTCGCCGGCGTGGCGCCCGAGGTCCTCCGGCACGCCGTCACGCACCCGCGGCTCGGGACGCTCTCCGGCCTCGACCTCCTCGCCGCGTGGGTGACGCACGACCGGCTCCACCTCGCGCAACTCGCGGCGACGCTCGCCCGGCTCGGCGCGCGACGCTGGACGCCGCTGCGCGCCGAGTACGCGGGGCCGATCCCCTATCGAGAAAGCCCCGTACAATAGCGCCATGAGCCAGGGCGAAGAGCGCTATCACGCCGAGCGCGCCCGCATCGAGCAGGGCCACGCGAAGTACCGCGACAAGCTCCGGGCCGAAGGCAAGATGTTCGTCCGCGATCGTCTGAAGCTGCTCCTCGACCCGGGCACCGAGTTCCAGGAGGACTGGCTCTTCGCGCGCAACCAGGAAGCGGACACGCCGGCCGACGGTGTCGTCACCGCGGTCGGCAAGGTCGGCGGCAAGACCGTCTGCATCATGGCCAACGACTACACGGTCAAGGCCGGCTCGTGGGGCGAGAAGACGGTGCTCAAGATCGTCCGCATCCAGGAGAAGGCCGCGCGGCTGCGCGTCCCGATGCTCTACCTCGTCGACGCCGCGGGCGGGCGCATCTCCGAGCAGATCAAGATCTTCCCCGGGCGTTTCCACGCCGGCCGGATCTTCTACAACGAGGTCCAGCTCTCCGGCGTGGTGCCGCAGGTATGCATCCTGTTCGGCCCGTCGCCCGCGGGCTCGGCGTACCTGCCCGCGCTGACCGATCTCGTGATCATGGTCGACGGCAAGGCCTCGCTCTACGTCGGCAGCCCGCGCATGGTCGAGATGGCCATCGGTGAGAAGACGACGCTGGAGGAGCTGGGCGGCGCTCGGATGCACTGCACCGTGTCGGGCTGCGGCGACGTGCTCGCCGCGTCCGACGAGGAGGCCATCGAGCTCGCCAAGCGCTACCTCGCCTACATGCCAGGCTCGTTCCGGGAGACGCCGACGCGCGTGGCGGCCGCCGAGCCGAAGCCGGGCCGCTCGATCGACGAGATCGTGCCGTACGACCAGCGGAAGTGGTTCGACATGTACGAGGTGATCGACCGCGTGATCGACGCGGGTTCGTGGTTCGAGGTCAAGCGCCTGTTCGCGCAGGAGGTCATTGTCGGGCTTGCGCGCATCGACGGCCGTGCCGTCGGCATCGTGGCCAACCAGCCCAAGGTCAAGGGCGGCGTGCTGATGGTGGACTCCTCCGACAAGGCCGCGCGCTTCATCTGGCTCTGCAATGCCTTCAACATCCCCCTCGTGTATCTCGCCGACGTCGCGGGATTCATGGTGGGCAGCAAGGTGGAGCGCGAGGGCATCATCCGCCACGGCGCGAAGATGGTGTTCGCGACCTCGCAGGCGACCGTGCCCAAGATCTCGGTCATCGTGCGCAAGTGCTACGGCGCCGGGCTCTACGCGATGTGCGGCCCCGCCTTCGAGCCCGACGCGACGCTATCGCTGCCGCAGGGGCAGATCGCGATCATGGGGCCGGAGCCCGCGGTGAACGCCGTCTACTACAACAAGATCATGGAGCTGCCCGAGAGCGAGCGCGCCGCGTACGTGAAGGCCAAGCGCGACGAGTACGCGCAGGACGTGGACGTCTACAAGCTCGCCTCCGAGATGCTCGTCGATGACATCGTGCCGGGCGCCTCGCTGCGCGCCGAGCTCATCAAGCGCCTGGCCCACGCCGAGAGCAAGGCCCACGAGTTCCCGCAGCGCCGCAACGCCGTCTTCCCGGTGTAGGGCGAGCCGCCGGCTCAGGGCCGATGCGATGCGAGTCGGCGTCGCGGCGCTCTGGCTCGCCGTGCTCATCAGCGTCCTTCCGGTCACGTCCGGGGCGCAAACCGCCGTCGAGTACTACTGGTGGAAAGCCGCCGAGCGCGCGGAGGGTGGCGACCTCGCCGGGGCCCGCGAAGACCTCCAGCGCGCGGCGGGCTACGCCACGGATCCCGACACCGCCTTCGCCATCCAGGGCAAACTGGTGGACGTCGACACCGCGCTGGCCTTCCGTGAGTATGCGCGGAGTCTGCGCGAATCGACTCAAGTCTCCGAGGCCGCGGCCGTCGAGGAGCACGCGACGCGCTACGCCCGGGCCTCGTTCGGCGGCGGCGACGGCTATCTCGGGTTCAACCCGGCCGAAGTCCTGAAGCTCTACGCGACCCACCTGCGGAGCGTGGGCAGCGCCGGCGAGGCTGCGCGGATCGACGAGCTCTCGGAGCGGTACGAGCGCATCCAGGCGGAACACTTCAGGCGCCTCCAGCAGCGACAGCGCTGAGCGCGCGTAGAATGACGGTGTGAGCAGCGTGTGCTGGCTCGAGGACCGCGACAACCGGCTCGCTCGCGCACGGGCGCTCGCCACGACCGATCCTGCCGGCGCGCTCGCGCTGGTCGACTCCGTGCTCGCCGAGGTGCCCGATGATCCCGTGGCGCTGCGGACGAGGGGCGCGGTGCTGGTGGACGTCGCCGATGCCGAGCGTGATCCGGCGCGCGCGCTGGCGCGTTACGACGAGGCGATCGCGCTGCTGCAACGTGGTGGCTGTCCCGCCGATCCCGACCTCGCCGCGGCGCAGCGCGGCCGCGAGGCCGCGCTGCGCGAGCGAGACTCCGCCGCCTGACGCGCCGACTACGGAATGAAGTTCAGCGTCTCCGGGAGGGGCGGCGTGATGGGAGTCTCGAAGAACACTCCGGTGCCGTCCGGGTCGACGACGAGGTGGCCGTCGTGCTCGAAGAAGATCGCCATCTGTGCCTGGCCGGCGAGCGCGATCCCGCTGGCCGGGCCCGTGATCCGCGTCAGGAACGTGTGGGCGTTCTTGAGCGGGTTGAGCACGGCGGGCGGCAAGCCGCTGTTGGCCGCGATGAACAGGTCGTTGCGGAAATAGGTGGCGCGGTCGGCGAGGTCACCGGCGCGCAGGATCGCCGTCGTGGTGGGATTTGGCACAGTCTGATCGCCGCGCGCGAACTGGAAGATCACCGACTTTGGCTGCACGCCCCGCAGCGGCGACTTGCGGATGTACGGCGCGTAGGCGACGGGATTGGCCGACATCGACGCCCACTCGGTATTGTCCAGCACGACCTGGATTGCGCTCGCTCCGGGTACCGTATCGATCCGCACCGCCTCGTTGCGGAGCGGCATGTTCTCGTCGAACCCCGGGATAATTCCACCCGGGACGACGCCCAGCAGGATGGGATAGAAGGTCGGCCCCGTGTTGCTCAGCGCCGGCACGCGCAGGAGCAGGCCGACCGCGACGAGGCCGCGGAAGACGCCGAGCCGCGCGACCTCGATGATCGAGCCGCCGGGCACGTTCGGCACACCCGCGCGGACACTCGGCTCCACGGCGAGGAACATCGTGCCGTAGATACCGCCGAACGACTGGCCCGCATAGTAGATCCGGTGCCGGTCGAGGCCGGGGATGCCGCCCGTCTCGATCACGCGCACGAGCTGCATGAGGTCCACCACCGTCTGCCGCAGCCCGTCGCGGTTGCCGATGAGGTCGCGCGGCGGCGCTGCGCTCACGCCTTCCGTCGAATCGATTCTGCCGTTGCCGTCCTGGTCGATGCCGCGCCCGCCGTCCGGGAACGTGACGGGCGGCCCGTCCGTCCGCAGCACCGTCAACGTGCCGAGGGCGCCGCCGCCGTGGCCGACCACGTTGATCGCGATGCTGGCGAGGCCGTGCGCGGCCAGCGTCGACGCGACCGCGAACGGCGCGCCGTGCTTGCTGTCGCCAAAGCCGTGGCCGAAGATCACGACCGGCCAACCGCCGGCGGGCGTCGTTCCCGCAGGCAGGATGAGCTGGAACTGCAGCGTGTTCTCCCGCTGCGGCCGCGGCTCGCCGAGCAACGTGCCCACGGGCGGGATGAAGCGCTCAGGGGTCTCGTAGTCCGGCGACTTGAACTGGCCGAGCGCGATGGCACTGACCACGGTCGGGCTCAGCGCCGGCGTCGGCAGGAGCGAGCTCGCGAATAGCGGTGCCGTGCCCACCTGGCGCTGCCACTGGATGGCGGTGAGCGTCGCGAGCGGGAACGTCCCGTGGATCGTCGCCGGCGCGGGGTGGCTGTGCTTGATGCTGGCGCGGATCTTCTCCAGCGTCGACGTCACGCTCTGAGTGGTGAAGATGCTCAGGGCGGCGATGCGCAGATCCTGGTCGCCGAACTCCTCGAAGTCGAAGTCCTCGTCGTCGCCGCCGTGGCGGCCCCGGCTGCCCTCGATGCGGCCGCCGGCCGCGTCGCGGACGTCGCGCGTGACGACGAGCGCATAGCGGGTGTGCTGGTCGAGGAGCTCGTCGGACTCGGCGTGCAGCGTGTTCGTCGCGGGCTCCCACACGATCTGGTTGATGCCCACCACCTTGCCGCCGTGGGCGCCACGGGTCGTGCTGCCGAGACTCACCAGGAAGACGTTGCTGCTGTTGACCGACGCGGGATCGATCGGCCCGGTGAAGGGGATGGAGATGCGCGGCTGGAGGTTGAAGCCGTCCAGCGTGTTGAGCACGTCGATGTCCGCGCAGTCGCTCGGGAACGTCGCGCAGTTCGGCTTGGGCAGGTTGACCCGGACGCCGGTGAGGTGGGTCCGGTCCCGCACCGTGAACACGTCGCTCGGAAACGGCCGGCCCGACGGCGACGAGCCGTCGAAGCGGACGCGCACGCCGGCGGCGAGCGCGGCCGAAGGCAGCAGGACGAGCAGGGCGAACGTGAGGGGGAGCAAACGTCGCAACGACGTCATCGGCGTGTCCTCCGGCGCGGGGGTTGCACGGCTCGCGCGATCACCATCGAAAAGTGCGGAAGGGATAGCACGCGCCGCGGCGCGGTGTCAAACGACGGGCCCCGGCGCCGCGCTGGCGCGCGACGGCGAGCCGCGAATCTCGCCGCCGCGCGACGTGCCCGGGCGACGGTACTTCCGCCCGGCGCGCGTTCCGAACAGCTACGTGCGCAGTACGAAGAACTGGTTGAACGGGTTCTGGACCGGCAGCTTCTCCACGTGCGAGAAGCCGGCCTCCCGGGCGAGGGCGCGCACGCCGCGCTCGCCGATGACGGTCCCGAGCCCCTCGCCCCGGTGCGCGAGCGACACGGTCATGCAGTGCAGCGGGCTGACGCACTGGAACGCCTTGCCGACGGGATGACGGTTCTCGAGCGGGTTGTCGGAGGCGTTCGGCTCGGACCAGAGGAACACGCCGTCGTCGGCGAGACCGGTCCGGATCGCGCGCAGCGTGCCCTTCGGATCCACCATGTCATGGATGCAGTCGAACGCGCACATGAGCCCGAACCTCCGGTCGCGCGGCAGCTGGTTCGCGGGCTCGGCGCGCCACTCGACGTTGAGCAGCCTGCGCTCGGCGGACGCGCGGCGGGCACGGAAGATGGAGCCCGCGTGGTAGTCGATGCCGAGGAAGCGCGAGGCGGGGAAGGCGGCGGCCATCGTCATCGTCGACAGCCCGTAGCCGCAGCCGACGTCGGCCACCTCGATCCCCGCCTTGAGCCGCTCGGGAAGACCGGACACGGCCGGCAGCCACTCCTGCACGAGGAAGTTGACGTAGCCGGGGCCGAAGAAGCGCGCGATGCCCTCTGGCACCTCGGGCCCGATCTCCGAGTAGGAGATGCCGCCGCCGTCGCGGAAGATGCGAACCAGCTTCTCGGTGTTGGCGACCGTCGGCGCGGTGAACTGCAGCGGACCGCCCGCCGACATGGGGCTCGCGTCGTCGGCGAGCACGGACGCCTGCTCGGGCGTCATCACGTACTGACCGGACGTCGGCTCGTAGTCCAGGTACTCGGCGGCGACCATCGCCTTCAGCCACTCGCGCACGTAGCGCTCGTTGAGTCGGGTCTTGAGGGCGAGCTGCTCGCTCGTCAGCGGCCCCGCGCCCTTCATCGCGCGGAACAGCCCGAGCCGGTCACCGATGTGGCCGAGCGCCATGCTGAACGACGCCGCCATGTCAGCGACCATGCGGAATGCCAGCGCCTCGACCTTCTGCTGGTCCATGGGGACCTCCTGGTGAGAGCCCATTGCGCCGTCACGAACCGTCGCGGGAGCAGAGGAGCATCGGCGATGCCACATCCGGCATCCGAAGTTGGCGGGGATTTCGACGGCGCCCCCGCCGTCGGTATGGAATTGCGCCCGAGCGCGGAGGCCGCGAGCCGGGCAAGATTCCTGAAGGAGGCGCGTATGCGGATCGCGATCATCGGGGCGGGCCATGTCGGACAAACCCTGGGCCGGCGCTGGGCCGAGCGCGGCCACACCATCGTGTACGGCGTACGCGAGCCGGAGGCGTCGAAGTCGAAAGACGCCGCGACGGCCACGGGCCACGGCGCGCGCGTCGCGACGGCGCGCGAGGCGGCCGCCGACGCGGAGGTGGTGGTGCTCGGCCGGATGGGCGCCGGCGGCGCGCGTGGTGAAGGCCTTCAACACCACGGGCTGGCCGAACATGAAGGATCCGGACTACGCCGGGCAGCCGGCGACGATGCTCGTGTGTGGCGACGACGAAGAGGCGAATCGCGTGGTGGCGGACCTCGCGACGTCCATCGGGTTCGAGGCGATCGACGCCGGCCCGCTGAGGATCGCGCGGCTGCTCGAGCCGCTCGCGATGCTGTGGATCCACCTCGCGCTGGTCCGCGGGATGGGCACCGGGATCGCGTTCCGTCTGCTGCGGCGCTAGGTCCCGAGCTTGCGGCGCGTGTCGGCGAGCGTGGCGGCGATCGCCTGCGGCAGCCGCGACCCGAACTGGTCGTAGAAGTCGCCGAGGTCGGCCAGCGCCTGGAGCCACTCGCCGCGGTCCACGCGCAGCGCCTCGGCGACCTGCGCGCGTGAGAGGCCCAGCCCCTCGGTGTCGAGCCCGTCGGCGGCGGGAATCCAGCCGATCGGTGTCTCCTGGGCGCGCCCGCCGCCGCGGATCCGCTCGACGATCCACTTCAGCACGCGGACGTTGTCGCCGTAACCCGGCCAGAGGAACTTGCCGTCCTCGCCCTTGCGGAACCAGTTCACGCGGAAGATGCGCGGCGCGTTCGACGCGCGGGGGCCGGTGGCGAGCCAGTGGGCGAAGTAGTCGGCCATGTTGTAGCCGCAGAACGGCAACATGGCCATCGGATCACGACGCACCACGCCCACCTGGCCCGTGATGGCCGCCGTCGTCTCCGTGCTCATCGCCGAGCCGAGGAAGACGCCGTGCGTCCAGTCGAAGGCCTCGAACACGAGCGGGATCACTTTCGTGCGCCGGGAGCCGAAGATGAAGCCGGAGATCGGCACGCCCTGCGGCTCCTCCCAGTTCGGCGCGACCGAGGGGCACTGGTGCACGGGCACGGTGAAGCGCGAGTTCGGGTGCGCGGCCGGCGTGCCCGGCCTCCACGGCCGGCCCTGCCAGTCCACCAGGCCGGCGGGCGGCTGGGGCGTGAGCCCTTCCCACCACGGCTCGCCCGAGGGCGTCAGCGCGACGTTGGTGAAGATCGTGTTGCTCTTGACCATGGCCGTCGCGTTGGGATTCGTCTTCGGGCTCGTGTTGGGCGCGACGCCGAAGAACCCTTTCTCGGGATTGATGGCGCGCAGCTGGCCGGTGGAGTCCACGTGGATCCACGCGATGTCGTCGCCCACCGTCCACACGCGCCAACCCGGTAGCGACGCCACGGCCATGGCGAGGTTCGTCTTGCCCGAGGCGCTGGGCATGGCGGCGGCGAGGTACGTGACGTCGCCCTTCGGATCCTCCACACCGATGATGAGCATGTGCTCGGCGAGCCAGCCCTCCTGGCGCGCCTGCCACGAGCCGAGGCGCAGCGCGTGGCACTTCTTGCCGAGCAGCGCATTGCCGCCATAGCCCGAGCCCACGCTCCAGATCAGCTTCTCCTCGGGAAAGTGCAGGATCAGCCGGCGGTCCGGCGAGAGATCGCCGAGCGAGTGCACGCCGGCGATGAAGTCGTCGTCGCGGCGCATGGCCTTCATCGCGACGTTGCCCACGCGGGCCATGATGTGCATGCTGGCCACGACGTACGCGCTGTCGGTGACCATGATGCCCGTGCGGCTCATCGTGGATCCGGCGGGGCCCATCAGATAGGGTATCACGTACATCGCGCGGCCGCGCATCGCCCCGTCGAAGTACGCGCCCGCCTTGGCCTTGGCCTCCGGCGGGGCCATCCAGTTGTTGGTCGGCCCGGCGTCCTGCTTGTCGCGCGTGCAGATGAAGGTCAGCTGCTCGGTGCGGGCGACGTCGGAGGGGTGGCTGCGGTGCAGGTAGCAGCTCGGATAGGTGCGCGCGTTGAGGGGCAGCAGCGTGCCGTCGCGGAGCATCTCCTCGATCAGACGGTCGTACTCCGCCTTGGAGCCATCGCACCACACCACGTTGGAGGGCCGAGTCATACCGGCGGTGCCGTCGACCCACTTTTCAGCCAAGCTGGTCGCGCTCATGGACGAACTCCTCGCTCGCTGAAGACTGGCCCCCGGTGACTTCGATTGTCCGTGCGGGACGGCGCGCTGTCAAACAACTTCTTGCGCGCGGGTAAATTTCTTGCAGCGTGCTAGCATGCGCCCGTGTCGCGCGCCCTGCTGGCCGTCCGCTACTTGACGATCCTGCCGCTGTCCCGTCGCAGCCACGCCGGCCTCGAGGACCTCGGCCGCGCCGCGCCGTGGTTCCCGGTGGTCGGGGCCGCCCTCGGGCTCGTCCTCGCGGCGGTCGACGCGCTGACCGTGCGCGTCTTCCCACCGCTGCTCGCCGCGCTGCTGACCGTGACCGTGTGGAAGTTTCTCACCGGCGGTCTGCACCTCGACGGTCTCGCCGACTGCCTCGACGGGCTGGCCGGCCGTGACCCGGCCGAGCGGCGCGCCATCATGAGCGACAGCCGCATCGGGGCGTTCGGCGCCATCGGCCTCATCTTCTTCCTCATGCTCGAGTCGGCCGCGGTGAGCGAGCTGCCCCACGCGGCGCGCTGGCGCGCGCTCGTCGCCGCGCCCGGCATCGCGCGCGCGACGCCTGCGCTCCTGGGCCGGTTGTTCCGCTCCGCGCGAGCCGGCGGGCAGGGCGCGCTCTTTTCCGCCGGGCTCGGCCGCGCCGCGGCGCCGGCGGCGCTCGGCGTCGCGCTCGCGGTGGCCGTGGCCGTCCTCGGATGGCTCGGTGCCGTCGCGTTCGCCGTCGGCGTCGCGAGCGCCATGGCGATCGGCGCGCTCCTCGCGCGCCGGCTCGATGGCGTGACCGGCGACGTGCTCGGCGCCGGCGTGGAGCTGGCCGAGCTGGCGGTGCTGCTCACGGTCTCCGCGTGGACGCACGCGCGACTCTGATCTATCTCCTGCGTCACGGCGAGGTGGCCCAGGCCGACCCGCGGCGCTTCATCGGCCACCTCGACGTGCCGCTCTCGGCGCGGGGCGAGGCGCAGTGCCTCGCCCAGGCGCGCCGACTCGCCGGCGCGTCGATCGCCGCGCTCTACACGAGCGACCTCGTGCGCGCCCGGCGCAGCGGCGAGATCATCGGCGCGCCGCACGGGCTGGCGCCCGCGCTCGTGCCCGATCTCCGCGAGATGGCGATGGGCCGCTGGGAGGGGCTGACCGCGGACGAGATCCGCGCGCGGGAGCCCGAGGCGTTCGACGACTGGATGGCGCGCGTCGGCGAGTTTCCGTTTCCCGAGGGCGAGAGCGTGCCCGACCTCCTCAGGCGCGCGGGGCCCGCCTTCGACGCGATCGTGACGAAGGCGGCGGGATCCGCCATCGCCATCGTCGCCCACGGCGGCACCAATCGGGCGCTCCTCTGTCGCGCGCTCGGCCTGCCACTCGCGCGGCTGCTCGCCCTGGGCCAGGACTACGGCGCGCTCAGCGTGCTCGAGCGGCAGCGCGACGGCTGGGCGCTGCGCCGGCTCAACGAGCGCCCGATGCTATGACCGTGCACATCGTCGCCACGTTCTTCGGCGACGGCGCCGCGTGAATAGTCCTCAGGGCCAGAGCGACTCGCACTTGCGGTACTATTCGCGCCTAAGGAGCCTGCCATGAGACTCACCATTCCCGCGCTCGCCATCGTGCTGGCCCTCGTCGCCCCGGCGGTCGCCCAGCAACCCGAGCAGCCGCGCGCCGGCGGCGTCTTCCGGGTGGCGATGATCGGCGAGCCGCCCACGCTCGACCTGCACACGACCACGGCCGTGATCGTCCAGCAGATCACCTGGCACGTTTACGAGAGCCTCTACACCTACGACCGGAGCTACAACGCGATCCCGCTGCTCGTGGACGCTCACACGGTGAGCGAAGGCGGGCGCACCTATACGTTCCGCCTCCGGCGCGGCGTGAAGTTCCACAACGGCAAGGAGCTGACCTCTGCCGATGTCGTCGCCTCCCTCAAGCGCTGGGGACGGCTCGCCACGCCCGGCAAGCAGTTCTGGAAGAACGTCGAGGGCGTGGAGGCCAAGGATCCGTACACGGTCGTGATGTATTTGAAGGATTCATCGGGCGCGCTGCTCATGGGCCTGGCCCGCCCGAACAACGGCGCGGTGATCTACCCGAAGGAGATCGTGGACGCCGCCGGCGACAACCCGGTGAAGGACTACGTGGGTACGGGTCCGTACCGCTTCGTCGAGCACAAGCCGGACCGCCACGTCCGTGTCGCGCGCTTCAAGGACTACGTCGCGCGCACCGACGCGCCCGACGGCTTCGGGGGCAGGCGCACGGCGTACGTCGACGAGATCCTGTTCATCCCCGTGCCCGACGTCGCCGTGCGGCTCGCCGGCGTGGAGACGGGCGAGTATCACGTCGCGCTCCAGATCCAGCAGGATCAGTACGAACGGATGAAGACCCTGCCCGGCGTCGTTCCCGCCATCATCAAGCCGGAAGGGTGGAGCACCGCCGTGCTGAACCACAAGCAGGGCCTCATGGCGGACAAGCGGATCCGGCAGGCGTTCCAGACGGCGCTCGACATGGAGCCGGTCATGGCGGCGGGATTCGGCAACAAGGAGTTCTACCGGCTCGATCCTGGTCTCTCGTTCCCCGAGCAGCCTCAGTGGCACTCGAGGGCGGCCGGCGATCTCTACAACCAGAAGAACCCCGCCCGGACGAAGAAGCTGCTCGAGGCCGCCGGCTATACCGGGCAGCCCGTACGCTGGATCACAACCAAGGAATATCAGTGGATGTACAAGAACGCGCTGGTGGCCAAGCAGCAACTGGAGGCGGCCGGCTTCAAGATCGACCTCCAGGTGGTGGATTGGGCCACCCTCGTGCAGCGTCGGAACAAGCCCGAGGTCTGGGACGTCTTCTCGACGGGCATCACGTTCAATCCCGAGCCCGCCTTCAGCACGGCCGTGAGCTGCAACTGGCCGGGCTGGTGGTGCCACGAGGCCAAGGAGCAGTGGATGGACGCGCTCGCCCGCGAGGCCGATCCGAGGAAGCGCCGGGCGATGTGGGAGAAGGTCCAGACCATCTTCTACGAGGACGTCGGGCGCGTGAAGTTCGGCGACTTCTTCGGCCTGCTAGCCGTCCGCAAGGAGGTCCAGGGGTTCCGGGCGACCAACGAGCTGAACCTCTGGAACGTCTGGCTGTCGAAGTGAGCCGCAGGGCGACGCTGCGCGCGTGAAGACGTACGTCGCGCGGCGCCTGCTCGCGCTGCTCCCGGTCATCCTGGTCGTGGCCACGGTGGCCTTCGTGCTCATCCACCTCGCCCCCGGCGATCCCGCCTCGATCATCGCCGGTCCCGACGCGAGTCCCGACGACGTCGTGCGCATCCAGCGCCAGCTGGGCCTCGACGCGCCCTTCCACGTCCAGCTCTTCCGCTGGTACGGACGCCTGGCGCGCGGCGACCTCGGCCAGTCCATCTTCCTGCGCCGCCCGGTGCTCGAGGCGATCGTCGACCGTGCGGAGCCGACGATCTTGTTGACGCTCTACGCGATGCTGATCGCGGTGGCCATCGGGGTGCCGGCGGGCGTGCTGGCGGCGCGCCACCACAACGCGACCACCGACCAGGCGCTGATGGCGGGCGCGCTCATCGGCATCTCGATTCCCAACTTCCTTCTCGGACTGCTGATGATCCTGCTGTTCTCGGTACAGCTCGGCTGGTTCCCGGTGGCCGGCTACGCGCCGCTCGAGTACGGCTGGTTCGGCACGCTGCGCTCGCTCACGCTGCCGGCCTTCGCGCTGGGCGTGGTCCAGTCGGCGCTCATCGCGCGCATCGCGCGCTCGGCCATGCTCGACGTGCTGCGCGAGCAGTTCATCATGGCCGGTCGCGCGCGCGGCCTGAGCGAGAGCGCCGTCGTCTACAAGCATGCGCTGAAGAACGCCATGATCCCGACGATCACCGTCATCGGCATCTCGTTCGCGATCCTCATCTCCGGCTCGGTCGTCGTGGAGCAGGTCTTCAACATTCCCGGGCTCGGCCGGCTCATCATCTCGGCCGTGCTGCGCCGCGACTATCCCGTGATCCAGGGCGTGGTGCTCTGCATCGCGGGCCTCTACATGCTCGTGAACCTGGCCGTGGACCTCTCGTACGTGGTGTTCGATCCGAGGGTGAGATACCAGTGAGCGCATGGGCATGAGCGTCCTGGCCCTGCCGCGGCCGGCGGAGCCCGTCCGGCGCCGCGCGCTCTGGCTCTCGCGGCTGGTGCGCCGGCGCGCGACGGTGGTCGGTCTCGTGCTGCTGGCGGTCACGACGCTGGTCGGCGTGCTGGCGCCCGTCATCGCCGGCGACCCGCTGCGCATGGAGGTGTCGGCGCGTCTGACGGCGCCGGGCGCCGCGCACTGGTTCGGAACCGACGATGTCGGCCGCGACGTGTGGAGCCGCGTCGTGTACGGCGCGCGGCTCTCGCTGCTCGTGGGCGCGGCTGTGGTGCTGCTGGCCTTCGCGGTCGGGCTCGTCTGCGGGCTCGCGGCCGGGTACTGGCGGCGGCTCGACAACCCGGTGATGCGCGTGATGGACGGGCTCATGGCCTTTCCGGCCATCATCCTGGCCATCGCGCTGATGGCCTCGCTGGGGCCGAGCGTCGCCAACGTCATCGTCGCCATCGGGATCGTGTACGCGCCGCGCGTGGCGCGCATCGTACGCGGCTCGGTGCTGGTGATCCGCGAGACGATGTACGTGGAGGCGGCGCGCGCGCTCGGCGTTTCCGACGTCGTCATCGTCGCGCGCCACGTGCTGCCGAACTGTCTGTCGCCCGTGATCGTGCAGGCCTCGTTCGTGTTCGCCGCCGCCGTGCTCACGGAGGCGGCGCTGTCGTTCCTCGGTGTCGGCGTGCCGCCCTACGTGCCGTCGTGGGGCAACATCCTGGCCGAGGGCCGCCTCTACCTGCAGCAGGCGCCGTGGCTCGTGCTCTATCCCGGCGCCGCCATCATGCTCACGATCTTCGGCCTCAACCTGCTCGGCGATGGACTGCGCGACCTGCTGGACCCGCGGCTGCGCGGCCTCGTTCGCGAGCGCGCCTGAAGGAGCCACCATGCCTCCCCATCGTCTCGCCTACCGTCCGACCGTCATGGGCCGCCGTGGCGTCGTCACCTCCGCGCATCCGCTCGCGTCGATGGCCGGCATCGAAATCTTGCTGGCCGGCGGCAACGCGGTGGACGCGGCGGTGGCCGTCGGCTCCACGCTCAACGTCGTCGAGCCGTTCATGTCGAGCGCGGGCGGCATCGGCCTCATGCTGATCTCGCGCGGCGGCGAACGGCACGTGCTCGACTTCATCGGCCGCGCGCCGCGGGCCGCCGACGCCGCGGGCTGCACGGAGGACGACCTGGCGGGTGGGCCGAAGTCGTGCGCGACGCCCGGCAACCTCGGCGGCTGGCTGGCCGCCCTCGAGCGCTTCGGCACCATGGACCGCGCGCGCGTGCTGGCGCCGGCCATCGGCCACGCCGAGCGCGGGGTGCCGCTGACGTTCAAGAACGTCGAGTTCTTCGAGGCGGCGCGCGCGACCCTCGGCCGGTCGAGGGAGGCCGAGCGGCTCTACCTCGGCAACGGCGGGCCGCGCGCGGGCGGTGTGGTGACCTACAAGGAGCTCGCGGCGACGTTCCGCCAGGTCGCCGAGGGCGGCGCCGAGGTTTTCTACCGCGGGCCGATCGCGAAGGCGATTGCGCGCGCCGTCCGCGAGGCGGGCGGCTGGCTCGGCGAGGAGGACCTGGCGGAGTTCAAGCCGGAGTGGCGCGAGCCGGCGACGATCGCGTATCGCGGCCAACAGGTCTATTCGATGCCGCCGCCGTTCTCGGCCTTCCAGATGCTGGAGACGCTGAACATCCTCGAAGGCTACGACCTGCGCGCGTGGGGCCACAACTCGGTCGACTACCTCCACCACCTGATCGAGGCCGTGAAGCTGGGCTCGGCGGATCGCCTGGCCTACGCGTACTCCGGCCAGGTGCCGATCGCGGGGCTGCTCTCCAAGAAGTACGCCGACAGCCAGCGCGCGCGGATCGACGCCAAGCGCGCGGCGGTCAGCGAGGGCGAGCGGCACACGCGCGAGCGGCTGCCGAACCAGATCACGGAGGGCCGACCATCGACCCGAGAGGGCTACGCCCCCTCGGACTCCCCGGCGACCCGAGAGGGCTACGCCCCCTCGGACTCCCCGGCAAAATTCGCCGACGAGCACACCACGCATTTCGCCTGCGCCGACGCCGCCGGCACCGTCGTGTCCGTCACGCAGACGCTCGGCGTGCCGTTCGGCTCCGGCTTCGCGATCCCGGGCACCGGCCTCGTGCTCAACAACATCCTCAAGTGGATGGACCTCGATCCGGCGTCGCCGAACGTCGTGCGCGCCGGCCGCAAGGCGGGGACGATGATGTCGCCGACGCAGGTCTTCCGGGACGGCGCCTTTGCCCTGTCGATCGGCACGCCCGGCTCCTACGGAATTCTCCAGACGACGGCGCAGATGCTGCTCAACGTTCTCGAGTTCGGCATGAACGTCCAGGAGGCGATCGAGGCGCCACGCGTGCGCGTCTATCGCGACCGCCTCGTCGACGCGGAGGCGCGCATCACCCCCGAGGTCCGCGCCGGGCTGGCCGCGCGCGGCCACCAGGTGAACGAGATTGGCGATTGGTCGTGGATCGTCGGAGGCGGGCAGGGGCTCATGCGCGACGCCGCGTCCGGCGCCCTCATGGCGGGCGCCGATCCCCGCCGCGACGGCTACGCCGTAGCGATTTAGAGGAGCGCCACGGGTTCCCCGGGGCGCTCCGAACGCTGGGGGGTTTGGGGGGCCATCTCGGGGCCCCCCATATTTATAGCCTGGGCAGGAGCCAGTCGAGGAGCGAGCCGGGACCGTAGAGCGAGAGCGTCTGCGCGAGATGCAGGAGAGCGAGCGCCCCGCCCAGTGCCACCGTGACCAGGGTGGTCACTCGCGCGCCACGTCCCCAGCCCACTTCCCGTGGCTCGAGATGCTCGATGGTGACGACCCGCGGCGCGCGCATCCTCGCGCCAAGCCTTCGAAGCTCGTTCGCGCGGCGCCGCTCGTCGGCGGTTAGTCGGCTCATCGTGCAACTCCTCCTGCTCCTGTCATTGCAAGAGGTCTGCCATGACTTCGACTCAGCGCGGCGTTGATGGACCCGCGGTCCTCTGCGTAGCGGCCCAGCGCTGCGGCGGGACGGCTCGAAGGACCTCGAACGCTGTGCGATCAGCGACTTCGCGCACGACGCGCAGCAGCGCGCTGTGGGCGATCCGGCCGTACGAGCGGCCCGGCGGCGACGCGAGGAAGTCGACGTACTGCCTGAGCTCGGCGTCGCTCAGCGGCGCGTAGACGTAGAACATCTGGGCAAGAACGTTCTCTGCGATGACGACGGCCATCTGGCCGCGCATCTCCTCGATGCGGCGCTCCACGAGCCCCGCGCGCGCCCGACGCTCGGCAGGCGTGACGGCGGCGGCGGCGCGCGCCACGCTGCCGGCGATCGCGAGCGCGAGGTCCGTCGTCTCCTGGCTCGTCCCCGTCACCCAGTCGAGCCGCTGCACGAGGTCGAGGCGGGGCGCCGGGGCCGGCGACGTCTTGAGCCCGGCCGCGAAGGCGGCGATCCTCGGCGCCGCGTCCGGGTTCGCGGCGGCGATCTCGAGCGCGGTGATCCTCCGGCCGAGCGGCGAGCGGAACCAGACGGCGATCGCGTCGAGCTGCTGTTGATCGACGCGGCGCCGGAAGTCGTCGCGGATGACCGCGTAGAGCCGCGCGGGCGCGAACTGCCGGCCGACGATCTGGGCGACGAGCACGGTGTCGCGCTCGCCGAGCTGGCCCGGGCGCGGCAGGTACTCGGCGCCGAGCGCGCGGGCGATGGAGGGAAGCTGCGGACGCATTCCCGACAGCTCGAAGATCTCGTCCACCGTCGCCGGTCTCGTGCTCACGACGACCTCGGCCTCGGACGGCGTCGGGATCGCCGCTTCGGCGGGCGGCGCGTCCGGCGCGGTGACCACGGGCAGGGCCGGCCGACCCGGCATTGACGTCAGGATCACGCCCTCCGGCGGCCGTTGGTCGCTGTAGACGACGGTCGCGCCGTCGATCCAGCGATAGACGTCGGCCGCGCGCGCGGGCGCCGCCAGCGCGGCGAGCGTGAGCGCGGTCGCGACGGCTCGGTTCAGGCCTCGCGTCATGGAGGGGCTCCCCATCAGTCCTGGTTCCAACCGAGGATCACGCGCGGGTCGGGGGTCGGCGGCAACACCGGGCCGGGACCCCAGCGCTGGAATTTGTCGAAGAAGGCCGCGGGCTCCTTGACGACGTCCGGCCCGCGGTAGCCGCGCGCGAAGCCGACCGCGTACTCCGTCTGCTTGCGGTAGCCGTCCCACTTGCCCTGCGCGTAGAGCGCGCGCGCCAGCGCCAGACGGCCGCCGACGTCGTCAGGGAAGAGGTCGACCGTCTTCGTGAGCGCGTGCTCCGCCTCGTCCCAGCGCTCGACGGCGAGCAGCGCGCGCCCGAGGTTGTGCCAGGTGCGCCACGACTCGGGATCGGCATCCACGCCCCGGCGGAGCCAGCGTATCGCCGCCTCGCGGTCACCGTCGTCCAGGGCCAGGCGCGCCTTGTACGAGTAGGGACGCGCGAACGTCGGCGACAGGCGCAGGCTCTCGTCGAAGAGTCGCGCCGCGCCGTCGACGTCGCCGTCGCGCAGATAGCGCTGCTTGGCGATGAGGAAGACCGACTCCGCGCGCTTGGCGACCGGCCGCGCGCCGCCGAGGCGGATCCGCACGAATCGGTTGCCCGAGTCCCTGTTGCCTTGCGAGCTCGTCAGGCGCGTACCCTCTTCCACCATGAGCCGACCCAGGCGCATGTAACCCTCGTCGGCCAGCCACTGGCCGTACCACCAGATGCAGTCGGCGGCGTTCGGCTGGGCGAGCGCGGCGAGGCGGAACGCCTTGAAGACCTCGTCGGAGGGGCCCTTGCCGGTCTTCTTCTGGTTCGCGTCCGCGCAGTAGTCGCGGCCGGAGTCGACGATGGCGTGACGGAGGGCGAGCCGGCGGGCCTCGGCGAGGTCGCCCTTCTCCATCAGGATGTCGATCTGAAGATCGACGAACTGCTCGAGGGCCGGACTGCGCTTGAGCAGCGGCTTCTGGACGAACGGCGGCGCCCAGCGGAAGAAGAACTGGGCCGCCTTCGGCTGCGTGGCGAGGATGGCGTCCAGCTCGCGCAGCGCACGATCGTAGTCGCCGATGCGCGTGGCGAACGATGCGACGCGGTAGCGGGTGGCGTTGTCGTTCGGGGCCAGGGCCTGCGCCCGCGCGTACGCCTGGTACGCCTCGTCGAACTCGCCCATGAACTCCGCCATGCCGCCGTGGGCGAGCTGCGCGGGTACCGAGCGTGGCCCGGCCTCGGCCGCGCGCCGCGCCGTCTCCAGCGCCTCCTGGAAGCGGCCCTGTGCGTAGGCCGCCCGCGCGCGATCCACGAGCGCGCCGGGCGACTCGCCCGTCGTTGCCCGCCGCTCCTGGGCGGCCGCGGTCAACGCCGTGATCGAGACGACGACAACGATGGCCACCGCCCGCGTCACGCGTGCGCTCATGCGGCTCCTCACCGGGCGGAAGACGGCGTCGGCCCGCTGCGCGCGTCGCGCCCGTAGCGGGAGTTGAGATAGCTGCGCTCCGCCTGCAGGCTCGGATCGAGGCGCACGGCGATCTGCAGCTCGCGATCGGCCTCCCCCTGCTGCCCGAGCTCGATCAGCGTCCAGCCGACGTTGGCGTGCAGCCTCGCGTCGGTCGGGCTGATGGCCAGCGCCTTGCGGTACGCGCTCAGCGCCTCCGGCCACCGCTTGAGGTTCGCGGTCGTCACGCCGTAGTTGTAGAGCGCGCGCCAGTGATCGGGATTCACCGCGAGCGCCCGCTCGAGCCACACGCGCGCCTGCTCGTAGTGCGCTTTGGCCATGTAGATGCGACCGATGTTGTAGTGCGGCCACGAGAAGCGTGGATCCGCCTCGATCGCCTTCTGGAACACGACGAGCGCCTCGTCGGGAGCGTCGTGCACGTGCTGCAGCCGCAAGCCGGTGGCGTTGAGCGCCTCCGCGAGGCGGGGGACGTCGTGATCGGGGAGCCGGTAGCGCAGGTAGTACTGCGCGCGCTCGCGCGTCTCGGCCTGCGGCGAGCGGGCGATGCGGTCGAGCAGCATCATGCGCCCGAGGCGCGCGCCCCCGTCGTCGGCGACGCCCACCGCTGTCGGCAGCGCGCAGTCCGCGCGGTCGGGCTGCGTGAGCATCGCGAGCAGGGCGGAGGTCTCGTGGTCGATCGGCAGCGCGTGGCGCCCGCAATACTCGACGTCCTCGCGTAGCCACCCGCGGTCGCGCGCGAAGGCCAGCGCGCGGTCGCGCCGTCCCTCTCCGAGGAGGATGCGGAAGACCCAGCGCGGCACCGTCTCGCGTGAGGTCTCGAAGGAGAAGTCGTAGGCGTCACGGGATCCGTTCACGCACATGTGCCAGAGCCGCGCGGGGTTGGCCCAGGAGACCGGCGCGCAGGTGGCGAAGTTCGTCGCCGCCGCGCGGGCGCCCGCGCCGGCGTGGCGGCGCCACGGCCCGTACGCGCCCTCGAGCGTCTGCACCGCGAGGTCCACGCGGCCCAGGCGGTCGGCGGCGGCGCCGATGCGCAGGCTCGTGTCCTCCGACGGCTCGATCGCGGCCGCCCGCTGGAAGGCCACAAGCGCCTCGTCGTACTCGCCGAGCATCTCCGCGACGTCGCCGCGGGCCACGTGGGCGCGAACCAGCTCGGGCGCGGCGGCCGTGGCCACGCGGTAGTGGCCGAGCGCCTCACGCAATGCGCGCCGGTCGGTCGCCGCGCGGCCCGCGGTGAGCGCCACGCTGGCCTGGGCAGGGCCCCCGCAGGCCGGCAACACCTGATCGAGGGGGACGACGGTCCCGAGCGTGCCGCAGAGCCCGGCACGGATCTGAGGCAGGGGCACACCGGCGACGACGAGAAGCGTGACGAACACGACGACCCCGAGGACCAGGACGACCACAACCCGCACGCCGCGGCGCGCCGCTCGTGGAGCCATTGTTCTGTCCTCCCGGGTGCGCGAAAACCCACCCGGAACCATAGTGGCGTTTTCGGACAGCCGGGTGTGAGCAAAATCGTCCTGACGCGCCGAACCTCGCGTGAAATCAGGCGGAAGGAGCGGTCAGGCCCGGCGGTCAGCGCGCGCGCGGTGGGCGCGGTAGGCGCCGAAGACGCGCTCGTTCATCTCCCGGCAGGCGGCGCGCGCTGCGGCCTGCGCGCCGGGCGTGTCACAGAGGAGCGTGAGCGCGCGCCGGCCGATCGCGGCATGGCGCCGCTCGTCGGGCAGGATCCCGGTGCGGTAGAGCGCGGCCGTCTCCGGATCGACATCCGCGGCCAGCGCGATGAGGGTCTCGAAGCCCTCGCACGATTGCGTCTCGCCGGCGAACTGGAACATCGCCAGCTTCTCCAGCGTTGGCCGAGCGCGGCAGGCGACGAGCCAGTCGAAGAGCGCCTCCCACTCGGGCAGCGGACGGTAGGCGTCGGGATCCTCGCCGAGGTCGAGCAGGCGGCGCCGCAGCAGGTGGTAGTGCCGGTGCTCGTCGTCGAGCTGCCCCGGCAGCAGCTCGCGGATCTCGCGCTCCGGCACGTGCGGGATCCAGGCGGCGATCAGCTCGACGGAGCGCAGCTCGTTGTAGACGCCCTGGCGCATCCGGTAGCGGATCTGCTCGAGCCGCACGGCCGGCGCGGCCGCCGCGTCGAGCCGCACGTCGCGATCCGCCCAGAACGCGGCGTTCTCGTCGCCGAGTGCCTTGACGAAGTCGCGCGCGGAGGTCACTGCTTCTTGAAGACGATGGGCCCGTACATCGCTTCGGAGCTCGTGTTGGTGTCGTTGCTGTCGATGGACAACGAGAGCACCGAGGGATCGTCCGGCGCCTCGCCGTAGATCTTCCTGAAGTCCTCGACGACGTTGCGCTTCTCGGTGACCCATTTGCTCAGGTCGGCCGGGCCCGAGTGCACGACGACGTAGGTGACCGTCCCCGTCTTCTCGCTCTTGCAGATCGTGCCCACGGGCTGCGTCGTGTCCCAGACGTAGCCGATGATGCGCGAGCGCACCGCCTCGGGGAAGCGCGGCCACACGAGGAAGATCTGCCCCGCCTGATCGTCCGTCGCCTTCTTGCAGGAGTTGCCGCCCTTGGGCAGCACGCTCGACTTCCACTGCCACTCGAGCATCGGCGTGTCCTTGAGGCGGACCTTGCCCTTGATCTCCTTGTTGATCGTCGAGCTGTCGTTGGCGCTCTTCATGTAGAGCGCGCGACGCCCCTCGTCCTCCACGATCTTCAGATTTTCGTAGTGCGGCGTGCCCCAGTTCTGGGGCTTCCAGTCGCCGGGCAGCCCGGTGGTGCCGAGCGGGTACGCCTTCCAGTTCTCGATCACGACCTGGTCGGCGGCGGTGGCGACGCCGGCGACGGCGAGCAGGACGAATACTCCGATGACGGCGCGACCGCGCATGGGGTTCCTCAGGGGCGCATGCCACGGGTCTTCGGACCCAGGCGCGTGGCCTCGTTGTCGTAGGCGAGCGCGATCCAGTCGGTCAGCAGCGGCCGCGTGTCGCGCGGGTCGATGATCTCCTCGATGTTGAACGCCTCGGCCGTGCGGAACGGGCTGCGATACACGTTCAGCCGCGCCTCGATCTCCTTCAGCAGCGCGGCACGGTCGGGCGCGGCCTCCAGCTCGCGCTTGTAGGCGGCTTCGATCCCGCCCTCGAGCGGCAGCGAGCCCCAGTCGCCCGAGGGCCACGCGTATCTCAGGTTGAGCGCCTGCACGTTGGCGTGGCCGGCGCCGGCGACGCCGAACACGCGGCGCACGATGATGGTGATCCACGGCACGCTGGCCTGGTAGACGGCCTGGAGCGCACGCACGCCCTTGCGGATCGTGCCGGCCTTCTCCGCCTGGGTGCCGATGAGGAAGCCCGGGTTGTCGACGAAGTTGACGACGGGCAGGTGGAACGTGTCGCACAGATCCACCATGCGCGTCATCTTCTCCGAGCCGTCCGCGGTGAGGGCGCCGCCCGAGTGCATCGGGTCGTTGGCCATGACGCCGACCGGATAGCCGTCGAGTCGGGCCAGCCCCGCCACCAGCGAGGGCCCGTACTTCGCGCCGATCTCGAGGAACGAGCCGCGGTCGACGACGTGGCTCACCAATTTGCGAGCGTCGTACGGGCGGCGGCGGTTCCGCGGGATGATCGAGAGCAACTCGGGCTCGCGGCGCCGCGGATCGTCCGCGGGCGTCGCGCGCGGTGGCATCTCCCACACGTTGCGCGGCAGGTAGCCGAGCACACGGCGGATCTGCTCGAAGGCCTCGTCCTCGGAGTCCACGACGTTGTCGACGGCGCCCGCCTCGACCTGGATCTTCCACCCCCCGAGCGACTCCTTGTCGATCGGCGTGCCGAACGCGCGCTCGACCACCGGCGGACCGGCGACGAAGACCTGCGCGATGCCGCGCACCATCACCGAGAAGTGCGAGCACGCCACGCGCGCGGCGCCGAGTCCCGCCACCGGACCGAGCGCGGCCGCGAGCACCGGGATCTCGGACATCGACGCGGCGATCACGTCCCAGCTCGGATTGCCGGGCACGTAGGTGCGGCCGGCGATCTCATAGGTCTTCACGCTGCCGCCGCCGCCGGTGCCGTCCACCAGGCGAACGATCGGCAGGCGCAGCTCGCGCGCCATGCGCTCGCTGTAGCCCTGCTTGCCGCCGATGGAGGCGTCGTTGGCGCCTCCCCGCACGGTGAAGTCGTCGCCGCCGACCACCACGCGGCGGCCGTCGATGCGGCCGGTGCCCATCACGAAGTTGGCGGGACGGATGGAGGCGAGCGTTTCACCCTCGTACTTCGCGACGCCGGCGAGGGCGCCCGTCTCGTGGAACGAATCCCGGTCGAGCAGGCGCTCGATCCGCTCGCGCACGGTGAGCCGCCCGGCCTTGTGCTGACGCTCGACGTTCTCCGGGCCGCCCATCGCGCGCGCGAGCTCCTGGCGCCGCTTGAGCTCTTCGACCTCGGGATCCCAGTCCATTTCGGCCCTTATGATACCGTCGGCACGTGGATTCGGTGAGGATCGACAAATGGTTGTGGGCCGCGCGCGTGTTCAAGACGCGCAGCCTCGCGGCGGACGCGTGCGACGGGGGCAAGGTCCACGTCAACGACCAGTCGACCAAGCCGGCCAAGGGGGTCCGCCCCGGCGACTATATAAAGGTTACGCTGCCCCAGGGCCGCCGCCGGGTCCTCAAGGTCGTCGGCCTCGACGAGCGCCGGGGCGCGCCCGCGCACGCGCGCCTGCTCTACGACGACCTCACGCCGCCCGAGCCGCCGCGCCCCCGCTGGTCTCCGCCGCCGTTTCGGCCGCCGGGCGCCGGCCGCCCGACCAAGCGCGAGCGCCGCGCGCTCGACCGGCTGCGCGAGTTGTAGGGATCGGACCCGGTCAGCGGCGGTGCTGCTCCCACGCGGTGCGGATCGCTTCGTAGAGCGCTAACGACCCGCCACGGAAGCCCCTCAGCGCCCGCGCCGACGGCCCGTGCGCGCCAAGAATACGACGCTGCCCGCGATCTGGACGTTGGCGAGGTCTACGTACCGGACTCGCTGGATATGGAAGAGATGGTGCAAGACGATCTCGTCGTCGTCCAGGTTGAGCCTCAGCGCGGTTCTGGCGTAGTAGCTGGCGGCACCTCCGACCGCGATACCGGCGACGATTACGGCGCGCGTCCAGTCACCACGGCTCGCTGACATCACCGCGAGTATCCCGAAGGCCGCGATGACGATCGGTACCGCGAGTTGCATTTCCATGCCGAGACGGAAACGACGCTGGGGGCCGCCGGCGCCACGGCCCTGAACGCGCTCGAGCACAAGAGCGCGGAGGCGCTCGAAATTCGCCAACCAGTTGTAGTCGAGCCACAGCAGCGGCATGCCTTGCGCATCACGCAGCTGTAGGGCTTGCAGGTTGTCTCGTGCGCGGACTTCGGCGATCTCCGCCCACGCCACGGACCGTGGTGCAGCACGCGGATGCGTCACGCGGATTCCAGCATCATCGACGGTCAGTACTCTGTCGCTGCGCTTCCACAGCACTATCCAGTACCATGCGACTAAAAGCGGGAACAGGCACACCGGAAGGATCAGCATCCAGTCTTTCGCGCCGGACGCACGCGCACTCCGGGCCATGAACACGAAGAAGAGCAGCATCAATGTGCACACCACGGTGCCGAAGGCGGCGAGGGCCCGCACCCCTCGTTTATAGCGGAAGGTTTCCATCAGCGCGGCGGGCCGCCGCGCCTGTGCGCGTCGTCCAGCGTGCGGAACAGCGCGAACGACCCGTCCCTGAAGTGGGCGAGCGGCGCGGCGCGGGTAACGGAAGGTTTCCGTTGCCATCCACGCCGACGGTATCATGGCCGTCCGGAGGAGAGCGATGAGTACGGAGACCTACGACTGGCAGGCGATCGTCGACGGGCTGAACCGCTATCTGCGGCTGCGCTCCATCCCCATCGGCATGAAGCTCTTCGAGACGGTGGAGGCCATGGAGGCGATCCCGAAGATCCGGCGTCCCCGGGCGAAGCACACGACCGACCAGATCGTCGCCCAGGCGCGCCAGCTCGGCTGGACCGTCGGCATCACGATGGCCGACCTGATCGGCGCCCAGTGCGGCGCGGTCATCGGCCTGCACCCTCGAGACGACGAGTGGCTCTCCGGCAATCGCATGGCCGGCGTGTGGTTCAAGACGCTCGAGGACGCCAGCGCGCACCAGCACGCGATGGACTGCGTGCCCCACGGCCGCTACGCGGCGATGGCGGTCGCGCCG
>QHRU01000062.1 GCA_003220225.1 Candidatus Rokuibacteriota bacterium
CCTGAGACCCGCGCAGGCGCAGCTTCACGCTCAGCGCCCCAGCGTTGCCAGAAACGTCTCCGCGTTTCGCCGCAGCACGCGGTCCAGCACCTCCTCGCCGTAGCCCTCGGCCTTCCAGTCGCCGAGCAGGCGTTCGTAGCCGAGTAGGGGATAGTCGGCGCCGAACATCACGCGGTCCTGCAGCCGCCGGCCGATCTCCAGCTTGAGGTCGGCGGCGAAGTAGCGCGGCGACCAGCCGTGCAGCTCGTACCAGACGCTGGTCTTGTGCAGCAGGATCGCGATCATCTCGGTCTGCCACGGCCACGCCGGGCGCGAGGCGACGACGATCAGGTCCGGGTGGCGCGCGGCGACCTCGTCGAGGTGGCGCGGATGGCTGGCGTCGAGGCGCACGCCGCCGCCGCCGGGCTGGCCGGCGCCGAGGCCCGTGGTGCCGACCATGATCAGGACCGGGGCGCGGGCCTCCGCGCACAGTCGGTAGAGCGGCTCGTAGCTGGGATCGTCGGCGGGGACGTTGAATCCTGAGCCCGGCACGCCGAGGCCGACCACGCCGGGCGCAGTGCGCAGACAGCGGTCCAGCTCGTCGACGGCACCGCGGCCGTGGCGCGGGTCGATGTGCAGCCAGTGGCCGAGGATGACGTCGGGGTGCGCGCGCTGGGTCTCGAACGCGTAGTCGTGCAGCGCGCGCGCCTCCTCGATGGGCTGGGACATGCGCACGCCGAGGTCGAGCATGACGCGCACGCCGGTCTTGCGGAAGTGCTCGGCCATCTCGGCCTCGCTCACGTAGCGCGGCTTGGATTTGAATACGCGCTCCTGCTGGGCCAGCTCCTCGGGCGTCTGGAACGGGTAGCCGCGACGCGTGCCCCAGTGAGAGTGCATGTCGAAAATCGTCATCACGAAGAGCGGCGCGCGAGCACCTGGCGCGTCAGCGCGTGGCGCTGGATCTTCCCTGTCGGCGTGAACGGGAACTCGTCGAAGATCTCCAGCTCCTCGGGCAGCTTGTAGGTCGCCACGCCGTCACGCAGGAACGCGACCATCTCCGTCAGGCTCACGGATGTGCCGGGTCGGGGGATGACGCACAGACAGTTGCGCTCGCCCAGCCGGGGATCGGGGACGCCGACGATGGCCGCGTGCAGCACGCTCGGATGGGTGTAGAGGATCTCCTCGATCTCGCGCGGGAAGAACTTCTTGCCGCCGCGGTTGATCATCTCCTTGAGCCGCCCGACGATGCGGACGTTACCCGAGGGCTCCATCACGCCGAGGTCGCCGGTGCGGAACCAGCCGTCGGCGGTGAAGAGCTCGGCGTTCGCCGCCGGGTTCTTGTGATAGCCGAGGTGAACCGAGGGGCCCTTGGCCGCGATCTCGCCCTCCGCGCCGGGCCGCACGTCGTGGCCGTGCTCGTCGATGAGGCGCAGCGCCATTTGCGGCGCCGGGCGGCCGATGGTGCCGGCGACGGCCTCCGGGTCGTCCTCGAAGCGCGTGAACGTGTGAAAGCCGGTCTCGAGCATGCCGTAGAGCTCGATGAGGTGGCCCGGGATGCGGGCGCGGAAAGTTCTGATCGTCTCGACGGGGCAGGAGGCGCCGCCCGTGATGACGACGCGCAGCGAAGAAAGATCGAAGCGCGCGAGCTCGGGATCGTTCAGCATCGCGATGATGGACGCCGGCGCGCTCGGGATGAAGGTCACGCGCTCGCGCTCGATCAGCTCCAGCGCCGCGCGCCCGCTGAAGCGGTCCAGCAGCACCGCGCGCGCGCCGGCCATGATGGATTGCAGCAGCGTGAGGTAGCCCCAGTTGAGGCCGAGCGGCAGATAGACGAGGAAGACCTCCTTGTCGGTGACGTTCATCGCGCCGTTGAGGATGTGGCCGGCGGGCAGCGTCGTGTCGAAGGAATGCGTGACGCCCTTGGGGTTGCCGGTGGTGCCGGAGGTGAACGCCATGCGCATGACCGCGTCGGGCGCCATGCGACAAGGCTTCAACGGTGGCGGTGGCGTCGGTCCGTAGATCAGCTCGTCGAGCGAGACCGTGTCGGCGTCGCCGCCGCCGAGCACCAGCACGGCCTTGAGCGCGGTCAGCTTCGGGCGCAGCGATCGCACCATCTCCACGTAGTCGAAGCCCTTGAACGTGGCGGGACAGACGAACGCGCGGCTCTCCGAGAACCGCACGATGTACTCGACCTCGCGGCTGCGGAAGTCCGGCCCGATCTGGTTGGCGATCGCGCCGATCCGTTCGCAGGCGAAGAACACGTACGCGAACTCGACCCAGTTCGGCAGCTGGATGGTGACGACGTCGCCGGGGCCGAGGCCCAGGCTCTGCAGCGCGGCAGCGGTGCGGTCCACGCGCGCCGCCAGCTCGCCGTACGTGACGCGGTGGCGGTGATCCACGAGGGCCTCGCGGTCGGGATGCGCCTCCGCGCGGCGGGCGAGGAAGTCGTGGAAGGTCACGGGGCCGAGGATAGCGCTCTCTGCGCGATAGCCGCCCGATTTCGTGGGTTTCGGCGATCCACCTGCGTGGACAGAGGGAGATCGTGACAAGGGTCACTGAAGTCCGCTATGGTGAGAGATGCCTTTTCAGAGCAAGCCATGAGTGACGCCCCTCTCTGTGTGGTGTGCTCGAAACCGATCCTGCCGGGCGATCGGCGTCTGGACGGAGAGGATCTGCATGCGACATGCGACCGGCGGCGGCGCGTTCGTGAGCCCGTCAAATGCATCGTCTGCAATGAGCCGATTCGATCTCGGGACGGGGTCGCCCGGCTCGGTGACGTGTTGGTTCACGGTAAGTGCTACGTACGCGCCCGCCAGCCTGAACCCAAGCCGACTGATCCCGACGTGACCGCTCCCAGCGTGAATGGCTCAGCGCGGGACGACCGCTGGGCGAACAGGCTCCTGCGTCGGGTCTTCGGCTCGCGCACCGCGGCAGGGTCCTCCTAGAGCGCGCTCTACCGCTCGATCTCACGCCCCCTCGCTCCCGGCACCTCCGCGCCTATAATCGGCCCGCCATCAAGGAGGGCCGGTCATGAGGAGACGAGACTTTCTCAAAGTCGCCGGCGGCGCCGCCGCCGGCGTGAGCGCCCCGATATATCTGAGGACCGCGTGGGCGCAGGGTCCGATCAAGATAGGGATGCCGGCCGCGCTGTCGGGCAGCAACGCCCAGTACGGCATCCAGGCCCGGCGCGCCGCCGAGCTGTTCGCCAGGGACATCAAGGCGAAAGGGATCCTCGGCCGGCCCGTCGAGTTCATCTACGAGGACACCGGCGGCGATCCCGCCACCGCCGTGCGGAAGGCCCAGAAGCTGGTCGAGAAGGACGGCGTGAAGTTCCTCACCGGCGTCGTGCTCTCCTCCGAGGCCCTCGCCGTCTCCGCGAAATGCCCCGAGTGGAAGGTCGTCTTCATGTCGACGATCAACGGGGCGGGCGCGCTGACGGCGAAGGCGTTCCATCGGTATTTCTTCCGGGTGAACACGAGCGGCCCCATGGGCGCGCGCGCGGTCAGCCTCTATCTGGCCGAGTCGCCGATGAAGCGCTTCTTCGCGCTGGGCAGCGACTATGCCTGGGGCCGCGACAGCGTGGGCTCCTTCACGACGCAGATCACGGCGGCCAAGAAGGAGGTCGTCGGCACCGACTTCCCGCCCGTCGGCACCAAGGACTTCGCGAGCTACATCGCCAAGATCAGACAGTCGCGCGCCGACGGCGTCTACCTCGCCCTGCCCGGCCAGGACGCCACCATCTACCTGAAGCAGGCCCACCAGTTCGGCCTCAACCGCGAGGTGAAGCCGATCATGGAGATCCTCGAGCTGGAGAACATGAAAGCGGTGGGCGACGCGATGGTGGGGGCGATCGGCAGCTCGCGCTACCCGTTCACGGTCGACACGCCGAAGAACCGGGACTTCGTCAAGCGCTTCCACGATCTGCACGGCATCTACCCCGACATGTTCGACGGCGAGACGTACGAGGGCCTCGAGTGGCTGGCCCAGGTGATCGGCAAGGCCGGCACCGACGACGTCGAGAAAGTCATCGACGCCTGGGAGGATTCCTCCTACGAGGGCCTCGAGGGCCCGTTCTTCATGCGCAAGTGCGATCACCAGGCCGTGCAGCCCGGCTTCGCGGTCGAGTGCGTGAAGGATCCGAAGTATCCGCATCCGATCCCCAGGATCCTCGCGACCTATCCCGGCGAGAAGGTGACGCCGAAGTGCCGGACGGAAGAATTCTCATAGCCCGTGGCCAACCTGCTCGAACAGCTGCTCAACGCGCTGGCGCTCGCGGGGCTCCTCTTCCTGGTGTCCGCCGGGCTCTCGCTCGTGTTCGGGATCCTCCGCGTCGTCAACTTCGCGCACGGTGTCTTCTACATGCTGGGCGCCTACCTCGGCTTCACGACGGTCGCGCTGTCCGGCTGGTTCTGGCCGGCGCTCGTGGTGGTGCCGCCCGTCGTCGGCGTGCTCGGCGCGCTTCTCGAGTCGTCCACGCTGCGCTTCATCTACCGTCGTCCGCCGATCTATCAGCTCCTGCTGACGTTCGGGCTCGCGCTGATCCTCGAGGAAAGCATACGCGTGCTCTATGGCCCGACCGCCAAGGGCGTGGAGCCCCCACCGCTGCTCCAGGGCGCGATCGACCTGGGCGGCGTTCTCTATCCGCGCTATCGGCTCTTCCTGGTCGTGCTCGGCTGCACGGTCGGCGTCGCCGTGTGGCTGTTCCTCAGCCGGACGCGCGCCGGCCTGGTGATCCGCGCGGTCGCGCAGAACAGCGAGATGGCCGACTGTCTCGGCGCCGACGTCGCGCGCGTGCGCACCCTCGTGTTCGGCGCCGCCTGTGCGCTCGCCGGGCTGGGCGGCGTGGCGGCCGCTCCCATGACCACCGCGTACCTCGGGATGGGGATCAACGTGATCGTCGATGCGTTCGTCGTCGTCGTCATCGGGGGCCTGGGCAGCATCGGCGGCTCGATGGCGGGCAGCCTGATCGTCGGCGCCGCCCAGACGTGGGGGGCCTTCTACCTGCCGGAGACGGCCATGGTCATCATGTACGCGGTGATGGGCGCGATCCTCGTCTTCCGGCCCTGGGGCCTCTTCGGCGAGGAGGAATGATCCCGTCGCGGTTGTCGGCGCTGGCGGCGCTGGTGGCGCTCGCGGTCGTGCCGTGGGTGCTCGCGCGCCACCAGCTCTCGCTCCTCACGGATCTGCTCATCGCCGGGCTCTTCGCGATGTCGCTCGACCTGATCATGGGCTACACGGGCATGGTCTCCTTCGGCCACGCCGCCTACTTCGGCCTCGGCGCCTACGCGAGCGCCCTCGTCCTGCTGCACTTCGCTCAGCCGGTGCCCGTCGCGCTCCTCGCGGGAGCGCTGCTGGCGGGGGCGGTGGCGGTGCCGGTCGGCTGGTTCTCGACCCGCGCCACCGGCATCTACTTCGCGATGCTGACGCTGGCCTTCGCCCAGTTCCTCTACACGGTGGCCTACAAGTGGCGTGATCTCACCGGGGGCTCCGACGGCATCGCAGGCGTGCCCAAGACGCCGCTGTTCTGGGGCGGGCCCAGCCTCGCCTCCTCGCGCGCGTTCTACTTCCTGGTGGCCGCCTGCGTCGTGCTCTCGCTCTTCGTCTGTCGGGCGGTCGTCCGATCGCCGTTCGGCCGAGCGCTGCAGGCGATCCGCGAGAACGAGCGCCGGTTCACGAGCCTCGGGCGCGACCCGCGCCCGTTCAAGCTCGTCGTCTTCGTCATCGCCGCGGTGTTCGCCGGCCTGGCCGGCGCGCTCTTCGCGCCCTTCCGCGGCTTCGCCTCGCCGGAGGTCATGTTCTGGGTCTTCTCCGGCCAGGGACTGATGATGGTCATCATGGGCGGGATCGGCACGCTCGTGGGGCCGGTGCTCGGGGCGATGCTCTTCATCCTGATCCAGGAGGTGCTCTCGAGCTACACGGAGCACTGGATGATCTTCACGGGCGTCGTGTTCGTCCTGATCGTGATCTTCCTGCCGGGCGGCCTGGTGGGCACCGCGCGGCGGCTCGGAGCGCGCGGGTGACGCCGCTGCTCGAAACGCGTGGACCGACGCCGCTGCTGGAAACACGCGGACTCGGCCGCGCGTTCGGCGCCCTGCAGGCCGTCGCCGGCGTCAGTCTCGCGGTGCAGCCCATGGAGCTGCGGGCCGTCATCGGACCGAACGGCGCCGGGAAGACCACGCTGTTCCACCTGATCTCGGGCCTCCTGGCGCCGACGGCGGGCCACGTCCTCTTCCGTGGCGACGACGTCACCGCGCTCGCGGCGCCGGCGCGCTGCCGGCGTGGCATCTCGCGCACCTTCCAGATCACCAGCATCTTCCCGGAGCTCTCGGTGCTGGAGAACGTCCGGATCGCCGTTCAGCTCAAGATCGGCGACAATTTTCGCCTCCTCGGCGGCCGGGCGGTCCTCGAGGCGAGCGAGCAGCGTGCGCGCGACAGCCTCCGTCTGCTCGGCCTCGACGACCGGGCCGATGAGCTGGCCTCGACCCTGCCGCACGGCGACCAGCGTCTGCTCGAGATCGCGATGGCCGCGGCCCAGGAACCGGCGCTGCTGCTGCTCGACGAGCCGACGCAGGGCTTGTCGCCGGAAGACACGGCGGCCACGGTCGCGGTCATCCGGCAGGTCGCGCGCGAGCGGAAGCTGACGATCATCCTCGTCGAGCACGACATGGACGTGGTCTTCGATCTCGCGGACCGGATCAGCGTGCTGCACTTCGGCCAGCTCATCGCCGAGGGGACGGCGGCGGAGATCCGCGCGAACGCGGAGGTGCAGAAGGCGTATCTCGGAGGTCTCGACTAGGCGTGCTGCTCGCCGTCGACGCGCTCCACACCTTCTACGGCAAGAGCCACGTGCTGCGCGACGTCTCGTTCGCGGTGCCGGCGGGCCAGATCACGGTGCTGCTCGGGCGCAACGGGGCAGGCAAGACGACGACGCTGCGCTCGATCATGGGCCTGACGCCGCCGCGCGGCGGCGCCGTGCGCTTCAAGGACCGAGACATCACCGGCGAGCCGCCGCATCGCGTCTTCCGGCTCGGAGTGGGGTACGTGCCCGAAGGGCGTCAGATCTTTCCGCACCTGGACGTCGGCGAGAACCTTCGTCTCGCGACGCGGCGCGTTGGCGAGAGCACGCGCTGGACGCTCGAGCGGATCTTCGAGTACTTTCCCGTGCTGCGTGAGCGCTGGAGCCAGCGCGGCCGGAGCCTTTCGGGCGGCGAGCAGCAGATGCTCGCCATCGCCCGCGCCCTGGCCGGCAACCCGGAGCTCGTGATGCTCGACGAGCCCTCGCAGGGCCTGGCGCCCCGCCTCGTGCGCGAGCTCGAGGCGCTGATGGTGCGCCTCAAAGGCGAGGGCGTCACCATCCTGCTCGTCGAGCAGAACGCGCGCATGGCGCTGGCGGTGAGCGATCAGGTGCTCGTCCTCAGCAAGGGCACGGTGGTGTTCGCCGGCCCCACCGCCGAGTTCCACCGGCGCGAAGCCGAGCTCAAGGGGCGCTACTTGTCGGTCTAGAGGCTGCCGCGGCGTACGATCGTGCGCCGCAGCGTGCCCTCGCCGATCAGCTCCCGCGCGTTGTGGGCCTCGACGCGAAACAGGAGCTTGCGGCCCTCAACCTCGAGGAGCTCGGACGCGACCCTGAACGATTCGCCGACCGGCGTCGCCCGCCGATGGCGCACACAGATCTCGTAGCCCACGGTGGTGTGGTCGTCGGGCAGGAATTTCTGCGTCGAGTCCTGGGCAGCCAGCTCCATCTCGAGGATCATCCAGGCGGCCATGAGGACGCCCGGCCCGCCGGCGTGGGTCGTCGCCATCGCCGGCGTCACCACCGCGCGCCGCTCGCCCCGCAGGCCGGGCACGATTCCCGCGAAGGGCCCGGCGCTCACGGAACGCTCACCACTTCTTCACCGCCACCACCGCCGCGTCGTCCAGCACCGTTCCCCGCAGCGCGAAGCGGATCGGCTCGCCCACGCGGACGGCGGTCCGCACCGTCGGTGATGTCGCCTGGAAACGGAAGCTGGTGGTACGCGCGGGCAGGAGGCCGCGGATCTCCTCGTGGGTGACGACGAGGAGCTGCGGGTAGACGGCGCGCACGACGCCGCGACCCTCCCATTGCTGCTCGCCGGCGCGGGCGCCGGCGGCGCAGGCCACGCGCTCGCGCTCGAGACGCTCCACCTGGGCGCGGGCGGCATCGACGTCGCGATCGAGAGCAGCGGCGCGGCGGCCCCACCCGGCGTAGCCCAGGCCGAGGCCGACGGCGAAGACGAGATTGAGGACCAGGGCCACTTGCCACACGGGCATCATCGAGCTCCTCCGCGTTCCATCATTCAATGCACGTGATCGTCGGGGAAGGGCGGCGGGCTCTTCTCCGCGTTGAGCTTCTCCACCTGCGCCTGGATCGCGTCGCTGCCGGCCGACCAGATCGCGCGAACGTAGCCCTGGCGGTCGATGAGCAGCTCCGCGTGCGGCCCGGGGGCGAGCATCCGGTAGGTCGTGACGACGTCGGCGGCGCCGTCGGTCACGACCGGAAATAGGATGGGCGGCGCGGCGCCGAGCTCGCCGATGGCATCGCGCGTGGCGTGCGCGGGCACGGCGACGACCTCGACGCCCGTGACCCACAGCACGTCGTACATGCGTGCCAGCTCGCTCATGCGCGCGCGAGAGCTCGGCAGCGTATAGAGAACGAGCAGGACCATGCGCCGGCCCCGGTAGTCGCGAAGCGCGGTCGGCGCCAGGGGCCCGACCGCGACGGTGAAGTCGGGCGCGACGAGCCAGGCGCGGTCGGGCTCGACCTCCCCTCCGAATGTCTTGGCGCTCTCGGCGGCGCCGAGCGCCCGGATGTAATTAATGACGTCCCAGCGCTGCGTTTCGGCGAGACGGCCATCGAAGGGCGGCATGCCGCGGCGCGGGACACCGTGGGTGACCAGCCAGAAGAGCTCGCCCGCGTGACGGCGCGCGATGGCGGCCGAGCGCAGGTCGGGCAGCGGCGGCGCACCGACGCCCGTGCTGCCGTGACAGCCGGCGCAATGCTCGCGGTAGACCGCGGCGCCCGAGGCGATCGAGCCGGCGTGATAGGTGAGCAGCGGGCGCCGATACGAAGTCGGATAGGCGCTCACGATGATCGGCGGCAGGCCGATGCCGACGCCGAAGACGACGAGCGCGACGGCACCGGCCAGCACCTTCGCGCGGCGGCGGATGAGCATCGAGACGAGCAACGCGATGAAGCCGCCCACGACGAGCTGGGTGCCGATCAGCACGCGCCACCGGATGGCCGGGACGTCGAGCACGACGTCCGGCGACAGCCGGAACGGCAACGGCCACGTGGGCGGCGCGTGGCGCGCGGGCGTGGTCAGCGTCATCGCGGCGGCCAGCACTAATAGGAATAGAGCCAGACCGGCCTCCACCGCGACGAACGCGGCGAGCCGTCGCATCATGCGCGGGGCCGCCACCGCCGGCAGGATGCGTGTGCGATTGACCACGGCCAGGGCGAGGATCGGGACGAGCACGACGAGCTTGGCGAGCAGCAACCGGCCGTGCGTGGTGCCCATCAGCGCCGCGACGCTCTCGACCTGCGCGAGCGCGTTCAGCACGCCGGAGGCGACCAGCACGAGCATCGCGATCAGCGCCACGCGTGAGAAGCGGCGCGCAGCCAGCACCGCATAGGGCCGCGCGTCGGCGCCGGCGTCACGGCTCGCCAACCACAGCAGCAGGGCCAGCGGGAGGAGGCCGCCGAGCCAGAGGCCGGTCCCCAGCAGATGCGCCACGTCGCTGGCGACCGCCTGAGCCGTGCCCGGCGAGAGCGCGGCGGCGTGACTGGAGGCGCTGCCCAGCGCCAGCGCCAGCGAGGCCAGCAGCAGCCCCTCGCCGCGGACGGCGATCCAGTTGCGCCGCTCGGTGACGTCCGGGCCGACGGCCATGAACGCGCCGAGCACGATCAGCAGCCCGTGACGCGCCAGCCACACGAGCCCGGGCCACGTGTCGAGCACGACATGCCACACCGCGCGGGCCTCGAGTGCCGCGTCAGGCCGGTTCTCGAACACCGCCGTCCGCGCGAGCAGCCAGACGACGCCGGAGAAGATCGCCGCCAGCACGAGGAGGCGGCACCAGGCCGCGATCCTCTCGTCCCAGCGGAACGCGGTCGGTGTGCGCGGGCAGCCCGCGAGCAGCAGGAAGCAGCACGAACCCATGAGGAGCACGCAGGCGGCCAGGTGAGCCCAGAGCGCGGCCAGCAGCGTCGCGCTCATTCGATGCGGAACGTGAAGGTGCCCTCGGTCACGTCGCCGTCGATCGAGAGCACCCGCCATAAGACCTTGTACGTGCCCGGCGGCAGCGGCGGCAGCGTCGCGCGCAGCAGCGCGGGGTTCGCGCGGTCGACGCGGCTGTCGCGGCGGTCCACCTGCTCGCCGAGCTCATTCACGACGCGCAGGGAACTGTACGCGGGCTCGAGCCGCTCGGTGAAGTACAGCCTCGTCTCGTCCGGCGCGCGCTTGAGCCGGCTCTCGACGCGCGGCTCCGAGCGCTGCAGGACGGCATGTCCGGCCGCGAAGCTCGCGGTCAGCCCGAGCGCGGCGAGCGCGAGGCCGACACGCCCCGCGCTCGCTCGCCCACGACCCACCGCGGAGACTCGCCTAGGCGAGTGCCGCCTTCGTCTTGTAGTAAGCGACGATGTCGCTCGTCTTGAGCCAGAACAGATCGTAGGTCGAGCCGGTGCCGCCCGACGTCGAGACGGGCCCGGGCCCGCGGTCGTAGCCGGCCGACCAGATCATCTTGTCGCCGCCGGCCGTGAACATGGGACACGCGCCGTCGACGTTCACCTGGTTGAACGGCGCATCGACGATCGGGCCCTTCCACTCCTTGGTCGCCGGGTCGTAGTGCACGAACACCATTCGGTGGAACTTGCCGAAGTCGTGAACGGATACCACACCGAGCACGAGCCCGTCGCGGGCCACGGCGTTGACCCGGCACTTGAAGCCGATCGAGTCGAGCAGCTTGCTCTCGTATCGCTTCGCGGGCTGCCACGCGCCGTTTTCCATCCGGCTGGTGTAGACGTCGGACGCCGACGGCGTGCCGTTCTCGCGCGGCCGTAGCGAGATGAAGACCGAAGTGTTGTCCTCGCCCGGCAGACCGAGCGGCATGAAGCAGTGATCGACGTGCTCGGAGTTGACGTTGGGGCCGACGTTCTGCGCCTGGGTCCACTGGCCGTTCGGCTGCTTCGTGCTCACCCAGATATCGGCGCCCCCGCGCCCGCCCGGACGGCGGCTCATGAAGTAGAGGGTCTTGCCGTCCGGCATGATCCGCGGCTCCTGATCCATCGAATCGCTGTTGACCGTGTCGGGCAGCCGCTCGGGCGGTGTCCAGTCTGCGCCGGTCCCGGGCCACTCGCCGCTCTGGCGGACGCGGTGCGTGACGAACAGGTCGGTCGTGGTGCTCAGTACGCGCTTGTCGCCGCTCCCCGCAAAGCGCGCGAAGTAGATGGTGTTGCTATCCGGGGTGATCGACGGCTCATAGCTGCCGAACTCGTCGTTCGGCGGGAAGGGCAGCTTCTTGGGGATCAGCTCCTTGTCCGCGGCGCGCGCCCGGCGTGACGGCAGCACCGAGGGCGCCACTCCGGCGGCAACGACCGCTCCCGACGTTCGAAGGAATTGGCGGCGCGACAGCATGCTCATGGTGGACCCTCCTATCGGGGCGCCTAGGTTATACACCGATCGCCGCGCGAACGGGGGGTCGGCGTGGTTCAACCGCGCTCGAGGCGCACGAAGTTCTGGTTGTACGCCGTGCCGGTGCCCGCGGTGTAGCGCGGCTCCGTCAGCACGTTCAGCCCGCGCTCGTGCTTGGCCCACTCGCCCTTCGGTACGAAGATGCTGTCGACCCGCAGCCCGTCGTCGCACTCGAGCCTCACGCGTAGAGTCCCGCGCGGCGACACGAGGCTCGCGACGTCGCCGTGGCCGAGGCCCCGGGCGTTCGCGACCGCCGAGTGGACGCGGGCGGTGAGGTAGGCCCCCTGCTGGCGCTCCTCGAGAATCTGCGAGTTGATCGCCTTGTCCGAGGCCAGCGCGATGAGGTGCAGCGGAAACTCCGCCGACGGCAGCACGGGGTCGTCGTCGAACGTGGCCGGGAAGACGAAGCGGCGCGTCGGCGTCTTGAACGTGCCGCCGGCCCACGGCACGCGCGGCGTGCCCTCGGGCCAGAGCCGGCCGCCGGCGGCCTGCAGCGACGCGTGCGAGACGCCCTGGAACGTCGAGGTGAGCTGGTCGATCCAGTGAGCAGGACTGCCCGCCATGTCCGGCCCGAAGCCGAGGCGATCGGCGAGCGCCTGGAGGATCACGAGATCGCTACGTGACTCTCCCTGCGGCGCGACCACCGGCTGCATGAGCTGCATCCACAGGTGGCCGTAGCTCGGCAGGAAATCCTCCTCCTCGAGCATCGTCGTCGACGGCAGGAAGACGTCGGCGCACTCCGCGGTGTCGGTGAGGAACTGGTCAACGCACACCCGGAAGTCCAGCTTCGCCAGCTCACGCTGCGTGCCCAGCGTGTCGGGCATCTGGTTGACGAGGTTGGTCCCCATGAACATCGCCAGCGTGATGGGCGGGTCGGTGGTCGTCTGCAGCGCCTCCGCCAGCTTGCTCACCGGGACCGTGCGCACGGGCACCGTGCGGCGTTCCAGGGCGACGGGCTTGTGCATGATCGCCCACGGCCAGTTGCCGAAGTTCACGCCGCCGCCGGGGACGCCGACGTTGCCCGTGAGGATGCCCAGCGCCGCGATGAGGCGATAGGTCTGCGCGCCGCGCGTGTACTGCTGCAGCCCGATGCCTTGCAGGATCGTAGCCGGACGCGTGTTGGCGTAGTCGAGCGCGAGCGTGGAGATGGCCTCGTGCGACAGATCAGTCCGCCGCACGATCTCGTCCATCGACATCGCGTTCACGATCGACAGGTAGTCGTCGAAGTGATCGCTGATGTCGGCGACGCGCGCGCGATCCACGCCGGAGCCGGCCAGGATCACCTTGGCCATGCCGATCGCGAGGTGACCGTCGCTGCCTGGCCGCGGCTGCACATGACCGTCGCAGTAGCGGACGGTCTTCGTCAGCGCGGGATCGATCACGATGGCACGCGCGCCGCGCGCCCGCGCCTCTTTGAGGACCGGCATCATGTGGATGTTGGTCACCGCGGGGTTGCGGCCCCAGATCAGGAAGAGGCGCGTGTGCTCGGCGAGATCGAGCGGGTCGTGGATCTCGCACGCGCCGAACGACTGCGTCGTCCCGTAGTCGGCCTCGCCACCGCAGAACCGGCCGACCGCTTGCGTGACGCCTCCGTAGAGGTTGAAGAAGCGCTCGCCCATGATCTTCAGCCCGGCGAAGGAGCCGTTGCCCTTGTGGTAGAGCACCGACAGCGTGCCGTGGCGCGCCTTCGCACGGGTCAGCTTCTCCGCGATCAGGTCGAGGGCGTCGTCCCACGCCAGCCGCTGCCAGCGGCCGTTCACCTTGCGGAGCGGATGGAGCTGACGGTCGGGATGGTAGAAGCGATCGCGCAGGTAGTGGTTGACCTTGTTGCAGAGGGCGCCGCGCGTGATCGGATGCTCGGGGTCGCCGCCGATCCGCACGATGCGGCCGTCCGCGACCTCGGCCACGATGCCGCAGGCGTCGAAGCAATCGAGGGAGCACGCGGTGCGCCGGATCTCCGTCGTCGCCATCGCCGCCATGCTGTCACGGACTCTGCGGCCGATCAAGGCGGCGACTTCCGGGCAGGTCGATCAGCTCTTCACGCGATCGCGGTTCAGTCGCCGCATGATCCGGCTCACGTAATCACGCGTTTCCCGAGAGGGCGGCACCCCTCGATTCTGGAGCACCGCTCGCTCGCCGGCGTTGTAGGCGGCAAGGGCGAGCGGAAGGTCATGGTTGAACCGGTCCATCAGCGAGCGTAGATGCCGGACGCCGCCGTCGATGTTGTCCCGCGGATCGAAGGGATCCCGGACACCCAGGGTCGCCGCTGTCGCGGGCATGAGCTGCATCAGGCCCTGCGCGCCGCGGCGGGAGACGGCGCGCGCGTTGAACCGGGACTCGGCTTCGATGACGGCGGCGATCACGTCCTCGGAAATGGCGTATCGGTTCGCCGCCTCCTTGATATGCGCGTCGAAAGGGGCGTTGGCGACGCGAACGTGAGACGCCATGTACCCGGGGACGAGCGTCAGGAGAAGAACGCCAAAGCCGAGCATGCGCCGAGCCACGAGTCGATTTCTCACGGGGAGATGGAATCGCAAATCCGGTACCGAATTCAGAGGCCTGCAATCTCAACTACTTATACGCTCCGTGGTCAGGAACCGCCCGGCGAGTTTCTGATCGCCTCAGGGCGACGACTGCACGGACTCCAGGAAGCTCAGGATCCGCACGATGTCCTCTTGCTTGAGGATCTCCTTCCACGGAGGCATGCCCTTGGCGCTCCGTCCCAGGGTGACCGCCTCGTAGAACACCGCCGTCATGCGCTCGCCGTAGCGGATGCGCAGGCGCCGCAGGTCGCGCGCCGGCTCGGGACTGTGAGCGTTCGGCGAGTGGCAGTGCGAGCAGTGCTGGTTGAACGCGCTCCGGCCGGCGGCGACGGCGTCGGTTGTCGACACCGGCGGCACCGCGGTGAGGTCGACGGCGGCGGCGAGCGGAAACCCATAGTGCTCGGCCCTACGCCGGATCTCGGGCGCGAGCTGGCCCAGCGCCTCGTCGATCCGCCGCCGGAGCGTCTCGTCACCCTTGCGGACGCCGATGCCGATACGCCACTGCAAGCCCTCGCCCGCGACGGGCACGATGCGATACGCGCCGGCGAATTTCGTGACGTTGAGATAGCCGGCGATCGGCCCCCACACGAACGCCGCGTCGACCTCTTGCCGTCCAAGGGCCTCGACGGCTTCCTCGGCGGACCGGAACGTCGAGACGTTGAAGCCATCCTTCGAGGCGAGGAGTGACTGGGCCGGCGTCCTGAATTCCACGGCGAGGCGGCGCGGCTTCAGATCGTCGAGCCGGGCGAAGGCCAGCGACGGCGGCGCCACGATCGCGTACCCGACGTCGAGGAATGGCCGAGAGACGGTGACACGCCGATCCATGTACCCCGCCTCGGCGGGCAGCCCAACGTAGGCGTCGCAGGTGTCGGCCAGGAGCGTGTTGCGCACCGCGCGGGCGCCGTAGAAGCTGCGCCACCACACCACGTCGGTCGTCATACCCAGACGGGCGGCCACGAGCGCGCCGACGTCGAGATAGAAGCCACGCTCGGGCCCCGTCGCGCTGCTGAACGGCAGGTTGTCGGGATCGGCGCACAGTCGCAGCGTGCCGGCGGGCGGGCCGGCCACCGAGACGGATGCGGCGAGCGCCACCACGACGAGCAGCAGTCGAGGCAGATGACGGATCATGACGCAGGAATCGAGGCGGGGGCCGGCACGCCGGCCCCCGCCCCGGCCACCCCGGCTACGGCGACGGAAGCTCGAACACGAAGAGCGCGCCGCCCTCGGGGCTCGCCGCCACCATCTGCTCGCCCATCTTTCCGAAGAACGGCGGGATGGCGAACGTGCGCCCCGAGACGACCGCGACGTACTGCTTGCCGTCGATGGCATACGTCATCGGCGCCGCGCTGATGCCGGAGCCGGCCATGAACTGCCACAGCGTCTGTCCGGTCTTCGCGTCGAGCGCCTTGAACCAGCCGTGGATGTCACCGTGGAAGAGGAGCCCGCTGGCCGTCGTCGTGATGCCGCCGATGTACGGCAGGGTGTCCTTGTTGCCCCAGACCTTCTGCTGCTTGATCGGGTCCCAGGCGATGACTTCCCCGAGGTGGCCGCCCGGCCCCCACTTGCCGAGCTCGAACTCCACGCCGAGGTAGAAGGCGCCGCGCTTGTAGTCGACCGGCGCGGCGTTCATGTCCATGCAGATGTTCAGCGTCGGCATGTAGACGAGCCCGGTCTGCGGGCTGTAGCTCATCGGCATCCAGTTCTTGTTGCCGATGGCCGACGGGCAGACGTCCTTCGCGCGGAAGTTGACGCGCGGCCGCTTCTCGGGCACCTCGATCGGCCGGCCGGTGGTCATGTCCATCCCGCTCGTCCAGTTCGCGGTGGCGAACAGCTTGGCCGAGATGAGCTGGCCGGTCTTCCGGTTCAGGACGTAGAAGAACCCGTTGCGGTCCGCCTTGAAGAGCACGGGCGTCTTCTGGCCGTTGATCTCGACGTCGGCCAGGACGTTTTCGTTGACGCCGTCGTAGTCCCAGGCGTCGTGCGGCGTCGACTGGTAGAACCAGGCCAGCTTCCCCGTGTCCGCGTCGAGCGCCACGGTGCTCGACGAGAACAGGTTCGTGAACTGGCCGTAGTTCGAGCTGTCCGGGCCGCGCACGGCCGCGTTCCACGGCGCCGGATTGCTGGTGCCGTAGTAGATGAGGTTCAGGGCGGGGTCGTAGGACCCGATGGCCCACGCGACGGCGCCGCCGTACTTCCAGGAGTCGCCCTTCCACGAATCGTTGCCGGGCTCGCCGGGGCCGGGCACCGTGTAGAAGCGCCACACCTCGCGCCCGTCCGCCTGGTCGTAGGCCGCGATGTACCCGCGCGCGCCATACTCGCCGCCGCCGAAGCCGGTGACCACGAGGTTCTTGGCGAGCGTGGGCGGCGAGGTGATGACCGAGCCCTGCGTGTGATCGACGACCTGCGTCTTCCACACTTCCTTGCCGGTCGCCGCGTCGAGCGCGACCAGCGCGCCGTCGAGCCGTCCCACGAAGACGCGCCCGTTGGCGTAGGCGACCCCGCGGTTGTTGACGTCGCAGCAGGCGTACTGATCGATGCCGGCCGGGACCTCCGGCGAGTACCGCCAGCGCACGACGCCGGTCTTGGCGTCCACGGCGAAGACGTTCTTCGGACCGTGCGACGACGTCACGTAGAGCGTGTCGCCGATGACGAGCGGCGTGGACTCCTGGGACCGGAGCGAGCCGAGCTGGAGCACCCACGCGACCTTGAGGTTCTTCACGTTGCCCGGGTTGATCTGGGTGAGGGTGCTGTAGCGCGTGTTGCCGGGGTCGCCGCCGTACACGGGCCAGCCGCCCGACTGCGCCTGGGCGGTGACGGCAAGGACCAGGACGACCGCGAACGCGATGACGGACGAAAGAGCGGGTCTGTTCATCGAAAGCCTCCTGGATGGCGGGGACTCCGGCACATCTCTTCCCTCGCTCTTCGGGGAGCTGCGAGGCCAATGCGTGATGCGGTCGAAAAGCAAGCGTGAGACTAGGGCGGGGAGCCGGACGTTGTCAAGCGCGGCCGGACCGCGGCCGGACCGCTAACGCTCCGCGAGCAGCGCGTCGGCCAGCCGCAGCAGGCGGCGGCCGTCGCGGAGCCGGCCGTCCAGCGTGGGCCAGAACGACTGCGCCCGCGTGTGCTCGAAGGTCTCGAGGATCACCGCGTCGGCGCGCCCGGCCGACGCCTCCGCCAGCCGCAGGCTCTCGGTGAACGGAATCGAGACGTCGCCGGCGCCGTGGGCGATCAGCAGGCGCCCGCTGAGCCGCGGGATCGCGGCGAGCGGGGAGAGTTGCTCGATCGCCGCGCGCGCTTCAGCGGGCAGCGCGGCCAGCAACGTGCCGACGGCGTCCTCGCGGCGGTTCAGCACGAGCGCGCGCACGGCGTGGCCTTCGCGACCCAGATCGGCCTCGAGCGCGCCGGTGTCGGCGCCCGGGTCGGCCAGCTTCAGCCCGGCGATCCTGTCCAGCAACCGCCGGTCCCGCGGGTCCTGCACGAAATCGACGAGCAACGCGAGGAGCTTCCAGCGGTTGTACTCTTCCGGCGCCTGCACGTAGCGGCGGCCGCGGAACTGGTGGATACCCGTGGTCAGATACAGGATGACGTCGCGCAGATCGGCGTAGCCGCCGAAGCTCGCGACGAGCGCGAGGTCGGGGACGTCGGCGGCCGCCAGCAGTGCCGGCCCGGCGCCGAAGCTCAGGCCCGCGACCCCGATCGACGGGCTCTGCGCGGCGAGCGCACGCAGCGCGGCCCGGACCTCGGCGACTTCGCGCCCGCTGAGCCTGTAGGCCGCCAGCCCCTCGAAGTGTGGCACGAGCACCAGCCGATGCTGGCGGGCGAGGAGTCTGGCGAGGCGCACGAGATCGGGATGGCGGCGACCCGCGCGCGAGAGACCGTGCACGAGCAGCAGCGCGCCGCGCGGCGCGCTCGGCCGGTAGAGATCCGCGACGAGGCGCCTGCCGCCGGCCTCGATGGACATTTCCTCGACGAGGACCTCGGCGTGGAGAGGCGCGAGCCAGGACTCGGCGCCGGGCAGCGCCAGGGTCAGCGCCAGGCTCAGCGCCGGGCCCATTCGGGCGAGGAGCGCACCGCCGAGCAGCGCCGCGGCAATCGCCACGCCGACCAGCCAGGCGCGCCATCTCGTCGAGGCGGTCATGACGGAGCCAGCGACCGAATTCTAATCCAAGGGCGCTTGACAGTCCGGATCGCGCGGCGTATCTCTCCGGCCAACTCAAGGAGGCAGTTATGCGGTCTGACCGTCAGCGATGGCTCCCGGCGGCGGCAACGGTCGGCTTCTTCCTCCTCCTGCTGGTCGTCCCCGCGCGGGCGGCCGATCCGGAGATCGACCGGCTGCTCCGGAGCCCGGCGGGCAAGGACTGGGTCACGAACGGCGGCAACCTCACCAACCAGCGGTATTCGACGCTGACTCAGATCAACACCACGAACGTCAAGCAGCTCAAGGGCGCCTGGATGACGCGCCTGAAGGGCTCGGGCGTCGGCGGCAAGTACTCGTTCGAGGCCTCGCCCCTCGTCAAGAACGGGATCATGTACGTGGTCACGGGCAACGACGACGTCTTCGCGCTGAACGCCAAGACGGGCGAGATCCTCTGGGAGTACTGGTCCGGGATCGACCAGAAGATCTCCACCGTGTGCTGCGGCTGGGTCAACCGCGGTCTCGCCATGGGCGAGGGGCTGCTCTACTTCGGTCAGCTCGACGCGAACGTCGTCGCGCTGGACATGAAGACCGGCAAGGTGAAGTGGAAGACGCCCATCGAGAAGTGGGAGAACGGCTACACCATCACGAGCGCGCCACTCTACTACGAGGGCCTCGTGTACAGCGGCATCTCGGGCGGCGAGTTCGGCGTGCGTGGGCGCGTCACCGCGCTGGACGCCAAGACCGGCGAGATCAAGTGGCGCTGGTACACGCTGCCCGGGCCGGGGGAGCGTGGCAGCGAGACCTGGCCGCCCGGCACCGACCATTCGATGCGCGGCGGCGCCACGGTCTGGAACACGCCCGCGCTCGATCCGCAGCTCGGCCTCCTCTACTTCGCGGCCGGCAACTGCGGGCCGGATTACGACGGCTCGATGCGCGAGGGCGACAACCTGTTCTGCACGTCGATGGTCGCGCTGAAGGCGAAGACCGGCGAGTACGTCTGGCACTTCCAGCAGGTCCACCACGACATCTGGGACTACGACGCGGCCAGCCCGGTCGTGCTCTTCGATACCGTGATCGACGGCCAGCCGCGCAAGGGCATCGCCGAGGCCGGCCGGACCGGCTGGGTCTACATCCTGGATCGCACGAACGGCAAGCCGCTGATCGGCATCGAGGAGCGGCCGGTGCCGCAGGAGCCGCGGCAGAAGACGGCGAAGACGCAGCCGTACCCCAAGGGCGACGCGACCGTGCCGCAGTGTGCCGAGCCGATGCCGGCCTACGAGAAGGCCGGCTGCATCTTCGAGGTCTTCTGGGAAACCCCGGTGATCGTGCAGCCCTCGGGCCTGGGCGGAACGAACTGGTCGCCGGTGCCGTACAGCCCCGACACGGGCTACTTCTACGTCCCCGGGACCATCCGCACCGGCGCCTTCGCGCGCTACGGCGACACGTTCCGTGTCGGCCAGCGCTACGTCGGCGGCACGCAGGCGGCGCCGATCGGCACCCAGATGAGCGGCACGTTCACCGCGATCGACGGCAAGACGAACACGATCGCCTGGCAGCACAAGACGCCGTACCGCATCGGGGGTGGCGGCGGCTCGACGGTCACGGCCGGCGGCCTCGTGTTCCGTGGCGAGCCCGACGGCAACTTCCTCGCGATCGACGCGAAGACGGGTCAGGAGCTCTGGCGCTTCCAGACCGGCTTCGGCGCCGATGCGCCGCCCGTCATCTACGAGGCGGACGGCGAGCAGTTCGTCGTGATCGCCACGGGCGGCAATCAGCTGCAGGGCAGCGCCAACGGTGACGCGGTCTGGGCCTTCTCCTTGAAGGGACAGCTCGGGCCGCTGTGGCCGCCGCCTCCGCCGCCGACCGTCGCGGGGCCCGTCGGGCCGATCGCGACCGGCGTCGACACGATCAAGATGGGCGGCAACAACGTGGAGTACAGCTTCGTGCCGGCCCGCGTCCGGATCAAGGCGGGCAGCACGCTGAACTTCACGAACGTCGGCGACCTGCCGCACGGGGCGACGGCGTGGCAAGAGGGCAACTGGGATACCGGCGTGCTTCCGAACGGCCAGGCGAAGTCCATCACCTTCGCGAAGCCGGGGAACTACTACTACATCTGCACACCGCATCCCTGGATGTACGGGCAGGTCATCGTGGAGTAGGCCGGTGCGCGTGACGGGGGGCGCGCGGGTGGTGCCCATCGCCCTCGTCCTCGCTGTGTGCGTTCTCCGTCACGCGTCGCCGGCGGCAGCGGGCGAGCTGTCGCCGACGGTGGCGGGGACGTTGCAGCCCATGATCACGACGTCCGAGCTGGTCGTGGGCCGCAACCGATTCGCCTTCGGGCTGCTCAAGGACGGAAGCCTCCTCGCCGCCGGCGACGTCGCGCTCCGGGTGTACGACATCCGTGAGCCGGAGGCCCAGCTCGTCGCCGTGACGCCGGCCGTCTACCACGCGCTCGAGGTGATCGAGCAGGGCCGTCACATCCACATCCACCCGGACGGCACGCGGCACGCGCACGACACGGCCACCGACGTGCGGGGAATCTACGTGGCGCAGCTGACGCTCGAGCGCCCAGGGCCCTGGGGCCTCGAGATCGTCGTCCGGCAGGCCAACGGCGCCGTCGAGGCGGCGCGCCTGAGCGTCGATGCGCTGCCGGTGCCGCGCAGCCCGATGCCGGGGACGCCGGCCCCACGCAGCCGCAATCTCATCGCCAGCGACGTGAGCGACCTGAGGCAGATCGATTCGAGTGAGCCACCCGATGCGCGGCTGCATCAGACCCGGATCGCGGATGCGATCCGCGAGGGTCGACCGCAGGTCATCGTCTTCGCGACGCCGAAATACTGCACCAGTCGGGTCTGTGGACCGGTCCTGGACGTCGTGCGCACGCTGATCCCCGCCTACGGTCGTCGCGTCGCCTTCGTTCATCAGGAGATCTGGCAGCCGGGGGGCATGGACAAGCTCGCCCCCACGGTCGAGGAGTGGAACCTCCGATCCGAGCCGTGGACGTTCGTCGTGGGCGGAGACGGCGTGATCCGCGCCAGATTCGAGGGGCTGACGACGCGGCGGGAGCTCGAGGCGGTCCTGAGGCAGATGCTCCGGCCGTGAGCCCCTCAGCGGGCGTGCTCGCGCTTTCGCGCGACGACCGCCTGATTGACCATCAGCCTCGCCGCCCGTCCTCGCGCGAGGTACGCCTCGACCATTCTCGCCGCACCGTTGAGGCCGAGCTGAAACGGCCACGGATGGAAGCCGAGATGGACGAGGACCTCCAGGCCGGCCGCCGCGCAGACGTGTTCCAGGTGAGGCCAGGCGACGAAGTTCTCCAGTCCACGGAACGGCCTCAGCCTGAGACGGCTTGCGGCTCGCACGACGCCCTGCCACGCGCGGTTGGGCGTGGTGAGCACCAGCAGGCCGTCCACTCTCAGGATGCGCGCGAGCTCTTCGACCGCGCGCACCGGGGCGTCGGTGTGCTCGAGCATCTCGCTGGAGATGACGACGTCGAAGCTTTCGTCGCGGAAGGCGAGGCGGCAGACGTCGGCCACGACGCCGTGGCTGCCCGCGCGGGCGATCGTCCGCGTGACCAGTCGCTCCCCGATATCGACGCTGACCACGGCCGCCCCCAACCCTGCGGCGGCTGCCGAGAACGGGCCGTAGCCGCACCCGGCATCCAGCGTCCGCTTGCCGACGAGCCGCGTCTGCCCCAGGCACTCGTCGAACACGACGCTCAGGCGCCGGTGCAAGTCGTCGGGATGGTCGAGGTCCTCGAAGCGGTCAGCGATGGACTCATAGAAGTGCTGGGGCGACTCGCGCGTCACGACTGGCTGTCGTCGCGGGGCCGCGGCGGCCGGTCCCCGGCGCTCCCGTGGACGGCCCGGACGAGGTAGACCGGGCGCCGCTTGACCTCTTGAAAAATGTAGCCGACGTAAATGCCGACCAACCCGACGGCGATCATGAGGGCGCCGCCGACGATCAGCACCATGAACATGAGCGAGCTCCAGCCCGGCACCAGCAGGTGCTGTCGTCCGGTGAGCCAGAAGCTGGTCACCCAGAGCGCCTCGGCGGCGGCCAGAACCAGGAAGCCCAGCCCGACGACGAGCGCGATCCCGATCGGCACGAGCGAAAACGAGAACATGGCGTCCGACGCCAGCCGCGCCATCCGGCTCAGCGAGTACTTCGCGTCTCCGCCGAGCCGCTCGCGCTCCGCGTACGGGAGCACGACCGTCTTGTATCCAGCCCAGGCGACCATGCCGCGCAGGAAGCGATGGTACTCGCGCATCTCGCGCAGGGCCTCGAGGACGGGTCGGGCCACGAGCCGGTAGTCGGCCGAGCCCGCGTTGATCGGCGTGTCGGCGATCGCGCTCAGCAGCCGGTAGAAGATCGTCGAGGTCCACCGCTTGAAGCGCGGCTGATCCGCCGAGACGCGCTGGGTGAGAACCACCTCGTAGCCCGCCTGGTACAGGGCGACCATGTCGACGATCAGCTCGGGCGGATGCTGCCCGTCGCCGTCGAGCGTCACGACGGCGTCGCCCTCGGCTCGATCGAGCCCGGCGGTGAGGGCGGCCTGATGGCCGAAGTTGCGGCTCAGCTCGAGGACGGTGATGCCCGGGTCGTCGGCCGCCAGCTTCGCGAGCTCGTCAGCGGTGTGGTCCACGGAGCCGTCGTTGACGTAGTAGATCCTGACATCGTGCTCGCGTCGCAACGGCGTCAGCACGTCCACCAGGCGCCGATGGAACTCGGCCACGACCTGTTCCTCGTTGTAGAGGGGGACGACGATGTCGATGGCGAGTCTGCGTTCCCCCGCTGTCATGTCGGCCTCTCGACGCGGCCGGCCGCCGGCCGCGCGAGCCGGTGGACCTGCCACCCGTACGAGAACGTCTGGCGGTAGATCACCCCGCGATCGCTCGGGCAGTAGGTGGCGTCGATGCGCGGGCTCACCGGCAGATGGCAGAGGAGTCGGTGGATCCCGAGCTCGAGGACCCGGGTGTGCCGCCCGGCCCGGTACACCAGGTCGCTGCGCCCGCTCAGGAGCGCGTTCATGGCGTTGTCGCCTCTCCCGTCCCGGTTGTGCGGGGCGATGCGCACGGTAGGCCGTGGTTGATCGGCCATTTCCGGCGTCGCCACGAACACGTCGGCCGATGACGGCGCGTCGGGTCCCGCGCGGGCGAGGGGTTCCACGACGACGTCGGGTCGTCGCTTGATCTCTGACAGGTGCATCGGCAGCTCGAAGAAATACTCGTTCACAGGGGTGATGTTGAGGACGACGTGGCTGCGGCTCGGCAGGCTCGCCAGGAAATCGACCAGGTCCGCGTTCGCTCGGTCCACGGCAAGCTGGACCCGCGCGTCCGCCACCGCATTCACCCCCGCGGGAACCCAGAGCAGTCCGCTCGCCACGAGCACGGACCACGCCATGCGCCGTCTCGTGAGCGGCTGCTCGGGGCCGCGCGCATACCAGGAGGCGCCGACGACTGTGCCGGCGAGCACGGCGGCCCCGAACGCAAACGGGAGCAGGTAGTACGCGAACGTCGCCGGCCACGGCAGGTAGACGGCGAGCCAGCCGGCCATCCAGACGCACGCGTACAGGATCGGTCGACGCCAGGCCGGCCGGCCGCCGACCCGAGAGAGGAGGGCGACCGCCAGCAGCGGCAGAAGGAACGCGAAGTCCCGGACAATCCGGGCGGAGATCCGAAACACCGCGGCACCGACGACTCCGCTGTGGAGCGCGTACGCCCGCGTGTACGTTCCCTCCGCGAGCCCGAGCGGTGCGTAAGACCACCGCAGGGCGATGAACGTCGCCGCCGCGACCAGGTTGATCACGACGTAGGTGGTCGCGAAGCGCGCCCAGGTTTCCCGTTTCTCGGTCGACCGCCGCTCGATCGCGAGCCAGCCCACGGAGACCAGGACGAGGACGAGGCTCGTCTCCTTCGTCGCATGGGCGAGCAGCAACGTGACGGCGGCCAGCGTGAGCAGTCCCGCCCGTCTCACCGATCGCGCCGCGCTCGCGGCGGCCGCGGTCGCGAGGAGCGAGAGGCCGATCCACGTCATCTGCAGCGGTTCGGCCTTCGAGAGGGTGTAGAAGCTCTCGACCGCCGGCCCGGAGAGCGCGAACAGCAGCGCCGCGACCGACGCCTGCAGGCGCGTCCCCCCGCTCGATCGCACCAGTCGAGCGAGCATCGCGAGGACGCCGGCGAACAGCAGGACATTGACCGTGAAGAAGGCGAGCGGCCGAACGCCGACGATGCCAAAGATGACCGAGTAGACGAGCCAGTAGGCCGGGAAGAACCGGCCCGTCTCGGGGATGAGGTGGAGCACGCTCGACCACCGGCCGATCACCTCACGTCCCGTCTGCAGCGTCAGGCCGTCGTCGAGGAGTCCGAACTGCGGTGAGGCCAGCCTGGGCAGCATGACGAGCACGGCCAGGGCCACGGGGCCGAGCATCCACACGATTGACCGGTCCCTCATCGGCTCATGATCCAGTCCCAGTGCTGGTCGGCTCGCTCGAGCACTCTCGGGACATCTTCGCGGAGCAGCAAGCCCGCCGCCACGAGTGACTCGGCCGCTCGAGCCGCCGTCGCACGGTACTCGCGCTTGTCCGCATAGCGGCGCTCGAGGCTCAGCCGGCTGTCGCTCCAGCGCTGGCGCTCGGTGTCGGTCCGCGGCAGCGGGACGTAGGTGCCGAGGAAGTCGACCAGCTCCGCGGCGTCGCTTCCGTGGCCCCCGCGGAGCTGCCAGGGCGTGTAGGTGGCCAGCGGCGCCAGGAGCTCGACGCCTCGCACCCCGGCCACCTCGTTGCCGTCGGCGTCGACCTGCGAGACCAGCGCGGGGAACGGCGCCCCGATCCCGGGCGGCTCCCGCGTGATGATGCCGGCGGCCCAGCGCGGACCGTAGTCGACGCGGTGGGCCTGGTGGATCACGCTCGGGGCTCTCACATCGGGGATCCGCGGGAACTTGAGCGCGTCGATGGAGACGAGCGTCCCCGCCGCGAGGGTGGGATAGACGCTCGCCGGAGGCGTGCGGCCGTCCACCACCCACTCGACGAGACGCGCCAGAAGCGCGCGCAGCGTCACCTGAAAGTCGAGCGGGTTGCCGCGATACGCGCGGCCGGCGCGCTCCGATGTCGTCGGCGGGAAGCCGCCGATGAAGTGCTGGCCGCCGGCGAGATGGTAGATGCGCTCGTTGGGCAGTGGCGTCACGTCGACCCGCCCGTCGGGTGAGGTATGAATCAGCGAGGCGGCCCGTCCCCAGTACTCGTACCCGGTGTTCGTGACGACGATCTTCGGCCACTGATCCGGGCGGTCCGCCGATCGCGCGAGGAGCCCGTCCGCGATGCCCGTCTCGGGATCGGTCTGCGTCCGGCTCGTGAACGGGAAGAGGTCCGTGGGATAGAAGAACGCCGAGAAGCGGTGGGCGTCACGCGAGGGCTGCGCGAAGCGATGGTTGAAGCTCCCGCGCCCCGCGCCGGCGGTGTGAACGAGCAGCCCGTCGAAGACTTTCCGGCCGGCCTCGTCGGTGTTGAACCCCTGGTACAGGAAGTGGCGCAGGAAACGCCCGCTCTGCGAGATGCCGGCGCCGATGGCCGCCGTGACCCGAAATTCCGACCGGGAATCGTAGCGGGCCCATGAGATGACGTCGCGCACGGCGGCCAAGCCGATCCCGACGACGACCGGATCCCGCGCCCGATAGACGAGCTCGTAAATCTTGCCGCGCTGGAAGCCGCCGGCGAGATGGATGTGCGTCGGGTCGTCCACGAGCCGACCGTCGTCCAGCCGGGCGAAGCGCCACCGGTCGCGCGGGACGATCTCTCTGGGTCCGAGCCGGGCGGAGCGTACCGTCAGCACGTTGTCCGCATGCCGGGGGTCGGCCACCGGATAGGCCACGTGGTCGCGATGGGCGAGCGGTAATGTCGTGGTCGGTCGCTCGACCGTCCAATCGCTGCGCACGAGCCCCTCGATCGGACCGTCGGCGTCGCGCGCGATCGGCGCGCGGAGCCGCAGCAACCCCGGCTGGCGGGGCACGTCGAACTGCCAGCCGACCCAGATGAGCGTGAGATGCAGGCGCATCAGGAGTCGATCGCCGAAGTCCTCGGCCGTCGAGGGGTCGAGGCTCCAGGTCGCGCGATTGAAGTAGGGGAGCAAGGCCTTGCCGCCACGGTTGCTCACTTCGAGCAGCGCCGTCGATCCTCGCGCAGGCGGACGGCGGGGCCGCAACACCATGAAGTCCGCCGAGGCCTCCACGCGGCCGCGCGCGTTGCGGGGCGCGCGGTCGAGATCCACGATGGCCGCATTGGCCGGATGCGCCGGGTCCAGCTCCAGCTCGACGGTCCCGCCGAGCTTTTCGTAGTCGCCGCCCAGGACCTCCTCACGCGTGCTCACGACGAGCCGCCGGACCTCGGCGTTCGCGGTGCCGGCCGCCGCGAGGATGACAACGACGACGGCGAGCGCGAGTCCCGAGCTCCGCGACGGCCTGAGGGTCATCGGGGCGCGTAGCTCACGCGGTGGATACGGTCCGCGTGATCGTCGGAGACGTAGAGGCTGCCGTCACGCCCGAGCACCAGGTCCACCGGCCGGCCGAGCACGCGGTCGCGGTGGCGCCAGCCGGTCGAGAAGTCCTCGACCCCGGCGGCGTGTCCGTGGCGGAAGCGGACCCGGGCGATCTTGTACCCGGAGGGCGGCAGCCCGGCCCTCGAGCCGTGGAGGGCGACGAAGAGATCGCCGGAGTACGCCGACGGGAACTGCCCGCCGGTGTAGAACACGAGACCGAGCGGTGCGGCGTGCGGCGGCAGCTCCAGACTGGGCAGCGTCATCGTTCGACAGCCCCCCGCGCCCGCGAAGGTCGGATCGCGCAAGAACGTGCGGCGCTCCGCGAAGCACTGCGGCCAGCCGTACACCGCGCCGTGGCGGACCTCCGTCACGTAGTCGGGCGGCGCCCCACCGTCGGGCCAGTCGCGCTCGTTCACCGTGGTCCACAGGGCGGCCGTGGTCGGGTGAAACGCCAGGCCCACCGGGTTGCGCAGCCCGGTGGCGAAGAGCTGTTCGCCGGAGCCGTCGGCGTTGTAGCGAACGATCGCGGCGCGGCGTGGGTCGCGCTCCTGGCAGATATCGCACGACGAGCCGATCCCGACGTAGAGCTTGTCGTCGGGGCCGAAGGTGATGGACCGCGTCCAGTGATGCGCGCCGTGTGGCAGGCCGCGGACCACGACGGTCGGCTCGACCGCCGTGTGCGTCCCGGCGTGATACCGGTATCGCACGATGCGGCCGGTCTCCGCGACGTACAGGTAGCCGCGTCTGAAGGCCAACCCGTGCGGGCGATCGAGGTCCTTGAGAATCGTGACCACCTCCGTCGGGCGGCCGGCGCCGCGGCCGGCAGGCAGCGCCAGGACCCGCCCCCGGGACGAGATCGACACGACCAGCACGCCTTCGGAATCGACGGCGAGGGCCCGGGCGCCACCGACGTTCTCGGCGAAGACGTCGATGCGAAAGCCGGCGGGCACGGTGATCTCGCCCGCGTCGGCCACGCCGACGCTCAGCAACGCGAGCACCGCGCAGACTCGCCACGTCGTGATGGTCTGTACCGTAGCGCCGAACCACCGCCGAGGGCAACCGTCGCGAGTCCGTTGCCCACGAGCGCCGGCCCGCTTACGATCGTCCGGACTTCCGATGCGTCGCCTGGTGCTCGTCATTCAGCTCATCACCCTGTCCACGGCCTCAGCGGCCGCCGCCCAGGAGCCTGACGAGCCTCTCGCTCGCCTTCCCCCGGTCCGCGTGACAGCGCCGGCGCCCGTCGACGTGCTGGCGCGCCCCACGACGCCGAGCCGCATCGACACCGTCGCCCCGGGCGACATCACGGCGCCGAAGGCCTCGGTGCTGCCGGATGTGCTCGAGCGCCTTCCCGGGGTCACCCTGCAGAACGAGCAGGGCAATCGCTTCCAGCCGAGCCTGACGCTTCGAGGGTTCACGGCGTCCCCGGTGACCGGGCTGCCCCAGGGCTTGAGCGTCTTCCTCGACGGGGTCCGCCTCAACGAGCCGACCGTCGACGAGGTGAATTTCGACCTGATTCCACTCGACGACGTCGAGCGCATCGAGGTGATCCGCGGCCCCTCGGCCCTGTTCGGGCGCAACACGCTCGGCGGCGCCATCAATCTCGTCACGCGCCGGGGTGGCGACGCTCGTGAGATCGTTCCGACGATCGCGGTGGGCAGCTTCGGCCGGCAGGAGTACCGTCTCCGGGCCAGCGGCTCCGCGCGGCCGTTCGACTACACCGCGTCGCTGACCCAGCTGCTGGACGACGGATACCGCGACGCGAGCCCGGCCCGCGTCTCGCGCGCCTTCGGCAAGCTCGGCCTCGGCCTGTCCGGAACCGACGCCACGCTCTCGTACCAGTACAGCAACGATCGCCTCAAGCAGGCCGGCTCGCTGCCGGAGAGCGAGGCCCGTCGTCATCCCCGCCGGAACTTCACCGCGGGCGACTTCTTCAACCCCGAGCTCCATCAGGCGATCGTCAACGCCGAGCAAGCGATCGACGAGAAGATGTCGGTCCGGCTCAACGCCTTCGTCAGGGCGCTGACCAGCGAGCAGTTCAACGTCAACCTGATCGGGCCAAACAGTCGCCTCCACACGGACACGCGCTCGACGGGCGGGACCGCGCAGGCGACCTATCGAGCCGACGCCTTCGGGCGTCCCAACGTGCTCCTGGCCGGCGTCGACTACGTGCGCAGCGACGTGACGACGCGGACGCTCCTGGAGGCGGGCGATCAACCGGGCGTCGTCGACTCCAGTCTCGCCGACACCCAGGACGCGATCGGCGTCTACGCGCAGGATGCGCTGACCATTCTCCGCGACCTGCCGATCCGCGGATCGAGCGTGGTCGTCACCGTCGCCGGACGCTGGGACCGGGTCCGCCACTCGATCGAGGACCGTCTCGGAGGACCGAGCGGCGGAGTCCACGCGTTTCAGCGGCTGAACCCGCGGGCGGGCGTCAACCTGAACGTGAGCGATCGGCTCGCGCTGTACGCCAGCTACTCCGAAGGCTTTCGCGCGCCCGCCTTCCTGGAGCTGACCTGTGCCGGGCCCGGGGCCGTGTGTCCGGGGTTGCAGGCCGGCGTCGCCGCCGATCCGCCGCTGCATGCCGTGACGGCCAGGAGCTACGAGGTCGGTGTGAGCGCCCGCCCATTCGCGTGGCTGGAAGTCGACGGCTCGGCGTTTCGCACGGACCTGAGCGACGACATCTTCTCGGTGGCACCGACCGGGACGACCGGCGTCTTCTTCCAGAACGTCGGCCGCACCCGGCGGGAGGGGATCGAGCTCGCGCTCCGGGCTCGCGCGACGTCGAGCCTCAACGGATACCTGAACTACACCTTCACGCGGGCCACCTTCCAGGATTCCGCCGAGCTCGCCACGCCGCTGCCACCGGGGGTCGAAACGGTGCGCCCCGGCGACTCGCTCGCCCTCGTGCCGCGCCACCGGATCAACGCGGGCGCCGCGTATCACCCCTGGCCGTGGGCGACGCTCTCGCTCGACGTGCGCTACGTGAGCTCGCAGTTCCTGCGCGGCGACGAGGTCAACCGGCAGCGGCCGTTGGCGGACTATGTGGTCGTCGCCGCCGGAGCCTCGGCGCGGATTCGGCAGGTCGAGATCTTCGCGCGCGTCAACAACCTGCTCGACGCCCGCTACGAGACGTTCGGGACGTTCGCGGTGAACGGACGCGAGCCCGGCAACCCGGTCCAGCGATTCCTGACACCGGCGCCGCCGATCAATTTCCTCGTCGGCGCCGAGTGCATCTTCTAGGATGGGGGGATCGAGGCGCGCCACGGCTTCGCCGGGGCGCGACGAGCGGTTGGGGGGTATGGGGGGCCATTTCGGGGCCCCCCATTTACTACTGGCGCGCGGAGTCCGTCGCGAGCTGCTTGACGTAGCGCGCGATGGCGCGGATGTCTTCCTCGCTGATCAGGCCCTTCCACGGTGTCATGCCGGTGCCGGGCCGCCCGGTCTGGACGACTCGAACGAAGTCCGCCTCGCTGCCCTTGAACGCCTGGAGATTCGAGGCGGCCGGGGTTCCCTTGGCGTCGGTGCCATGGCATTGCGAGCACTGCGTGAGGAACGTCGACCGCGCGGCGCGAAGCTCCGGGCTCAGGGTCGTCCCCGGCGGTCGAGCCTGGGCCAGCGTGATCCCGTAGCGTGCGAGGATGGCCGGGAGCGTCGTGGCCGCCAGCTGCTGGATGGCGCGGTCCACCGACGCCTTGAGGTCCAGATCCGCTTTGCGGACGGCGGCGCCGATCTGGAGATCGCGACCGGGATCGCCGATCTCGGTCGCGACGAAGCCGGCGTTCCGCGTGACGAACCAGCCCGCGAGCGGCGATTCCATGACCACCGCATCCACCTCGCCCCTGAGAAGCGCATCGAACGTCTCGTCGGGCGTCACGTAGACTTTGCGGTTGTATCCGCGCCCGTAGACCAGCTGATCGCTGAGCGTCATCGCCTGGACGCCGACGACCCTGGATTTGAGATCCTCGAGCGAACGGACGCCGCCGACACTCGAGGCGACCACGACCTGGCGCATGACATAGTACGGCGCGGACAGGCTCAGCCGGGGCTTGTCGTCCATGAAGCCCGCGGTGATGGGAAAGCCCATGACGAGGTCGCACCGACGCTCGTAGAGCTGCCGGAGCACGATGATCTCCCGCGCGGTGGGAACCCAGTGGACCGTCAGCTCCGCCTCGAGCGCCGCCGCGATGGCGCGGGCGATCTCGACCTCGAAGCCCGGCTCCCCGGCGTCCCGACTGGAGAACGGCAGGTTCGACGGATCCGCGCACAGCCGGAGCCGCCGAACCTCGCCGGCGCTGCTCGTGGTCGCGATCAGGACGATCGCGACCACGAGCCACCACAGTATTCTCACTCGCTCAGTCCGAAGACGACGACGACGTCACTGAAGTTCAGCCTGGTGGCGTGAGTCCACTTGGGCTCCTTGCCGAACCACACCTGGGACCGGACGGTCCCGCCCGCCGCCACCGCGATGTACTGCTTGCCGTCGACCGCATAGCTGATGATCCCACCCGACTGCGGGGTGCCGAGGCTGAAGGACCACAGCTCCTGCCCGCTCTTGGCGTCGAGGGCGACGACCCTGCCCTCGGCGGTGCCCTGGAACACGAGGTCGCCGGCGGTGGCCAGGGTGTGGCTGATGAGCGGCGTCCGGTTGTTCCATTCCCAGAGCACCTTGTTCTGGTTCACGTCGAAGGCCCGCAACACCCCGGCTTGCTCCGTCTTGCTGAAGTGCTCCGTGGTGTTGCCGGTGAAGAGCTGGCCCTTCTTGTAGGTCAGATCCGGCACGTAGCCGTATTTCATGCAGAACTCGTTCGACGGGATGTAGAGCAACCCGGTCCTGGGGTTGTAGACCTTGGGCTGCCACCCGGTTCCTCCGAGCAGCGACGGACACACTTCGACCGGAGGCCCACCCATCGTCGGCCGGAGCCCGGGCGTCTCCACGCCCTTGCCCGTCACCGGATCCGGCGCGCCCCAGTTCAGTGACTTGACGAACGGGACCGCGGAGAGGAACTTCCCCGTGATCCGGTCGAGCGTGTACACGTACCCGAGCTTGTTCGCCGTGACGACGGCCTTCTGGGTCTGTCCGTTCCGCACGACGTCGATGACGTGGTGCTCCGCCACCGTGTCGTAGTCCCAGGGCTCGTTGGCCAAGTACTGGTGGAACCACTTCATCTTGCCGGTGTCGACGTCGAGCGCCACCGCGGACATGGTGTAGAGGTTGTCGCCCTTGCGCATGTCGGCGATCCAGGGAGCCGGGTTGCCGGTGCCGACGTAGAGGAGGTTGGTGGCGGGATCGTAGGTGCCGGTGTGCCAGACGGCGCCGCCGCCGATCTTCCACGTGTCCGCGGCCCACGTCTCGCTGCCACGCTCGCCGGCGGCGGGGATCGAGTACCAGCGCCACTGGCTCTTCCCGGTGTCGGCGTCGAAGGCCTCGACGAAGCCGCGCGGGCCCATCTCACCGGGCCCGGCGATGCCGACGACGACCTTGCCCTTGATGACCAGGGGCGCCTGGGAGACGAAGTATCCGTCGGAGTAGTCGACGATCTTCGTCTCCCACGCCGGCTTGCCGGTCTTGGCGTCGAGGGCGACGAGATGGGCATCCAGCGTGCCGAAGATGACCTTGTCCTTGTAGAGCGCGACGCCGCGATTGTGCGGGATCAGGCGAACGAGCGCGCCGACGTCCTCGGCCGTCCGACGATCGTACTTCCACAGGAGCTCCCCGGTCGCCGCGTTCACGGCATGCACCCGGTTGAACGCGAGCGACGTCGAGGTCGTGAACATCACCCCATCGTTGACGACGGGCGTCATCTGCTGATCGCCGACGGTGCCGCCGGCGAAGATCCACTTCGGCACCAGCTTCTTGATGTTGGCGGCGCTGATCTGGTCGAGCGGGCTGAAGCGCCAGCCCGCGTACGTGCGGTTGTACATGAGCCAGTTGCCGGCGTCGCGCTCCGCGTTCAGCAGGCGCGCGTCGCTGACGTCCGCGCCGCGGCCGGGCGAGGGCAACGCGAGGAGGAGCGACGAGAGAACCAGGAGAGCTACGAGGGAGAGGCTCGCTGTTCTGACCATCTGACTTGCCTCCGTTCACCTGCGACGTTACGGCGGCGGTCGTGACGCAAGAGCCTGGCGATTCCTCTCACCTCCTCCGGATCATCCCCATCGCTTGAACAGTCCGAACAGCCACTGGCCGAGCAGGCCCATGACCGGCGGCAGCAGCACGCCGGGCACGAAGCGCGCGAGGGTGAGGGGCCAGCCGAGCAGCGGCGCCTCGTAGGTCAGCGTGCGGATGGGACTCACGAGCGTTTTGGCGGTCAGGAGCGTGATGAGCGGCGCCGGCGCGGCCCCATGGCGGAAGAGGTCGGCCGCGATCGGGAACAGCACGTAGGGCCCCCCCGGCATGACCAGACCGGCGGCCCAGCCGATGAGGATCCCGTGGCCGACGCGCTCGGGGCCGAGCCAGCGCGACAGCACGGGCTGCGGGAGGAGAACCTCGATCAGCCCCGCGAGGACGAAGCCGAGCGCCAGCTCGATCCACACGCTGCGCACGAGCCGCGCGCTGGCGGCGAGGCCGCGCAGCGGCAGAGCGATATCGCGCGCGAAGGCGACGGCGACCGCGGCTCCGACCAGCGCCAGGAGGATCCAGAAGCTCGCGTCCATGCGACGACGCCGCTTCACGCGCGCTCGGCCACGCGGGCCGTTCGATACGTGAGGCTGGCCGCCGGCTCCAGCGCCTGGGCCCGAGCCGCCTCGACGAGGGCGTGGGCCGGCGCCAGCGAGCACGCGGGGTCGGTGGCGGCCGCGTCACCGGTGAGGTGGTACGCCTGGCAGCGACACCCGCCGAAGTCGACCGCGCGGCGATCGCAGCTGCGGCAGGGCTCCGGCATCCACGCCTCGCCACGGAAGGCGCCGAAGGCGGTGGAGTGCCGCCAGATCTCGGCGAGCGGCCGCGCGCGCGCGTTGTCGAACGTGAGGCCCGGGAGGGTGTGGGCGGCGTGGCACGGCAACACCAATCCATCGGGCGCCACGACCAGGAAGCGGCGTCCCCACCCGTCCATGCACGCCTTCGGGAACTCCGCGTAGTAGTCGGGCGTGACGAACAGGACCTCCATGCGTCCCTGCAGACGGCGCCGCGCCGCGCGCGCGACGTCGCGCGCGGCGTCGAGCTGCTCGCGCGTGGGCAAGAGGGTCCGCCGGTTCACGAGGGCCCAGCCGAGGTATTGCGTGTTGGCGAGCTCGAGTCGATCGGCGGCGAGCGATTCGGCGAGCGCGATGACGGCGGCGACGCGATCGAGGTTGTCGCGGTGCAGGACCACGTTGAGCGTGAGCGGGAATCCGAGCTCCTTCACCCAGCGGGCGACCTCGAGCTTCCGATCGAACGTGCGCGCGCCCGCGATGCGATCCGACTCCGCGGCGGTGACGTCCTGGATCGACACCTGCACGTTGTCGAGGCCGAGCGCCTTGAGTCGCGCCAGCCGCTCGCGCGCGAGGGGGATCCCGCTGGTGATCAGGTTGGTGTAGAGATCGAGCCGCCGCGCGCCCTCCACGAGCTGCTCGAGGTCGTCGCGCAGCAGCGGCTCGCCGCCGGTGAGATTGAGCTGCACGACTCCGAGCGCCTCCGCCTCGCGGAAGACGCGGAGCCAGTCGTCGGTGGTGAGCGCGTCGGCGTGCCGGTTCCAGTCGGTCGGATTCGAGCAGTACACGCAGCGCAGCGGGCAGCGGTAGGTCAGCTCGGCGACGAGCGTGTAGGGTCGCGGCTCCTCACTCATCGCCGCTCCGGATGAGCCCGCGCTCCGCCATCCGACCCAGAAACGCGAGGATCTCGCGCTGGACGTCCTCGCGCGGCTGGGGCGCGTACTTGGCGGCGAGGCGGTCGACGATGGCGCCGACGGTGTGCTCGCCCGTGCACAGCTGCACCACGTCGGCGGCGGTGGGATTGAGCACGAGCCCGCGCTCCGGATAGAGCAGCAGGTAGCGCGACGTCTGCCGGTCCCAGCGGAGCCGCGCCTTGGCCGCCAGCGTCGGGCGGCTCTCCGCCGTGATCGCGCTCACGCGCGGGCGCCGCCGGGGCCCCAGCCCGGCTCGACGTACGCCGTGTACAGGGAGTCGAGCAGGTGCCACAGGATCTCGGTCTTGCGGATCAGCGCCGCCACGCACCGCTCCTGCAGCTCATAGGTCGTCGCGCGTGCGGTCACGAAGTCGATCGCTTCGAGCGAGTCCTGGCGCGCGCGCGGCGGGCGCGTGCGGAAGTAGTCGAGCGTGTCCTTGTCGATCCACGGGTAGTGGCGCTCCCAGGCGAGCACCCGGCGTGTCATGAGATCCGGCGAGAAGAACTCGGTGAGCGACGAGGCCACCGCCTCCAGCAGGCTTCGCTCGCGGATGAGATGCACGTAGCCGTCGCACGCGAAGCGCACGCCGGGCAGCACCGAGCGGCAGGACGCGACCTCCTCCCGATCGAGGCCGACGCCCTCGGCGAGTCGCAGCCACAGCTCCAGTCCACCCTCGCCGGCCGCGTCGCCGTCGTGATCGCGAATCCGACGGATCCACATGCGCCGGAAGGCGGGATCCTCCGACTTCGCCAGGATCAGGGCGTCCTTGATCGGCACCCGCGTCTGGTAGTAGTAGCGGTTGAGCACCCACTGCTGCAGCTGCAGACGCGTCAGCTTGCCGTCGTGCATCAGGTGGTGATAGCGGTGATGATCGTGGTAGCGGCTCTCGCCCTCGCGACGCACCCAGTCGATGAACTCCTCGCGCGTCAGCGGCGGGCGCGTCGATGGGTCGCTCATAGCCGCACCTCCATCCCGTCCCACGCGACCTCCCAGCCGGCGGCGGCGACGGCGGCGCGCTCGCGTGAGTCTTCTCGCAGCATCGGGTTCGAGTTGTTGACGTGGATGTAGATCCGCCTCCCCGCTCGCACACCCGCGAGCTGCGCCAGGCTGCCGGTGGGCCCCCCGACGGGCAGGTGCGCCATCTCTTCCGCGCGCTTGGTCCCGAGCCCTGACGCCGACAGCTCGTCGCTGGACCAGAACGTTCCGTCGAAGAAGACGGCGTCCGCGTGGGCGATCGCCTGGCGCACGGCCTCGGTCACCGACGCCACCCCGCTCAGATAGGCGAGGACGCGACCGGTTCGCGCCTCTCGGATGCGGAACCCGACGCTGTCCCCGGGATCGGCCGGACTCCGGCCCTCGAGGTGCACGGGCGCCTTGCCCGGCACCGCGACCGCTTCGGCCGTCAGGCCGGTCGTGCGCCCGTCGACGTCGACGATGTCGTCCTCATGGCCGACCTTGAGGAGCCGCCACGTCACCTGTCCAGGGAAGCGCTCGAGCGTGCGATAGAGGACGTTGCCGCGCGTGAAGCCGCGCTCGACCGCGTCGGTCGCATACACGATCAAGCGGTGCGACTCGCGGAGCGACAGCAGCCCGAGGCAGTGATCGAGATCTCCGTTGGTCAGGAGGATCGCGGCGATCGGCGAGTGACGCGGCGCACGCGGATGCAGCGCGGGCGCGCTCTCGATCTGGCCGCGGACCTCGGGCGAGCAGTTCAGCAGCACGCAGCCGTCGGATCCGTCGGCGCTCACCGCCACGCACTCCTGTGTGCGCGCGCTCGCCCGGATCGTGCCCTCGCGAACACCGCGGCAGTTGGGACATCCGCAGTTCCACTGGGGGAACCCGCCTCCCGCCGCCGAGCCGAGCACACGGATCAGCATCGTCGTTCCCACAAAGACGACAGCCCTTCCGCCGACCGTTTGGCCGGCGCGAAGGGCTGCCGGTGACCCGCGTGAGTCAGCCGGGTGTTAGAAGCGGTCGTCCTGCTCGGGGCCGAAATCATCCTGGTAGGAGTTGATCTCGGCGTCCATCCTGACTTCCACGAACTGGGGGGCTTCCCACGTCATGGCGCACCTCCAACCGTCGGTCTCGAGGCACCACACACAGAACCCGTTGGTGGCGGAGATGCTAGAGGACCGGCCCCGAGTCGTCAAGTCCTTTCTCGACGCGCCGCGGCGCAATCGCCTCGAGCGACCTTGACATCGTCCGGCGCCGGGACGATTCTTCCGCCACGCAAGGGGAACGGAGATGCGCGACTCACCAGGAGGGCCCGCGCCGGTCGCCTGGCCCGGCCGTCGTACCGTTCTGACGCTGGCACTCGGTGTGGGCGTCGGGCTGCCGTTGGCGCGCCTCGGCGGGGCGCAAGACAGCAGCGCGCGCGGAGCCCGTCCTCAGCCGAACGATCGCTTCGTGCTCGCCGCCGGGGAGCGCAAGGGCCGGCTCATCACCCTCGCCGACCTGCCGTCCGGCGGGGCGCCGCTCACCGCCTATCCGAAGGACGCGACCAGCGGGGTGGTCCGCGACGACAGTCGCCTGAACCAGATCCTGCTCGTCCGCCTCGATCCGCGGGCGCTCGATCGGGACACCAGCGCGCGGGCGGTGGACGGCATCGTCGCGTACTCCGCCGTCTGCACGCACACCGGTTGTGACGCGTGGGACTGGCAGCCCGCGTCGAGCACCGTCAAATGCCCGTGCCACTTCTCGGAGTTCGACCTCAAGGCGAGTGCCCGAGTCCTGAACGGCCCGGCGTCGCGCCGCCTGCCGGCGCTGCCGGTGAAGGTCGCGGACGGTCTCCCGGTCGTCGCCGGCGCGTTCATCGGACGGCCGGGCTTCGAATCCGGAGGGGGGTGAGGCACGAAGGCGGCATCGCACGATCTTTCGATCACGCCACACGAGGGAGGCAAAAACGATGTCGCTGAGAACGCTGGCTATCGTCGGTGCCGCCGTGCTCGCCCTGCTCGGGCCGGCGATGCTCGCGGCGCAGAGCGTCGGGAGCTACAACGCGGTGACCGAGCAACGGCTCCTCAACCCGGAGCCGCAGAACTGGTTGATGTACCGCGGCAACTACAGCGGGTGGGGATACAGCCCGCTCGACCGGATCACGCCCGGCAACGTCAAGAAGCTGGCGCCGGTGTGGAGCTTCTCCACCGGCGTCACCGAGGGCCATCAGGCGCCGCCGATCGTCAACGACGGCGTGATGTTCATCACGACCCCCCAGCAGCAGGTCATCGCGCTCAAGGCGAAGAGCGGCGACCTCATCTGGCGCTACAAGAAGGAGCTGCCCGAAGACCTGTTGCAGCTCCACCCGACCAACCGCGGTGTGGCGCTCTGGGAGGACCGCGTGTACGTCGCGACGGTCGATGCGCACCTCATCGCCCTCGACGCCAAGACGGGCGCGGTCGTGTGGGACACCACCGTCGACAATTACAAGAACGGCTACTACTTCACGCTGGCCCCGCTCGTCGCCAAGGGCAAGGTCATGGTCGGCACCTCGGGCGGCGAGCTCGGGATCCGCGGCTACGTCGCCGCCTTTGACGCGCGCGACGGCAAGCCGGTGTGGAAGACCCATACGATCCCGGGACCGGGCGAGCCGGGTCACGAGAGCTGGCAGGGCGAAGCGTGGAAGACGGGCGGCGTCTCGGTGTGGCTCACGGCGCACTACGATCCGCAGCTCAACCTGACGTTCTGGGGGACGGGCAACGCGGCGCCGTGGCCCGGTGACATGCATCCCGGCGACAACCTCTACTCGTCGTCGGTCATCGCCCTCGATGCCGATACCGGCCGGATCCGCGGTCACCATCAGTACCACTGGAACGATTCCTGGGACTGGGACGAAGTCTCGACGCCGCTGCTCATCGATTTCAAAAAGGACGGACGCCTCGTCAAGGGCCTCGTGCACCCTGGCCGCAACGGCTATCTGTGGCGGCTCGAGCGCCGTGCCGACGGCATCCGGTTCGTGGACGCGAAGCCGTTCGTCACCCAGGAGGTGTTCACCAAGATCGATCCGGTGAGCGGCCGCCCGAGCTACGACCCGGAGCGCAAGCCGCGCAGCGGCGCCGCCGTCACGTTCTGTCCCGGGCTCTGGGGCGGCAAGGACTGGACGCCGGCGGGCTACAACCCGAAGACGAACTACCTCTACATCCCCGCCAACGAGAACCTGTGCAGCACGCTCGTCGGCCAGGCGGGACCCTACGAGCCCGGCAAGCTCTTCCTCGGCATCGATCGGCCGAAGACGACGATGAGCTGGCGGCAGGGCGCCTCGCACATCGGCGAGCTGCAGGCGTGGGACATGGCCACCGGCCAGCGGGTGTGGACCCACAAGTTCCCGTATCAGAACTGGGGACCGATCCTCACCACCGGCGGCGGGCTGGTCTTCCTCGGTGGCACCAACGATCGCAACTTCCGCGCGTTCGACGCCAAGACGGGGACGCCGCTCTGGGAGTACAAGACGAACTCCGGGATCACCGGCGTCCCGAGCTCGTTCGCAGTCGACGGAGTGCAGTACGTGGCCGTGCAATCCGGCTGGGGCGTCGACGCCCAGCGGATGCAGGCACGGCTCGACACCTTCCTGGGCACCAAGACCGACGTGCCCCAGGGCGGCGTGGTGTGGGTGTTCGCGCTGAGGGATTGAGGAGGACGCACATGGAATTCAACGTGTTCGAACACTTCAAGGGTTTCGAGCGCACGTCGGAGGGCCCGCGGACGCCCGAGGAGCAGGGCACACGGTTCTTCCTCGGCGGACATCTGGGCCCGCGCATCAGCGAGCATCTCGACGCCAGCGCGACCAAGGCGGGGCTGTCGCGGCGAACCTTCCTCGCCTCGGCCTCGGCCCTGCCGGCGGCCATGCTCGCCGTCAACAACATCACCGGCATGCGCTTCTTCGACGTCACGCCGGCCGAGGCGTACGAACCGGCGGCGGCCAAGGAGATCAAGGTCAGCCGCAAGCCGGGGAGCGACTTCATCGTCGATGCCCACACGCACATCTGCACGCGCAAGGATGGCTACATCCCCGGCATCAACACCACCGAGCGCGGGATGTGGTTCGTCCAGCTCCTGGACGATCTCGGCAAGGCGATGGGCCTGCCGAACGGCACCAAGGACATGACCGTCGAGAACTTCGGCAAGCTCATCCTCGAAGGCAGCGACACCAGCGTCGCCGTCTTCAACCCGTTCGGCTTCCGCGAGGATTACGGCGGCAAGGACATGATCCCGATCGAGGAGCAGGCGGAGGTCAAACGGCGCTGGCCGACCCGGACGGTCATGCTCGGCGGCGGGCTCACGCCGAACCAGGGGCTGTCGGAGACGCTGGAGCGGATGACGATGTTCGTGGAGAAGTACCAGATCTCCGGCCTCAAGCTCTACACGTTCGACTCCACCAAGAAGCGCGGCTGGTGGTTCGACGATCAGAAGCAGGCGTATCCGATGTGGGAGAAGGCACGCAAGCTGGGCCTCAAGAACATCGGGTGCCACAAGGGAATCCCGTTCGGACAGTTCATGGCCCGCTACGCACATCCGGAGGATCTCGACGCGGTGTGCGACGACTTCCCGGATCTCAACTTCATCGCCTACCACTCGGCGTGGCCCTACCAGCACGAGCTGGCCGCACTGAAAGGCTTCAAGCCGCAGCGCAAGAATCTCTATGCCGAGGTCGGCTCCACCTTCGCCGCGACGGTGACGAACCGACCGCTCGAATGCGCGCACGTGCTCGGCACGCTGCTCCGCGACCTCGGCCCCGATTACGTGATGTGGGGCACCGACTCGGCGCTGTGGGGGAACCCGCAGTGGCAGATCGACGCCTTCCGGAAGTTCCGGATTCCCGATCAGCTCGTCGAGGGGCATGGCTATCCGCCGCTCACCGACGAGCTCAAGGCCAAGGTCTTCGGTCTCAACGCGGCACGCATCTGGAACCTCAAGACCACGACCAGCGCCGCACCGATGGAGCCGCGGCGCGCCGTCGCCGTCTGATAGTGCCGGGCGGCCGGCGTCGTTTGCCGGCCGCCCGCGCCCGCTCGCGGAGGACGTGATGCCGACCTACGAATACGAGTGTGAGCCGTGCCGGGTCGTCTACGAGACTCGGCACGGCGTGACGGATCCGCCGCTCGAAGCCTGTCCGCGCTGCCGCGCACGAGTGAGGCGCCGGATCTCGGCGCCGAACCTGAACCGCGGCAACTACGCGAGCCCGACGGAGGCGAAGTACGCAAGGATGAGCGCGAAGGAGGAGATCGCGCGCGAGAGCGTTCTCCAGAAGGACTACGAGCGCATCTGGCTCCCCCCGCCGGTGAAGCACAGTCCCTGGGACGAAAGCCCGTGATCTGACCGAGTAGAATCGGCGGAGATGCACCCGCGCCGCCCTCCCCTGCGCCTCCTCGTGGTGGCCACGGCCCTCGCGCTGTCCGCCACCCAGGCTCGCCCGGCGCTTCCGCGCGTGCTCATGGTGACCTATTCGGCCGGATACCAGCACGAGGTCGTGCGGCGTCCGGCCGCCGGCGAGTTGTCGACGGCCGAGCGCGTGGTCGCGGGCCTGGGACATCGCTCCGGAGGCTTCGAGGTCAGTCACGTCTCGACGCGTGAGGATCTGAACAGGCTCACGGTGACGTCGGTGCGGGCCTATCGAGCCATCCTGTTCTTCACGACTGGCGAGCTGCCGATCACGCCCAAGCTCCGAGAGGCGATCGTGCAGTCGGTCCGTGACGGCACAGGGTTCATCGGCGTGCACAGCGCGACCGATACGTGGTACGGGGTGCCCGAGTATCGAGAGCTGCTGGGCGGATCCTTCGACGGCCACCCCTGGCACCAGCGCGTCCGGCTCATCGTGGAGGATCGGACGCACCCCGCCACGCGGCACCTGGGCGAAGCGGTCGAGATCGCCGACGAGATCTACCAGTTCCAGGACTGGTCACGCTCTCAGGTTCACGTCCTGCTGCGCCTCGATCCGCGTTCCGTCGACGTCGGTCGCGGCAAGCGTCCCGATGGCGATTACGCGCTGGCGTGGACGAAGAGCTACGGTCGCGGTCGGGTGATCTATACCGCCCTCGGCCACGAGTCGAACGTCTGGGCGGACGATCGTTTCCAGGCACATCTCCTGGGTGCCATCCAGTGGGCTCTCGGGCGCTCGTGAGCGGCAGTCGCGGGCTACGGCGCGAACGGCGGGCGATAGCTGATGCCGTAGCGCGCGAAGATCTTCTGGATCGTCTGGTCGGCGATCAGCGCGTCGAGCGCGTGATTGACCGCCTCGACGAGCGGGGCGTCGGCGTTGCGCAGGGCGACGGCGACGTTCCACCGGAAGTCTCGCTCCGGCACATAGGTGTCGGAGATCTTCACGGTGCCTGGGTGGAGCTTGAGATACCAGCCGACATAGGCGTCGGACACCAGGCCCGCGGGCACCTCGCCCTTCGCGACGGCGTCGAGGATCTCGACGGGGCCCCCGAAGGAGGACAGGGGCAGCTTGCGAGTGTCGAGGACGTAGTGTGGCCACGACGAATGCTCGACGGCGATTTTCCCCCTGACGTCTTCCAGGCGCTCGATGGGTCTCGACGTGACGGGAATCACGAGGACATAGCCGCTGGCGACGTAGGCCTTGGTGAGGCGCGGGCCGCGGCGAGGGGCTCCGTCCGTGTCGGCCTTGACGATCGAGCCGATGGTGGCGTCGCAGTCGACGCGGCGCGCATGGCGCGTGAACACGATCCACTCCACGCGGAGCCGTACGCCGAGCTGGCTGGCGATCGCCTCGGCGATCTCGAGCTGAAATCCCGGCAGGGTCCGATCCTGGCTCGAATACGGAAGCGCGTCCGGGTGGGCACAGACCCCGAACGTCCCGCGCTCGCGCACCGTGGCGAGCGAGGCGGCGTCGGCCGACACCGCGCCTGCCGCGAGCACCGCGGCCATGGCGACGACGAACGCCCGCTCACGCCGCATCGTCAATCGTCCTTCGCGTTGGACAGCGACATGATGTAGGCCACGATCTTCCAGATCTCCTCGGGCTGCAGCATCGTCTGGAACGCCGGCATGGGGAGCCCGCTCTGTCCCACGAGCAGCCCGTTCGAGATCCTGGCGTAGAGGAAGTTGGGATCGTAGACCTTGCCGCGCAGCTTCGGCGCCCGCGACACACGCCCCTCACGACCGTGACAGTAACCCGTACACGATGCCGAGAATCGCTTGGCGCCTTCCGCAATCGCCTCGGGGTTGTCGAGCGGGAACGGCGGCTTGCTGACGGCAGCGGACGGCTGCCGCATGCCCTGGGCCCGCACCACGCCCTTGACGGGAAGACCCACGACGGCGGTCGCCACCAGCGCCAGGACGACGACGACTCGCATGCTTCTCCAGGCGGCGCTATGCGTGAGACGGAGGGGAGGACGCCGCGTCCTCCCCTCCGCGAGAGACTACTTCAGCGTGAAGACGAATATCGCGGCCCCGGCCGGGAAATCCTCTACTTCCGGCCACAGCGCGGGGTAGAGGCCCAGCACGAGCGAGCCGAGACCGCTCGGCACCGCGATGTATTGCTTGCCGTTGACGGAGTAGCTGATGGGACCTCCACGATGGCCGGAGCCCGTGCGGAAGTGCCAGAGCTGCTCGCCCGTGTCGGCGTCGTACGCGTGCACGGTGCCCTCGAGGTCTCCGTGGATCACGAGGCCGCCGCCCGTCGAGAGCACGCTCCCGATCGGCGGATACTTGAAGTTGATGCTCCACTTGCGCTCGCCGGTGACGGGATCACGCGCGTCGAGGTGACCGTAGGCCTCGCCCCCGGGCGGGTGCTTGGCGACCTGGTCACCGCCGAAGAAGAGTCCGGCCGCCGGCTCGGTCTGCGGCGTCTGCTTTTCGACCGTGACCTCCTCGCAGACCTCCATCGCCGTGTTGTACCAGAGCTTGGTCTTCGGGTTGTACGAGCCCGAGTTCCAGCTGCGGCCGCCGGCGATCCACGGGCAAATGAACTTCGGCTTGCCCACCTCGCGCGGCGGGTTGCGGCCGATGAGCTCGCCGGTCTTGGGGTCGATCGTCTTCACGAAGTTGTAGGTGTGGATCATCGGCCACACGTTGTGGATCTTGCCGTTGGTGCGGTCGTACACGAACACGAAGCCGCTCTTGTTCTGGTGGACGAGCAGCTTCTTGCCGTCGCGATCGAGGACCAGGCTTTCGCCGAGACCCGCGTCGTAGTCCCAGTCGTCGTGCGGGATCTCCTGGAAGTACCACTTGAGCTGGCCATTGTCGGCGTCGAGCGCGAGCATCGATGAGGTGTAGAGGTTGTCGCCCGGGCGTGCGCCGCCCCAGTCGTAGTCCGGCGCGGGGTTGGCGGTGCCCCAGTAGACCAGGTTCAACGCGGGATCATAGGAGCCGGTCATCCAGCCGCCGCCGCCACCGAACTTGCCGGAGTCGCCGCCCCAGCTCTTCGGATCGTTTTTGATCGTGTTGAACTCCCACGCCTTCTCTCCGTTGGCGGCCATGAGGGCGAAGATCTTGCCCTGGATCGGCAACTCGCCGGCGGTCTGGCCGATAATGACCTTGTCCTTCACGACGAGCGGCGCGCCGGTGAAGTTGCAGCTGCACTTCTTCGTCTCGAGGATTTGCTTCTCCCAGGCCACCTTCCCGGTCTTCTGGTCGAGCGCGAACACGCGCCCGTCCAGGCTGCCGAAGTACACGCGGCCGTTCCCGATGCCCAGTCCCCGGTTGTACGGCTGGAAGAACAGCGTATTCACGACCGGATCGAGCTTCGGGTAGAAGTGCCAGAGCTCCTTGCCGGTCGCCGCGTCCAGGGCGAAGACGCGGTTGTAAGAGGCGATGTAGTACATCACGCCGTCGACGACGAGGGGCGTGGCCTCCAGACCCTGCACGATCGCGCCCGGCTGATGCACCCAGGCCACGGTGAGATTCTTGACGGTGTCCTTGTTGATCTGAGAGAGCGGGCTGAAGCGGAACGAGTCGTAGCTGCGGTGGTACATGGGCCAGTTGTTGGGGTCCTCGTTCTGCAGCCGATTCAAACCCGCCGTCTGGCCCGAAGCGAGCGGGGGCGCTACGAAGAGCAACACCAGGACGAACAGAAGCGCGGCGCGACCGACGGACAGCCACTTCCTCATAGGTGCACTCCTCTCGGCTCTGACCCTGGACACGGCGCTCATCCTCACACGCGCAGCGGCATATCTAATCGCCCCGCAACTCGCCGCTGTCAAGTCGAACTGCCGCGGTGCGACAGCGGACGTCGACGTTACGGCGGGCGCCCGCTCACGGCACCTCGACGACCGCGATGCCCCACGGCAGCTTGCCGGCGGGGATGCGAGCGACGACCTTGCCGGCGGCCGTGTCGATCACCGCGATGTCGCCGGCCCGGCCGACCGTCACGTACAGGCGGCTGCCGTCGGGGGTCAATGCGGTCCACCAGGCCCGCGGTCCAACGGGAATCGTCGCGAGCACGTCGAGGGTCGAGGTGTCCAGGACCCGGACGTCCCCGGACTCGCCGTGCGACACCCACGCCCGCTTTCCATCCCGGCTCAACGCGATGTCCACGGGGCGGCTGCCCCCGGTCGGCGCCGACTTCTCGACGCTCAGCGTCTCCATGCTCACGATGGAGACGACGTGCGCCTGCTCGCTGGCGACGAACAGCCGACGCGAATCGGCGGTGAACCGCATGCCGCGGGGGTTTTTCGGCACCGGAATCTTCTTCACGACGGCCTGGGCCGCGGTGTCGATCACGTGGATGTCGTTCGAGGTCTCGTTGCTCACGGCGACCCAGCGACCGTCGGGCGAGGCCACCGCCGTCTCCGGCTCGGTGCCCACCTCGATCTTCTTCACGATCCGTGAGGACGCGACGTCGATGACGGTCACCGCGGAGTCGTTCTCGTTCACGACGTAGAGGAGCGTCCCGTCGCGGTTGAACGTCAATCCCTCCGGGTCGCGCCCGGCCGGAAGCGTCGCGATCACTACGAGGCCGGCCGCGTCGATGACGCTGAGGGAATCGCTGTTGGAGTTCGCGACATAGACGCGCTTGCCGTCCGCGCTCGCCGTTACACCGCGAGGCCGCTTCCCCACCGCAAGCGTCTTCAGCACCGTCCCGCTTTCGGCGTCGACCACCGTGACGTCGTCCGATTTCTCGTTCGTCACGAAGACGCGGAGCCCGGCGCGTGCCTCCGAGACGACCGCGCCCAGGAGGCTGGCCGCGAGCAGGAGTGCCGCGAGCCTCATGCGAGCAGCCACTGCCAGCGCCTGGTTCTCGGAATGAGCCATCGATCGAGACCCCACACGCGACCGGCGCCGGTGGCGAGGAAGATCATCATCGACACGGTCAGCAGCAGATGGAAGCCCTGTTGCCCGAAGCTCATCCACTGGGTGGCGAGGCCGTAGTTCAATGCGAGGAAGAGACCGACGGCTGCCGTCACGCGCGTCACGATCCCGAACACGAGCCCGAGGCCGACGGCAATCTCGCCAAACGTCTGGAGCGTTGCGAACAGTGGGGCGTGTGGCAGCACCGTCGTCTCCAGGAAGTCTCTGTACCATGCGATCGGGTTCCCGGCGGCGAACTCCGCCACGCGCCGTGGATGGAAGGCGATGAAGCGCGGCGAGACCATCGGGTATGGAACCACGCCGGCCACGACGCCAAAGGTGACCTTCGTCCAGACCGCCTTGAGAAACCACACACCCACGACGACCCGGAGCAGCGCGAGCGCGCGGTCAGCGTGGTTCATGGCGCGGTGGGGATGCTAGGTGAGCCCGCGAGGATCGTCAAGGCCCTTGACCTGGGTTGTCCTTCGACGGATTCTCGGGCGGATCGGTGACCAGGAGGGCGACGATGGACCCGTCCAAGCGGAGATTCCTCAAGCGGAGCGTCGTGCTGCTCGGCGCGAGTGGCCTGGTGACGAGCGGGAGCAAGGAGGTGGGGGCGTTCGAGCCGCCCGACGTCCCGCCGTGGATGAAGTCTCCGGGCGCCGGGTTCAACGAGTACGGCGTCCCGTCCAAGCACGAGAGCAAGGTGACGCGCACCTTGATCCGATCGCAGCCGGGGACGACCGGCAGCGGCGCCGCCCGCACGCCGCTGGAAGCGCTCGACGGGACGCTCACGCCGAGCGGCCTGCATTTCGAGCGAAGCCACAGCGGCGTGCCGGACATCGACCCCGACAAGCATCGCCTGCTCATCCACGGCATGGTCAAGCGTCCGCTGATCTTCACGATCGACGCGCTCTTGCGATACCCGATGGTCTCGCGGATCCACTTCTTGGAATGCTCCGGCAACAGCCAATTCCTCTACCAGCCGACGCCGCCGAGCCTGACCGCCGGCCAGACGCACGGCCTCGTCTCGTGCAGCGAGTGGACCGGCGTGCCCCTGCGCCTGCTGCTGGAGGAGGCGGGCGTCGATCCTGGCGCGCCATGGATCCTGGCCGAGGGTGCCGACGCCGCCGCCATGAGCCGCAGCGTCCCCATGGCCAAGGCGATGGACGATGCGATGCTCGCGCTGTTCCAGAACGGCGAGCGCCTGCGGCCGGAGAACGGCTATCCGGTGCGCCTGTTCCTTCCCGGGTGGGAGGGCAACATGAGCGTGAAGTGGCTGCGGCGCCTCAAGGTGGTCCCGGCGCCGATCATGACCAAGGACGAGACCTCCCGCTATACCGACCTTCAGGCCGACGGCAGGTCGCTCATGTTCACGTACCCGATGGAGGTGAAGTCGGTCATCACGCGCCCGTCGCACGGCATGACTCTCAAGGGCGCCGGGCTCTACCAGATTTCCGGGATCGCCTGGTCCGGCGGCGGCACGATCAGCAGGGTCGAGGTCACCAGCGACGGCGGGCGGACGTGGACCGCGGCGCCGCTGAGCCCGCTCGTGCTGCCTCGCGCGCTCACGCGCTTCCGGTTGCCCTGGCGCTGGGACGGCAGCGCGAGCGTGCTGAAGTCGCGCGCCACCGACGACACGGGGGCCGTGCAGCCCGAACGCGACAGGTTCATCGCCGACCACGGCAACAACGCCATCTTCCACTGCAACGCGATCCAGGCCTGGGGCGTGGCCGCCAACGGCGAGGTGAAGCATGTCTACGCGTGATCTCGCGTGGGCCGTGATCGCGGTCGTCGCCGCGGGATGCGCGCGGGCGACCGTCGTGGAGACGCCGAACCTCGGCCGGCCGGCGACGGCGGCCCAGATCGCCGGCTGGGACATCAGCGTCGGCCCCGACGGCGTCGGGCTCCCGCCGGGAAGCGGGACGGCGGCGAAGGGCGCCGTGGTCTACGAGCAGAAGTGCCAGGCCTGCCACGGCGCCAAGGGCGCGGGCCAGCCCAACGATCGCCTCGTCGGCGGCCAGGGGACGCTGGCGAGCAAGACGCCGGTGCGCACGATCGGCAGCTACTGGCCCCATGCGACGACCATCTTCGACTACACGCGCCGCGCGATGCCCTACGTTCAGCCGCAATCGCTCACCGACGACGAGGTCTACGCCGTCACCGCGTACCTGCTCCATCTCAACGGCATCATCGGTGACAGCGACGAGATCAACGCGCGGACGTTGCCGACGGTGAAGATGCCGAACCGCGACAATTTCATCATCATGTACCCCGCCCGGCCGCGCTGACGAACGTCACCGCGCTCACCCCCGGCCTCCTTGCGCGCCAGAACGCCACCGACCCCGCGGCGGCCAGCGCCGCGAGCAGCGAGAAGCCGGGGACGTACGAACCCGTCCGATCCGCCAGCACGCCGGCGACCAGCGGGCCCAGGATCATGCCGAACATGACGATCATCGACGACACGCCGGTGATGGTCCCGAAGGACGCGCTGCCGAAGTAGTCGGCGCGGATCGCCGCCATCAAGGGCCCGCGCATGCCCCACGAGAGCCCGTGCAGCACGGCGAAGAGCAGCACCATCCAGTAGGCGCTGGCGAGCGCCAGCACCATGAGCGCCGTCGCGTGGCCCAGCATGCACCCGGCGCAGATGCGGCGCTTGCTGACGCGGTCGCCGAGCCAGCCGCCGCTGAACTGGCCGGTGGCCTGCATGACGGTGAGCAGGGCGACGACCACGCCGGCCTGGTGCAGGGAATAGCCGAGCCGCTCCGTGACGTGAATGACCATGTGCACCATGACCGCGGACACGACGAGCAGCGCGGCGCCGTGGCCGAGCGAGATGAACCAGAACGCGCGGGTGGCCAGGGCCTGGCGCGCGGTGAAGCTGCGCGCCTCGACCAGTCGCGTGGTCGCCGCCCCGGCGAAATCGCCATCCGGCCGCAGTCCATATGCCTCGGGCCGATGCCGCACGATCTGCGCGAGCGGCACGCCGATGGCGAGCACCAGGAGGCCCGAGGCGACGGCCGTCCAGCGCCAGCCGAAGCGGGTGAGCGACAGCGCGACGAGCGGCGCGAGCAGGCCGCCCGTGGACATGCCCATGCCGCTGATGCTCAGCGCCAGCGCGCGGCGCCGGCGAAACCAGGTGACGATGGCCACGCTGACGGGCAGGTAGCCGCCCAGGCTGGAGCCCAGCGCCATCATGAAGAACGTCAGGAAGAACACGACGGGCCCGTCGATGCGGGAAAAGAGCAGGAAGCCCACGCCGAAGACGCCCATGCCGACACGGATGAGCGCGCGGGGGCCGAAGCGGTCGGTGAGCCAGCCCTGCACGGGGCCGAGGATGCCGCTCTCCGCGCGCGACATGGCGAAGGCCGCCGACAGGATCGTCTTGCTCCAGCCGAACTCCTCGCGCAGCAGCACCGCGTAGGCGCCGTAGGCGTGGAACATGAGCGCGCCGATCAGGAACTCGATGCCGAAGCCGGCGGCGACGATCCACCAGCCGTAGAAGAGCGGGCCGCGGGGCACGCGCGATTCTAGCGCGAGTCGGCAGCCGGACATGTGTCTGTCCCGTGCCGTCGGCTCCTCGACACCCGGCGGCCCGCGCCGGTCTCGAACCCGCCAGACGAAGGTGATAGAGTTGCCGTGCGAATCGACATGAGCGTTGCTCGTCGCGGAGGCACCGAACCGCCGGTTACCACAACGAGGCAGCTTTCCATGCACGGGGCAGGAAGCATGCCGAACCAGACAGAGCCGCCCGTCCGTTACCTGTTCATCGTCGCCCGCGATCGCCCCGACATTCTCGATCAGGTCAAGGAGCGCCTCCGCGGCGACGCCAGAATCGAGGTCATCGCCGACCGACGCTACGGCCAACGCCGGAGATCGGTGGTGGCCCGAGAGCCTGAGCGTCGCGGTGCCGACCGGCGCCGTCCCACGAAGTCCCGGGATGATCTTGCCGTGTACCCGACGCTGGTCGTTCAGAAGCGCGTCGAGTCGTACGCGGAGTTGCAGCAGAAAGTGGTCGCCTATGCCGATGAATCCCGGGCGCTGCGCGAGGAGAACGGCCGCCTTCGCGCCGAGGTCTCGAGCCTGGAGACTCGGCTGGAGGCGCTGGTGTCGGCGGACGCCGCATTCAAAGCCGACGCCATCGCGCAGCTGACTCAGGCCGAGGAAGCAGTCGTTGCGCTCATGGCGAGACTCCGCGCTCTCACCTGTGATCGCGGCAACGACGAGCCTCGCTAGCCCGCCGAATCACTGATTGGACACGTTTCCCCGGCTGCACCAGCTGCGCCACGCCAGCGGTGGGACGCTGTCGGGTGGCGAGCTGCAGCTGCTGGCCATCGGCCGCGCGCTCATGGGCAACGTGGAGCTGCTGCTCCTCGACGAGCCCTTCGAGGGGCTCGCGCCGACGATCGTCGAGACGGTGTGGAACGTCCTGCACGCCCTCGAGGGGGAGACGACGCTGCTGCTGGTCGAGCAGAACGCGGACCTGGGGCTGGCCCTGGCCGAACGCGCCTACGTCATCAACAACGGCGCGATCGCGTGGAGCGGCGATGCGGCGATGCTGCGCGGGCAGGACGACCTGCGCCGGCGCCTGTTGGGCGTGTGACGGGACAACATCGGCGAGGCCACGCTGCGGCGCACGATCGTTCGACGCGGCAGCCTGGGCGCCATATAATCGAGACCGGAGGTTGACACCATGCACAAGATCCTGGGATGTGCGCTGGGTCTTTTGCTGTTCGTATCGACGATCCTCCTCCCCACTCACGCCGACGCGGCGCAGTCCGCCTCGCAGGACGTCGCATACGGGGCCGGAAGCGTGTTCACCACGCTGCTGTACGCGCCGTTCAAGACGGGTTTCTGCGTCGTGGGCGCCGTCACGAGCGCGTTGACGCTGCCGTTCGGCGGAACCCAGACAGCCGGCAAGGTCGCGACGGCGGCCTGCGGCGGCACGTGGACGATCACGCCCGACGCGCTCAGAGGCAAGGAACCGGTCCGGTTCGTGGGCGACTCGAAGCGTTAGGGTCCTCTCGGGCGTCGAACCGTTCCGGCAGGAACCACGCGACGCCTCCGACGAGGAGTCCCAGCAGAACCCACCAGGCGACGACGGCCACCGACGCGGTCGAGACGATGGCACTGGCCGCATGCTCGAGGCGATGAGCGCTGTCCAGCATCCAGTGCCACGCCGCATGGCCGAGGACGACGGAGAGGACCAGCACGCCGAGTCGCGTGCCGGTGACGTACGTGAAGAGCATGCCCAGCGCCACGAACGCGAGCACGAGGGCCACGAGCTCGCCCAGCGCGACGCCGAGGTTGAACGAGACGGCCGAGACGACGGCATGCGCGCCGGCAAACTGCCACTCGTCGGCCAACACATGCCCGACGTCGAAGCCGCTGAGCACGCCCACCACGCTGGCGATGAGCCAGCGACGGCGCAGGCTGGGCGCCACGACGTTCTCGATGGCCAGAAGCACGACGACGGCGGCCACACACGTCTCGTAGAGCGGCGTCAGCAATCGCGTGTCAGGCGTCGCTCCCAGGGCGCTGGCGGTCAGGCTTGCGCCTTGGAGGAGGGTCAGGGCCATGACGACGGCCAGGAGACGCCAGAACTGTCGGAACGGCGCAGCGAGACAGACCAGGAACACCAGCCGGTCGAGCGCGAACGGAACGACGAAGCCGCTCCGCGCGAACGTCCAGGCCGCTTCGTACCAGCGCGGGTCGAGCGGCATTCGCCACGAGCGGCCTGGCAGGTCGTAGACTCGGGGCGGTCGGCCGATGGGCAGGAATTCCAGATGGAGCTTGACTCGCTGGCCCAGCTCGGGCGCCACGTTCACGCGCACGGAAAAATCGGCCCGCGGCGAGGTGATCGGGTATTCCAGCTCGACGTCGAGGAACCCCTGGTTCCAGTAGAGGTCGGTGTCCAGCGGCAACTTCGGTTCCTGGAGATGGGCGCGGGCAGTCGCATAACTCTGGAAGGAGCGGTTGGATAGCAGGGCGACCCGCGCGTCGCCTCGCATCGGCGCGAGCCGCTCGCCGGTCTCGAACAGCTCGATCTGGCGGGCGGTGGCGACGGTAGCCTCCCGCAGACGGTCGTCGATACGCGTCAGGTCCAGATAGCCCGGACCGCGCTTGGGGAAACCGAAATTCCCCAGGAGAACGAGGGGGACCCTGACGAGAAGCTCGAGACGGCCCTCCTCCGGTTTGAGGAATGCCTGCATGAGGACCTGGGGTGGGAGATCGCCGCCGTTGGCGCCGGCGAATCGGGCCACGAGCGTCAACGCCACGACGAGCGCGGTCGCTGAAAGGGCGAGCGACAACGCGCGCCGCTGGACCGCGCCGTCGCCGACCATCGCCGTGATTGTTTTCTCCCGCGATCGCCTTGTCAATCGCCGCCGATCGTCGACATAGGTGTTGACACGATCGCGCGCCTCTCGTATCGTCAGCGCGTTCCGCAGATCTCAACCGTCGGGCGGCCGTCGCCGTGCGGAAGGTTCGGTGGCAATGTTCACGCTCCTCGCCGATCGTAGCCCTCCGTGGACTGGTCCCGGCCGACGATTCGTCCGTACGAGTTTGCCGCGAACACCGGCCGAACAAGGAGAGCATCGTGAAGGGCGGACGCTATCTCTACATCGCCGTGGTGGTGGCAGCACTGGCGATCTCCTGGAGCCTGTGGCCACCGGTCACGGCGAAAGCTGATCGCTCCGGATCCGACATCCCCAGATTCGTGGTCGACCCGTTCTTTCCCAGGCCGCTGCCCGACAACTGGGTGACGGGCGAGGTCGGAGGCACCTGCATCGATTCCCGCGACCACCTCTTCATCGTGACCCGCGGCTTTCAGACCGGAGGCCTGGCGTCGCCCGAGGGAGTCGGCGGCGCGCCCAGGTCGGTCGCCTCTCCCCCCGTTATCGAGTTCGATCAGGATGGCAGCGTGGCCAACGCCTGGGGCGACCCGTCGCTCGTGGCGAGCGGTCCGAACGCGGGTCGCAACGCCGTCTTGCCGAACGGCATCCACGGCTGCTTCGTCGACTACGAGGGCAATGTGTGGATCGGCGGCAACAGCAACGATGGCGTCGTCCAGAAGTACTCGCACGACGGCAAGACGCTGCTGCTCCAGATCGGAACCAAGTTTCTGTGCGACCGACCCGACCTCCCGGGCGGGGCCGGGCCGTGCGCCAACGTCAGCCAGACGGGCAGCAGTCATACTCTGCTGAACCTTCCGGCGGACATCGCCGTCGACCCCAACCCGGATCCCGTCACCGGTGAGCGAGGGAGCGTCTACATCGCGGACGGCTACGGCAACCATCGCGTCGTCGTCTTCGACAGAAAAGGGAACTTCCTGCGCCAGATGGGCAGCGTGGGCACCGGCCCCGGCCAATTCACGGCGGGTGGTGGCGGCCACCCCCACTGCGTCGTCCTCGGCGGTGACGGGCTCGTGTACGCGTGCGACCGCGGTCAGGACCGTGTCAACGTCTACAAGCGGGATGGCACCTTCGTGCAGGCCATTCCCGTCGTCCCAGGAACCGCCGCAATCGGCACCGCCGGCTCCGCGTGGGACGTGGATTTCTCACCGGACAAGCGCCAGAAATTCATGTACGTGTCGGATGGCGGCAACGAGATCATGTGGATCTTCGACCACGCGATCAGCACGCTCCTCGCCGGCTTCGGCCGTCCCGGGCACATGGCCGGTGAATTCACGTTCCTGCACATGATGGCCATCGACTCGAAGGGCAATCTCTACGTGGGAGAGACGATCGGCGGCCGGCGCGTCCAGAAGTTCGTGCGTGTCGGTGACGTGCCGGACGACAAGCTTCAGGTCGTCACTCCAGCCGGCAACCCCAGCCTTCGCCTGCTCCACTACGACCCGGTCAGGAACAAGGACACGGACGACTAGGCTCGATCATCGGCCGGCCGGAAGCGAAACCGCTTCCGGCCGTCACCGCGATCGGCAACCCGTTGTCGATGTCTCGTGAGGGTTCGAGCAGTGCCTCGTCACCGTGAAGGAGTTCTCATGCAGTCTCGCGCCATCTTCCTCATGGTTCTCGTTGCCCTCTTCGTCTCGATGGCCTTCGTGCCGGCGCCCGCCTTCGCGGCCACGCCGTGCGAGAGTCTCGCCGCCGCGCTGCCGCCGGGCACCACCGCCATCACGACGCAATCCGTCCCCGCCGGCAGCTTCACCCCACCCGGCTCGGGCACGCTCGACAACCTGCCCGCGTTCTGTCGCGTCGCCGCGACGCTCGCGCCGACGAGCGCCTCGGCGATCGGCGTCGAGGTCTGGATGCCGGCGACGACGTGGAACGGCAACTTCCGAGGCGAGGGCTCGGGCGGCTCCGCCGGGGCCTTCAGCTTCGGCGCGATGGCCACCGCGCTGCGTCTGGGCTACGCCACGATGTCCACGGACAACGGCCACAAGGGTAGCCTGTGGACGTTCGCGGCCCAGCTGGAGAAGGTCAACGACTTCGGCTATCGCGCCTTCCACGAGAGCACGCTGGCGGCCAAGTCGCTGATCAAGGCCTTCTACGGCGACGCGCAGAAGTATTCCTACTTCGTCGGGTGCTCGCAGGGCGGCCATCACGGCCTGATGGAGGCCCAGCGCTTCCCGGAAGACTTCGACGGCATCATTGCCGGCGACCCGGGGCACGACTGGACGCACCTCATGATCGCCGAGCTGTGGACCGGCGCCGTGTCCCACATCAAGGGCGCGGAGACCAACCTGCCGCAGGCGAAGCTGAACATGGTGACCCAGAAGGTGC
>QHRU01000089.1 GCA_003220225.1 Candidatus Rokuibacteriota bacterium
TGAGCTACAGGCGCACGGCCACTTACAGGACGCTCGGTCGATTCTACCGCGCCATGTGCTGATTTTGTGCTGAAGGCAGCCACCTCGGCGGGCACATCCAAGGCGGCAACGGCGTCCCGGAGCCTATCGGGGCTCAGGTGGGCGTACCGGAGGGTCATGGCGAAGGTCTGGTGTCCGATGAAGAACGGCACCTTGGCGATGAGGTTCATCTCGTCTCCCATGGTCACCTCCTGGTGGGGCTGGTTGCCGAACGCTGCTGCAGGGCCACCGTCTGGATGATGTGCTGCCCGTGATCAATGTGGACGCAGACGACGAGACCATCGGGCGAGTGCATGGCCCGAACGTGGCCCAGGCGTTCGGCCTGACACCAGTCGGACCTGCGGAGATCCAAATAGCAATCGCGGTCGAAGGCCATCCATATGGTCCCACGGATCAGAGCAGCCCCCGCTCGGCGAGCGAGGTCCAGTTCAGGGAACCGTTGCCGATGATGATGTGGTCGTGGAGCGCGATGTCGAACAGCCGCGCGCAGTCGGCAAGCTGGCGCGTGAGCCGGATGTCCTCCCGACTCGGAGTGGGATCGCCGCCTATGCAGAGCTGAGCATAGCCGGTGTTATGCGCACGACCGGATTATGCGGAGTGGTGCCGGTGCCTCTGATGAATTGAGCATGGGGCTGCGGCTTCCCGCGTCGGGCTGGCTGTCGCGTAGACAACTGTCGAGCAGTTTGTCGCGGTCGTGTCCCGGGTCTGGTGGAAAAGAGAAGTGGCACATTCTTCCGGTTGGTGAAGTGCACGACCAGCACACCGCCTGCCAGGGCGGCGACCGGAGGAACGCGCCATGGGCAAGGGTATCAGCCAGTCGGTCGGAGCGCATGAGCTTGAACCCGTCTCGCTGAGCACACTGATCCACCAGCACGTCCGCGCTGCGATCGAGACCGCCGTGCACGAGGAGTTGCGGGCCGCGCTCGGGACGAGCCCTTACGAGCGCAATGAAGTACGACGGGGCTACCGCAATGGCATCCGAGAGCGGACGCTGACGGGGCCGACCGGCCCGGTTGTTCTCGCGTTGCCTCGGGCCACCCTTTTCAGGGGCGCCAGCGCGAAAGAGTGGACGTCGACAATCGTCCCGCGGTATCAGCGGCGAATGCCGGAGGTCAATGAAGCCGTGGTCGCCACGTACTTGGCAGGCGGCAACACCCGACGGATTCGCGGCGCACTCCAGCCGTTGCTCAAGGCCGCACCTCTCTCGAAAAGCGCCGTGTCACGCGTGGTGGCCACGCTGAAGGGCGGCCTTGAGGCATGGCGGACCCGCTCGCTCGCCGACCTCGACGTGATCTATGTCTACCTCGATGGCTTTGCTCTGCGCGTACGCCGCGCCGGAAAGGTCGTCAGCGTGCCGGTGCTGGGCGTCGTCGGCGTCCTGTCCGACGGGCACAAGCATCTGCTCGCCCTCGAACTGTGCGGGGGCGAGTCGTTCTCGGCATGGAAAGGCTGCCTCGACGATCTCGTCGCACGAGGGTTGCGAGCGCCGCTGTTGGCGATCATCGACGGTAACGCCGGGTTGCGACGCGCCGTCGAGTTGGTGTGGCGGAGGGCTGCGGTTCAACGCTGCTGCGTCCACAAGCTGCGCAACCTCGAGCGCAAAGCGCCCAAACACGCGCTTGCCGAGATCCGCGACGACTTCCATCGAATCGTCCACGCGGCCAATGCTGAGGCGGCTCGCACTGCCTACACGCTCTTCGAGCGCACCTGGGGCAAGCGCTGCTCGGGTGTGGTGACGAGCCTGCGGGAAGGCGGCGAGGAGCTCCTGACGTTCTTCCGGTTCCCGAAAGAGCAGCGGAAGACACTGCGAACCACCAACACGATTGAGCGGCTCCATGAGGAATTTCGCCGACGCGTGAAAACGCAGAGCTCGCTGCCCACCGAGGACTCGGCGGTGGTCCTGCTCTTCAGCCTCGTGGTCCAGCGGGCAGATCAGGTTGCGCAGGGTCGACGGCTGGCAGAAGATCGCCACCGTGCTCAGCCAGAACACGTCGGTGGCAGCATGATTACCGCGGCCTGGAAGGCGACGACCCGCGATGCGGGTCCGCAGTGGTCGAGGTCATCTGGACGATGAGGAGTGCCGCCGGAGAACGACCGCCCTCGAATGAAACGAGGTCACCCATGAAAATGAAGAGATTCATTTTCCTGATCATCTTGTCGCTTGTTGTGCTCGGATTTGGACGAGAAGCCGCGACGCCGCAGCCGGGCGGACCAACTCCGCGGAGGGTCATCATCTTCGTATGGGATGGACTGCGAGCGGACGATATCACTCCCGAAAACATGCCGAATTACTTCGCCCTCGCACGATCGGGGGTGGTTTTCTCGGACCACCACGCCGTCTATCCGACCTTCACTATGATGAACTCTGCATCCATTGCCACCGGGACGTATCCGGGGAGCCACGGGTTCTATGGCAACGTGGTGTACGCGCCGAATGCCAAGGGGAAGAACGCCAAGGGGGTCGCTATCGATTTTTCTGCCCCGGCATTCATCGAAGACTTCGGTGTGGTGGAAGGGGTGCGCGATTCGTACCAGGGCAAGCTAACGCTTGTGCCGACGATGCTTCAAGTGGCACAGGCCAAAGGCCTGATCACAGCAGCCGTCGGTAAATTCGGCGCCGCGTTCATCCAGGATTACCACCGCGGGGGCATCATCCTCGACGAGGACGCGGCGATCCCACTGAGTTTCGCGAAGGAGCTCCAGAACGCCGGGTACGCGCTTCCGCGGAACACTGTCAACGCGTACAGCGCGGGAGCATTGGTGCTCGCCGGTAACAACGGCGACCCAACAGCGCCGATTCCGATTCAGAGGCTCAACGATCGGGAGACCGCGAATCCACTCGATCGCACCGGGGCTCTCTCGCGGCACGGGTTCACGTATCTGACCGACGCATTCGTGAACTACATCCTTCCGACGAAAAAGCCGGATCTGACGATCTTCTGGTCGAAGGAGCCAGACGCAACGAATCACGCGTACGGCCCCGGAACGTATAACTCGATCGATGCCACGAAGATGAACGACGAGATCTTGGGTCGCGTCGTGGACAAGATTCGTCAGCTCGGGTGGGAACAGACCACGGACATCATCATCACGCAGGACCACAATCACAGCACCGTCTCGGGTGATGTCGCCCATTTCCCGTTCCGCGGCGTTGCCGACGGCCGGGTCGGTTCGCACGATCCATATGGGTACTCCGTCTCGGGCTTCGTGCGGACGGCCGCGTTGCTCACCCTTGATGGCCTGAAGGCCTACGATGGTGCGGGCTGTCGGAACATCCCCACCTTGTCGGGGATTCTGTTCGACGGTACCCACCTGCATCCCGCCAAGAACGACGCGGATGGGACTTTCTGCGGTAAAGCGCAGATGTTCACGTCGCCGAGGTATGTGGTGCCCAAGCCCGTTCCCGCCGGCGCCATCGTCGTCGCCGCGAACGCGGGGAGCGACTACTTGTTCGTCCCCGATGGTGACGTGAACACCGTCAAGGCCGCCGTGCTCAGCCTCCAGAGTCGCCTCCAGTTCGGCGCCATCTTCGTGAGTGACAAGTACGGGGACATTCCGGGTACCCTGCGCATGGGACTCGTCAACACGGACAGTCCCGCGCGCGGTCGCGGCCCAGATATCATCGTCAGCTTCAGCTTCGACGAGAACGTCGCCGTGGCGGGGCGGCCTGGAATCAGCTACGCGAGCTCGGTGAATCGCAGGGGCGACCACGGCAGCTTCTCACGCACCGACACCCATATTTCGCTGATGGCCCATGGGCCCGA
>QHRU01000010.1 GCA_003220225.1 Candidatus Rokuibacteriota bacterium
AGCCCACGGCGAGGCCATCGGGCTGCCGCGCCACTTCACGATCTACGACGAGGACGACCGCGCCGCGCTCGTCAAGGAGTGCATGAAGGAGGGCGAGCTGGCCGAGCGCACGTTCACGCCGAGCGCGGCCGCGCACCGGATCTCGTATCTGAAGAACCAGATGGTGAGCGTGCAGGATGCGCTGCGCGACGCGCGCGGGCCGTGGGAGCAGAAGGCCGCGCTCGTCTACTCCCGCTACGAAAAGCGCATCCGCGAGGCCGGCGTGGTGGACTTCGACGACCTCCTGTTGCTCGTGGTGAAGCTGCTCCGCGAGTCGCCGGAGACGCTGGCGTGGTATCGGGGACTGTGGAAGCACGTGCTCGTCGACGAGTACCAGGACACGAACCGCGCCCAGTACCGGATCATCCGCCTGCTGACCGACGAACATCGCAACGTGTGCGTGGTAGGCGACAGCGACCAGTGTGTCGTAGAGGGCACGATGGTCCAGACCGTGCGCGGTCCGAAGCCGGTCGAAGCCATCCGTAAAGGCGATGCCATCGTCGCGGGTGTCGGATGGGGTAGGCGCGATTCAGCGACCGTCGAGGACGTCCGTCGGAACCCATACGACGGCATGATCGTCCGGATCAAGACCGAGGACGGTCGAGAGCTGCTTGCCACGCCGAACCACATGGTGTTCGGACGGTTCGACTTGAACTCCGCCAAGTACTACGTCTATCTCATGTATCAGCAGCGGCTCGGCTACCGGATCGGCCTGACGAAGGGTATGCGCGCTGCAGACGCGAAGCAGCTCGTGCTGGGGTTCCAGCAACGTACCAATCACGAAGTCGCCGATCGCGTCTGGATCCTGGCGACGTGTGACTCTCGTGCCGAGGCTCAATATCTCGAGGCGTACTTTGCCTGCCAGTATGGCTTGCCCACGATGGTATTCCACGTTCGCGGTCGTCGGATGGCGATAACGCAGCAGCATATTGACCGCCTGTACGACGACATCGATACTCGGCCCCGTGCAAAACAGCTGATGGCCGATCTCCTGTTATTCGAGGAGTACCCGCACCATCGTGCAGGTGCTCACCACCAGGATGGCGCTGTGGCTGGTTCGCGAAAGGTCGTGAACTTCATTATGTTTGGCGGCCCTCGCCCGTATGGCTGGCATGAACATCGAATTCAACTCATCAGCTCGGACATGGCGTTTTGGGAACGTGTTGCTTCACTCAAGGCGCCGCGGCCCGGAAAACGCCAGACGTGGCGGGTCGAGACTTCGCGGAAGGATTACGACGCCGGACTGGCTCTGGCCAGAAGGCTGGCCGATGCCGGTGATGTCGACATCGTTCGCCGCGCGCGATTAACATCTGGCAAGCCCTTCCACTTCATGCCTGCCAGCCATCTACGACGGGGTATGAGCGTGCCGGTACTCGATGGTCAAGTAGTGCGCGACGTGCGGGTAGCCTCCGTTGAGTTTGAGCGTTATCAGGGATACGTGTATGACCTTACCGTGAAGGATCTCCGCAACTTCTCCGCGGGTGGGTTACTCGTCCACAACTCGATCTACAAATGGCGCGGAGCGGATATCAACAACATTTTGGATTTTGAAAAAGACTTTCCAGGTACGCGTGTTGTGAAGCTCGAGCAAAACTATCGCTCCACGAAAAGTATTCTGGCGCTGGCCGCCGGAGTCATCGACAACAACCTGCAGCGCAAAGACAAGACGCTCTGGACGGAGAACCCCCAGGGCGAGCCGGCCGCCGTCTATCGCGGCTGGGACGAGCACGAGGAGGCCAACTTCGTCGCCCAGACCATCCTCAAGACGCGCGCCGACGGCGTCGGCTGGGACGGCATCGCCGTCTTCTACCGCACCAACGCGCAGTCGCGCGTGCTCGAGGACGCGCTGCGCCGCGCGCGCATCCCGTACGTGATCGTCGGCGGCGTGCGCTTCTACGAGCGCAAGGAGATCAAGGACACGCTGGCGTGGCTGCGGCTGAGCATCAACCCGGCCGACGACGTGGCCTTCCGCCGCGCCGTGCAGGCGCCGCCGCGGGGCGTGGGCGCCACCACGCTGGCGCGGCTGGACGAGGTCGCGCTCGACCACAACCTGCCGCTGCTGACGCTGGCGGCCATGCCGCCGCCCGACGTGCGCGGCAAGGCGCGGTCGGGGCTGGAGGACTTCGCGGCCACGGTGGGCCGCCTGGCGAGCCAGCGCGGCGCGCTGTCGCCGCCGGCCTTCATCGACCTCGTGCTCCAGGCCTCGGGCTGCCGCAAGGCGCTCGAGCAGGATCGCTCGCCGGAGGCCGAGGGCCGGCTCGAGAACCTCGAGGAGCTGATCGCCGCCGCCGAGGACTTCGCGCACGCCGAGGGCGAGGCCACGGTCGAGGCGTTCCTCGACAGCGTCGCTCTCATGAGCGACGTCGACGAGCTGAAGGAAGCGGAGGCGCGGGTGACGCTGATGACGCTGCACTCCGCCAAGGGCCTCGAGTTCCCCGTCGTGTTCCTCAGCGGCCTCGAGGAGGGCGTCTTCCCGCACGCGCGCTCGATGAACGATCCCGAGGAGATCGAGGAGGAGCGCCGCCTCTGCTACGTCGGGCTCACCCGCGCGCGTGAGCGGCTCTACCTCTCGTACGCCGTGCACCGGCGCATCCACGGCTACGGCGTCGGCGAGCCCTCGCGCTTCCTGCGCGAGATGCCGGAGGCGCACCTCACGCTGCTCAACGCCTCGCGGCCCGAGCCGAGGTTCGCCGAGGCGCGGGTGATCCCTCGCTATGAGCCGGAAGAGGAGGCGTGGCCGATCAAGGTGGGCACCCGCGTGCGGCACGCGCGCTTCGGCGAGGGGCTGGTGGTCGGCGTGGAGCGCGACGGCGGGGACATCATCGTCACCGTCGGCTTCGCCAGCGTCGGACGCAAGCGGCTCTCGTTCGAGTACGCGCACCTCGAGGAGCTGGACGCGTGATCAGCCGCGACGACGTCGCCCACGTGGCGCGGCTGGCGCGGCTGGCCCTGACCGACGCCGAGCTCGAGCGGATGCGCGAGCAGCTCAACGCGATCCTGGCCCACATCGACGCCCTCCGGGCGGTGGACACCACAGGCGTCGAGCCGACGTCGCACGCGGTGCCGCAGTTCAACGTGATGCGCGATGACGAGCCGCGCCCGTGCTTTCCGCCGGAGGACATGCTCGCCAACGCGCCCGACCGCGCCGGCGACTTCTTCCGCGTGCCGCGGATCATCGAGGAGTGATGCGGACGATCCACGAGCTCACGGACGCCTATCGGCGCGGGGAGACGACGCCGAGCGAGGCGACCGACGCCTACCTGTCGCGGATCGCGAAGCTCGACGACAAGGTCGGCGCCTACCTCACGGTGACGGCGGACCGCGCGCACGCGGCGGCACGCGCCGCGGACGAGCGATATCGTCGGGGCCGCCCGCTCGGGCCGCTCGACGGCGCGCCGATCACGCTCAAGGACGTCTTCTGCACCAGGGGCGTCCGCACGACGTGCGCCTCGAAGATCCTCGAGAGCTTCGTTCCGCCGTACGACGCCACCGTGGTGGACCGGCTCGCGAAGGCCGGCGCCGTGATGCTGGGCAAGAGCAACATGGACGAGTTCGCGATGGGCTCGTCCACCGAGCACTCGGCGCTCAGGGTGACGCGTAACCCGTGGGACCTCACGCGCGTTCCCGGCGGCTCGTCAGGCGGCCCCGCGGCCGCCGTCGCCGCGGGCCTCGCGGCGGGCGGGCTCGGGACCGACACCGGAGGCTCGATCCGCCAGCCGGCGGCGTTCTGCGGCGTGGTCGGGCTGAAGCCGACGTACGGGCGCGTCTCGCGCTACGGCCTCGTCGCCTTCGCCTCGTCGCTCGATCACCCCGGACCGTTCGGGCTGGACGTCACCGACACGGCGCGGCTGCTCGGCGCCATCGCCGGCCACGACCCGATGGACGCGACGTCGATCGACGCGCCCGTGCCCGATTACACCGCCGGCCTCGAGCAGGGCGTGCGTGGCCTGCGGCTGGGCGTGCCGGACGAGTACTTCACCAAGGGGATGGATGCCGAGGTCGAGGCCGCGGTCCGTGTGGCCATCGACGTGCTGAAGGGGCTCGGCGCCACGCTCGAGCGCGTCTCGCTGCCCGCGACGCCGCACGCGCTCGCGACCTACTACGTGATCGCGCCCGCCGAGGCGTCCTCGAATCTCGCGCGCTACGACGGCGTGAAGTACGGCCTGCGCGTGCCGGGCCGCGACCTGATCGACATGGAGAGCAAGACGCGCGCGGCGGGCTTTGGCGCCGAGGTCAAGCGCCGGATCATGCTCGGCACCTACGTGCTCTCCGCCGGCTACTACGACGCGTACTACGGCCAGGCGCAGAAGGTGCGCACGCTCGTGCGCCGCGACTTCGACGCCGCCTTCGCGCGCGTGGACCTGATCGTCGCGCCCACGACGCCGAACGTGGCCTTCAGGCACGGCGAGAAGGCCGATCCGATCGCCATGTACCTCAACGACGTGTTCACGATCCCCGCCGACATGTCGGGGGTGCCGGGCGTCTCGGTGCCCTGCGGCTTCACCGCCTCCGGCCTGCCGATCGGCCTGCAGCTCATCGGCCGGGCCCTCGACGAGGCCACCGTACTGCGCGCCGCGCGCGCCTACGAGCGCGCCACCGACTGGCACACGCGCCGCCCGGAGCTGGCGTGATGGCAGTGCGAGCCGTAGGACGTCGCGGGGCTGGGGCCCCGCCGTCCGAGGCGAGCCTATGACGGCTGGCAAGTGGGACGTCGTCATCGGGCTGGAAGTCCACGCGCAGCTCACGACGCGCACCAAGATGTTCTGCGGCTGCCCGACCACTTTCGGCGCGCCGCCGAACACCCAGACCTGTCCCGTGTGCCAGGGCATGCCCGGCACCCTGCCGGTGGTCAACCGCCGCGCGATCGAGTACGGCGTGCGCACCGCGCTCGCGTTCGACTGCCGCGTGAACCACGCGTGTCGCTTCGCCCGGAAGCACTACTACTACCCGGACATGCCGAAGAACTTCCAGATCAGCCAGTACGAGGAGCCGCTGGCCGAGGAGGGCTGGCTGGAGATCGATCGGCCCGATGGGCACGCGCGGCGCATCGGCATCCAGCGGCTGCACCTCGAAGAGGACGTCGGCAAGCTGGTGCACGAGGGCACGCTCGAGACGGCGCAGGCGAGCCTCGTCGACTTCAACCGCGCGGGCGTGCCCCTCATGGAGACCGTGAGCAAGCCGGAGATCCGCTCGCCCGAAGAGGCGGCCGCGTACCTGCGCGCCTTCCGCGCCGTGCTCGTCTACCTCGGCGTCTGCGACGGCAACATGGAAGAGGGCTCGCTGCGCTGCGACGCCAACGTCTCGCTGAAGCCGGCGGGCGCGGCGCGGCTCGGCACCAAGGTCGAGATCAAGAACATGAACTCCTTCCGCAACGTTCAGCGGGCTCTTGAGTTCGAGGTCAAGCGCCAGACGGAGGCGCTCGACCGAGGCGAGCGGATCGTCCAGGAGACCCGGCTCTGGGACGCGGACCGTGGCTACACGCGCTCGATGCGCTCCAAGGAGTTCGCGCACGACTACCGCTATTTCCCCGAGCCCGACCTCGTCCCGCTGAAGCTCGACGCCGCGTGGATCGACGAGATCCGCCGAGTGCTGCCCGAGCTGCCGCGTGCGCGCCGCCAGCGCTTCGTCGCCGCCTACGGGCTCCCCGCCTACGACGCGGCGCTGCTGACGCAGAGCCGCGCGCTCGCCGAATACTACGAGGCGGCGGTGCGCGACTTCCCGCAGCCCAAGCTCGTGTCCAACTGGGTGATGTCCGAGCTGCTGCGCGAGCTGCCGGGCGACGACGAGCGCGCGATCGAGCAGGCGACGGTCACGCCGTCGCGGCTGGCCGGGCTGCTGCGGCTCATCGACGACGGCACCATCAGCGGCAAGATCGCCAAGACCGTCTTCGAGACGATGGTTCGCACGGGCGAGGAGGCGGCGGCGATCGTGCGCCGCGAGGGCCTCACCCAGGTGGCCGACGCGGGCGCGCTCGCCGCGATGGTGGCCAGTGCCATCGCCGGCAACCCCAAGGCCGTCGAGGACTATCGCAAGGGCAAAACCGCCGCCGCCAAAGCGTTCGTCGGCCAGGTCATGAAGGCCAGCGGCGGCAAGGCCAACCCCGCCATGGTCAGCAAGCTGGTGGAAGCAGAGCTGGAGAAGCTCACGAAAACGTAGGGCCCCCGCTATAATTGTTCTGCCTCAATGATTGAGCTTCACCGGGTCTGGAAAGTCTTCGCGGTGGGACCGGTGAAGGTCCCTGCGCTCAGCGACGTCTCCTTCCGCGTGGCCAAGGGCGAGTTCGTCACGCTGCACGGCGCCAGCGGCGCCGGCAAGACCACGCTGCTGCGCCTGCTCTACCGGGAGGAGCTGCCGACCGAAGGCGAGATCGAGGTGCTCGATTACGACGTGCCGGCGCTGCGCGTGCGCGAGGTCGCCGAGCTGCGCCGCTCGATCGGCGTCGTCTTCCAGGACGCCAAGCTCCTGCCCGGCCGTACCGTGTACGAGAACGTCGCCTTCGTGCTGCGCGTGCTCGGCACCCCGCGCCGCGAGATCACGCCGCGCGTGTTCGACGCGCTCCGCGCCGTCGGCCTGTCGTCGCGCGCGCAGGCCTACCCCGCGCAGCTCTCCCAGGGCGAGGCCCAGCGCGCCGCGCTGGCGCGCGCCATCGCGCGCAATCCGCTGCTGCTGCTGGCCGACGAGCCGACGGGGAGCCTGGACGACACGATGGCCGCCGAGGTCGTCGACATCGTGAAGGACATCTGGGCGGGCGGCACCACCGTGCTGTTCGCGACCCACCAGGCCCGACTGGCGGCCGCCCTGCGCCAGCGGACGCTCACGCTCGTGGGCGGCCGCCTCGTCAAGGACGAGGGCTAGGTGCTCGGCTTCCTCTTCGGCGAGGCGCTGCGCGACCTGCGCCGCGCCGGGCGCGTCGCCGTCGCCGCCATCCTGTTGATCACGCTCTCGCTCGCGGCGCTCGGCGGCTTCTGGCTCGTGTCGGCGAACGTCGGTCAGGCCGCCGCGCACTGGCGCGACCGCGTGCGCATCATCGTGTACCTCAAGCGCGAGCCGTCGGCCGACGACGCTCACGCGCTCGTGGAGCGGGTGCTGGCCATGCCGGGCGTCGGCGCCGTGCGCTACGTGAGCAAGGCCGAGGCGCTCGGCACGCTCAAGCAGGTGCTCGGCAAGGATGCCAGCGTGGCCGAGCAGCTGCCGGCGAACCCGCTGCCCGCGTCGCTCGAGGTGACGCTCACCGCGGAGGGTACGACGCCCGAGGGCGCGCGCGGGCTCATCGCGCGGTTGTCGGGGCTGTCCGAGGCCGACGAGGTCGGCGGCGGCATCGACTGGATCGAGCGGCTCGCGCGCGGCCAGCGCCTGCTCGAGGTCATCGGTCTCGGCGTGGGCGCCGTGCTCGCGATGGCCGCGATCCTCACCGTCACCACGGCCACCACGCTCGTGCTGCACGCGCGTCGCCAGGAGCTCGAGATCATGCGCCTGGTGGGCGCGCCGGAGCTCGTCGTGCGCCTACCGCTGCTGCTGCAGGGGATGCTGCAGGGCCTCGTCGGCGCCGTGATGGCGATCTGGGTGCTGATCGTCCTCTACACGATCGCCGGACCGCGCCTGGAGCCGCTCGTCAGCCAGACGCTCGGGCTCGAGCGCCTGACGTTCCTGCGCCCGCAGACCGTCGTCGCGCTCATGTTTGCGGGCACCATGCTCGGCGGGTTCGGCGGCTGGCTCGCGCGGGGACGCACCGAGCGATGAGGGCGGGCGACGGGGCGGCGCCTCACGTCGCGCGCGGCGGCGTACCGACGCGCACGCCCACGGTCGTTTCCGTTGCGAGCCTCGCCATGTGTCTGCTGATCAGCGTCGCGACGGCGCAGACCGCCGGCAAGAAGGCCGACGACCCGATCTCGGCCGAGCAGAAGAAGCTCCAGCAGACCGAGAAGCAGCTGCGCGAGGAGAAGCAGAAGGCGGCGGAGGCGCGGGCGCGCGAAACGTCGGTGCTGGCGGAGCTGGAGGTGATCGAGCAGCGGCTGACGGACAAGCAGCGCGAGGTGACCCGGCTCGACACGCGGATCAAGCGCGCGGCAGGCGACGTGAAATCGTTCCGTGGCGAGATCCAGTCGCTCGAGACCCAGCGCTCCGGGCAGCAGGCGGCCCTCGCCCGGCGGCTGCAGGCCATGTACAAGGTCCACGTCCAGGGGGGGGCGCTGCCTATCTTGTTGTCAGGAGAGGACCCGGCGACGCGGGCGGCGGCCGTCCGGCACCTCACCAGCCTCGCCTCTCTGGACGCCCGCCTCATTCAAGAGTATCGTGGAACGACAGAACGTCTGGAGGATCGCCGCGGCCGGGAAGAGGGCCGGCAAAGGGAATTGGCGACGCTCCGGACGGATGCCCAGCGTGAGCAGAGCGAAGTCGATCGGGACGCCGCCAAGCGCCGCATCTTGCTGGCGAAGGTCCGCGACGAGCGCGCGTACCACGAGCGGATGGTGGGCGAGCTCACCGAGGCGGCGCGACGACTGGAGGCGTTCATCCGCGACCTCCAGGCCAAGCAACGACGCATGGCCAGGATCCCGCCGCCGAAGCCGGGCACCGAAACTCCCCCGGCCGTGGGTTTCGGTACTCTCAGGGGCCGGCTGCCGTGGCCGACGGAGGGCCGTGTGGTCAGCGCGTTCGGCGCTCAGGTGCATCCCCGGTTCGGAACTCGGACGTTCCGCAACGGCGTGGACATCGAGGCCGGGGAGGGCCGCGACGTGGCGGCCGTGTTCGCCGGGCACGTCGTGTACACGGGCTGGTTCAAGGGGTACGGAAACCTGATCATCCTGGACCACGACAACGAGTACTACACGCTGTACGCGCACGTTGCCGATATCGTCGTGAAGGAAGGCGACGACGTGAAGCAGGGACAGCGCATCGGGACAGTGGGGGACACGGGCTCGCTGGAGGGGCCGCGCCTCTATTTCGAGGTGCGTCACCAGGGCAAGCCGCAGAACCCTGAACAGTGGCTCCGACAACGGAGCTGAAGCGACGCGGGACCTGGGGGATTCCATGAAGAAGGCGTTTGTGATCGGCTCCTTGCTCGTCGTGCTGACCCTCTCGCTCGGCGGCTCCGTCGCCAGCAAGGGCACGGACAACGGCGCGACGTACGAGCAACTCCGGCTCTTCACCGAGGTGCTGTCGATCGTGCAGAACCAGTACGTCGACGAAGTGCCGCCCAAGGAGCTGATCTACAGCGCGATCAAGGGCACGCTGCGCGGCCTCGACCCGCACAGCTCGTTCCTCGATCCCGACTCCTACAAGGAGATGCAGGTCGAGACCTCGGGCAGCTTCGGGGGCCTGGGAATCGAAATCACGCTCAAAGACGATGTCCTGACCGTGGTGGCTCCCATCGAAGGCACGCCGGCCTACCGCGCCGGCCTGCACACCGGTGATCGCATCGTGAAGATCGACGGGCTGGCCACGAAGGATATGCAGCTGCCGGACGCCGTCAAGCGCATGCGCGGCCGGCCGGGCACCAAGGTCACCGTGACGATCATGCGCGAGGGCTGGACGGAGCCGAAGGACTTCGACATCACCCGCGAGCAGATCCGCGTGCACTCGGTGCGCTCGCAGGACCTCGGCAACAGCATCGCCTACATCAAGCTGCGCCAGTTCCAGGAGCAGAGCCCGCACGACCTCGAGCAGACGCTCGAGAAGTTCGACAAGACCGGTATGAAAGCGCTGATCCTCGACCTCCGCAACAATCCAGGCGGTTTACTGACCGCGGCGGTCGAAGTTTCTGAAAAGTTCATCGACGACGGCAAGCTCGTCGTCTACACGGAAGGCCGCGTCCGCAACCAGAACATGCGTTTCTCGGCCCACGCCAAGAAGGGCTATTCGAAGATGCCGATGGTCGTCCTGGTCAACCAGGGCAGCGCCTCGGCGTCGGAGATCGTCGCGGGCGCGCTTCAGGACTGGGGCCGGGCGATGGTGGTCGGCACCCAGACCTTCGGCAAGGGCTCGGTGCAGACGATCATCCCGCTTTCCGACGGCTCGGGCCTGCGGCTCACCACGGCGAAGTACTTCACGCCGAAGGGCCGCTCGATCCACGGCAAGGGCATCACGCCGGACATCGTGGTAGAGGCGCCGAAGGAACCCGTGGCCAAGGAGCGGCCACTGCCGTCGCCCGACCCGATGGAGGACCTCAAGAAGGACGTGCAGCTGCAGCGCGCTCTGGACGTCATCAAGACCATGCGACTGATCGAGCAACAGCGTCCGGACGCGAGCCAGCCGCAGGCGCAGGCGCCCGCGCCGACGCAGACGACGACCCGATAGCCGGACGCAGCGCGAAGGCGGTGGGCGTCGTTCCACCGCCTTTCGTGTTTTCGGCGCCGGGTGCTGATTTCGGAGGCAGGGCGCGGATGGTGGTGCTGGGGATCGAGAGCTCGTGCGACGAGACGGCGGCCGCGGTGCTGGCCGACGGGTATCGCGTGCTGTCGAGCATCGTCGCCTCGCAGGACGACGTCCACGCGCCCTACGGCGGCGTCGTGCCCGAGCTGGCGTCGCGGCGGCATCTCGAGGTGATCGTGCCGGTGGTGGAGCGCGCGCTCGGCGAGGCGCGCGTGCGCGCGGCCGACCTCGACGGCATCGCGGTGACGCAGGGCCCGGGGCTCGTCGGCTCGCTGCTCGTCGGCACGTCGCTGGCGAAGGCGCTCGCCTGGGTGCATGGCCTGCCGCTCGTCGGCGTGAACCACCTCGAGGGCCACATCTACGCCTCGTTCCTCACCGACGATCCGCCCGAGTATCCGTTCCTGGCGCTCGTGGTCTCCGGCGGCCACACCGCGCTCTACCAGGCTCGCGCGCCGCGCGAGTACGCGCTGCTGGGGCAGACACGCGACGACGCGGCGGGTGAGGCCTTCGACAAGGTCGCCAAGCTGCTCGGCCTCGGCTTCCCCGGCGGGCCGATCGTCCAGCGCACGGCGGAGGCGGGGGATCCCACGGCGATCGCGTTTCCCGCCTCGCGCATGACCGACGGCGCGCGCGACTTCTCGTTCAGCGGGATCAAGACGTCGGTCTCCCTCTACGTCAAGCGCCACGGCCCGCTGTCCGAGCGACAGACCGCCGACGTGGCGGCGTCGTTCCAGGCCGCGGTGGTGCGGATGCTCGTCCGACGGACGCTGCGCGCGTGCGTGCAGACGGGCGTGAAGCGCGTGGTGCTCACCGGCGGCGTCGCCGCCAACACGCGGCTGCGCGAGACGCTGGCCGCGGAAGCCGGCGTCGAAGGCGTGCGGCTGCACGTGCCGCCGCCCCGCCTGTGCACCGACAACGCGGCGATGATCGCCGCCGCCGGCAGCGACCGGCTGAAGGCGGGTGAGCGCGCGCGACTGGATCTCAACGCGATTCCTGACCTGGTGCTGGCGTCGTGAACGCACGGAGCCGGCATCCGCTGGGACAGGCCACCCACGGCCGAACCCGGCCTCGCGGACCCCGCTGCAATGAATTTTGAAGCCGTTCTCGCGGGTCTTCCTGATGCCGTTATCGCCGTCGACACCGAGCTGCGCGTCGTGTTCTGGAACTCGGCGGCCGAGGTGCTGGCCGAGCGCTCCGCGCGCCGCGCGGAGGGGCGGCTGCTGAAGGAGGTCTTCCCCGGCGACGCCTCGATCGTGCGGCGGCTGGCCGAGACGCTCGCCAGCGGCGAGAGCCGCTCGGAGGCGGAGGCGCTGATCGAGCGCGCCGACCGGCGCGAGGTGCCCGTGAGCCTCGTCACCGCGGCGCTCTTCGGCAAGGACGGCAACGTCGGCGGCGCGGTGGCCGTGTTGCGCGACCTCTCGCGCATCCGCCAGCTCGAGGCCGAGGTGCGGCGCGGCGAGACGCTGGCCTCCGCCGGGCGCATGGCCGTCGGGCTCGCGCACGAGATCCGCAACCCGCTGGGCGCCATCCGCGGCGCCGTCCAGCTCCTCGCGCGCGAGCTGGCGAGCGAGCCGCGGCTGACCGAGTACACGACGGTCCTGACCAGCGAGGTGGACCGCGTGAACCGGATCATCGAGATGCTCCTGAACCTGGCGCGCCCGGTCCCGGTGCGGCCGGTGCCGCTCAACCTGCACCAGCTGCTGGAGCGCGTCGCGCTCCTGACCGAGGAGGGCGCGCGGGACAAGCGCATCGCCATCGTGCGGCGGTATGATCCGAGCCTGCCGCCGATCCTCGGAGACGAGGACCGGCTGGTGCAGGTCTTCCACAATCTGGTGAGGAACGCGATGGACGCCATGAAGCCGGGCGGCACGCTGACGCTGGCCACGAAGGTCAGCCTCAACCCGCTGTTCGGCAAGATGGACCTCGGCGGCGGCGGCGCACGCACGATGGTCGAGGCGCACGTCATCGACGAGGGCAGCGGCATCCCGGCCGCCGCGCGGGCGAAGATCTTCGACCCGTTCTTCACGACCAAGGACCACGGGCTCGGCCTGGGGCTCGCCATCTGCCACCAGATCCTCGAGCAGCACCGCGGGGCCATTCACGTGGACAGCGAGGAAGGGCGCGGGACGACCGTCACGTGCTTCCTGCCCATCGCGCGATGAGCCAGCCGCCTACCGCGCGCGTGCTGATCGCCGACGACGAGGACGGCCTGCGCTGGGTCCTCGAGAAGGGCCTGCGGCAGGCGGGCTACGAGGTCACGGCCGTGCGCGACGGCGACGAGGCGCTGCGCGCGTTCTCGGAGGCGCCGTTCGATCTCGTGTTCCTCGACATCCGCATGCCGGGCACCGACGGCCTCACCGTGCTCGCCAAGCTGCGCGCGCTGGCCTCCGACGCCCACGTGATCGTGATGACCGCGCACGGCACGATGGAGACGGCGATCCAGGCGATGCAGCGGGGCGCCTACGACTACCTCGCCAAGCCCTTCGACCTCGACGAGGTGCTGCTGCTCGCGGAGCGCGCGCTGGCGGCCGGGCGGCTGACTCAGGAGGTCGCGCGGCTCAAGACCGGCCTGCAGGAGGTCTGGGAGTTCGGCGCGCTGATCGGCCGCCACCCGCGCATGCAGGAGGTCTACAAGACGATCGGGCGCATCGCGGCCAGCGACGTCACCATCCTGCTGCGCGGGGAGTCGGGCACCGGCAAGGAGCTGGTCGCCCGCGCGATCCACCACTACAGCCGCCGCGCGGGGCGGCCGTTCGTCGCCGTGTCGTCGGCGGCCATTCCGGGCACGCTGCTCGAATCCGAGCTGTTCGGCCACGAGCGCGGCGCCTTCACCGACGCCAAGGAGCGCAAGCTCGGCAAGCTCGAGCTGGCGCACGGGGGCACGCTCTTTCTCGACGAGATCGGCGACATGCCGCCGGAGCTGCAGACGAAGCTGCTGCGCGCGCTCCAGGAGCGGACGATCGAGCGCGTGGGCGGCCAGGAGTCGCTGCGCATCGACGTGCGCGTGCTCGCGGCCACCAACCGCGACCTCGAGACGATGATGCGCGAGGGCCGCTTCCGGGAGGACCTCTTCTACCGGCTCAACGTGGTGACCGTCACCCTGCCGCCGCTGCGCGAGCGGCGCCGTGACATCCCGCTGCTGGTCGAGCACCTCCTGGCGAAGTACGCCGCGGAGCTGGGCGAGCGCGGGGTGGCGCCGGAGGCGCTCGATCGTCTCGTCGGCCACGACTGGCCGGGCAACGTGCGCGA
>QHRU01000011.1 GCA_003220225.1 Candidatus Rokuibacteriota bacterium
GATCACGCACACCTACGACGTCATGGATCGCCTGGTGGCGCGAACGCATCCCCAGGGCGTGACCGAGACCTATGGCTATGACACGGGCGGCCGTCTCGTCATGCACATCGATCGAAACGGACGCGCGACGACGCATCGGTACGACGAGCTCGATCGCAGAGTCGGGGCGACGTATGCCGACGGCAGCGTAACGACCTTTCGCTATGACGCCGCCGGCCGCGCGGTCGTGGCCGAGGATTCGGCTGGCGGCGCCGTGGTCCACGAATACGATCGACTCGATCGGCTCGCCGGCGTGCAGACCACCCTCGGCGCCGTGAGCTACGGCTACGATGCGCTCGGCCGGCGCCGGCATCGCTTCGCCACGGGGGTGGAGCCGACGACCTACACCTTCGACGCTGCGTCGCAACTGACTCGCGTCGACGCCGACCGCGAAAGTGTCCAGTTGTCGTATGACGGCGCTGGGCGGCTCGCGACCGTTACGCTCCCCAACGGCGTCGTCAAAGAGCTCGGCTACGACGAGGCGAGTCGCCTCGTCAGCCTTAACTACAGACGTGGCGCCAGCCTGATCGGCGACCTCACCTATATGCGTGAGGCCGGGGGCGAGGTGACCGCGGTCGGCGGGACCTTCGCGGCGACCAACCTTCCGCCGGCGATCGATGGCGCCACGTACGATGACCAGAATCGTCAGCTGACGTTCGGCCGCGCCGCATTGACGTTCGACGATGAGGGCAATACGACCTCGATCGCCGACGGCACCGGAACGGCCTCGCTCCGTTGGGATAGCCGCAATCGCCTCGTAGGGTTGACGCGGGCCGGCATTGAAGCGTCCTTCGCCTATGATGTGTTTGGGCGGCGAGTCCGAAAGACCGTCGATGGCGTGACGACACAGTATCTCTACGATGGCCCCGATGTCGCAGCGGAGATCCGCGATGGCGTCACGCTGCCCTATTTCCGACTCCTCGGCGTCGACACGCCAGTCGCCCGCGGCGTCGACGAGATCTATCTGACGGACGCCCTCGGAACGGTCATCGCCACGAGCGATGCCGCCGGCAGGGTGATGACGCAATACTCGTACTCACCGTTCGGGGAATCGGCGTCGAGCGGTGCTGCGTCCGACAACCGGCTGACCTTTACGGCCCGCGAGGCCGATGAGACGGGCCTCATGTACTACCGGGCACGTTACTACTCGCCCGGGCTCCATCGGTTCCTGAACCAGGATCTGGTTCTGCGACTGGGTGCCAACCGCTACGCCTACGCGCTCAATAATCCGCTCAGCAACGCTGACCCGTTCGGACTCGACACGTTCGTCATTTACGGAGGGCTGGCGTCCTCTGGCCCGGGGGGCTCGAGCGCCGGGGAATTGAATCGTGGTCTGAGCAATCTGGTCAGAACTCTCGGTGAGAATGGGGAGCCTGTCTTTATCTTCAACAGTGGGCAGATCGACGAAGTCGTGGCCCGCGCGCGCGAAGCAGCTCGCGCCGGCCGGCCCGTGTACATCGTCGGCCATAGCCGAGGCGGCGAAGCGGCGGTGCGAGCGGCCGCTGAGCTGCTGGGACTCGGCATCACCCCCGACCGCGTCTTCACCATCGATCCGTTCGTCGATCCGAGCACGACCGTCCCGCCCGGATTGCCGCTGACCAGCTTCTACCAGACGCGCCGCTATCTCATATTGATCCGAGGCTTCGAGATCGGCGGCGCCGAACAGAACATCCTGATCACCGGCACCAACCACATCGACATCACCAGCCACCCGAGAGTCCAGGAAGCCATCCAGGGCGCGATTCTCGGCGCGTCGCGCGCGCAACCGGTGGGCGGTCGCTATTGACGAGTCGTGCGTGGCGCGTCACGCTCGTGACGATCGTCGTGTGTGGCTGCGCGACTATCAGCGACGACGCGCCGCAGCTCGAAGCCGCGTGGCGCGAACGGATGCTGACAGGGCATTACGGCGCATGGCACAACGGGAAGGAGGTCGCAGCGACGCGCTGGGAGAGCAAAGACACGGTACACTCCTTCCCCGAAGGCGCGAGCCTTACGATCCACCGCATCAACATCAGCAGCACGAACAGCTGGGGCAACGGCGAAGACCATCACGGTGGCCTGCTCGCCCGCGTCCCATTGGGCAGCATGACGGTCGAGCTGTTCGGCAAACTCTTCGCGCCGATTCGACTCGGCGGATACTCCGTCGAACGGGGCCAGGGCTTCGACGTCTTCCTCGTCGTGCGCCCGATGGGCGGTGGCTACGGGCGGCTTGTCAAGCATTGGCGCTTCTGGCCTAAGGAGCTCCTCTTGACCGGTGACCCCGTCGATCCAGACATCTTCCGTCGCAGCAGCCGCAACGACCTCCAGCGTCGAGTGGCGCCGGGCTCCATGGGGACCTACCGCTTCCACTTCGTCGACGCCTACCTCGACGTCGACGAGCCGAGCCGGACCGCTACGGTGACCGTCACCGGCCTCAAGCGCCCCTTCGCCGAGCGCGTGAATCTCGCGCCCTGGCTCGAGGGTGCTCAGCCGGCTCCCGCCGGCGCGCCGCGATGAGCCATCGCGGCCGCGTCGGGCCCGCCGTTGCTGTCGTCGGCTGCGCCCTGAAGACCGGGTGACCGCGGCGCCTGTCCGTGCGTCGGCAACTGTGACTCCTGACGCGCGCCGTCGCCGACCCCCAGACCTCGTGGTCCACTTCCCGTAGCTGACGGCAATCAGACGGTGACGTTTGACCGCAGTGCCTAATATGGCCATGGTTTGGCTATAATGACGTACGCGGTCGTTCTGGCCCCCGCGGCGGCCAAGACTTTCAGGTCTTTGCCAGCCTATAGCCGCGCCGAGGTGCGGGACGCCCTCGAACGGCACTTGCGGCACGAGCCCACCCGGGTGAGCAAGAGCCGGATCAAACGGCTGCGGGGCATGAGCCAGCCGCAGTATCGCCTCCGGGTCGGGGAAGTGAGGGTGTTCTATGACGTCACGCGCGAAGCCGTCCAGGTCCTCGCGATCGTCACGAAAGCTGAAGCCGCGGACTGGCTCGCCCGGCACGGGACGCCGGGTACGCCAGGTGGCGCTGGCTGACGTCAAGGACGACCTGTCGCGATTCCTGCGCTTGGCCGAGTCCGAAGAGATCGTCATCACGCGGCACGGGAAGCCGGCGGGTGTGTTGATCGGCTTCGGAAGCGAGGACGACTGGGTCGACTATCGACTCGAGCATCATCCGGAGTTCCTGCGACGAGTCGCCGAGGCGCGAGAAGCCCTCGCGGCTGGTCGCGGTGTCCGACTGGAGGATTTGCCGTAAGGATCCTCCTCCCTGGCGGCGCCGGGCAGGTCGGCACGATCCTGGCCCGGGCGTTCCACAGCGACGGCCACGAGGTCGTGGTGCTGAGCCGCGCGCCTCAGAAGGCGCCCTGGCTCGTGGTCGCGTGGGACGCGAACACGCCCGGGCCGTGGACGCGCGAGCTCGACGGCGCCGACGTGGTCGTCAACCTGGCCGGGCGCAGCGTGAACTGTCGCTACACGCCGGCCAACCGACGCGCCATCAAGGAGTCGCGCGTGAACAGCACGCGCGTCGTCGGCGAAGCGATCGCGGGCGCCGCGCGGCCGCCGCGCGTCTGGCTGCAGATGAGCACCGCCACCATCTACGCGCACCGCTACGACGCTCCCAACGACGAGGCCACGGGCATCCTCGGCGGCGCCGAGCCCGGGGCGCCCGACACCTGGCGCTTCAGCATCGACGTGGCCACGTCGTGGGAGCGCGCGCTCGACGCGGCGGCGACGCCACGCACGCGCAAGGTGGCGCTGCGCGCGGCCGTCGTGATGAGCCCCGACCGGGGCGGCGTGTTCGACCTGCTGCTGCGCCTGGTGCGCTTCGGCCTCGGCGGGCAGGCCGGCCACGGCCGGCAGTACGTCTCGTGGATCCATGACGGCGACTTCGTGCGCGCCGTCTATTGGCTGATCGAGCACGACAAGGTCGACGGCGCCGTCAACCTCGCCGCGCCCCATCCCCTGCCCAACGCCGACTTCATGCGCGCGCTGCGCGAGGCGTGGGGGATGCGGCTGGGCCTGCCCGCCTCCGCCTGGATGCTGGAGGTCGGCACGTGGGTGCTCCGGAGCGAGACCGAGCTGGTGCTCAAGAGCCGTCGTGTCGTTCCCGGCCGGCTCGTGCAGCAGGGCTTCGCGTTCGAGTTCCCGATCTGGGCGGAGGCCGCGCGCGATTTATGTGGGCGGTGGCGAAGGTCTGCGGGGTGACGCGCGCGTGCTGATCGCCCAATACGCTCCGGAAGGTGTCGCGGCCGCCGTTCTGCTGCTGGCGCCGCCGGTGCTTGGGGTCGTCAGCTTCTGGCCCTCCGCGCGCGGGCACTGGTCCGGCGCCGTGCTGGCCGCTCCGTGATGGCCCGGGATTGGGCGGATGGGCGGCGCTCGTCTACGGTCCGCTGCTGCTGATCCTGGCGGTGGCCTCGTTCGTCCTGTGGGAGCGGCGGCGCGCTTCGAGGAGCGAGCGACGCTGAGGATGGGCAAGCTGATGTGCCCGCGATGCGGAGCGCGGTATCCCAGGTGGCGGTTGCTCTTCAGCGGAAGCACGTTGACCTGCGTGTCTTGCCACGCGCAATTGACCATGTCCCGAGATTCAGCCGGAAGGCTCGGATTCGTCGGAGGCCTGACGCTCTTCGTGTGCGCCGCCGTGAGTGGCTGGATCTGGGGCTTCGAGACGCTTTGGTCGTGGCAGTCCCTGCTGGGCTTCATGGCGTTCGGCTTTGTGCTCGGCCTCGTCATCAGGCCGATCGTCGCGGTGCTCGTCCTTCGCTAGTCGCCTTGTCGCCCTACTGCCCGCGTGGTACCTTACCGCCCAATTCCCGACGTCAGCGCCGACGGAGGTGCGCCATGCCGTTCGTCAACATCACCCTCTACGAAGGCCATCCCAAGGAGCGCAAGGACGAGATCGCGCGCCGCGTGACGGAGACGATCACGGAGGTCTGCAAGCTCCCGCCGCAGGCCGTCTGGGTGGTCTTCAACGAGGTCACGCCGCCCGACTGGTACGTGGCGGGCAATCCCGGCAAGAAGTGAGCGCGGCGTTCGAGAAGCTCGGCGGCGGCTTCCTCTTCACCGAGGGGCCGGTGTGGCATCCGGCGGGCAAGTTCCTGCTCTGGAGCGACATGCCCGGCGACCACATGCGGCGCTGGTCGGCGAAGGACGGCGTCACGACCTTCCGCAAGCCGTGCAACATGTCCAACGGGCTCACCTACGATCGCCAGGGGCGCCTGCTCGCGTGCGAGCACGCCAGCAGCCAGGTGACGCGGACGGAGACCGACGGGCGCATCGTGCCGATCGCCACCCACCACCAGGGCAAGCAACTCAACAGCCCCAACGACATCGTGTGCAAGTCGGACGGCGGCATCTACTTCAGCGACCCGCCGTACGGCCGCGCGAAGTTCTACGGCGTCGAGCGCCCACAAGAATTGTCGTTCCAGGGCGTGTTCCGCGTGGGCCCCGACCCGAAGACGACCGAGCTGCTCGTGGACGACTTCGATCGTCCCAACGGCCTCTGCTTCTCACTGGACGAGCGGCGCCTCTTCATCAACGACACCGCGCGCAAGCACATCCGCGTGTTCGACGTGACGCCCAAGGGCACGCTCACCAATGGCCGCCTGTGGGCCGAGACCAAGGGCGACAAGCCCGGCGCCCCCGACGGCATGAAGCTCGACTCCGCCGGCAACGTCTACTGCTGCGGGCCCGGCGGCATCCACGTGTTCGATCCCGACGCCCGGCTGCTCGAGATCCTCGAGACGCCGGAGCGCACCGCCAACTTCGCCTGGGGCGACGACGACTACCGCTCGCTGTTCGTCACCGCGTCGACGTCGCTCTATCGCATCCGCCGGACGACTCCGGGTCTTCCGGTCTTCTGATCATCAAGGAGGCTTCCATGCACCGACGCACGCTGCTCGTCGTCCTGCTCGCCGCGGCCCTGCTCGTGCCGCCGGCGGCGGACGCTCAGAAGCCCATCAAGGTGGGCATGCCGATGCCACTCTCGGGGCCGCCCGCGCTGTTCGGCGAGCCCGCGACCAAGGGCGCCATGATGTTCGTCGAGGAGATCAACGCCAGGGGCGGCGTGCTCGGCCGCAAGCTCGAGCTGATCACCCGCGACTCCAAGGCCGACGCCAACGAAGCGGTCCGCCAGGCGCGCGAGCTGATCCTGAAAGACAACGTGGACTTCCTGGTCGGCACGCTGACCTCCGCCGAGGGGCCGGCGGTCTCCGTGGTGGCCAAGGAGAACAAGATCGTCTTCATCGCGCCGATTCCGAAGACCGACCAGCTCACGGCGCCCGACAAGCTGCACCCCTACGTCTTCCGCGTGGCCTCCACCACCACCATCGAGGGCCGCAGCGCGGCCGAGATCGTCGCCAAGTGGCCGGTGAAGAGGGTCGCGACGATGTCGTTCGACTACGCGTACGGCCAGGACGTGACCAAGGCGTTCGTCGAGCATCTGAAGAAGATCAAGCCGAGCGTCGAGATCGTGGATCAGCAGTGGCCGAAGCTCGGCGAGCAGGACTACAACCCGTTCATCAACGCCCAGATGGCCAAGAAGCCCGAGGCCGTCTTCTCGTCGATCTGGGGCGGCTTCTTCGTGACCTACTCCAAGCAGGCCAGAGCCGTCGGCATGTTCGACGCGCTCAAGTACCACTTCATCGGCGTCGGCGAGGCGGCCACGCCGGAGACGGCGAAGTCGATGGGCGCCGACTATCCCGTCGGCATCTGGGGCAACTCGTACGACGCGTTCTACTGGGGCGAGACGCAGGCGCACCGCTCCTACGTCGCCCGGCTGTCCAGGTACCTGAAGGACGAATACCCGTCGTCGTGGGCGATCCAGGGCTACATCGGCATGCAGTTCCTGGCCGAGGCCATCAAGAAGGCCGAAAGCACGGATTCCGACAAGGTCGCCAAGGCGCTGCTCGGGCTGACGGTGGAGACGCCGGTGGGGCCGCTGACGATCCGCGAGAAGGACCACCAGGCCAACCGCGGCCAGCTCTACGGCAAGACCGTGATGGATCCGAAGTACCCGTTCGCGATCATGAAGCCCGTGACCTACGTGGATCCGACCAAGTTCATGGATTAGGGTCTGCCGGATCCGTCGTTCGTCTTCGCCCAGAGCGTCAGCGGCCTCACGGCCGCGATGTTCCTGTTCCTGATCGCGGCCGGGCTGTCGCTGATCTTCGGCGTACTGCGCGTGCTGAACTTCGCGCACGGCACCTTCTACATGCTCGGCGCGTACGCGACCTACCAGCTCGTGCAGTGGATGGGCGTGAGCGGCGGCCGCTTCTGGCTGACCGCGCTCGGCGGCGCGCTGGTCGTGGCCGCGCTCGGCGGTCTGATCGAGCGGTTCCTGTTCCGTCGGCTCTACGGCAAGGACGAGCTCTACCAGCTCCTGTTCACGTACGCGCTCGCGCTGATCCTGAGCGACGCCGCCAAGATGCTCTGGGGCACCCAGCAGAAGTCGGTGAGCCGGCCGCCCGAGCTGACCGGCGCCCTCCACGTCTTCGGCGCCATCATCCCCCACTACAACCTGTTCATCATCCTGCTCGGCCCGGCCATCGCGCTCGCGTTCTGGGTGGTGCTGCAGCGCACGCGCGTCGGCCGCTACATCCGCGCGGCCGCGCTGGACCGCGAAACGCTGGGCGCGCTGGGCGTCAACGTGGACGCGCTCTACACGTGGGTTTTCGTGCTCGCCTCGTTCCTGGGCGGCCTGGGCGGCGCCCTCATCAGCCCGATGCGCGCGACCACGCCGGGCATGGACACGGAGGTCATCGTCGAGGCGTTCGTGGTCGTCGTGATCGGCGGCCTCGGCTCGTTCTGGGGGACGTTCCTCGGCGCGCTGATCTACGGCCAGGTGCTGTCCTTCGGCATCCTCTTCTTCCCGCGCTTCTCGATCTTCGCCGTCTTCGCCCTCATGGCGGCGGTGCTCATCGTCCGGCCCTGGGGCCTGCTCGGACGGCCGCTGCGATGAGGCGCGTGCCGTGGGCGCCCCTCGTCGTGGTGGCGGCGCTCCTCGTGCCGGCGGTCGGCTCGCGCTTCTACACGTTCCTCGCCAACGACGTGATCATCTGGGCGCTCTTCGCCACCAGCCTCAACCTCCTGGTGGGCTACACGGGCCTCGTGTCCTTCGGCCACGCCGCGTACTTCGGCATCGGCGCCTACACGACCGGCATCCTCATGAAGAAGCTCGGCGTGCCGTTCCTCCTCGCCTTCCCCGCCGCCGGCGTGCTGGCCGGCGCCTTCGCGCTGCTGTTCGGGCTCTTCTGTGTGCGGCTCACCCGCATCTACTTCGCGATGCTCACGCTGGCCTTCGCGCAGATCGTGTGGGCGATCTGCTTCAAGTGGAACGAGGTCACCGGCGGCGAGCAGGGCATGCCCGAGGTCCCCTACCCCGACCTCGCCTGGATGGGGGCGCTGCCGCTCGTGCGAGATCTGCGGACCAGCGACCACTTCTACCTGGTGACGGTCGTGCTGGTGGCGCTGTGCCTCTGGATCCTGCACCGCGTGGTGCGCTCGCCGTTCGGGCGGATGCTGACGACGATCCGCGAGAACGCCGAGCGCGCGGAGTTCATCGGCGTCCACGTGCGGCGCTACGAGCTGGCCGCGTTCGTGCTGGCGGGCGCCTTCGCCGGGCTCGCCGGCGGCCTCTTCGGCATCTTCAACCGCGGCGTGTTCCCCGACTTCGCGTACTGGACCAAGTCTTCCGAGGTCCTCATCATGACGCTGCTGGGCGGGATGGGGACGTTCTACGGGCCGAGCGTGGGCGCGCTGGCCCTGATCTTGTTGAACCAGCAGATCGTCTCCTACACCGAGTACTGGCCGTTCGTGCTCGGCACCATCCTCGTCGTGCTGCTGTTCGGCTTTCCCGGCGGGCTGGGTGGCGCCCTCGAGCTGCTCGGGCGCCGGCTCTGGAGGCCGCGGCGTGCTTGAGGTGCGCGACCTCACCAAGTCGTTCGACGGCTTCGTCGCCGTCTCGCGCGTCTCGTTCGACGTGCCGAAGCACAGCGTGAGCGCGATCATCGGGCCCAACGGCGCCGGGAAGACGACGCTGTTCAACCTGATCACCGGCCACCTGCGCTGCGACACTGGGCGGGTCGTGCTCAACGGGCGCGACGTCACCGGCGTGCCGCCGCACGATCTCTGCCGCATGGGCGTGGGCCGCTCGTTCCAGCGGACCAACATCTTCGCGAAGCTGACCGTCTACGAGAACGTCCAGGCCGCGTTCGTGTCGCACCGCGGGCGCGGCTGGAACGCGTTCACGCCGGTCCGCGACCTCTACCGCGACGAGACGCTGCGCCTGCTGGAGTCGCTGCGGCTCGCCGACCGCGCCGGCGAGGTCGCCGGCTTCCTGTCGCACGGCGCGCAGAAGCAGCTCGAGCTGGGGCTGGCCCTGGCCCTCGAGCCCGACATCCTGCTGCTCGACGAGCCGACGGCCGGCATGTCGGCGAGCGAGACGCGCGAGACGATCCAGCTGATCGACCGCCTCGCGCGCGAGCGCGGGCTGACACTGCTGTTCACCGAGCACGACATGGAGGTCGTCTTCTCCATCGCGCAGAAGATCACCGTGCTGCACCAGGGCCGCGTGATCGCCGACGGCTCCCCGGCGGCCGTGCGCGCCGACGGGGGCCATGTCGGGGCCCCCCACGACGATTGGTGACCGCCCCGCTGCTCGAGGTCAGCGAGATCCACACGGCGTACGGGCTGTCGCGCGTGCTGTTCGGCGTCTCGATCGAGGTCGGCGCCGGCGAGTGCGTCTGCCTCCTCGGCCGCAACGGCGTCGGCAAGTCCACTACCATGCGCTCGATCATGGGGCTCACCCCGCCGCAGGCGGGACGCGTGGCCTTCAAGGGCGTCGACATCACCGGCTGGGAGTCGTACCGGGTCGCGCGCGCCGGCATCGGCTTCGTCCCCGAGGACCGGCGCATCTTCGCCGATCTCACCGTCTGGGAGAACCTCGACGTGGCCCAGCGCGGCGGCGGCTGGACGACCGAGCGCGTCTTCGATCTGTTCCCCACGCTGCGCCAGCTGACCGGCCGTAACGGCGGCTATCTCTCGGGCGGCGAGCAGCAGATGCTGACGATCGCGCGCACGCTGATGGGCAATCCCGAGCTGCTGCTGCTCGACGAGCCGTCGGAGGGCCTGGCGCCGCTGGTCGTCGACCACCTCGACGAGCAGATCGCGCGCCTCAAGGCCGAGGGGCTGACGATCCTGCTCGCCGAGCAGAACACGGAGTTCTCGCTGCGCCTCGCCGACCGCGTCTACGTGCTGGAAAAAGGCGCCATCCGCTTCAGCGGCGCCGCCGCCGCGCTGCGCGACAACGAGGCCCTTCGCCACGAGCTGCTGGCGCTCTAACCGATGACCGCGCGGCGGCGGGCGCGGCGTCACTGGGTTCGCCGCCTTCTCGGGCTGATCGTGATGGTCCTGCTCGGGTGGCTGGTATGGGTAGCCGCCACGTGGCCGGACGTCCGCGCCCTCGCCACGCAGCCGCCGACGACCACGGCCTTCATCGAGCGCTACCAGGAGCGCGAGCGCGCGGCCGGCCGCACGCCGCGCGCAGAGTGGCGGTGGGTACCCTACGGCACCATCTCGCTGCACCTCAAGCGCGCGGTGCTCGTGGCCGAAGACATCGGTTTCTACCACCACCACGGCTTCGCCCCCGGCAACATGCGCGTGGCCATGACGGAGGCGCTCGAGGAGCGCAAGATCCCGCGCGGCGCCTCGACGATCACCCAGCAGCTCGCGAAGAACCTCTGGCTCACGCCCTCGCGCAGCCCGCTGCGCAAGGCGCGCGAGGGCGTGCTGACCTGGCAGCTCGAGCGCGCGCTGTCCAAGCGGCGGATCCTCGAGCTCTACCTGAATGTCGTAGAATTCGGGCCCGGCGTGTACGGCGCGGAGGCAGCGGGCCGGCGCTACTTCGGCAAGCCGGCGGCCGAGCTGGACGAGGACGAGGCGGCGCAGCTGGCGGCGGCTCTGCCGAAGCCGCGCGCGTGGCACCCGGGGGTGAAGACGCCGTCCTATCGCCGCTACGTCGAGAACATCCGGCGCCGCATGGACCGCGCCGAGCTGCCGGGAAAGCTCCTGCAATAGGGAGAGCGCGTGGACACGATTCTCCAGCTGCTGCTCAACGGGCTCGCCGTCGGCTGCATCTACGGCCTGGTCGCCCTCGGCTTCGTCCTCATCTACAAGGCCACCGAGCTCGTGAACTTCGCCCAGGGCGACCTCCTCATGCTCGGCGCGTTCACGTGCTACATGTTCGTCGTCTGGTACGGCCTCGGCTACTGGGCCGCGTTCGCGCTCGCCATCGCCATCGTGGCGCTCTTCGGCGCCGCGCTCGACGCGACCGTCCTGAGACGCGTGATCGGCCAGCCACAGTTCGCCGTGGTCATGCTGACCATCGGCCTCGGCGCGATCTTCCGCAGCTTCGCCTCGATCACGTGGGGCTCGGAGATCTACACGCTGCCGACGCCCTTCAGCGCGCGGGCCACGCGGCTCGGCGGCGTCACCGTGAGCCACGAGTACGTCTCGATCATCGTGGGCACGGTGGTGCTGTGCGCGGCGCTGTACGCGTTCTTCACCTACACCAGAGTCGGCGTGGCCATGCAGGCGGCCTCGCAGAACCAGCTCGCCGCCTACTACATGGGCATCCCCGTCAAGCGGATGTTCTCGCTCATCTGGGCGATCTCCGCCGGCGTGGCCGCCATCGCCGGTGTGCTGCTGGCCCCCGTCTCGCTGATCGACATCAACCTCGGCTTCATCGGCCTCAAGGCGTTCGCGGCCGCCGTCCTCGGCGGCTTCGGCTCCATTCCGGGCGCGCTCGTCGGCGGCCTCACCATCGGGCTCATCGAGCTGTTCGCGGGCGCCTACCTCCCGCACGGGGTCAAGGACGTCGCGGCGTACGTGGTGCTGCTCGTCGTGCTCGCGGTGCGGCCGCAGGGCATCTTCGGCGCCGTGGGTCGCAAGAAGGTCTGACGCCGTGCGCTTTCTCTTCAAGACCTCCTACGCGCAAGAGCTGGGGCTCTTTCGCGACAACGTCCAGCGCAACTGGTACGTCGCCCTCTTCGCCGCGCTGCTGGTGCTGCCGCGCGTCGTGCCCGACTACGTCGGCGACATCAGCCTCGTCTTCATCTACGGGCTCTGCGGGCTGTCGCTCATGGTCCTCGCCGGCTACACCGGGCTCATCAGCCTCGGCCACGCCGCCTTCCTGGGCATCGGCGCCTACGCGCACGTCTTCTTCGCGCACGATCTGCAGCTGCCGTGGATCGTCTCCGTCGCGCTCGCCTGCGTGATCACGGCCGCGGCCGGCGTGCTGGTCGGCCTGCCCGCGCTCCGCATGACGGGGGTGTACCTCACCATCGCGACGCTCGCGTTCGCGCTGATCATCCAGGAAATCTTCTCGCGCTGGGATCGCGTCACCGGCGGCCTCAAGGGCAAGCCCGTGGACAAGCCGGTGCTGTTCGGATTCTCGTTCGCGAGCGAGCTGGCCTTTTACTTCCTGTGTCTCGCCGTGCTCATCGGCGCCCTGTGGCTGACCGCGAATCTGCTGCGGGCCCCGACGGGACGCGCCTGGGTCGCCATCCGCGACAGCGAGATCGCCGCGCAGTCGATGGGCGTGAACGTGGCCGTGTACAAGACCATGGCCTTCGCCTACTCCGCGGCCCTCATGGGTGTCGCCGGCGCGCTCTTCGCCCACAAGATCAGCTTCCTCGCGCCCGACATCTTCAGCGTGCTGCTGTCCATCCAGCTGCTGCTGATGGTCGTGGTGGGCGGCCTCGGCAGCCTGCACGGGGCCCTCTACGGCGCCGTCTTCGTGGCGATTCTCCCCGTGCTGATCTCGCAGGCGCGGGACGCCGTCCCGGCGTGGCACGGCCTGGACCGGTTCGTGAAGCAGCCCGGCCTCGAGCCCGGCCTGTTCGGGCTGATCCTCGTGCTCTTCATCCTCTTCGAGCCCCTCGGGATCTACGGACGCTGGATGAAGGTCAAGCTGTACTTCGCGATGTTCCCGCTCTACAAGCGCGCCACGTTCAAGCGGCAGAAGGCCTACATGCGATCGGAGCGGCTGCGATGACGCTGCTCGAGGCGGACAACCTCGCCATCAACTTCGGGGGCATCACCGCGCTGGCCGGCGTGAGCTTCGAGGTCCGGGCGGGCGAGGTGCTCACGATCATCGGGCCGAACGGCGCCGGCAAGACGACGATCTTCAACCTCGTGTCCCGCATCTACGACCCCACCCGCGGGCGTCTGAGCTTCTGCGGCGAGGACATCACCCGGGTGCCCCCGCACGAGATCGCCCGGCGCGGCATCGCGCGGACGTTTCAGAACATCGAGCTCTTCGAGCACGCCACCGTGCTGCAGAATCTCCTGCTCGGCCGGCACGCCCACAAGCGCTCGCGCTTCGTGGAAGAGCTGCTCTTCCTGCCCCGCGTGCGCGCGCTCGAGCTCGAGCATCGCGGGGCCGTGGAGAAGGTCATCGACTTCCTGGACCTCCAGCCCTACCGCGACAGCCTGATCGTCAACCTGCCGTATGGCGTCCGCAAGGTCGTCGAGATGGCGCGCGCGCTCTGCACGCAGCCGAAGCTCCTCCTCCTCGACGAGCCCTCGTCCGGGTTGAGCGTCGAGGAGACGGAGGAGATGGCGTTCTGGATCCAGGACATCCGGACGCTGCTCGGCATCACGGTGCTCATGGTCGAGCACGACATGAGTCTCGTCAGCGCCGTGTCCGACCGCGTGGTGGCGCTCAACTACGGCCTCGTCATCGCCGCCGGCACCCCGCGCGACGTGCAGGCGCATCCCGACGTCGTGAAGGCGTACCTGGGAGGCTGACGCGTGAGCGGAGCCCTCCTCCAGGTGAGCAACCTCGAGACGTACTACGGTCCGATCATGGCCATTCGCGGCGTCAGCTTCGAGGTGAAGCGGGGCGCCATCGTCACCATCCTGGGCGCCAACGGCGCCGGCAAAACCACCGTGCTCAAGACCGTCTCCGGCGTCATGGACCCCCAGAAGGGCACGGTGACCTTCGACGGCCGCGAGATCCAGGGCATGGATCCCGATCGCGTGACGCGCCTGGGCCTGAGCCACGTGCCCGAGGGCCGCGAAATCTTTCCGCTGCTCACCGTCGCCGAGAATCTGAAGATGGGCGCCTATACACGCACCGACACCGTCGGCGTCGCGCGCGATCTCGCGATGGTGTACGAGTATTTCCCGGTCTTGCAGGCGCGGACCCACCAGCGCGCCGGCCAGCTGTCGGGCGGCGAGCAGCAGATGCTCGCGATCAGCCGCGCCCTCATGACGCGGCCGGCGATGATGCTCCTGGACGAGCCCTCGCTGGGGCTGGCCCCCAAGCTCGTGAAGGAGATCTTCGACATCATCGTGCGCATCAACCGCGAGCGGGGGGTGACGGTGCTCCTGGTCGAGCAGAACGCCAACATGGCCCTGCACGTGGCGGACTACGGGTACGTCCTGGAAGTCGGGCGCATCGTGATGGAAGATACCTGCGCGCGGCTGCTCGAAAAGGACGACATCAAGGAGTTCTATCTCGGCATGAAGGAGACCAGCATACGCGGCACCCGCCGGTGGAAGCGGAAGAAGACGTGGCGATGACCGGCGCCCCCACCGTCCACGGCCAGGACACCCTGCCCCGCCTCTTCCGCCACGTCGTCGGGCAGCGCGGCGACGCCGTCGCCATGCGCGAGAAGGACCTGGGCGTCTGGCGCTCCGTCACGTGGCGGCAGTACGGCGAGCGCGCGCGGCGCGTCGGCCTCGGCCTGGTGGCCCTCGGCCTGCGGCCGCGCGACGTGGTGTCGATCATCGCCGAGAACGGCCCCGAGTGGCTGTACACGGATCTCGGGACGATGTCGGTGGGCGGCGTGACGAACGGCATCTACACCACGGACTCGCCGCGCCAGGTCGAGTACATCGTCAACGACAGCGGCACGCGATTCTTCTTCGCGGGCGACGAGGAGCAGCTCGACAAGATCCTCGAAGGACGCGCGCGCTGCCCGGGGCTGGTGAAGATCGTCGTGTTCGACGTCGAGGGACTGCACGGCTTCGCGGACGCGCAGGTCATGTCCTTCGACGCGCTGCTGGAGCTGGGAGCCCGCTACGAGCGCGAGCATCCCGGCGCCTGGGACTCGCTGGTCGAGATCGCGAAGCCCGAGGACCTCGCGATCCTCGTCTACACCTCGGGCACCACGGGCCCGCCCAAGGGCGCCATGCTGAGCCATCGCAACATCATCTTCCAGCTGGGCTTCACCGACTACCTCACCGAGCCGCGCGCGGGCGACCAGCAGCTGTCGTTCCTGCCGCTCTCTCACGTCGCCGAGCGCTCCTTCACCATCTTCTATCCGCTGAGCACGGGCAGCACCGTGAACTTCGCGGAGTCCATCGACACGGTACCCGACAACCTCCGCGAGGTGGCGCCGGCCGTCTTCTTCGCCGTCCCGCGCATCTGGGAGAAGTTCTATTCCGGCGTCGCGCTGCGGATGCGCGAGGCGACACGCGCGGGTCGGCTGGCCTACCGCTGGGCGATCGGGGTCGGCATGCGCGTGGCGGAGTGCCGGATCCAGGGCCGGCGGCCGTCTCTCGGCCTGCGGCTCCTCTACCGGCTGGCCGACCTGGTCGCCCTCGACAACGTCAAGCGCTCGATGGGGCTGCACCGCGCGCGCGGCGCCGCCACCGGGGCCGCCCCCATCGCGCCCGAGCTGATCAAGTGGTACATGGCGCTCGGCATCGACATGCGCGAGGTGTACGGGCAGACGGAGAACTGCGGCCTCGCCACGGCCATGCCCGCCGACCGCATCAAGCTCGGCACGGTCGGCGTCGCGCGCCCGGACACGGAGGTCCGCCTCTCCACGCAGGGCGAGATCTTACTGAAGGGCCCCCACGTCTTCCTCGGCTACTACAAGAATCCCGAGCGGACGGCCCAGACCATCGTCGACGGCTGGCTGCACACCGGCGACGTGGGCCGCATGGACGAGGAGGGGTTCGTCACCATCACCGACCGGATGAAGGACATCATCATCACCGCCGGCGGCAAGAACGTCACGCCCTCCGAGATCGAGAACCAGCTCAAGTTCTCGCCCTTCATCTCCGACGCCGTGATCATCGGCGACCAGCGCAAGTTCCTCTCCTGCCTCGTGATGATCGACCACGAGACGGTCGCCCAGTTCGCGCAGGAGAAGAACGTGCCGTTCACGAATTTTGCGTCGCTGTGCCGGGCGAAGGAAGTCCAGGATCTGATCTGGAGTGAGATCGAGCGGGTCAACAAGCAGTTCGCGCGCGTGGAGACCATCAAGAAGTTCCGCCTCATCGAGCAGCTGCTCACGCCCGAGGACGAAGAGCTGACCCCGACCATGAAGCTCAAGCGGACGTTCGTGAACCGCAAATACAAGGACGTCATCGACGGCATGTACGTCGAGATGTAGCGACGAAAGGAGCGCGCGATGAAGAGAGCGAGGCTGGTGGCGGGCGTGGTGCTGGCGGCCGGGGCGCTGGCGGGGGTCGCGCTCGCGCAGGAGAGCCGCGGCGTGAGCAAGACGGAGATCGTGCTCGGGATGCACACGGACCTGTCGGGACCGGCTGCGACGTACGGCGTGTCGTCGTCGAACGCCGTGAAGATGCGCTTCGACGAGATCAACGACAAGGGCGGGATCCACGGCCGCAAGATCCGGCTGATCGTCGAGGACTCCCAGTACCAGGTGCCGCGCGCGGTGCAGGCCGGCGCCAAGCTGATCAACCGCGATCGCATCTTCGCGATGGTGGCGCCGCTCGGGACGCCGATGAACAACGCGCTGTTCAAGGACCAGTTCGACGCGGGCGTGCCGAACCTGTTCCCGCTGTCGGCGGCGCGCTCCATGTACGAGCCGTTCCACAAGCTGAAGTTCTACAACGCTGCGACCTACGTGGACCAGGTCCGCGCCGGCATCCAGTACTTCGTCAGCAAGAAGGGCAAGAAGGCGCTCTGCGCGATGTACCAGGACACCGACTTCGGCAAGGAAGTGCTCGACGGCATTCAGATCCAGGCGGACAAGCTCAAGATCAAGATCGTCGAGACGACGACGCACAAGCCGACCGACCAGGACTTCACCGCCCAGATCACGCGGCTCAAGGCGGCGGGCTGCGACCTCGTCGTGCTGGGCACCATCGTGCGCGACTCGATCGTGCCGTACGCGACGGCGCGAAAGATCGGCTGGACGGACGTGGACTTCCTCGGCTCCGCGGCCAGCTACGACCTCTTCGTCGCTGCCGCGCAGGGCGGGGTCACGGAGGGCCTCTACGCGATGGGCCTGACCGACATGCCGTACCGCGACACGCTCAGCCCGACCGCGCAGGCATGGTTCGATCGCTACAAGGAACGCTACAAGAACGACCCGAACATCGGCGCCATCTACGGTCACGTCGCCGCCGACCTCACGGCGCTGGGGCTCGAAAAGGCCGGCGCCGACCTGACCCTCAACGCCCTCGTCAAGGGCCTGGAGTCGATCCGCGGCTACAAGGACATCTTCAACGGCCCGGAGGTCAACTTCGGTCCCGACAAGCACCAGGGCGCGAACTCGTCGTTCCTCGCGGTCGTGAAGAGCGGCCGCTGGGTTCGCCTGACCGACCCGCTGACCTTCTGAGCGCGGCCGGCGGCCCGCCGGCTCGCCCGGCGGGTCGCCGCGCCCGCGCGCTCCACGAGAGGCGCCGCATGAACGTGTTCCGCCACTACGACAGGACGGCGCTCGACGCCGAGTACAACAACCGCGCGAAGGTCAAGGACGCGATGGACTGGATCGCGCGCTACGGCGCCGCGAGCGCGCGCGCCCGCGCCGAATTGCCGATGCAATTCGACGTGCCGTACGGCCCCCACCACGCCGAGCGTGCCGACATCTTCCCCGCCGCCGGACCCGGCCCGGCGCCGGTGCACGTCTTCATCCACGGCGGCTACTGGCACCGCCTCGACAAGGCCGACTTCTCGTTCGTCGCGCGCGCGTTCCGCGAGGCCGCGACCGTCGTCGTGAACTACGCGCTGGTGCCGACCGTGGACCTGGACGAGCAGGTACGCCAGGTACGCGCGTCGGTCGCGTGGGTGCACGCCAACGCCCGCTCGTTCGGCGGCGATTCGGCGCGCATCACGGTCTCCGGCCATTCGGCCGGCGGCCACCTGGTGGCGATGCTGCTGGCCACCGAATGGTCGCGCTTCGGCGCGCCGGCGGACGTCATCAAGGCCGGCTGCGGCTTCAGCGGGCTCTACGACCTCGAGCCCATCCGCCTGTGCTATCTCAACGACGTGCTCGGGCTGACGCCCGAGGCCGAGCGCCGCAACAGCCCGGTGCATCTGAAGCCGACGGGCCGCGTGCCGCTCATCCTCGCCGTCGGCGCCGACGAAGGGCCCGAGTACCACCGCCAGACGAACGACCTCGCGGCGGCGTGGCGCGCGCACGGCGCGCCGATCGACATCGCCGACGCGGCCGGCCTCAACCACTTCACGATCGTCGCCGAGCTGGAGCGGCCGGACAGCGCGCTCGCCCGCGCGATCCGCAAGCAGATGGGGCTCGTCTAGGGCCGGGCGACACCCATATTTATGGTAATGTGGGAACGCGGATGAAGACGACGATCGAACTGCCTGATGAATTGTTCGTCGCGGCGAAGAAGCGCGCCGCCGAGCTGCGCTGCTCGCTGAAGGCGCTCATCGAGCGAGGGCTTCGAGCCGAGCTGCGGCAGCCGCGTCGCGCTGCACGACAGCGGCGCCGCCGTATTCGGTGGGTCACGGTCCGTGGCGGCTTGGCCCCGGGTCTCGATGTGGCTGACCGTGAGTCGATGTACAGGTGGATCGGTCGCCGCTTTTGATCGCGGTCGATACCAACCTTCTCATTTACGCCCACCGCGCGACGCTGCCGGAGCACCGGCTGGCACGTGCCGTGCTCGATCATCTCGCGGGCTCGGAAGCCGGATGGGGCATCAGCCAGCCGAGCGTCGCCGAGTTCTGGTCGATCGTGACGCATCCGACGGCGGCGGTGCCGCCGTCTTCGCCGACTCAGGCCCGCGCTTTTCTCACCAAGCTGCTGACCGACGGCCTCGGTCAACTGTGGATACCGGGGCCTGGGTTCGCCGAGCGACTATTCGGCGCGGCCACGCAGTTGAAGGTCAACGGGCCGCATATCTTCGACCTCCAGATCGCGGTCATCGCGCTAGAGCATGGCGCGACCGAGCTCTGGACGCACGATCGGAACTTCGTCTCCGTGCCCGGCCTGCCAGTGCACGATCCCCTGCCCCGCCGCCGGAACGGCTGATTTAGGCCGAAGGAATCAGCGCCAGGCCCGTCTCCGGGTCGTTGCGCTTTCGCAGGTGGCGCGGCGACTCCACGAGCACGACCTCGAGCGTCGGCCACACGTGGGCCTCCAGCAGGTGGCCGCCGCGCGCCTCGCCGTCGGCGCGCCCGGCGACGACGTGCGCGTGAACCTTGGGCTCGCCTCGGTACAGCGCGACGTCACCGATGAGCGAGAGAACCTCCACCTGCTCGCGGAGCGGAATCTTCGTGTAGTCCTTCGCGGCGCGGTCGAAGTAGCCGAGCGTCACGTCGCTGAAGGCGCCGATCGCCGTGAAGTGCGCGGCGCCCACGTTCTGCGACTTCGCGAAGGCCGTGAGCCCGGCCACCGGATCGCCGCCCTTGTCGAAGATCAGCGCCCAGGTCTTCGGGCTCGTCGCGTCGATCAGCGTCGACTTCATGACCAGAGGGGCTGCTGCATCGCGGATGCCAGCGAGGGCGCCCGGCTCGGCCGGATCACGCACAGGTCGGCGCGCCCGGCGGCGAGGACCGAGTTGATGTCCGGTCGTGTGTCCAACTCGGCACCGACCAGCGTCGGGATGCCAGCCTCGTGGCGAATGCGATCGCTGAGGGAGATCGCGCCGAGCCCGGCCATCGGATCGTGCCCGGCGGCGAGGCTGACGAGATCGCAGCCGCGTGCGGCAAGGACGCGCGCGAGCTCGATGGTCGCATCGGCGTCTCCGCCGGCGGCGATCCGGACCGCGATCGGCCGCGCCATCGGCCACACGGCGCGCGCGGCGTCGAAGGCCTGCAGCGTCGCCCGCGGCTGGTCGGCGACGTCCAGCTCGAGGAGATCGACGCCGGCGTCGGTGGCCGCGCGCGCTCCCGCGGCGAAATCGCCGACCAGGCGCAGGCCGACGCGGGCGCCGCGCCCTCGCGGCTCGTCGAGTGACCCGAGCAGCACGAGGCCGGGCGCGCCGGGCGTGCCCGCACGCTCCACGACGAGCCGGTTGTCGAGCACGATGGCGCGCAGCCGGAACGGCGTCGACATCGGCGGCGCGGCGCTGACGGCGCACCCGGTCTGCGCCGCCGCGCGCTCGGCGAACCAGCGCTCCACGGCCGCCACGAGCTTCGGGTCGCGCGTCCTCAGATTCTCGTGGGTCACGCGGAGGCTGCGCGTGAGCAGGCTGTAGGCGAACTGCACGGGCTCGAGCCGTCCGTGATAGCGCTCGGTTCCCTCGAACCACTCCAGGCTCGTCTGCGCCGCGCGCTGGAGCGCCTCCACGAGGGGTCGTCGCTCGGCCTCGTACGCGGCGAGCGCCTCCGGAACGGCGCGATGCCTGCGCACGTGGCGCGCCAGCTCGATGACGTCCTCCATCGCGAGCTTCGTCCCCGACCCGATCGAGAAGTGCGCGGTGTGCGCGGCGTCGCCGACGAGGACGACGGGGCCGTGGTGCCAGCGCTCGTTGCGGACCGTCGGGAATTGCCGCCAGAGCGAGCGGTTGGTCAGCATCCGGTGGCCATCCAGCTCGCGCGCGAACAGCCGCTCGGCGAACGCCGCCGTGGCCGCCTCGTCGGCGTGATCGAGTCCGGCCTGCCGCCACGTGGCCTCCGTCGTCTCGAGGATGAACGTCGAGTGCTCGCGGTTGTAACGGTAGGCGTGCACCCGCCAGAGCCCGTGCTCGTCCTCCTTGAAGATGAAGGTGAAGGCGGGGAACGGGAACGTGGTGCCCAGCCAGACGAAGCGGTTCGGCCGCCAGTCGACGCGCGGGCCGAACCAGTCCGCGTGCTTCGCGCGCGCCCAGGAGTTGGCGCCGTCGGCGGCCAGCACGAGGTCGGCGTTCGCGTAGCGCGCGAGGTCGTCGACCTCCGTCGAGAAGCGCAGCGTGACGCCCAGCGCGGCGCAACGCTCCTGGAGGATCGTCAGCAGCGTCTGGCGCGACATGCCCGAGAAGCCGTGGCCGGTGGAGCGGAGGACGTGGCCGGCGTAGTGCGTGTCGATGTCGTCCCAGTGCGCGAACGCGCGGATGATCGCCGCGTGGCTCGGGGCATCCGCCTCCTGGAAGTTGTCGAGCGTCGCGTCCGAGAACACGACGCCGAAGCCGAAGGTGTCGTCGGCGCGGTTGCGCTCGACGACCACGATCTCGTGCGACGGGTCGGCCCGCTTCATGAGGATCGCGAAATAGAGCCCGGCCGGGCCGCCGCCGATCGAGACGATCCGCATCGCGCTGATTGTAGCGGAGACGCGTTGGTACCGGACCTATCTGCAGGGCGCGCTCACGCGCTCGTGCCGCTCACACGGCCGGCACCGTACCGCCATCGATCACGTATTCGCTCCCGTGACCCGAGGCTGCCCGGTCCGAAACCAGGAAAGCTACCAGTTCCGCGATCTCTTCGGGCCGGCCGGGCCGGCCGGGCCGGCCGATAGGATCAGTCCGACGCGGTTGTCGCGATGGGTACAATGAGTGGACATGCCCGCCTTTCTGCCGTTCGTCCGTAGCTGGTTCGAGGCGACGTTCAGCGAGGCGACCCTGCCGCAGCGGGACGGCTGGGACGCGATCGCCTCCGGGCGTGACACGCTGATCGTCGCGCCGACGGGCTCGGGCAAGACGCTGGCGTCGTTCCTGTGGGCGCTCGACCACCTGCACCGGCTGGCCCTCGACCGCCGGCTCGAGGATCGCGTCTACGTCGTCTACGTCTCGCCGCTGCGCGCGCTCAACAACGACATCGAGAAGAACCTCCGCGCGCCGCTGGCGGGCATCCGCGCCGCCGCCGAGGCGCAAGGGCTCGAGCTGCCCGAGGTCCGCGTGGCCGTCCGCACGGGCGACACGCTGGCCGCGCAGCGACAGGCCATGACGCGGCGGCCGCCGCACATCCTCATCACGACGCCGGAGTCGCTCTACATCCTGTTGACCGCCGCCGGCTTCCGGCCCGCGCTCTCGCGCGCCCGGTTCGTGATCGTGGACGAGGTTCACGCGCTGCTGGGCGGCAAGCGCGGCGCCCACCTGGCGCTGTCGCTCGAGCGGCTCCAGGCGCTCGTCGCGGACGCCGGCGAGCCGCGGCCGCAGCGCATCGGCTGCTCGGCTACCGTGCGTCCGGTCGAGGAGGCGCTGGCCTTCCTCACCGGCGCCACCGCGCGCGATGCCGTGATCGTGGACGCCGGATTCTCGCGCGACCTCGACGTCGCCGTGGTCTCGCCCGTGGACGACTTCCTCACGGCGACGAGCGACACGGTGTGGGACGCGACCCTCCAGCAGGTGGCCGAGCTGGTCCAGGCGCACCGCACGACGCTGGTCTTCGCCCAGAGCCGGCGCTCGGCCGAGCGGCTGGCGCGAGATCTGAACGACCGCATCGTGGACGGCCGCGTGGCCGCGCACCACGGCTCGCTCTCACGCCGCGCGCGGTTGGAGGCCGAGAACCGGCTGAGGGACGGCCAGCTCAAGGCGCTGGTCGCCACGTCCTCGCTGGAGCTGGGCATCGACGTCGGGGCCATCGACCTCGTGGTGCAGCTGCAGTCGCCGCGCAACGTGGCGGCCGCGCTGCAACGGGTCGGCCGGGCGGGGCACGCGCTCTCGCGCGTGTCCAAGGGTCGGATCGTGGTCACCAAGGGCGAGGAGCTGGTGGAGGCGGCGGCGGTCGTGCGCTCGATCCACGAGCGGACGCTCGACCGCATGACGATGCTCAACGCGCCGCTCGACGTCCTCGCCCAGCAGATCGTGGCAGCCGTGGCCGCC
>QHRU01000012.1 GCA_003220225.1 Candidatus Rokuibacteriota bacterium
GAGAAGAGCGGATCGAACAGCGCGGTGGTGGCGATCAGGGCCACGTCGGCGCCCTCACGCAACAGGTGGTCGGCGCGCTCGACGGTGGTGATGCCGCCGACGGCGAGGATCGCGCGGTCCCAGGCGCCGGCCTTCCGCCACGAGAGCATCTCCTCGATCTGCCGCGAGGCGAGGGGCCACGTGTCGGCGCCGACGATCGTCGCGCGGTCGCGCCCGGCGCCCTCGAACGCGGCGTTGCCCTCCTCGTCGACCACGCGGCGGCGCACGCCGTGCGTCATGACGAAGCCGCTCGCCCACGAGGCCAGCTTGGTGGCCGTCTCGTGCAGGACCCGCGGCGTGCGGAACACGCCGAGCTTGGCGAGCACCGGCTTCGGCATCGTCGTGCGTACGCGGTAGAGGATCTGCGCAGCGAGCGGGATGTTCTCGTAGATGAGCTGCGGCTGCTCGGCGAAGGGGTCGGGGACGGCCAGGTGGACCTCGATCGCGTCGCCGCCGGCCTCGGCCGCCCACGCCGCACAGCGTGCGTAGTCCTGCACGAGCTGCTCGGCGTCCATGCCTGGCGCCCACGTCCCGACCACGCTCACGATGAGCACCTGCCCCGAGCCGATGCGATCCTTCGCGCGGCGGACGTCCTTGCGCCACACCTCCGGCTCTGCGGACGGCATGCCGAGCGAAACGGCGAGCGTGGGCTGGCTGTCGATCTGCGTCTTCCGCGTGGCGATCGCCGCGTGCTCGCGATTCTCGACGGGCCGGATGTTCGGCAGCGCGTGCGCGGGCATCGCCATCGAGCGGACCGTCTTGTACGTGAGCACGTCGAAGCCGACGCGCGAATACGCCTCCACCCACTTGCTGTTCAGCAGCGGGCCGGCGGCGATGCCGATCGGCGAGTTCAGCGGGTGATCGAGGAACTTACCGCCGGGACCCGAGGGCACGCGGCGGACACGCGGCAAGGTAGGCGAGTGGCTGTAATTCCACGAGTACGACCGATCGACGCGATACACGGTCTGCCCGATGACCCTTCACTCCCTGCAGACAGAGTCAGCAGCAATCGCCAGTATATCAAATAGTTACGGCGCACGCCCGCCTTTTGGTCGGACCGAAATTCGCTCGTAATGGCGCCTATTTGAACGCCGGCATCACTTCACGGGCGAGCAGGTCGAGCTCGTGCATGATGTGCGCGTGCGGCATGCCGGGGAAAAAGGTCCGGCAGATCAGATGGGTCATGCCGTAGGTGTCGACGAGCTTGCGGATCTTGGGAATCACCTGGTCGGGTCCGCCGATGAGGAAGCGATCCTCCATCAGGCGGTCGAGATCGGTTGCGATCGAGGCGTCGATGAACGGGTGGCGCCAGCCGCCCGCGTACTCGCGGCGGTAGGCGACCATGATGTGCTCCTCGGCGAGCGCGCGCGCCTGCTTGTCGGTCTCCGCGATGATGAGGTCGCGCGTGAGCGGCCACTCGGTGATCGGGGACGTGCGCCCCGCCGCCCGGCGGTTGGCGAGGAACTGCGCCTTGCCCTTGACGAGGCGCGCGAGATCCGCGGTCGGCCCCGGGATCCAGTTGTCGGCGAGCGTGGCGGCGCGGCGCAGCGTGATGTCGCCCCAGCCGCCGATCCACACCGGCGGGTGCGGCTTCGTCACGGGCTTGGGCTCGATGCGGCCCTCGACCGTGTAGTAGGTGCCCTTGAACGACACGGTCTCCTGCGTCCACAGGCCCTTCATGATCGCCAGCTGCTCCTCGAAGCGCGCGCCGCGCCTGGCGAGATCCACGCCGTAGAGCGCGAACTCGTCGGGCTTGTAGCCGATCGCGATGCCGAGCGTGATGCGGCCGTTCGACATCACGTCGAGCATCGCGATGTCCTCGGCGAGCCGCACCGGATGGTAGAAGGCGGCGACGGCGATGTCGGTGCCGAGCATCACCTTCGAGGTGCGCGTGGCGAAGCCGGCCAGCACCGGGAACGGCGAGGGCCAGTAGTGATTGGTGACCGCGTGGTGCTCCTCCATCCACACCGAGTCGAAGCCGAGCTCCTCGGCGCGGGTGACCTCCTCCAGCGCTTCCTTGTAGTAGGTTCCGCCCTCGATGGGAATGAAGCCGATCTTGAGTCGCGCCATCCGATCCTCCTAGACGATCTTCGCGGGGTCCCGCAGCCCGGCCAGCGCGTGCAGCGCCTCGAAGAGATAGTAGCTGCCCCAGACGAGCTCGTGGCGCGTGGCGAGGCCGATGCGCGGACTGTAGCAGCCGTCGGCGAGCAGCCCATCCGGCCGCAGGTGGCGTTCGACCAGCGCGGCGGCGGTCGCCTCGGCGGCGTCGCGATACGCGCGCGCCCGCTCGGGCGTCGACGCGCGCGGCGCCAGGGTCAGCAGGCTCGCGGTCACGATCGCCGTCGCCGACGTGTCGCGGAACGTGTCCGGGATCTTCGGGTCGTCGAAGTCCCAGAAGGCGACGCGATCGGCGGGCGCGTGCGCCAGCCACCAGTCGGCGGCGCGCTCGGCGGCGTCGCGGAAGCGCGCCTCGCCGGACCATGCGTGCGTCAGCGTCCAGCCCAAAATCCCCCACGCCTGAGCGCGCGCCCACGTGCTGTCGTCGGTGATGCCCTTGTGCGTATAGCGGCGCAGCATCCGGCCGCTCGCGGGGTCGAACGACGCCGACTGGCACACCGAGCCGTCCTCGCGCAGGCAGAACTCGATGTGCCGCGCCGCGTGGCGGAGCGCGATGTCGCGCAGCACGGCGTCGCCGGTCTCGCGGTGGGCCCACAGGAGCAGGGCCGAGGCCTGCACGGTGTCGACGTTGGCCTCGCCCGCGCCGACGTCGGAGGCTTCTTCCGCCGCCGCGCCGAGCGGCAGCGCCTCCGCGCGCGGGTTGTACGACGCGGCGAGCCCGTGAGCGCCCGCCAGCGCGACGTCGCGCGCGGCGGCGTCGCCGCAGAGCAGCCAGCCGAGCGCGGCGCCGTAATAGAAGAGGAAGCCGCGGAACACGGTGTCCGAGTCCGCGCGCGGCGCCAGGCGCGCGGTCCACTCCGCGGCCCACGCGCGGGAGCGTGGATCATCGCCGTAACGCGCGGCGAGCCAGAGCATCCCGTTCCAGAACCCGCCCGTCCAGTCGCCCGCGGGCGAGGTCGTCCAGGCACCCGTGGCCGGGTCGGCGAAGTGTGGAAAGCCGGCGGTCATGCTCGCCGCGGTGCGCGCGATGCGGCCGCGCATGCGGGCGAGCGCGTCGGTCCAGGGGCGAATCATTGCGCGAGGATACTACCCTTGCTACGTTGTGGCACCACGGAGGCCGCGATGCCCATGATGAACGGTTTTCACGCGCTGCGCGAGCTGCCGGAAGAAAAGGTCACCGACACGATCAGCCGCCGCATCCTCGTCGGTGAGAAGGAGATGATCGTGTGGTGGTCGATGAAGGCCGGGGCGCACGCCGCCGCCCACCGCCATCCCCACGAGCAGATGTTCTGGATGATCTCGGGGCGGATGGACTTCCGCCTCGGCGCCGAGCGCAAGATCTGCGGGCCGGGCGACGTCGCCGTCGTGCCGGGCGGCGTCGAGCACGAGGCGTGGTTCCTCGAGGACACGGAGGTGATCGACGTCTTCGCGCCGCCACGCGAGGACTTCTTTCCGGGCGCCGGCGCGCCCGCGTACATGCAGAAGGGCTGAGGCAGCGCACCCGCAGCACGTCCAACGGAGGGGGTGAAAAATCGCTCAAGAACCGGGTGTGCGTCGCGGCTTGACACTCGCCGACGGCTCGCGCTATGGTCGCGGGCCGTAAGGGCTCGGCGCTCGCGAAGTGACCCGTTCGCCGTGGTCAGAGGAGATCGCGCCATGAAGAAGCTAGGCATCGTCGCCGCCCTGCTCGCCGTCGTCCTGGCTCTGCCGTCTCCGGCGCTCGCCCAGGTGAAGGGCCTGTACTGGACGACCAGCGGGTTCTTCGGTCCGTTTCCGATCACTGACCTGATCCCGAGCGTGCCCAAGGAGAAGGCCCGCAACGTCACGATCCCCATCAGCATGTGGGTCATCGATCATCCGAAGGGCCTGGTCATCTTCGACACCGGGAACAACGTTGCGATCTCGGATGGCGGGTGCAAGCAGCACTGGGCCCCGGGCAACTGCGACGGCCTGAAGCCGAGCCAGAAGCGCGAGGACGTCATCGATCGGCAGCTGCAGAAGCTCGGTTTCTCGGCGGACAAGGTGAAGGTGGTGGTGACCTCGCACTCGCACCTCGACCACATCGGGAACATCAAGATGTTCCCGAAGGCCGTTCACGTCCTCCAGAAGAAAGAGCTGTACCAGGCGTGGTGGCCCGAAAAGTTCCAGCGCGGCGGCGGCGTGTTCGTGATGGGTGACTTCGACGGCCCGGCTCGCGACTTCAACTACCTCGAGCTGGACGGCGACTACGATCTGTTCGGCGACGGCTCGGTGATGGTCCTCAGCACGCCCGGCCACACGCTTGGCCACCAGTCCATGAAGGTCAAGCTCGCCGGCGGGCACACGGTCCTCATGTCCCAGGACGCGATCTGGATGCAGGAAAACCTGGACGGCTATCCGGCCGGCCTCAACTACAGCGTCAAGGACTACAACAACTCCGTCAACCGCCTGAAGATGATGCGCGACCTCGAAAACGCCGATCTCTTCTTCGCCCACGATCAGGACCAGTACAAGGCGAAGGGCGGCCGGTGGTATAAGTAACGGCCTCGCGCAGTCCGATGAGCGAAGGCCCCCCGCCGCGGGGGGCCTTCGTGTTTCCGCCATGACTTCCGACTCCGCGGTCATCACCCTCGAAGCGGTCAGCAAACGCTATGGCTCCCGGACCGTGGTGCACGATCTCTCGTTCACCGTCGACGAGGGCGAGATCGTCGGCTTCCTGGGCCCGAACGGCGCGGGCAAGACCACGACGATGCGCATGATCGCCGGGTTCACGGCGGCCAGCACGGGACGCGTGCGCGTGGCCGGCTACGACATGGCGACGCAGAACGTCGAAGCCGCGCGCCTCATCGGCTACCAGCCCGAGCGCCCGCCGCTGTACGACACGCTCGACGTCTCCGCGTATCTGCGATTCGTGGCCCGGGCCAAGGGCGTCAGGCGCGCTGCCGTCCCCGCCGAGCTCGAGCGCGTGATCGCGGCCTGCCACCTCGAGGCCGTGGTCCGTCGCGAGATCTTCAAGCTCTCGAAGGGCTACCGGCAGCGCCTCGGACTCGCCCAGGCGCTGCTCGGCACACCGCAGGTGTTGCTGCTCGACGAGCCGACGGCGGGGCTGGACCCGGGCCAGATCCAGGAAACGCGCGAGGTGATCCGCGCCTTCGGCGAGCATCATGCGGTGCTCTTCAGCACGCACATCCTCGCCGAGGTGACGCTCATCTGCCGCCGCGTGGCCATCATCAACCACGGCCGGCTGCTCGCGATCGATTCGCCGAGCGCGCTGCGACGCGCGCAGGAGGAGACGCATCGCGTCTCGCTGCAAGTGAGCGGTCCGTCCACGGAGGTGCGCGACGCGCTTCTGTCGGTCAAGGGGGTCATCGCCGTGGACGTTCACGCGATGCCCGACAACGCGGGCCTCCTCGCCGTGGACTGCCGCGTGGAGCCGCGGCAGGGCCTCGAGGCTGCGATCGCTCGGGCGGTGACGCACCGCTGGGACCTGCACCGGCTCGAGCGGCAGGAGCCGACGCTCGAGAACGTCTTTCTGCAGTACGTCAAGACGAGGCCGGACGGCGCATGACCGGCACGCTGGCCGTGTACCAGAAGGAGCTCGCGAGCTATTTCCGCTCGCCGATCGCGTACTACGTGGTCGCCGTGTTCCTGCTGGGCACGGGCTATTTCTTCCTGTACAACGTCTTCCTCACCGGCGAGACGACGATGGCCGCGACCTTCCAGAACATGGGCATCCTGCTCGTGACGCTGGTGCCGGTGATCTCCATGCGGCTGTTCTCCGCGGAGTTCAGCGCCGGCACCGCCGAGCTGCTGCTCACTCTCCCGCTCGAGCCGTGGCAGATCGTCGTCGCCAAGTATCTGGGCGCCGTCACCATCCTCGTCCTGATGACGGCGGCCACCGTCGTCGATCTCGTCCCGCTGTACCTGTTCGGCACGCCAGAGACGACGACGATTCTCGCCGGCTACGTCGGCTTCGTGCTGCTCGGGATGGCGTGTCTCGCCCTGGGCCTCTTTTTCTCGACGCTGACGCACAACCAGATCGTTGCCGCACTCATCACGGCGGCGGTGCTGCTGGGGCTCTGGTTCGTCGGCCATCTGCAGAGCTTCCAGAGGTCGGACGCGCTGCGCGGGCTGTTCGGGTATCTCTCGTTCGCCCAGCATTTCACCGACTTCATCCAGGGGCTCGTGCGCACGGAAGCGGTGGCGTTCTATCTCGTCGTTGCCGCCATTGCCCTGACCCTCAGCGCCGGCTACCTGCAGTGGCGCCGTTGAGATGGACCGCTCCTTCCGCTCGGGACTGATCGTGCTCGCGGGCGTCGCGCTGCTGGCGACGGCCCTCGCCGTCCACGCGATCCTGCTCGAGACGGTGGTCTGGACCGTGCTGCTCGGCGCCGGCGGGGCGCTGCTCACGGCCGTGGGCGTGGTGCGACTGCGCACCGAGCTCCGCGCCCTCGTCGGCCGCCGCCGGGGCGAGATCGCGCTGCACACGCTGGGCGTGGTCGGCGTGCTGATCGCCCTGGCCTATCTCTCGGTGCGCTACCCGTTCCGCTTCGACCTGACCGCGGCGGGGCTGTACTCGCTGTCCGAGCCCACCGTCAAGATGCTCAAGCGTCTGGACAAGCCCGTCCACATCGTCTTCTTCCACGACCCGTTGATGCGGGAGACGGTCGAGCTCTACGAGCTCATCGCGCGTCAGAACACGCTCGTGAGCGTCGAGTTCTACGATCCCATGATCAACCCCGCGCAGGCGCGGATGCTCGGCGTGAACTTCGCTGGCACGGCAATCCTCGAGTCCCAGGGTCGGCGCCTGCAGGTGAATGGCGGCAGCGAGTCCGACATCGCCAACGGCATCCTGCGCGTGTCGCAGGGCGCCACACAGCGGGTGTGCTTCCTCGACGGACACGGCGAGCCCGATCCCTTCAGCCTCGAGTCCCACGACCATCAGGAGGGCGCGCCTGGCCACACGCACGGGCTCGGGGCCAAGTACGTGCTCCACGAGCGGCACGGGATGGCCAAGGCGCGCCATGCCCTGGAGACCGTCAACTACACGGTCGAGAAGGTCCTCCTGCTCCAGCGCGGCGACGCGCTGGCCGGCTGCGCCGTGCTCGTGGTGGGCGGACCGAAGATCGCGCTGCTGCCCAGGGAGATCGACGCCGTGCGCGCCTACCTCGCCAAGGGCGGCAACGCGCTGTTCATGCTCGATCCCTTCGTGCGGACGGGCCTCGAGCCGGTGATCCGCGAGTACGGCGTCGTGGTCGACGACGACATCGTCATCGACGAGGCGAGCCACTTCTGGGCCGACGTCTCGTCACCGGCCGTCACCGACTACAACCGCCATCAGATCACCCGCGACCTGCCGCTGACGTTCTTCCCGGGGGTGCGCTCGCTCTCGCCGACGCCGCAGCGCGTGCCGGGCACCTCCGTGGTGCCGCTCGTCAACTCGTCCAAGAACAGCTGGGGGCAGGCCGATCCCAATCGGGTCGGATTCGTCAAGGGCCGCGACGCGCCCGGCCCGAACACGCTGATGGTCGTCGCGCTGCGGCGCCCCGGCGAAGAGAGCACGCCACGCTCGCGCATCGCGGTGGTGGGCGACTCGGACTTCGCCACGAACTCGTTCTTTCACATCATGGGCAACGGCACCCTGTTCCTCAACACGGTGAACTACCTGGCCGCCCAGGAGAACCTGATCGGGCTGCAGCCGCGCACGGCGGACCTGCCGCGCGTCAATCTCACCAACCGCCAGATGAAGGGCACGTTCTTCCTCTCCGTCGTTCTCGTCCCCGCGCTGCTCGCCGTGGTGGGAACCGCGGTGTGGTGGAAGCAGCATTGAGCCGAGGCCGACCGCGGCGCGGTCTGGTGGCCGTGTGGCTGGTGCTGGCGGTGCTGGTCGTGGCGATCGTGGCGCTCGAATACGCGGACCGCCGCCGGGCGACGTCGGGCGCCGTGGAGACCGACCCGCGCAGGCTCTTGCCCGTTCCGGTCGAGCAGCTGGGCGCGATCGAGGTCGCCGACGCCGGGCGGCTGCATCGCTTCGAGCGGGACGCGAACGGCACGTGGTTCTATCACGGCGTTCACACGGGAGCCGAGAGCGGCCACACGCACACCGCCGATCCCGCGCTCGCGGCGCGCATCGAGCGCGCGTTCGCGGCTTTCGGCCGGACGCGCATCGAGCGGCAGTTCGCCCTCGACCGCGACGGGGCCGCCTACGGCCTCGCCACGCCGGAGATCCTCGTCCTCGTCTATCGGCCGCAGCAGGCCCAGCCGCTCGCGCAGTACGCGGTCGGCCACGTCGCCCCGGACACGGCCAGTCGCTACGTGACGCTGGTGGGCAGTCGTGTCGTGACGACGATTCCCACCTATCAGATCGACAATCTGCTGGCGCTGACGCGGGCGGCGAACGCGAGCTCGACCGCTCGATGAAGGCCCGCACGGCGCGACTCCTGGCGAGTTGGGTCCTCGTCGCCGCGGCGGTGGTGAGCCCGGTGTTCGCCCACACCGGCGGCAGCAACGGGTACGCCTCGGTCGCGATCGACCGCGACAGCGTCCGCTACAGCCTCACGCTCTGGCCGGCCGCATTGCCGCCCGCGATCGGCGACGAGCTACGACGCGCCCGCGCCGGGGATCCGTCGAGCCGCCAGCGTCTCCTCGGGTTCATCCGCCACAAGGTGACCCTCAGGGCGGGGCGTCGGCGCTGCGAGCCCGGCCCCGGGTCATGGCCGGCGGCGTCGCCGAGCGCGGAGAGCGTCACGCTCGTCGTCGACTTCGCGTGCGGCGGCGACGTCCGCGACCTGTCGCTGCGCGACGATCTCTTCGACGTGTTCGGCGCCGACTACCACACGCTGGCGCGCATCGATGCGCCGGGGCGGACGACGCAGTTCGCCTTCACGCCCGAGACGCGGGAGACACGGGTGAGGCTGGACGACGCGTCGGGTGGCCACCGCGGCTTGGCGAGCTTCGCTCTGCTCGGGATCGGGCACATCCTGACCGGCTGGGACCACCTGCTGTTCCTGCTCGGTCTCCTCCTCCGCGGCGGGGGCTGGTTCGCGCTGGCCAAGATCATCACCGCGTTCACGCTCGCCCACAGCGTGACGCTCGCCCTCGCCGCGCTCGACATCGTCGTGCTACCCGATCGCCTCGTGGAGGCGGTCATCGCGCTGTCGATCGCGTTCGTCGCCGCCGAGAATCTGTTCTTCAAGCCGGTCGTCGCCCGGCGCTGGCTCGTCAGCTTCTGCTTCGGCCTGGTCCACGGCTTCGGCTTCTCCGCCGCGCTGCGCGAGCTCGGGCTGTCCTCGCATGGGCTCCTGCTCTCGCTCTTCGGATTCAACGCCGGGGTCGAGATCGGCCAGGCGCTCGTCGTCGCGGTCGCCGTCCCGGCGCTCGTGCTCGTGCGGGAGACGCGCTGGGAGCGGCGCATGATCTGGAGCTCCTCGCTGGCGATCCTGCTCGTCGGCGTCGTCCTGTTCGTCGAGCGGGCGTTCTTTTGACGCGGCTCGGCCTGCCTGGCGGCCTGCGCGACGGTCTCGTCGCCTCGCTGGCGCTCGTCCCGTCGGTCTTCGTCTACGGCAGCGTCTTCGGCGGCCTCGCCGTCCAGGCGGGGCTCACGCCCGCCCAGGTGCTCGGCATGTCGGTGCTGGTCTTCGCGGGCGCCTCGCAGTTCGTGGCCGTGCCCATGATCGCCGCCGGCGCGCCGGCACTCGCGATCGTCGTCACCACCTACGTGGTCAACATGCGGCACTATCTGATGGCGGCCACGCTCGCGCCGTCGTTCCGCGGCTTTCGCCGGCTCTGGCTCGCGCTCATCGCCCACCTCATCAACGACGAGTCGTTCGCGGTCGCCGTCGCGCGCTCGCGGCCCCCGGACGCGTGGGTCTATCTCGGCAGCGCCGCCGCCATCTCGGGCGCGTTCGTCGGCGGCGTCGCGGTCGGCACCGCGCTCGGCGGCCTCGTCGAGCGCCCGGAGCGGTACGGCCTGGACTTCGCGTTCCCCGCGGTGTTCCTCGCCCTCGTGGCCGTGCAGCTGCGCCGGCGGGCCGACTGGCTCGTGGCCATCGGCGCCGCCGTGCTGGCGGTGGCGCTGGCGCTCGTGCTGCCCGGCAACTGGCACATCGTGGTGGCGGGGCTCACGGTCAGCGCGCTCGGCGCGCGCGTGCTGCCGGTGGAAGACGCGCCCGCGCCGGCGGAGCCACACGCGTACCCCCAGGGGGGGCATGAATGAGACATCTTGTGTCAAGCCCGAGGCGCGCCACGGCTGCGCCGGGGCGCGTCCGAGCGCTGGGGGGTGTGGGGGGCCATGTCGGGGCCCCCCACGACGATCAGTGAGCCGCGTGTGGCTCGTGATCGGCGGGATGGCGGTGGCCACGTACCTGACGCGCGCGCCGATGTTCCTGGCGCTCGCCCGCCGGCCGCTGCCGCCGCGCGTGCGCCTCTGGCTGCGGCTGGTTCCGCTCGCGGTGCTGCCGGCGCTCGCGGTGCCGCTGGTGCTCGTGCGCGACGGCCGGCTGGCGCTCGGCCTCGCGCATCCGCCGCTCTGGGGCGCCGCCGTCGTGTTCGTCCTCGCCGCGCGCGGCGTGAACCTCCTCGCGTCGGTCGCCGTCGCCGTCGCCGTGGTGGCGCTGCTGCGCGCGCTCGGCTAAGATGCTCTGCGGATGACCGATCAGTTCAGCCCAGAGGAGCGGGCGACCCTCTCGCCGTACTTCACGAATCTCGACGGTCCCGTGTTCGCGCTCGTCAATCTTCCCGAGGTCGTGAAGGGCGCGCTCTTCGCCCGCTACTCGCGCTCGCCGAAGTCCCTCCGCCGACTCTTCCTCGACGAGTTCCTGACGAGCGGCACGCTCGCAGGGGCGCCGGCCGCGCCGTTCGACACGAAGCGCGCCGACGAGCTCTACGGCCGGATGTTCTTCGAGTACGGCGACGATTCCGTCGCGCAGCTCGGCGGCGTGCACCTCGCCTGCGAGGGGGCCTCGAACATCCTGACGAAGGTGCTCGAGTGGGGACGGCTCGCCGCCTACCTCGAGCAGTCGACGCGGTACGTCCCCTACGACGACCTCGTCGACGGCCGGTACCGGTATCACGTCCCGCGTGAGCTGGAGGGCGATCTTCGCAACCGGTACGTCGGAACGCTCGACGCGATGTTCGACACCTATCGCGAGCTGCTGCCGATCCTCCGCCAGCACTTCGCCGATCGCTTCCCGCGGGACGCGCAGACCTCGGACGCCGCGTACCGCATGAGCATCCGCGCGAAGGCGCTCGACACGCTGCGCGGGCTGCTGCCCGCGGCGACGACCTCGAACGTCGGAATCTACGGCAGCGGGCAGGCCTACGAAAATCTACTGATTCGCATGCGCGCCCATCCGCTGCTGGAGGTGCGGGCGTACGCGGACATGATGCTCGTGGAGCTTCGCAAGGTGATCCCGGCCTTTCTCCGGCGCGTCGACCTCCTCGACCGCGGCGGGGCGTGGTCGTCCTACCTGGACGAGACGCGCCGGACGACGTCCCGCGTCGCCGCCGCCCTGTTGGCGGAGGAGGGCGCGACGCCTCGCGACGAGGTCACGCTGACCGACTTCGATCCGGACGGCGAGGTGAAGGTCGTGGCGGCGGCGCTCTACGCCGTCTCGGACGTTCCGGATGATCGACTGCTCGAGATCGCGCAGAAGATGACGGAGGGCGAGCGCCGGGCCGTCCTCGAGGCGTACGTCGGCCAGCGGACGAATCGGCGACATCGGCCGGGACGCGCGTTCGAGCGAACGGCATACCGGTTCGACGTCCTCGGCGATTACGGCGCGTTCCGCGACCTGCAGCGGCATCGATTGCTCACGCTCGAGTGGCAGCGGCTGTCGCCGCAGCACGGGTCGGTCATGCCGGAGGCCATCGTCGAAGCGCGCGTCGAGGATCGCTGGCATCGATCCCTCGACGCCTCGGCCGCGCTGCACGACGCGATCGCGGCCGCGGGATTGGTCGAGGTGGCGCCCTACGCCGTGGCCATGGCGTACCGGCTGCGCTTCTACATGGAGATGAACGCGCGGGAGGCGATGCACCTCATCGAGCTGCGCAGCGCGCCGCAGGGCCACCCGGCCTACCGCCGTATCGCGCAGACGATGCACCGGCTCATCGCCGAGCGGGCCGGGCACCGCGCGCTGGCGGCGGCCATGACGTTCGCCGACCACTCGGAGGTCGCGCTCGAGCGTCTGGAGGCCGAGCGGGCGGCGGAGCGGCGGCGAGGGGGACGCTAACGACGGGTTAGGAGGGGGCGATGGGCAAGCTGGTGTTCGCCGCGATCGTGTTCGTGGTGGGCTACGCGCTGTACGTGACGGTACAACGGCAGCGCCGGCTGTTGCCGACGGCGCTGGCGGAGATCGTTCCGCGCGCCATCCTCGCCGTCGCCATCGGCATCCCCGCGCTCATCGTGCTCTTTTCCATCTTCCGCATCATCCCGGCCGGCCAGGTCGGCGTGAAGGTGCTCTTCGGCGAGGTCGAGCCGGTGCCGCTGCGCGAGGGACTCAACGTCGTCTGGAACCCGCTCTACGACATCGTGATCATGGACACGCGCGTGCAGAAGCACACCACGCGCTACGACGCCGCCTCCAAGGATCTCCAGGCCGTCCATGTGGAGATGGTGCTGAACTACCGCCTGGTACCGGACCGCGCGCCCGAAGTCTACAAGTCCATCGGCCTCAATTACTCCAGCGTCATCATCGACCCGGCCGCGCAGGAGGTCCTCAAGGCGCAGACGGCCACCCACAACGCGGCAGAGATCCTGGTGCGGCGGCAGGCCATCAAGTCCGACGTGCAGGCCGGCATCACACAGTGGCTGACCAAGTACGGCGTCGAGCTGAAGGAAGCCTCGCTGGCCAACATCCGCTTCGACGCCAACTACGAGAAGGCCATCGAGGCCAAGCAGATCGAGGAGCAGAAGGCCGAGCAGAAGCGCTACGAGCTGATCCAGGCCCAGCGCCAGGCCGAGATCGCGGCGGCGAGCGCGAAGGGCCGGGGCGACGCCGCGCGGGAGGAGGCCCGCGGCGTGGCCGAAGCATTACGGCTCAAGGGCGACGCGGAGGCGGCGTACAACGCGCGCGTGGCCGCCTCGCTGACGCCGGTCCTCATTCAGCAGCAGTACCTGGCGCGCTGGGACGGCCGCCTGCCCCAGTACACGCTCGGCAGCTCCAGCGCGGTGCCGTTCCTGCAGATCCCGACGCCTAGCGACGGCCGCCGATGAGACATCCTGGGTCGAGCCCGAGGCGCGCCCCGGCTGCGCCGGGGCGCGTCCGCGCGATGGCCGGGGGAGTCCGAGGGGGGCGTAGCCCCCTTCGCTTGAAGAGGCCGGGGGGCCATATCGGGGCCCCCCACGACGATCGATGAGCGTCGTCGCACCCGAGGTGGAGGCCGCGCTCCGCGCGCGCGCGCGTGACTACCTCCGCGACAACGGCACGCTGGCGCCGACGCCGGTCATCCGCCGCCGCGTGACGCAGGCGTTCGAGAGCCTCGAGAAGCTCCTCCGGGCCGCCGATCCCGCGCGCGCGGCGCGCCGCGCCTGGCCGGCGGAGTGGAGCCTGCACGAGATCGCCGACCACGTCGTGGAGACACACCGCCCGTCGCGCGACGAGCTCCGCGATTTGCTCGCCGGCCACCGGCCGGTGGGCCCGCCGATCCCCGCGTCGCTGCAGTCGAAGGATCCGCTCGGGCGCCCGTGGGCGGCGGTGCTCGACGACCTCGGGCGCGTCCACGCCGACATCGTCGCCGACCTCGCCCGCGCGCCCGACGGCTTCCCCACCGCCGTGCGCGCGCGCGTCGTCGTCGTCATGAACGCGGCGGCGACCGACGGCGTCACGGTGCCGCTGGCGTGGGAGGACGAGATCGACTGGAAGGCCTACGCGGTCTTCTTGCGCCTGCACGCGATCGACCACCTGAACCAGGCTCGCAAGGTGCTCGCGGCGCTCGCTGGCTGTTGACATGGGGGGGCCCCGAAATGGCCCCCCATACCCCCCAACGCTCGGGGCGCCCCGGCGAAGCCGGGGCGCCCCTCGATACGCTCAGTCTCGGATCCAGGAGTCGGCGGGCGGGATCTCGGGCGGCGCGCCGCGGTCCAGTCGGCGCAGCGCCTCGACCTCCGCGCGCCGGTAGAGCCGCCGGCGCTTCGTGCCCTGGCGGTACGACTTGAGGATGCCCCGGCTCACGTAGGCGTAGAGCGTCGCCGGCTTCACGCCGAGCGCGCGCGCGGCGTCGTCGCCGGTCAGGTATTCCTCGCCGTCCACCACGATCGTCGCCACCGCGGCCTCCACGCTACCAGCCGTCTCGCCGCCCGGTCGAGCCCGTCACGGCCTGAGCCAGTCTAATCAATATAAATCATGTATAATCAATGAGACGGCAAGACTAAGGCTCGAAGACCCACCCGGAGGACGCCCATGGACACGAGCTGGAAGGCGGGACTCGAGGACGTGATCGCCGCGCGCTCGGCCGTCTGCGCCATCGACGGCGCGGCGGGCCGGCTCTTCTATCGCGGCTACGAGATCGGCGAGCTGGCGGGCGTGGTGCCGTTCGAGGAGGTCACCGCGCTGCTCTGGAGCGGCGAGCGGCCCGACGCGGCGCGGGCGGCGGACTTCCGTGCGCGCCTCGAGGCCGCGCGCGGGCTGCCGGCGCCGATCGAGGCGATGCTGCGCGGGCTGCCGCGCGACTGCCATCCGCTCGACGCGCTGCGCACCGCGATCTCCCTGGACGCCGCGCTCGACCCCGACGCCGCCGACAGCGGCCTCGAGGCCAATCTCCGCAAGTCGTTCCGCCTCATGGCGCGCGTGCCCGAGGTCGTCGCCGCCTGGCACCGCATCCGGACCGGCCGCGCCCCGGTCACGGCGCCGCCCGGCGGCTCGCACGCGGCGTACGTGCTCCGGCTGCTCGAGGGCCGGGAGCCGAGCGAGGAGGTCGCGCGCGTGATGGACGTCGCGCTCACGCTGCACGCCGACCACGAGTTCAACGCCTCCACCTTCGCCGCCCGCGTCGCCGTCGCCACGCTGGCGGATCTGCACGCGGCGGTGGTGGCGGCGATCGCGACGCTCAAGGGCCCGCGCCACGGCGGCGCCAACGAGGACGTGCTCCGCATGCTCCAGGAGATCGGCGACCCCGCGAAGGCCGAGGCCTTCGTCGGGCAGCGGCTGGGCGCGCGCGGCACCCTGTCGAAGACCGAGCGCGCGAACCCCAGGGCGCGCGTGCCGGGCTTCGGCCACCGCGTCTACCGCGTGGACGACGCGCGGGCACGCGTCCTGCGCGGCATGGCCAAGACGATGGCGGAAGCCACGGGCCGCGAACGTCTGTTCGAGGTGGCCGAGCGCGTCTACGACGCCATGAAAGCGCGCACCGACCTGCCCGTGAACGTCGACTTCTTCTCGGCGGTCGTCTACGACGCGCTCGGGATCCCCGCCGACCTCTGCACGTCGATCTTCGCGATCGGGCGCGTCGCGGGCTGGTGCGCGCACGCGATGGAGCAGTATGCGGACAACCGGCTGATCCGGCCGCGCGCGGACTACGTCGGCGTCGCGCCGCGCCGGCTGGCGCGGGAGGGCTAGCGGCCGGGCGGCTTCACGAGCACGCCGCAGGCGATGCGGCCGCCCGAGTTGCCCGTGGGGTCGGTCTTGAAGTCGTCGGGGCTCGCGTGAACGACGAGCGCGCTGCCGTCGGCGTCCCACACCGACGCCGGCCCCGAGCCGAGCGTGAGCTGCGCGGTGGTCGTCTCCATGCGCCCGTTGCCGTCGGGGGCGACCGTGAGGTTCGGCAGGTCGCCCGCGTGCGAGCCCTGCGGATTCAGCGCGCCGTGCTGCTTGTTCAGCGGATTGAAGTGACCGCCGGCGCTGTTGAAATCCGGCGGGTCGCACTTGCCGACGGCGTGAACGTGCACGCCGTGCGGCCCGGGCGGCAGGCCCCGGGCCTCCACGACGATGCGCACGACGTTGCCGGCCTGCGTGAGCTGCGCAACCCCGACCGACTGGCCCGCGGTGTTCTTGAGATCGGCGACGGCGGCGTTGTCACCGGACTGCGTGCTGGCACACCCGGCCACCATCAGCGCGGCGAGGACGAGGCTGGCGCGTCTCATGCGTTGCCTCCTTCGCGTGTGAAGTCCTGCCTGGCGCGCGCGAGCGCCTCCGGCGAGGCGAGCAGATCCAGCGCCGTCAGGGCGAGCGCCTTGGCGCCGGCCACCATGCCGGCGCGCGCGAGCGGCGAGCGCGCCCACTCGGCGAACTCGCGCGAGTGGCCGGGCACGCCGTCCGGGGAGATGCGGATGTAGGGATGGATCGTCGGCAGCCGCTGGCTCACGTTGCCGCAGTCGGTGGAGCCGTAGCCGGCCTGGCCGTCGTCGGGATCCTCGGGGAAGTCGATGTACTCGAGGTTGCGCTTGAACGCCTCCGCCATCGTGGGGTTGGCCTTCAGCGGCTCGTGCACGGTCGGGTCGGCGGTTACCTGCGCCCGGCAGCCGGTGGCGGCGGCCGCGCCCTCGGCGGCGAGCGTGAAGCGCCGCAGCAGCTCGCGGCAGTAGGCGACGGTCGTCGCGCGCAGGTAGAACTCCGCGCTCGTGTACTCGGGGATGATGTTCGCCTGATCGCCGCCCTTCGTGATCACGCCGTGGATGCGCGCGTCGGGACGGATCTGCTGGCGCATGGCGTCGAGCGCGTTGAAGAGCGAGATGACGGCGTTGAGCGCGTTGACGCCGCGCCACGGCCACGACGAGGCGTGCGCCGCCTGGCCGAAGAACTCGGCCTTCACCTTGATGATCCCGAGGCTCGGCCGCCACACCTGGGTGCCGCAGCGCCCGTGGACCATCATGGCGGCGTCCACGCCCTCGAAGACGCCGGCGTCCATCAGCTTCACCTTGCCGGCGCCGCCCTCCTCGGCGGGCGTGCCGATGACCTGGATGCGGCCGGCGAACGGCAGCGTGCCGAGCGCGGCCAGCGCCGCGCCCGCGCCGACGCCGGCGGTGGCGATGACGTTGTGGCCGCACGCGTGGCCGATGCCCGGCAGCGCGTCGTACTCGGCCATGATGGCGATCGTCGGCCCCGCGCCGGTCCCGGGGATCGTCGCGCGGAACGCCGTGGCCAGCCCGCCCACGCCGCGCTCGACGCGCGCGCCGTGCTTCTCGAGGAACTCCGTGAGCCAGGCGTGCGCCCTCTCCTCCTTGAACGCGAGCTCGGGCGAGGCGTGGATGCGATGCGAGAGTCGCTCGAGATCGTCGGCGATGCGGTCGACGACCTCGGCAACCTTCGGCTTGACGGCGTCGGCGCCGCTCATGTTGCCGCCTCGAACTCGCGCCGCGCGTCCCTCACGAGCGCGGGATTGGCGAGCAGGTCGCACGTCGTCATGGCCATGATCTTGGCCGACGTCAGCATCCCGTCACGCGCCAGCGGCCGCACCGCCGCCTGCTCGAACGCGCGCGAGTGGATCGGCGTGCCCTCTGGCGCGATCTGCACCATCGGCTGGATGGCGGGGATGACCTGGCTCACGTTGCCGACGTCGGAGCTGCCCATGCGCTCGCGGCTCTCGGGCGACTCGACGACGCCGAACGTCCGCGCGTTGGCGCGGAAGAGGTCGAGCAGCGTCGTGTTGCGTTTCATCGGCTCGTAGACGTTGTCGGGCTGCGCGATCACCTTGAGCGTGCAGCCGGTGGCTTTCGCGGCGCCCTCGGCGCACGCGATGACGCGCTTCTGCAGCGCCCACATGTAGTCGAGCGCAGCCGCGCGCACGTAGAAGATGGCCGAGGCGAACTCCGGGATGATGTTCGCGGCGGCGCCGCCGCTGGTGACGATGCCGTGGATGCGCGACTCGGGCCGGATCTGCTGCCGCAGCATGCTGACGTTGTTGAAGGTCTGGATGACGGCGTCGAGCGCGTTGACGCCCTCCCACGGGTCGGCCGAGGCGTGCGCGGCCGTGCCGCTGAACTCGAAGCCCGTCCGCACGATGCCGAGCAGGTCCTGGTGCATGATCCAGCGGTCGAAGCCGTGGATCATCATCGCGGCGTCCACCGTCTTGAAGACGCCGCCCTTGATGAGCCTCACCTTGCCGCCGCCGCCCTCCTCGGCGGGCGTGCCGATGACCTGGATGCGACCCTTCGGCAGCTTGTCGCGCAGCGCGGCCAGCGCGGCGCCGGCGCCGACGCCGGCGGTGGCGATGACGTTGTGGCCGCACGCGTGACCGATGCCGGGCAGCGCGTCGTACTCGCAGAGGATCGCGATCGTCGGTCCCTCGCCGGTCTCGATGGTGCCGCGAAACGCCGTCTCGACGCCGGCGACGCCGCGCTCCACCTTGAAGCCCTGCTTGTCGAGAAACTCGGCGAGCCACGCCGCGGCCTTGATCTCCTGGTACCCGAGCTCGGGATTGTCGTGGATCTGGCGCGACAGCTTCTCGAGGTCGCCGGCGAGACGGTCGACCGCCGGTCCGACGAGGTCTTTGACAGCGCTCATGGTGGGTCTCCCGGGGAGTGTCGGTTCGGCCGCGCGGCGCGACCGAGGCCACTATACACCGGCGCCGAATGGCAAGACTTTCGCAGAACTTTCTTTCCCTCGCCGCGTGCGGCGCCTGTTAAGTCCGCGCCGCTGCGGTCGGGGTGGTTGGCGCGCCGGTTGCGGTGGTGGCCTCGGTGATGAGCTGCCCTCGCTGTCTGCGCCCGACGCCCGCCGCCGCCGATCCCACGGTCGCCGCGCCCGCCGACGGCGCCTGCGAGGGCCATCCCCGACCGCGCTCGAGACGCTGCGCCAGGCCGTTCACGCGCGCAGCATCCAGTCCGCCCAGGCGGCGTCCGAGGATCCCGCCGAGTCGCCGATCCGCGCCGCGTGGATCATCTCCTGATATCGTAGGAGCCCGCGCCCGTAGCTCAGTTGGATAGAGCATCAGCCTTCGAAGCTGAGGGTCGGGGGTTCGATTCCCTCCGGGCGCGCCATTTCTCGCACTTCTCCTCGTAACTCCTCGTCCCGATTGACCGTTCTCGGCGATCAATCTCCCGTCGCTGGTACTGGCCTTTCACGCTGCGGGCTGAAACCTAAACGATCTAAGTGAACGAGTCGTGACTAATTAGCTTCGTACAGGGCCAGACCACAGTTCTGGCACTTGTCCTCGTGCTGTCTCATGTCCAGCGGATCGGACGGGCTGTAACTGCCGAAGAAGTATTTGGTGCAGCATGGACACCGACTCCAGCGTAGCTGTATGTAGTCGATAAACACCAACACAATGAAGGTCGGAATCGCGAAGGACGCGATGGAGAATGTCCTGTAAAGCGCAGATACGAAGATGAGAGGCGCTACGACAAAAGGCACGGCAATCCCGAAATACCAACTGCGTCGTCGCCGTGCTCGAATACGACGCAACCCGGCTTCGATGGTGTCTGACGCGTCCGCCACGAATGTATCTTCGCATCTCCAGAATGACAGCCAAGCCTAAATCGTTCGTCGCCGAACCCACCATGTGCGCTCTTGGAGTAGGGACGCGCAGGCCGCTCTAACTCGTCCGCGTCTCGCGCTCCCACCCGAACATCCGCGTCCAGCAGCTTCCGCCGATCAGCTGTAGCCGAACGAAGAACACCATGCGGCGCTCGTACTCGATCTCGATACGCTTGCCGATCTTCAGGTTCATCATGGACTCGTCCTCCGTCTCGCTCGTGTATTCACCGCTTGTCCCGGCTTGTGCCGGCTTTCTGCTGTCGTGCGCGAGGATCTTCCCATGCGATTCTGAAGGCCCTTCCATGGACGGAAGTAGTTTCGACCGTGGCGTGCAGAATCTCGCCGTTCAGGTTGATTACCATTCCACACGTGGAAGTGATTGGGGCTTGACAGGTTCCGCCAAAGCGATTTGGCGGCGGCCGGGGCACTCGGGACCGTCAGTACAGGATCATCAGAAGAAGAAACAGTACAGCGAGGAGTGCCCAAATCCCCCAATGTAGGCGTCCCCACGGCAGCCACCACCATGGGAACGGCTCGCGCAGCATGGCAGTCACTGCCACGACAACGAGAGCCACGAGCGCGAGAACGAGTAGCGCGTTCATCACGGAACCCTGTTTTCGAGAATGACCGTTCCTTGCCTGGAGGCTGGTGCGCCGCTCGCGCTATGACGTCATTGCTCCTGTGCTTCTCGAAACGGCGGGAGTGGCCGCGCAGAGGGTAGCTGCACGTCTCTGGACTCTGTGCGCCAGCGGCCTTGATCGGGCCACACGCGCAGTCGTTGAACTGCGACGCCGTTACGCGCCTGAATCTCGACGCGGAACCGCTTTGCCGTGGTGCCGGGTGGTGGAGGGTCAGGGAATCGTAAACTCTGCGCGACAGCGAGCCAGTCCAGGCCACTGCCGCCTGTGATCATGCCGACAGGAATCGGCCCCTCGATCAAATGCTCGTCCTCGTCGTGCACTCGCACTACAACGTCGTAGGCAGGGAAGCTCCCCGTGTGCCTAATGAAGTACGCGAGGCGTCCCCCGCGTCGCAATGGCTCGAAGTACACGATGCTATCACCGCCTGTCATCCACCCTCGAAGCTCGGTCGTCTGCCGGTCCTGGTCGCGGATCGTGAAGAATGCGGCGAGCGCGTTGAAGATCGCCGCGAGAAAAATCCAGAGCACGGGGTTCGTGAGCCTCATCGCGCGCTACCCTTCGGCCTTCGCGGGTCCACGGTGTCGGGGAGGCAATGGAGATAGCCACGCGTGTTGTTCTTCATCTTGTACACGGAAGTCCCCGATAGAGGGTCCGTAACCTCATGCCCACGTCGCCTCATTGCACTGACCGTGTCTTCAAGACCGACACTGCACTCCTTCAAGCTTAGGTAAGTTCCCGAAATCGACCAAATCGTCTCTGCGCCCGGCCTTGAGGCAAATGAGCCGTCCCACAACATCCATGCACACTCAGCCCACGCGGACGCCAGCGAGAAGCACGGCGAGCAGAGCGGCGAGCAGCGGGACGGAGAAGGTGCGGGCGTTCATCGTGCGGTCCCCCGTTCACTGGCTTCTATGGTGGCTGCTGCTACTTACTCCCTTTCCACGTCTCCAGGATGAACGTCACGACGGTGTGAGCCGCATGAACGGCAAGGCGTGTGTGGCGTGGCTCGATGGAAGGGGCGCCGGGGCCACGCCCATGAGCATCACCCGCGTGTGTTCTGAACGCCCCAACGCCGGCCACGATGGAGGCCAGACCGCCGAGGACTCGTTTCAGGTCTTCGTCAAGCTCCGGCGTGGGGGCAATCCCGAGATGTCGTTGGACAACCTTCCAGAGCGGCCCGAGAGATTTGGACGCGATCTTGTCGGCCGCGCGCTCAAACTCCTTCCCGATGGCTGTCAGGTCGCGAGCACGGATCAACTCGGCCAGGGTCTTACTCGGTGCGAGCAGTCCAGCGCCGAAGATTTTACCATCGTGATACGACAGTCCGTGCGCTGCAAGAGCGTCGAGGAAGCGTGAATCTTCTTCGTCATACGCCTCGGCGGCATGCGGGTCGAGGTCCGTTCCCCATCGGGGCCGCGCGAGGAACTCCCTTACGAGCCGCCCGAAGATGTCGAGTGCATCAACTTCGGAGTCGGCGTTGATCCGGTGGAGCCACGCGGCCACCTTGCGGAGTTTCGAACCCTCAGGGGGAGCCCCGGGCGCGCTGGCTTCCATGAAGATGTTGTCAATCTGAGCGTGTGTGTACGTCGCGTCGAACGCGCGGCTGATCTCCGCGATTACGGGAGCAGGAATGTTCCGTCGCTCGGGTTGTGGTGCGTCGGCGGCAATCAGTCGTTCGGCCTCATCGACGCCTGCTGGTGTGATGCTGGCCTTCCCCTCCAGCGTCTCCCACTTCATCCAGCCACGCCCGACGAGATAATCGGTAGTGCTCGTGTACTCCTCTTGAGTGAGGCCGAGCTTGGTGCCGATGTCCGGGGCGAGGATGAACGTCAGGCGTCGGCCTCCGGTCGCGTCATAGAGCGTGCGAAGGAATCGGCGTCTCTGGTCCTGCTTCTTCTCCAGGCCGTTCATGGCAGGGGATTTTACGGCAGCACGCCGCGCGGGCCACTGCGATGGGCCATCCGTGGTACATTTCGGTCAACTCTTCCAGCGAGCGAAAATCGCAAGAGTGCGATTCATCGACGCGGGGTTACGAGACAGTCGCCGAGCGGTCAGCCCAAGCCTTCCCTCCGGGCGCGCCATTTCTCTTCGCTGTCGCACAGAGGCGTGCATGAGGCCGGTCTCGGAGTGCCCCTGAGCCGGAGGTCGGGCTCTACTCCTCCTTGTAGCGGTCCGCCATCCTCATCTGGTCCGCGACGCCGATCATCTCGTTGAAGTCCGAGAAGTGCATGTAGCGGTCGGTCAGCGAGAGCACGTCGTCGCGCTTGCGGACCTCGCCCAGGAAGTCCGCGATCGCCTTCACGCCGACGAGCAGCGTGTCCACGGGCAGCAGGATGATGGCGAAGCCCAGCTCGCGCAGCCGCGCGAACGGCAGCAGCGGCGAGCGGCCGCCGGGCGCGTAGTTGTAGAGCAGCGGCGTGTCGAAGGCGCGGGCCACGCGCTCCACCTGCTTTTCGTCGCGCGGCGCCTCCACGAAGAGCACGTCGGCGCCGGCCTTGACGGCCGCCTCGCCTCGCCGCAGCGCCTCGTCGAAGTCCATCGCGGAGATGGCGTCGGTGCGCGCGATGATGAGCAGATCGCGATCGGTGCGCGCGTCGGCCGCCGCGCGGATCTTGCCGGCGAACTCGCCGCGCGGGATCACCTGGTGGCCC
>QHRU01000027.1 GCA_003220225.1 Candidatus Rokuibacteriota bacterium
GGGCGATAGCCCGTCCGCTCCAGTCGTCAGTTATGAGGCCGACCAGGATCGGCGCACCTCGCCTACTCACCGGTAGCCATGCTCCTGGATCATCTTCTGCACCTCTTTCTCTTCATTTCCGGTGAGTATCCGAAACGGCCAATAGCTGCCCTTGTCGCCAGGAACATAGGCACCCCCACGCGTCCCCATCACAAACCCTTGAGCCGCGTCTGCGGGCCGTAACAAGAGCGAATTGGTGTCGCGATCCAGCAGCATCTCGGGCCACCGCTCCCTGAAGCCCTTGAGTTGGACCGTGATTCGCCCGTCTGGCTCGAGTTCGTATCTCCCGCTGTAACTGGTCAGGGTGTAGCCCCATTCGAACATGTGCACGGCGTTCCCGGAAAAGAAGGTCAGCTCGGTGTCGCTGTCCATGCGCAGAGCCTTGCCGTTCCACGAGCGGAACGTGACTGAGCCGCTTCTTTGTATATGGCCTCGAAACTCAGCGACAGGACCCGACACGGACTCTTGCGTCGGTACGTCACTGGGCGACCCACAGCTTGCGAGCGCGAAAGTGGCGAGCGCGAAGGCCACAAGTTGAAGGCTCGTTAGCATCGCTGGCCCTGAGCGCGAATAGTCAGTCGCTGTCCGCATAACGCTCATCGTGAGCGGCCGGCCACTCTGAGCCGGTCCGCTCCACGATGTTGTTCGACAGCACCCCTCGATATACCGAGTTCCACAATCTGCTCGGGCACCACGTTAACGACGTAAACGCGATCGAAGCTGGACCTGAAGTTTCCAGAACGCAGGGCGGTCGGGACGGAGAAGACTGAGGAGCCCTGAATCCCGAGGATGCCGAGACCACACCAGAGCTCCTGGGCGAAGGTCCGGTAGCCAGACACTTTGCGTTCCTTCGCGTCAAGGGCGGCAACGATGGTCTGCGCAGTGAGGTCAGGCACAAAGGCGCCACTACCACCCTGGTAGAGCACTTGGCGCAACGTCGGACCGGTCCAGATGAGGATGGACTCCACCGTCGGGGACAGGCCCGGCCAAGCACTGCCGCCAATTCGGACGGAACAGAAGGACATCTCAACTTTCGCTCCAGCGGCGACCGCGTCTACCACGGCCTCGGCGATGGAGGTCGCCTTCCTTGAGACCGGCGGGTGCGCCGGATTCCAAATGACGAAGACCTGGGCCGGCGGAAGTGAAAGCTCGTGGTGACGCCTCTGGGCGTGGCCAAGGATCTTGTTCTCGGTGCCCTCGGCGGCCGCAAGAGGCCTGCCCGAGGCATCTGCGCCGCCACGGAGTGTCGTCACCTCAAGGCCTATGGGATCAATGAGCCCGTCGAACAGAAAGTCCGGACCGGGAGGGGAGCAACGCCGCAGGGAGCCCAAGGCGTCGGGCATCACGCTCGCCAGGAGGGTTCGCGCAATCCAGTTCTCCTCGTCCTCGTGCGAGATCACTTCTCCCTCATGTCTGTCGAACGCGGCGTATCAGCCGCGGCGCGCCCTGCGCGCCGTCGGCTGCATGCGCTTGTTCGACGCTCGGATGTCATGACCTCAATCGAGTCGAAACAGGCGAGCACCATGAAATACGGTGGCGATTTCGACGACCTCATCTCTGAGGCGATACACAATGCGGTAGTTACCGTGGACGACCTCGCGGATCGACTCGTCGCCAAGCTCAGGCACCATCCGTCCGGAGCGAGGGTTCTTCTCAAGTCGGCCTACCGCGGCAACGATCCGTTCAACGACGAGGTCGGCGTAGCGAGCAGAGTCGCGTGCAACATACGCGCGGATCGCCTCGACGTCTTGGATCGCCTCGGGAGCCCAGACGATCCGGATCACCGGAGAAGTCGACGCTTCACCTCGGCGTGGTCGATGCCCTGCCCAGCATCCAGCTCAGCCAACCCGCGCTCGATCTTCGCCAAGAGAACCAAGCGCTCGATAGCATCTTCCAGCGTGGCATCCGCTGGTAGCTTCTCTATCGCCTCGAGGACTTTCTGTTTGGTGCTGCCGCTCGACATCGGCGCCTCCCTGGCCGCAATCACCGGCAGGCTTAGGATAACCGAATCCGGTCGCTACCGCCGACGACCGTCGGTGGTATCTCAGTTTGCTCGGAAGATTCCGCGGAGCCGGCGCGCACGTTTCATGGCCTCTTCCAGAGTTGACCTGGGCGGACGACCTCGCAGTGGTAGCAGCCGCTAGTTCTATGGTCGATGTTGTACCAGTGGTGCTGCCCCGCGACTCGCTCGCAATCCTCGCCCTTAGCGGCAAAGCCGAGGTTGATCAACGGCCACGGCAGCCGGCCGCGGAGCCATGTCCGCCACCGAAAGGGATGCCCTGGATCCCAAACCATGCCACGACCCTAGCACGCTGGCCGTTCAGCTCCATTCGCGCCAGCCGGCAAACTGAGACACGAGGCGACCGTCCGGCGATGCGGCGAACGTCGGCGCTCAGCGGCCGCGAGCGAGCATCGCGAGCCGCGGTCCGCTGCAGCGCGTTGTTGGGCGCTCACCGGTAATGCATGTGCCAACTCCTCGAGGAACTCCGTTACGCAGACAACAAGCGCTCTCGGACTGACAGTGAGCGCACGGACACTCGCAAGCGGCTTCGGACTCCTCGGCTCACCGGGGACCATGACGATCATTTCGATGTCGTTGTCGCTCCGTTGGCCGAAGAAGAGGATGTGCCTGGGGCCCTGGTGGACTAGGAAATCATCGCGGAAGTCCTTTACGAGCTGAAACCATTGTGTGCGCGTGCCGACGTACTCAGCCCATCGGGTGAGAGACGTTGGCAGCCGCGAGCCGGATAGGATCTTCCGGCGATGATCCTGAAACGACGTTAGGCTGGTCTGCAACGCGGGCTCCGCGATGCGAAGGACCGGGAGGGCACGGTCGCAGACGATCCTCGCGTGGATGAGGAGCGAAGAGCAGTCATGAGTGAAGTAGCGCTGGCACGTGCGCGCGTGAGCCGCTTCGGACGGGGAGAGGCGGCCATCCAACCCTCGGCCATCAAGCCAGAGGGCGTCCTTCATAGAGAGAAGCGTTCGGGCAGCGGCGAGAAAGAACTGCTCGTCGGCTTGGAGGAAGCGGTCAAGTTCGTCACGTAGCACCGGGGGGGGCCGAGCGTCGAGGTGCCGTAGGATTGCCGGAGGGGCCGGAGTTCCCGCCAGGGTACGAGCGGCCGGTCAATCGGCCGCAGACCTAGGTGAACTGCATCTTCCTCGATCATGTCGTTCATCGGTCTAGACAGTATGACTTCCGCGAAGTGAGGCTGACCTCCGCCGCTCAACGCGGATTAGCCTCATGGAGGCCAGAGCCGCAAGGTGCTCTAGGCACAAACGAGCGTGGAGGTCAGCCATGGGTGAGTCTAGCAAGACTCTGTATGTCGGTCTTGATGTCCACAAGGACTCCATCGCCGTCGCCTACGCGCCGGAGGATCGGGGTGCCGAGGTCGCGTCGCTGGGGTCGATCGGCACGCGGCAGTGCGACATCGACACGCTGATCCGGAAGCTCCAGTCCAAGGGCGCGACGCTGGTGTTCGTCTCCGAGGCCGGGCCGTGCGGCTACTGGCTGTATCGGTACCTCACCCGAAAGGGCTTGAGCTGCCACGTCGTGGCTCCCTCGCTGATCCCCAAGAAGCCCGGGGACCGGGTGAAGACGGATCG
>QHRU01000013.1 GCA_003220225.1 Candidatus Rokuibacteriota bacterium
AGCCACGGGTCGACAATCTTTCGCGCGCATGCGGCCGGCGCCCCGCCGCGGCCTGTGGACGACTTTTCCACGTTTGTAGACGCGGGGGGAGCCCCGGGCTAAGGTATGCCCCATGGACGACGTCAGGCGGGCGTATGCGGCGGCTGGCATCACCGTGGATCAGCCCACGGCGTACGGCACCTACTACCGCCTGCGCTGCACGGCGTGCGGCGCGAACGTCGGCAACATCGGCGACCGCCTGCTGCCCGGCATGGCGGAGGCGCTCGTCGCGGGGCAGGCCGACCTCTACGCGGCGGGCCTGCTCGGCTGCGCCTGCGGCCATCAGCGCGCGACCGCCGCCGCGCGCGGCGTGCGCGCCGCCGACGGCAACGGTGGCACCGTGACCACGCCGGCCCGCCCATCCGGTGACGGCTGGCCGTTCTGGCGGCGCGTCTACGCCGCGGGCGATCCCCTGCCGCGCTTCACGCGCGCGACCGCCCCCGCGCAGCGCTTCGACGAGGGCGACACGCTGCCGCCCGAGTATCGCGACCTGCTCCTCAAGATGCTGCGCCACGAGGGCGAGCGCGCCGGCAACAAGTCGTTCCTGGGCTTCATGGCCACGTGCGCCGACGTCGCCGAGACGCTCTATCCGACCGCCGCCGCGCGGCTGATCAAGGCCGAGTACCTCGCCGAGGAGCTCAAGCACGCGATCATGTTCCACCGTCTCGCCGTCGGCCTCGATCCGGACTTCGCGCTCAAGGACGTGCCGTACGCGCACTACACCTTCCACCTGCCCCGCGAGTCGTGGGCGGACGACGCCCTGTTCCACTTCCTCGTGGACCTCAACGGCGCCTTCCACGCGCGCGACTGGCGCGACTCGAGCTATGCGCCGCTGGCCGAGATGTCGAGCACCGTCGAGCGCGACGAGCTCGGCCACTCCGAGATGGGCTATCGCTTCCTGGGCGAGATCGTGAGCGACGCGCGCGGGCGCGCGCTGGCGCAGCGGCTGCTCGCGAAGTGGTACCCGGCGGCGCTCGACATGTTCGGCCGCTCGGACTCGAAGAACGCGCCGAAGTTCATCGGCTGGGGGCTCAAGTCCGTGGGCAACGCGGAGATCCGCGCCGCGTACAAGACCTACGTCGACGCCAAGCTCGTCGCCCTCGGCCTCGAGCCTCCGGACGAGCGCGCGAACCGCCGCTTTCTGTAGAAATGGGGCGCCCCGGCAAAGCCGTCACGCCCCTCGATCCTACGAGTTACTGGAGCGGCGAGAACGAGGTCGGCCGCCAGATCTTGTTGACGACGCGCTCGACGAGCGGCCCGTTCGCTTCGCTCGCCTTGCGCGCGGCCAGCCACTCGGGATCGGCCATGAACGTCTTCCACACGCGCTCGCGGTGTGCGAGGTCGTCGTACGAGCAGATGTAGACCATCTCGTTCGACTCGCCGACCACCGTCTCCCAGAAGCCGACCACCGTGATGCCGTGCTTCTTGAAGAGCTTCATCGTGATGTCGGCGAAGCGGCGCTGCAGGTCCGGCATCCGGCCGGGCATGACGTAGTACGCGCGGTATTCGTAGATCATCGCGCCTCCCTGGCGGCGGCACTCCCGCGCGGCGGGGCGCGGGGCGACGTGATGGTGGCAGAGCCCGCCGTCCGGCGCAACCGCTCAGGCGGCGTGGGGGACCGCGCAGAGGGCGTCGTTGAGCTCCATCGCGAGGCAGGCCGTGCAGAGGCGGCCCTCGTGGCGCGCGAGCACGCCCCGCATGGCGGGCGCGACGCGCTGCGGACGCTCCGTGGGTCGCAGCCGCGAGGCGCGAAGGCCGTCGAGACATCGCTCGTGCAGTCGCTCGCGGGCGAGGCCCCACGCGAGGGGCTCGCCCGGCCGCAGCTCCTTGCGGCACACCATGCACGCCTCGGCTCGCGCGCCCGTGCCGGGCATCCCCTTGCAATTCTTGCTAGGACTTCGCTTTCTTCGAAGGTTTCGACTTGCCAGAACTGTTGAGGGCGACCGCCTTGCGAACGAGCGCCTTGAAGGCGGACTCGTCAACTTCTTCTCCTTGACGGACCGGATCCTTCAGAGACGCGCCCTTGGAGAAGGTAAGCTTCACGACATTCTTGTAGGATTCGCCAGTGCAGATGATGCCGTCGTGCGACCAAATCGGAGTGCCCATCCACTTCCACTCCTCGACGACGTCCGGGTCCGCTTCCTTGATGAGCTTGCGCATTCTGCTGAGGGTGTCCCCGCGCCAGTCCCCGAGTTCGGCGATTCGTTTCGAGATGAGCTCCGATGCCGACGGGCCTTGGCTCGCGCCCGACTTTTTCATGTTCTCATCCTGGCAGGCTGTTGAGGTTCTCGCGGGCTTTGGCACACTGGCGCGGCACACTCGGGGTCCTTACTAAAAACAAGTAATTGAAAAAATGGTGAGCCGTCCGGGACTCGAACCCGGGACCCCCTGATTAAAAGTCAGGAGCTCTACCAACTGAGCTAACGGCTCCCGGCCTGAGATTCTACGCGGTCGCCGGGGAGAGAGCGAGAAGGTCAGCGCGACTCGAGCCGCGCGCTACACGATGCTCGAGCGGACGCTCGGGTACCAGCGCAACAGCGGCGAGTCCTCGCAGAGGATCGTCTCGTCGCGCTGGGCGCCGGTGGAGATCAGGCAGAACGGAACGCCGATCAGCTCCTCGAGGCGCTCGAGATAGCGCCGCGCCTTCGCCGGCAGGTCCGCCTCGTTCTTCGCGCCGGCGGTCGAGGTCATCCAGCCCTCGACGTCCTCGTACACGGGCTCGAGCTCCGCCAGCGCCGTCTCCTCCCCGGGGAAGTCGGTGATGATGTCGCCCCGCCAGCGGTACCCCGTGCAGAGCTTCAGCGTCTCGCACTGGTCGAGCACGTCGAGCTTCGTGAGGGCCACCGTGTCGAAGCCGTTGATCCGCACGGCGTAGCGCAGGACGACGCCGTCGAACCAGCCGCAGCGCCGCGGCCGCCCCGTGGTGGCGCCGTACTCCTTGCCGCGCGCGCGGATCGTCTCGGCGAGCTTGCCCGTCATTTCCGTGGGGAAGGGTCCGCCGCCCACGCGCGTCGAGTACGCCTTGGCCACGCCGAGCACGCCGTGGATCTTCGTCGGCGGCACGCCGGTGCCGGTGACGGCGCCGCCGGCCGTGGTCGACGACGACGTGATGTACGGGTAGGTGCCGTGGTCGATGTCGAGCATGGTGGCCTGGGCGCCCTCGAAGAGCACGGAGTAGCCGCTCTCGATCCACTTGCTGAGCAGCAGCGCGGTGTCCGTGATGTACGGCGCGAGCCAGCCCGCGTATCGCAGGTACTGGTTGAGGATCGCCTCCACCCCGAACGTCTCGGCGTCGTAGAAGTCGCGCAGCAGGCGGTTCTTCTGGGCCAGGTTGAACTCGAGCTTCTCGCGGAAGAGGCGCTCGTCGAGCAGGTCGGCCATGCGGATGCCCACCCGCGCGGCCTTGTCCACGTAGGCGGGGCCGACGCCCTTGCCCGTGGTGCCGATGCGCCGCTTGCCGAGCTTGGCCTCCGACGCGCGGTCGAGCGCCGGGTGATACGGCATGATCAGGTGCGCGTTCTTCGAGATGTAGAGGTTGCCGTCGAGGCTGACACCGCGCTGGACGAGCGACTCCATCTCCTCGATGAGCGAGCCCGGATCGATGACCACGCCGCAGCCGATGATGCAGCGGCGGCCGTTGTGGAGGATGCCGGACGGGATCGTGTGCAGCACGTACTTCTCGCGGCCGACGACGACGGTGTGGCCGGCGTTGTTGCCGCCCGAGAAGCGCACGACGACGTCGACGTGCGGGGTGATGACATCCACCACCTTGCCCTTGCCCTCGTCGCCCCACTGCGCGCCGATCACCACGATGTTCTTAGACATGTCCTGCCCCTCCCACTCCCTCGAAGCACTTGGCCGGATCCGCGAGGACCTCGGCCACCGTCAGCGTGCGCTCGCCGCCGCGGCGGAGATCGAGCGTCAGCAGCTCGCCGGCCGCCGTGCGTGGACTGCCGGCGACGAGCACGTGGTGCACGCGCTGGGCGCGCGCATATTCGACCGATTCTTCGAGTCCACGACTGATGATGTCGCGCGCCACCGACGCCCCGAGATCGCGAAGGCGTCGCGCCAGGGACAGCGCCGCGGTTTTTTCCGCCGTGAAGTCGATGATGAAGAAGTCGGGTCCCGGCAGCTCGACCGGCACTTGCTGGTGCTCCATGATGGCCAGCGCCCGCGCGATGTCGAAGGCGAAGCCGACGGCCGGGCAGTCGTAGCCGAACCGTCCGAGCATGTCGTCGTAGCGGCCGCCGCCCGCCAGGGCGGCGCCGAAGCCGGAGACGTAGGCCTCGAAGTAGAGGCCGGAATAGTAGTCGAAGCCGCGCACCTCGCCGAGGTCGAGCAGCACCGAGTCGGCGAGCCCGTAGATGCGCAGCAGCCGGTAGACCTCGGCCAGGTTGGCGAGCGCGCGCGTGGAGCGCGGGTTCTGGGCGTAGCGGCCGGCGCGCTCCAGCACGATCTCGCGCCCGAACAGCGTCGGCAGCGCCAGGAGCGCCTCCGCCACGTGCGGCGGCGGCGACAGCTCGCGCACCAGGCGCTCGAGCGTCGAGGCGTCCTTGCGCGCGAGCGCGTCGCGCAGGGCGCGGTGGCGCGCCGTGTCGGCCGAGGCCTCCTCGAGCAGGCCCCGGAAGAAGTCGGGGTGCCCGAGGTCGATCTGGAAGCGGTCGAGGCCGAGCGCGCGCAGCCCCTCGATGGTCATCGCGATGACCTCGACCTCGGCCTCCGGCTTCTCGAGCCCGATCAGCTCCACGCCGGCCTGGTAGAACTCGCGGTAGTGCGACATCTGCGGCTCGTCGTGGCGGAACACGTTGGTGACGTACGCCAGCCGCACGGGCTTGGGCTCGTCGCGCAGCCGCGTGGCCACCACGCGCGCGATCTGCGGCGTGATGTCCGCGCGCAGCGCGAGCATGCGGCCCGTCTCGCGGTCGACGAACTTGAACATGCTCTCCTGCACGCCGAGGTCGGTGCCCATCGCGAGCACATCCGCGAACTCGAACGTGGGCGTGACGATCTCGCGGTAGCCCCAGCGCGCGAAGACGTCGAGCAGCCGCCCCTCGACGTAGCGCTTGCGCGCCGCCTCGTCGGGCAGGTAGATGCGCGCGCCCTTCGGCAGCTGCGAGTGCACGGGCTTCACGAGCCCGCCTCCGGCGGGTCGTCGAGGTGGGCCAGCGTGTTCATCCGATGCACGGTGGCCCAGTCGCCGAGGTACTCGATCTCCGTGATCCCCGCCGGCGAGGCGTCCACCGCCCACAGGCGCTCGGGGCCGAGGCCCAGCGCGGCCAGCACGATCAGCCGCACGACGATCGCGTGCGAGACCAGCACGGCCGTCTCGCCCGCGTGGGCGGCGATCAGCCGGGCAAGCGCTCCGCGCACGCGGGCGGCCACCGCCGCGAGCGTCTCACCGCCGGGCGGGGTGACGAGGTGCGGCGTCAGACGCCACGCCTCCGCTTCGCGGGGGAAGCGTCCGCGCAGCTCCTCGCGTGTGATCCCCTCCCAGGCGCCGAAGGCCATCTCGCGGACGTCGGGCTCGACGCGCGGCTCCAGGCGATGGGGCTTGGCGATCAGCTCGGCGCAGACGCGCGCGCGCTCGAGCGGGCTCGTATAGACGGCGGCGACCCCCGCGCCGGCCAGGGCCTGGGCCACGGCGTCGGCCTGCAGGCGGCCGTCGGTGGTCAGCGGGACGTCACGGGAGCCGGCGAACCGCCGCTCCCGGGAGTACTCCGTGGCGCCATGGCGTACGGCGAAGAGCCTCATCGCTTTCAAAACCCAGCCATTTTAGCGCAGGTCCCGCTCCGGCCGGGGCAAAAGCGAGGCTCAGGACTTCTCGACGAAGACCTTCTGCGCGGCGCGCACGCTGGCGCCGAAGTCCACGGGCTGGCCGAGCTCGGCCAGCACCTGCTCGAGCGCCGCCAGCGCGATGATCACGTCGGTCTCCGCGGCGTAACCCATGTGACCGATCCTGAAGATCTTGCCCTTGGTGGGGCCGCGGCCACCGTCGATCGTGATGTTGTGCGCGGTGGCGAAGCCCTCCACCACCCGGTCGGCGTCGACGCCCGCCGGCACCTCGACCGCGGTGAGGGCGGGGCTCGGCGTCGCCTTGACGAACAGCCGCAGTCCGAGCGCTTCGGCCCCGGCACGGGTCGCGCGGGACAGCCGATCGTGGCGCCGGAACACGTTGGCGAGTCCCTCCGCCTCGATCATGCGGAGCACCTCGCGGAGCCCGACCATGATCGACACCGCCGGCGTGAACCGCGCCTCGTTCCTGGCCGCGTACGTCCGCTCCTCGGTGAGATCGAGGTAGAACTTCGGCGAGCTCGCGCGCGCGGCCGCCTGCCACGCCTTGTCGCCCAGCGCCACGATCCCGAGACCCGGCGGCAGCATGAGCCCCTTCTGCGAGGCCGACACCACCACGTCGATGGCCCAGGCGTCCATCTGCAAGTCGGCGATGCCGAGGCTCGAGACGGCGTCGACGATCAAGATCGCGTCGGTGCCCGCGGTGACCTGGGCGTACGCCCGCACGTCATGGAGCACACCCGTCGACGACTCGCTGTGCTGGACGAGGACCGCCTTGACGTCCCGGTGAGTGCGCAGCGCCTCGGCGACGCGCTCGGCCGGCACGGTCTCGCCGTGCGGGGCCGCGAGCTCGACGATCTGCAGCTTGTACGCCTTCGCGATGGCCAGCCAGCGCTGAGCGAATGCGCCGGCGTTGACGACGATCACGCGATCGCCGGCCGACAGCGTGTTGGCCACGGCCGCTTCCATGGCGCCGGTCCCCGTGCACGCGGGCGTCAGCACCTCCTGTCGCGTCTGCACCAGACGCTTGAGCCCGGCGCGGACCTCCGTGAAGAGCGCCGCGTACTCCGGCGTGCGGTGGTGAATCATCGGCCGGGCCATCGCCAGCAGCACTTCGGTCGGCACTGGCGTCGGCCCCGGCGCCATCAGCTGGTACTTCTTCATCGGCTCACGACCTCCTCGTCGGCGCGGCGATCGTGTTCAATCCTAGCACGTCGCCGACGGCGCCCCGCGCGCGCCCGAGCGCCGTCACGAAGATCGCGTCGGCGCCCGCCGCGCGCGGCAGGAAAAATCGCACGACCTCGGCGTCGTAGAACGTGAGGCCGCTGGCGCCGAAGCCGAGCGCGTAGGCGGCGAGGTAGGCGCGGCCGCCCGCGAGGCCCGCCTCGAGGTTCACGAGCCGATAGCCGCGCTCGCCGAAGGCCGCCAGCACGGCGTCGAGCGGCGACAGAAAGAAGAGCGTGGCGGCCGCGTCGCCGCCCAGCGGCTGCTCGAGACAGAGGAACGCGGCCTGGCGCCGGAACTCGCCCGTGTCGAGCGGATCCAGCGCGTGGGCGTCGCGGCGATAGAGGTAGGTGCCTGGGGGCAGGCCCTCCACCGCGTGGGCGCTCATATAGATGTCGACCAGCCCGGTGGGGACATCGCCCGGAACGGGGCGCGAGGTCGCCCACAGCGCGGCGCCCAGCTCGGCGACGCCGAGCGGCGTCTGCGCGAAGCTGCGCGTCGAGCCGCGCCGCTGGATCGTCTCGCCGAGCGCGCGGCCGGCGCGCGGGTCGGGCGGCGGCAGCGCGATCAGCCGGGCGCCCGCCGGCGTCGGCACCGGCGCCCGGCCGGCGCGCCAGCGGACGACGTCCTCGGGCGTCGCGAGGGCCGACGCCGCGTGGGCCTGCGCCACCAGCGGCTCGTCCACCACGTGGCGCGACAGCGGCAGCGTCGCGTGCTCGATCGGCGCCGGCGGCGGCGCGCTCGCCGCGGGCGGCGTCTCGGGCCCCACGGAGAGCAGCGCCAGCGCGACCTCGCGCGCGCCGTCGATCCCGAGCAGGCGGTGCACCGCCGCGTCGACGAAGCCGGTGAAGAGGCGCGGCGCCAGGCCGAGGGCGGCGGCCGTGGCCAGCGCGTTGGCCAGCATCGTCCCGCCATCCCAGAACAGGTGGCGGTAGGTGCGCGCGCGGTACTTCCAGGAGTTGCGCCAGACGAGCCCGGTGAGCACCAGCGTCGCCCCGCGCCGCCCGGGCGTCGCGTCGGCGGCGGCCTCGGCGAGCGCGGCGCGCGCGTCCTCGCCGCGGAGCCGGCGCAGCGTGAAGTCGCCCGGGCAGAAGTGATGGACACCCGGCGGCAGCCCCTCCACCGTCCCCGCCACGACGTACACCTCCGTCTGGTAGAGCGCGCCGGTCGAGGCCGCGGCGCGGAAGAGGACCTCGCCGCCGCCGGGATACGTCTTCCGCTTCGTCACGCCCGCCATGTAATAGAGGAGGGAGGTGAGCGCGGCGAGGGTGAGCCCGGCCGGCGGCGCGGCGCCCTCGCCGCCGATCGCCGCCAGCGCCGGCGTCGCCAGCACGTCGATCTCGCGCGGCAGGTGCAGTCCGGGGATGTCCGTGTAGACCTTGAATGGAAATGGCTTGTTCTCCCAGTCGAGCTCATGGCCGCTGGCCCGCACGGAATCGGGCGAGTGCGCGGTGAGGTCGTGGTAGCGGCGCGCGACCGGGCCCGTGGGCACCATCGCACTGGATTATCGCGCCGTGGGCTATTTAAGGTGCTGCGCCCCCGCGAATGGGTACCGGACTTCCATCGCGCCGCCGGCGAGGGGCCCGCAACCCTTTGCTGCGGCTCGGAAACAGCGTCGGCATCTGCGTTGCACCGGAGACTGGGCATGCACATCATCGCGACGTCCTTCGACCTCTGGAGCACCGAGCAGCTCCTGCTGGTCTATCAGCGGTACTACGGCAAGCTGGACGCCCAGGCGCGGCGGCGGATCGTCGACACGGCGCGCCTCAACGGCTGGGATCGCGCCTGGCGCGACGGCGTCGAGCTTCTCGCCGCCTGACTGCGGTTAGAACCGGTAGGGTGGACGGAACACGCCGCGCTCGGTGACGATCGCGGCGATGAGCTCGGCCGGCGTCACGTCGAACGCCGGGTTGTAGACCGGTGACGCCTCCGGCGCCGTCTGCTGCGGCCCGATGCGCCGCACCTCGGCCGCGTCGCGCTCCTCGATCACGATCTCCGCTCCCGACGCGATCGACGGATCGATCGTCGAGCACGGCGCCGCCACGTAGAACGGCACCCCGTGGTGCTTCGCCAGCACCGCCAGCGCGTAGGTCCCGATCTTGTTCGCGGTGTCGCCGTTGGCGGCGATGCGGTCGGCGCCCGTGACCACGAGATCGACCTGGCCGCGCGCCATCACCGACGCGGCCACGACGTCCGCGATCACGCGGTGCGGGATCCCCTCCCGCACACACTCCCAGGCGGTGAGCCGCGAGCCCTGCATGACCGGGCGCGTCTCGTCCACCCAGAGGAGCGCCACCTTCCCCTGCGCGTGGGCGGAGCGCACGATCCCGAGCGCCGTGCCGTAGCCGGCCGTCGCCAGCGCGCCCGCGTTGCAATGCGTGAGGATGCGCGCGCCGGACGGCACGAGCACGGCGCCGTGGTCACCCAGCGCCCGGTTGGCGGCGACGTCCTCGGCGAGGATCGCCTCGGCCTCGGCGGCGAGCCGCGTGCGCGCCTGGGCCACCGAGCCCTGGCTGAGCCCGGCGGCCACGCCACGCATGCGCTCGAGCGCCCAGAAGAGGTTGACGGCGGTCGGACGCGTGGAGGCCAGGCCCTTGATCGCGGTCTCGAGGTCGGCAAGGAGCGCCTCGCCGGTGCTGGCCGCGCTCTGCCGCGCGGCCAGCGCCACGCCGAAGGCGGCGGCCACGCCGATGGCGGGCGCGCCGCGGACGACGAGCGCGCGAATCGCCTCGGCCACGTCCTCCCAGCGCGTGTACTCGCGCTCCAGCTCGCGGCCGGGCAGCAGCGTCTGGTCGAGGAGGACGAGCCGCTCGCCCGTCCACCGCACCGGCGCGATGACGGACGTCACAGGTCGGTCAGGCCCCACCAGCGCGCCGCCCTTCGAGCTTCCTTCGGATTTCCGCGGGGCTCAGGCCCGTCACCCGCACCAGCTTGTCGCGGCCGTGCTCGCCGTGGACCACCCGCACCGCCGAGACCGGCACGCCGAGCGCGGTCGCGAGCAGCGCGCCCACCGCCGCGTTGGCGCGGCCCTCGACGGGCGGCGCCGTCACACGCACGGTCAGCGTCCCGTCCTCCCGCCACGTCCCGATCGCGGCGCGCGACGCGCGCGGCTGCACGCGCACGCGCAGCAGCCCGTCGTCAGGGCGCGCCGGCATCCGCGTCGTCGACCGGGAGCTCGCCGCCGAACAGACGGTGGTAGCGCTCGAGCGTCGAGTTCAGCTCCTCCACGAGCTGCCGCCGCGCGCGCTTGAGCGCCGTGATGTCGGCGCGGATCTTCCCCTCCTCGGCGCGCGCGGCCTCCACCGACTTCTCGCCGGTCAGCTCGGCCTCGCGCAGGATCAGCTCGGCCTCCCGCCGGGCATTGTTCTTCATCTCCTCGACCAGGCGCTGGGTCGTGACCAGCGTTTCTTGCAGGGTGCGCTCGCGCTCGGTGACGCCGCGCGCGCGCTCCTCCTGGGCCGCGATCTGCTCCTTGAGCAGCGCCGCCTCCTTGAGCAACGCCTCGTAGTCCTCGGCCACGTCGTCGAGGAAGGCGTCGACCTCCTGGGGGTCGTAGCCCTTGAGCATCTTCGACGAGAACTGCTGCTGTCGGATGTCGTGTGGGGTGATGCGCATCGAGGCCTCCCGCCCTACCCGAGGCTTCCCGCCAGCTGGTAGAGCGTTTTCACCAAAAAGCGCTGCAGGAAGATGATCGCGATGATCACGATCATCGGCGAGAAGTCGATTGGCATGTCCGGCAGGCGCCGGCGGATCGGCCGCAGCACCGGCTCCGTGGCCCGGTGCAGGAACCGCACGATCGGGTTGAACGGATCGGGGCTGACCCACGAGACGATGGCGCGGGCGATGATGATCCAGATGTAGGCCCAGAGCACGTAGTCGACGACCACCGCGATCGCCTCGATGAAGTTGCCGATGATGAACACGTCAGGCGGGCCCGCGCCCGAGCTCGCGCGAGCGCAGGGTCGCGCGCTCCACCGCCCGGATGAAGGTGGTGCGCACGCCGCCCTCCTCGAGGGCGGCGATCCCCGCGATGGTGGTGCCGCCCGGTGAGCTGACCATGTCCTTGAGCGCCGCCGGATGCATACCGGTCTCCGCGAGGAGCTTCGCCGCCCCCAGCACCGTCTGCGTGGCGAGCGTCATGGCCGTCGCGCGGTCGAGCCCCATCTTCACGCCGCCGTCGGCGAGCGCCTCGATCACGAGCGCGACGTAGGCCGGGCCCGAGCCCGAGAGCCCCGTCACCGCGTCCATCTGCTCCTCGTCGAGGACGACCGCGCGGCCGACCGCGGCGAAGATCTCCTGCGCCGTCTCGAGGTCGTCCTGCTCGAGGCCGGGCGCGCGCGCGATGGCGGTCACGCCCTGGAGCACGAGCGCGGGGGTGTTCGGCATCACCCGGATGAGGCGCGGGTACTTGCCGAGGATCGACTGGATGGTCGCCGTCGACACGCCGGCGGCGATCGAGATCAGGAGCGGCCGGTTGGTGAGCGCCGGCATCGCCTCGCGCAACACGGGCGCCATGATCTGGGGCTTGACGGCGAGGATGACCACGTCGGCGGCACTCACGAGCGACGCATTGCTGGCGACCGCGCGCAGACCGTACTGGTCGGCCAGCTGATGGACGCGGTCCGCGCGCACGTCGGCGACGAGGATCTTGTCGGGGGGAACGAGGTTCGACTCCACGAGGCCGCGGATGAGCGCCTCGCCCATGTTGCCCGCGCCGACGAAGCCGACCTTCTTGCCCTTGACGCTCATCGCTTCACCCCTCCGGCAGGCCGGGGACGCGCGGCGGGCGCGGGCCGAAGATCGCGGTGCCCACGCGCACCATGGTGGCGCCCTCCTCGACGGCGATCTCGAAGTCGCCGCTCATCCCCATCGACAGCTCCGGCAGCCCGTGGCGCTCCGCCAGCTTGCGCAGCGAGCGGAACCAGCCGCGCGCGTCCTCGGCGCGCTCGACGGCGGGCGGGATCGCCATCAGCCCGCGCAGCCGCAGCCCGCCGAGCTTCGTCAGCGCCTCCACCGCCGTCTCCACCGCCTCCGGCGGCCAGCCGCCCTTCGACGGCTCCAGGCCGACGTTGACCTGCACGAGCGCGTCCACCGGACGGCCCCGCGCGCGGGCGCGGCGGTCGAGCTCGCGCGCGAGGTCGATGCGATCGACGGAGTGGACCACGTCGAACAGCTCGAGCGCGTCGCGCACCTTGTTCGTCTGGAGGTGGCCGACGAGGTGCCACGCCACCGGCCGCCCGAGCTCGGCGACCTTGCCGCGCGCCTCCTGCACCCGGTTCTCGCCGAGCGCGGTCAGCCCTGCCGCCAGGGCCGCGCGGATGCGTGCGACCTCGACCGTCTTGGACACGCCGACGAGCAGCACGTCCTCGGCGCGCCGCCCGGCCCGCTCCGCCGCGCGCGCGATGCGTTCCCGCACGCGCTCGAGATTGGTCCGGATGTCCTGCTGCATATCCAGCACGGGCGATTCTAGCACGCGCTTCTGCTATCCTCGGAACGTCATGCCGCCGTTGAGCGACCTCGCGCTCATGATCCAGTCGCGGTATCCCTTCATCGCCGTCGAGACCTCCGAGGAGGACCGGCTGGAGACGACGCTGTCGCAGGTCGCCGGGGATCTGCGCGTCCCCTTCTTCGTGTGGACGGTGACCAACGGCCTGCACCGCCACGGCCTGCCGAACGCCATCTACGACAGCCAGCAGCCGCTCAAGGGCCTCAACAACGTGGCCGCGATGACGGGCGAAGCGCTCTTCCTCATGAAGGACCTGCACCGCTACCTCACCGACCCCGCGGTGGTGCGCAAGTGCCTGGACCTGGCGCCCGCCTTCGGCCACGATCGGCGCGTCATCGTGATGTCGGCGGCGAAGGTCGAGCTGCCGTCGGAGCTCGAGCCGCTCACCGCGCGGCTCACCCTCGCCCTGCCCGGCGCCGACGAGCTGAAGAGCGTCGTCAAGCGCGTCGTGGCGGAGTGCTCGCGCGAGCGCCCGGTGTCGATGGGGCTCTCGCCCGGCGACCTCGACCGCCTGGTCGACCGGCTGCGCGGCTTCACCGAGTTCGAGGCCGAGCGCGCGATCACGCAGGCGATCCTGCGCGACAACACCCTGGACGCCAGGGACATCGACTTCATCGTCGAGCTCAAGAAGGAGATGCTGCGCAAGGACAGCGTGCTGGAGTACATCTCACCCGAGGAGAACCTGGCGGAGGTCGGCGGCTTCAAGAACCTCAAGGCATGGCTCGCCAAGCGCAAGAAGGCGTTCACGCCGGAGGCCAAGACGTTCGGGATCGATCCGGGCCGCGGCATTCTTCTGCTCGGGGTCC
>QHRU01000034.1 GCA_003220225.1 Candidatus Rokuibacteriota bacterium
CGCCCTGCGTGCTGATGATCGACGAGCTCGAGAAGGGCCTCTCGTACAATCCGGGCGGCGATGCCGACGCCGGCCTGTCCAAGCGCATCTTCGGACGGCTGCTCGCCTGGCTGCAGGACCGCAAGGCGCCCGTCTTCGTGGTGGCGACGTCCAACGACATCGGCCAGCTGCCGCCCGAGCTGACGCGCAAGGGGCGCTTCGACGAGATCTTCTTCGTGGACCTGCCCAACGCCGAGGAGCGCACGGAGATCTTCGCCGTGCACCTGCGCAAGCGGAAGCGCGACCCGAATCTGTTCGACCTCGCCGGCCTCGCCGCCGCGTCCGAGGGCTTCAGCGGCGCGGAGATCGAGCAGGCGGTGGTGGCCGGCCTCTACACCGCGTTCTCGCGCGGCGTGGAGGTCAGCTCGGCGATCATCGTCGAGGAGCTGAAGGCGACGAAGCCGCTGTCGGTCACGCGCTCCGAGACCATCGGCGCGCTCCGCGAGTGGGCGCGCGACCGCACGGTGATGGCGAGCTAGATTAGCGCGTCCGCCGCTGTATCCAATCGGTCACAGTTGCGGCGGCCCGGTATCGGATACGTCCCGGCTACGAATGATTTTGCTTGACAGATGTTTCGCAGGGTGTCAGCCGCGCGGCCCTGATCGATTCGGAACGCCGCTCCAGGTGCGTGCGTTGACTCCGAGGCGCGCGAGGAGAAACGGCCACCGAAAAAATCAGGATCGCACGCTGATCGCGTGTCCTGACGGCGCCACGAGTCTCGAAAATCGCGGTGTAGAGTCGGCGCAGAGCAAGAGGAGAACCGCCGATGAACACTGTGTTCGATGATGTCCGCCTTGCGTCCGTGACTCAACCGACGGTTGCTTCCGCCGTCGAACTCGAGCGTCTCGGCGATCAGATCGCCGAGATGTCCGCGCACCTCGATGCCGCCACCGCACGGCTGCTCGATCTGATTCGAGAGTTCGACGACCGAGGCGGCTGGGGCAACGGCTTCCGCTCCTGTGCGCACTGGCTGACGTGGCGCATCGGGCTCGACCAGGGCGCCGCTCGCGAACGCGTCCGCGTGGCGCGGGCGCTAGGGAGCCTGCCGCGCTTGGCCAAGGCGCTCGCGCGTGGCGAGCTGTCATACTCCAAGGTCCGGGCGCTGACCCGGGTCGCGACGCCCGAGACAGAGGAGAGGCTGCTCAAGGTCGGCAGGGCCGGTACCGCCGAGCACGTCGAGCGCATCGTCCGTGCCTGGCGGCGGGTTGACCGGATCGGGGAAGCCGAGCAGAGTCGGCAGCGCCATCGCCGTCGCGGACTCCATGTGTATCAAGACGAAGACGGTATGGTGGTCATCCACGGGCGGCTGGAGCCGGAGACCGGGGCGGTGCTGATGAAGGCGCTCGAGGCAGCCAGAGAGGTGCTCTCTCAGCCGGAAACGTTCCAGGATCCGGCCGCCGACCCGCCAGCCTTCAGCCAGCAGCAGGCGGACGCGCTGGCCTTGCTCGCCGAGACAGCCCTGCACCACGGTATCGCTCCCGGGACACCCGGAGAGCGCTATCAGGTGGTGGTCCACATCGATGCGCCGGTCTTGGCTGAGTCTGACGCGCCGGCGGCTCCGAGCGCACCCGGCCAGTCGGCGCTCGAGGACGGCGCCCACGTTTCCGCAGAAACATCTCGGCGCTTGGCGTGCGATGCGACCCGCGTGGTGATGCGACACGACGCAGACGGTCATGTGACGGAAGTCGGCGCCCGAACTCGAACCATTCCGCCGGCGCTACGACGCGTACTGCAGCATAGGGACCGTGGTTGCCGCTTCCCCGGCTGCGGATTGCCGTTCGGTCAGGGTCATCACATCCGCCATTGGGCGCACGGCGGCCCGACGACGCTGTCGAACCTGGCGATGCTGTGTCGGCGGCACCACCGGTGTGTCCACGAAGAGGGCTACCAAATAGAACGACAGCCGGATGGAGTGCTCCGTTTCAGGCGGCCGGATGGCCTCCTACTGCCCGACGTCCCGCCTCCCGCTGCGGTGCCGACCAATCCGATCGAGACGCTTCGAGCGCAGAACGACAGGCGCGGCGTCGACATCGACGCGCGCACGTCGATGCCCGGCTGGCTGGGCGGGCGCCTCGACGTCGGCTGGGCAATCGATGTCTTGCACCCGCTGGCTACCGGGGAGATCGATCGCACGTCTGAGGCCGTCGTGTAAGCCCGCACAGCGGCGGACGACGCGCCGGACTCGGCGGTGGCGGCGCCGCCGCCGACAACCTCGCTACGGCAGCGCGGCGACCGTGACCAGGCGGCCGCGGTTGCCCTTGCGATAGGAGTAGAGCAGCTCCGGATGACAGGCCGTGCACAGGCGCGGATTCTCGATCCGCGCCGGATCGACGCCCGCCTCCGCCAGCAGCTCCTCGTTCGCCGTCCACAGATCGAGCATCACGCGGCCGTTGGACGCGGCGCGCGTCCAGCGCTCCCAGCGCGCGTGGCCGAACGCCTGTGTGAAGTCGCCGATCACCGGCTCGCCGACCACGTAGCAGCACGGCCCGATGGACGGCGCGATCGCCGCGCGCAGGCGCGCGGGCCGCGCGCCGAGCCCCGTCGCCGCTCTCACCGCCGCCTTCGCGGCGCCCTTCGCCGTCCCGCGCCAGCCGACGTGGGCGAGCGCGAGCGCGCCGGCCTCGGCGTCCCACAGCGTGACGGCCAGGCAGTCGGCGCTGAAGATCGCCAGCGGCATGCCGCGCGCGGTCGTGGAGAGCACGTCGACGGCGCCGGCGACACCGCCGCGCGTGAGGGCGTGGGCGACGTCGGCCCCGTGGACCTGGCGGGCGTAGGCGACGCGGGAGAGGTCGAGGCCGGCCGCCGCCAGCGTCTCGCGCGCTCCGGGCGTGAAGGGCGACGTCGGCTCCGACGGCGACGTCACGCCGGGACAGTGACGCGTGGTGCTGGCGTGCGGCAGCCCGGCCGCCGTCAGCGCGGGAAACGTGAAGTACCGCGGCGGCTCACCGTGCGGCGTGAGCGATGTCATTAGTCGATGATTACACGATCGAGGAGTGCCCCGGGACGGAGGAGCGCCACGATCGAGGAGTGCCCCGAGACAGAGGAGCGCCACGGCTTTGCCGGGGCGCTCCGAACATGTGGGGGGGGTATGGGGGGCCATTTCAGGGCCCCCATTTCATTAATCCGCGCGACGTCTCAATCAGCGCTCCGCCGCAGAAACGTCGGAACGTCGTAATCGTGCTCGCCGTCCAGCGGGCCGTCGCCCTCGGCGCGTGCCTCGCCGAAGCGTCGCCGCCATGCGGGCGCCGTGCCCGTCGCCGACGTGCCGCCCGCGGAGCGCGGTGTGCGCGGCAGGTCCACCACCTTGCCGGCCGGCTCGAGCTGCAGCCTCTTCTCGGCGAAGCCGGTAGCGATGACCGTCATCCGGACCTCGTCCTCGAGGCTCGGGTCCAGCACGGCGCCGAAGATGATGTTGGCCTCGTCGTGCGCCGCCTCCTGCACGATGCGCGCGGCCTCCTCCACCTCGTGGATCGAGAGATCGTGGCCGCCGGTGAAGTTGATGAGGATGCCCTTGGCGCCGTCGATGGACGTGTCGTCGAGCAGCGGGCTCGCGATCGCCTTCTGCGCAGCGTCGAGGGCGCGGTTGGCGCCCCGGCCCACGCCGGTGCCCATCATGGCCATGCCCATGCCCGACATGATCGTGCGGACATCGGCGAAGTCGAGGTTGACGAGGCCGGGCACGAGGATGAGGTCGGAGATGCCCTGCACCGCCTGCTGGAGCACGGTGTCGGCCACGCGGAACGCCTCGAGCAGCGGCGTGCCGCGATCCACGACGGACAGCAGGCGCTGGTTCGGGATCGAGATCAGCGTGTCGACGACGCTGCGAAGCGCATCGACGCCCGCTTCGGCCTGGAGCATGCGCTTGCGGCCCTCGAACGTGAACGGCTTGGTGACGACGGCGACGGTGAGGATGCCGAGGTCGCGCGCGAGCGAGGCCACGACGGGCGCGGAGCCGGTGCCCGTGCCGCCCCCGAGGCCGGCCGTGATGAAGACCATGTCGGCGCCCTGGAGCAGCCGCGTGATGGTCTCGGGATCCTCGAGCGCGGCGTTGCGTCCGACGTCGGGGTTCGAGCCGGCGCCGAGGCCCTGCGTCAGCTTGCTGCCGAGCTGCACCTTGACGGGCGCCGGCGAGTTGCGCAGCGCCTGCATGTCCGTGTTCGCCACGATGAACTCGACGCCGGTGAACTGCGCCGCCATCATGCGGCTCACCGCGTTGCCACCGCCGCCGCCGAGGCCGATGACCTTGATCTTGGCCGCCTGCGGAGCGTCGTCCAGCTCGAAGAGCGGGCGCCGTGCGCGATCTCGCTCCATCCGGCCCTCCTCATGCGCGCGGGCCCTGGCCCGCCGCGTCCGTGCGCTGCCTGTGCCGGTGGCCTCCGCCGCGAAGAGTGGCGGCTGCTCGCTCCGGCGTGACCGGTCTCTCTTAGAGGACTTCACCCAGCCAACCGACGAGCCGCCGGCCCCAGCGGCCGAGCGTGCCGCTCGTCGTGTCCGTCCACGCGCTGGTCGGGCCCTGCCGCCGCGCGCCGTAGAGCGCGAGGCCCACCGCGGTGGCATACATCGGGCTCTTCACCACGTTCGCGAGGCCGCCGACGGCGCCCGGCACGCCGCGGCGCACGGGCTGGTCGAAGACCGCCTCGGCCAGCTCGGGGACGCCCTGCATGATCGAGCTGCCGCCGGTGACGACCACACCGGCCGTCGCCGCGTCCTGGAACCCCGCGCGCGATAGCTCCCGCGCGACGAGCGTGAAGATCTCCTCGACGCGCGGCTGGATGATCTCGGAGAGCACCTGGCGCGAGAGCTGGCGCGGCTTGCGCCCGCCCACCGACGGCACGTCCACCGTCTCCTCGGCGGGCACCAGCGCGGTCAGCGCGCAGCCGTAGCGCTTCTTGAGCGCTTCGGCGTCGGCCATCGGCGTGCGCAGCCCGACCGCGACATCGTTGCTGACATGGTCGCCGCCCAGCGGCAGGATCGCGGTGTGCCAGACGGCGCCGTCGCGGAGCAGCGCGAGGTCCGTGGTGCCGCCGCCGATGTCGATGACGACGACGCCCAGCTCCTTCTCGTCCGGATAGAGCACCGCCTCCGCGGAGGCGATGGGCTCCAGCACCACGTCCTGCACGGTGAGACCGGCGCGATTGACGGAGCGGATCACGTTCTGCACGGAGGTGACGGCGGCGGTGACGACGTGCACCTCCACCTCGAGCCGCACGCCCGACATGCCGAGCGGCTCGCGCACGCCGTCGGCGTCGTCCACCATGAACGTCTGCGGCAGCACGTGGATGATCTCCCGGTCCTGGGAGATGTTGATCGCGCGCGCGGCGTCCACCGCGCGGTCGACGTCGGCCTGGCTGACCTCGCGATCCTTGCCCGACACGGCGACCACGCCGCGGCTGTTGACGGAGCGGATGTGGCCGCCCGCCACGCCGACGTAGACGGCCGAGACCTCGACGCCCGCCATCTGCTCGGCCTCGGCCACCGCCTGGCGGATCGCCTCGACGGTCGAGTCGATGTTGACGACGACGCCGCGGCGCAGGCCGCGCGAGGGCGCGGCGCCCACGCCGACGACGTCGACGCCGCCTCGTAGGCGCGGCGCCGCGACGATCGCGCAGATCTTGGTGGTCCCGACGTCCAGCCCGACGATCAGCTCCGGCGTCCTGCCCCGCCTCACCGGACCGCCCCCCGCCGAAGCACCACCTGGTCCTTGAACCTGAGATCGACGCCGCTCACGTCCTGCGTCGCCACCTGCGCCAGCACGCCCTCGAGCCGCGCGAGGCGCTCGTCCCAGTCCTCCGCGCCCAGCCGCACCTCGATGCCGTCGACGGTGTAGAGGACGGGACCCTCGGCGCGGCTCATGTCGATCTCCGAGATCTCCGCGGCCAGCCTGTTGCCCGAGCGGAGCAGGGCGCGGATCAGCGCCACCGCCGCGCGCGCCTTGGGCCCCGGCGCCGTGCGCATCGACGCCAGCTCCTCCTCCGTGAGGCCGCTGATCACGGGGGCGCCGGGGACGACGGCGCGCCGCTCCTCGCCGAGCACGCGGCCGTCCTCGTCCATCCAGTGCAGCCGCGCGGCGTGCACGAGCGTGAACGGGCGCCGCTCTTCGACGACGATCGTCACACGGTTCGGCAGCTCGCGAACGACGTCGGCGCGGCGGATCTCCGGCAGCGCGGAGACGCGCGCGGCGACGGCGCCGCCGTCGAGGGTCCAGAGGTTCGCGCCGGGCGGGATGGCGGCGGCGGCGAGGATGCGCGGCACCGGGACGCGCGAGGCCCCGCGCACCTCGACGCCGGCGATCGCGAAGCGCGGCGACGTGGTGACCCAGCGCGCCCCCGCCAGCGCCGCCGCGACGCCCCCGAGCACCAGGACGCAGACGGCGGCCCGCCGCGTGAGCCGTGCGAGGGCGCGGGCCCGCCGGCGCCGGCGCGCGGGGCCGGTGCGCTGGCCGGCGACGAGCGGCGTGCGCTCGCCGAGGTCGGCGGGCGCGGCGCCGCCGCGCGGGGAGAGCAGGCCTCTACTCACCGAGGATGCGGATCTCGGTCTCGAGCGTGATCCCGAAGTGGCCGTGGACGCGCTCGCGCGTGAGCTCCATGAGGCCCAGGATGTCGGCCGCGCCGGCGGCGCCGCGATTGACGATGAAGTTGGCGTGCTTGGACGAGACCTCCGCGCCGTTGACCCGCTTGCCGCGCAGGCCGGCCTTCTCGATGAGCCGCGAGGCCAGGTCGCCCGCGGGATTCTTCCAGACGAAGCCGGCCGAGGCGAGCGCCAGCGGCTGCGTGGCCTTCTTCTGCTTGAGCCGCGCCCTGATCTCTTTCTGGATCTCGGGCAGCGGCCGTCGGTGCAGCTGCAGCCGGCAGCCGATGAGGATCGCGCCCTGCGGCAGGTAGAACGCGCGGTAGCCGAAGGCGCCGGAGGGCTTGAACTCGCCGAGCGATCCGTCCGGGTGCAGGAAGTACACGGCGCTGACGAAATCGCCGATCCAGCCGTCGGCGGTTCCCGCATTCATGGCCAGGGCTCCACCGATGGTGGCGGGAATGCCGACGAGACATTCGATCCCACCCAGATTGAGGGCGGCCGCTTCTCTGATCAGTGCGGAGAGACCGACGCCCGCGCCGGCCAGCGCCTCCTCGCCGTAGAACTCCGCGCGCCCGAGGCAGCCCTCGAGCTTGAGCACCACGCCGCGGATGCCGCGGTCGCGCACCACGAGGTTGTTGCCGCCGCCGACGACGGCCACCGGCAGCTGCTCGCGGTCGGCGAACATCAGCGCGTGGCGGATGTCCTCGACGTCCTGGGGGACGACGAAGATGTCGGCGGGGCCGCCGATGCGCAGCGAGGTGTGGAAGCTGAGCGGTTCCTTGAACCGCACTTCCCCCCGGATCTCTCCTAACATTTAGGCCCTCCGTTCCTGCGAATCGGCTTCGAGCCGCTGCAGAATCTCGGGTCCGAGCTGGCTCACGTCGCCCGCGCCGAGCGTCAGCACGATGTCGCCCGGGCGCGTGATCTCGCACACGTGGTCGACGATGCGCTGGCGATCGCTGCCGAGATAGGTGACGTTGCGGTGGCCGTGGGCGCGGATGCCCTCGGCGAGGTCGGCGGCGGTGACGCCGGCGATCGGCGCCTCGCCGGCGGGGTAGATGTCCATCACGATCAGCACGTCCGCCTCGTTGAAGGCGGTCAGGAACTCCTCGAACAGGTGCTTGGTGCGCGTGTAGCGGTGCGGCTGGAACACCGTCACGATCCGGCAGTCGAACCCTGCCTTGGCGGCGGCCAGGGTGGCGCGGATCTCGACGGGATGGTGGCCGTAGTCGTCGACGACGGTGACGCGATCGACCGTGCCCCGTACCTGGAAGCGGCGCTGCACGCCCGCGAACGCGGCCAGCGCCTTGCCGATCGTCACGAACGGGATCTCGAGGTCGAGCCCGACGCCGATGGCGGCCAGCGCGTTGAGGACGTTGTGGCGGCCCGGGATCGCCAGCGCGCACTCGCCCAGCAGCGCGCCGCGCCGGTAGACCTCGAAGCGGCTGGTCATGCCGGCCAGGTGCAGCCGGCGCGCGACGAGGTCGGCCCCGGACTCCAGCCCGTAGGTGACCACGCGCTTCTCGATGCGGGGGATGAGCCGCTGGATGTTCGGCTGATCCAGGCAGAGGACGGCGGCGCCGTAGAACGGCACCTTCGAGACGAAGCTCACGAACGCCTCCTGGATGGCCTCGAGGGTGCCGTAGTGGTCGAGGTGCTCGGCGTCGATCGTGGTGACGACGGCGATCGTCGGGTCGAGCTTCAGGAACGAGCCGTCCGACTCGTCGGCCTCGGCCACGAGAAACTCGCCCTGGCCCAGCCGCACGTTGCCGCCCAGGCTCGTCACGCGCCCGCCGACGATGATCGTCGGGTCGTAGCGGCCCTCGGCGAGCACGGCGCCCACCATCGACGTGGTCGTGGTCTTGCCGTGCGTGCCGGCCACCGCGATGCCGTACTTGAGCCGCATCAGCTCGGCCAGCATCTCGGCGCGCGGGATCACGGGGATCGCGCGCTGGCGCGCGACCTGGACCTCGATGTTGTCGCGCGCGACGGCCGAGGAGTAGACGACCACGTGCGCGCCCTCGACGTGCGCCGCCTCGTGGCCGATGAACACCTTCGCGCCAAGGGCCTCCAGGCGCTCGATGGTCTCGCTGCGACGAATGTCCGAGCCGGTGACGCGGTACCCGAGATTCAGCAAGATCTCGGCGATCCCCGACATCCCGGCGCCGCCGATGCCGACGAAGTGGATCTGCTGGTAGCGCTTAAACATGGGCGTGCTGGCTGATGTTGAGGAGCATGCCCGTGCCGAGCATCGTCATGAGCAGCGCCGAGCCGCCGAACGAGATGAACGGCAGCGGCAGCCCCTTGGTCGGCAGCAGCCCGGTGACGACGCCGAGGTTCACGAGCGTCTGCGTGGCCAGCAGCACGGTGATGCCGAGCGCGAGATAGGCGCCGAACGCGTCCGGCGCCCGGAGCCCGATCCGCAGCCCGCGCCAGATGAGGACGGCGAACAGCGCGACGATCGCCACCGCGCCGACGAATCCGAGCTCCTCTCCGACGATGGCAAAAATGAAATCGGTGTGGGACTCCGGCAGGTAGAACAGCTTCTGCCTGCTGCCGCCGATGCCCTGGCCGACGAGGCCGCCGTTGCCCAGGGCGAGCCACGACTGGATGATCTGAAAGCCGCTGCCGCGCGGGTCGCCCCACGGATCCACGAACGCGGTGATCCGCCGCATGCGGTAGGGCGCCATCCACACCGCGAGCACGATCAGCGGCAGCGCCGGAGCCGCCACCCATGCGAGGTGCTTGACGGGGCTGCCCGCGAGATAGAGGAGCCCGAACGTGAGCGCGATCAGCGTCATGCAGTTGCCGAGGTCGGGCTGCACCAGCACGAGCCCCGCCAGCAGGCCGGCCACGAGCAGCGGCGGCAGGACGCCCGTACGGAAGTCTTCCAGCTCGCCGCGCTTTTTCGCGAGGAACGCCGCGAGGTAGAGAACGAGCGCGAGCTTCGCCAGCTCTACCGGCTGGAAGGACACCGGCCCGAGGCGGATCCAGCGCCGCGTGCCGTTGATGGCCTGGCCGATCGGCGGCACCAGCACCAGCACGAGGAGCACGACGGCGACGAGCAGCGCCGGCACCACCGCCTTCTCGAGCCAGCGGTAGTCGCAGCGCAGCGCCGCCCACAGCACGCCGGCGCCGATGAGCGCCCAGAAGAGCTGCTTCTTGAGGAAGAAGTACGGATCGTGGAAACGATCGGCGGCCACGATCGCGCTCGCCGAGTACACCATCACCACGCCGGCGGAGAGCAGCACCACCGCGGCGCCGAAGAGCCAGACGTCGGGCGTGAGCTGCCGCGGCATCAGGCCAGCTCCTCGACGAGCTGCTTGAAGAGGTCGCCGCGATGCTCGTAGTTGTCGAACATGTCGAAGGACGCGCAGGCGGGCGACAGGAGCACGACGTCGCCGGCGCGCGCGGCCCCGCGCGCCGCCTGGATCGCGCTCGCGAGCGTCTCGGCGGCGCTGACCCCGATGCCGGCGGAGGCCAGGGCGGCGGCGATCCGGCCGCCGTCCTCGCCGATGACGACGGCGTGGGTCACCCGGTCCCGCGCGGCGTCGGCGAGCGGCGTGAAGTCCTGGCCCTTGCCCTTGCCGCCCGCGATGAGGACGATGCGCTCGGCGAAGGATTCCAGCGCCTTGATGGTCGACGCGACGTTCGTGCCTTTCGAGTCGTTGTAGAACTGCACCCCGGCCACGTCACGCACGAACTCGATCCGGTGCGCGACGGCGCGGAAGCGTCCGACGGCCCGGCGGATCGCCTCGACGCCGATGCCCGTCCACAGCGCGCAGGCGGTGGCGGCCAGCACGTTCTCGACGTTGTGGGCGCCGCGCAGCTGGATCTCGGCCAGCGGACAGATCCGGTCCCCGTGGCCGTTGAGCCGGGCCACCAGCCAGCCATCGTCGACGAAGACGCCGTGCTCGAGGGCGCGTTGGCGGCTGAACCACAGGACGTGGCCGCGCGTGCGGGAGGCCAGGCCGCGCGCCGCCTCGTCGTCGGCGTTGAGGACGGCGCAGTCGTGCTCCGTCTGGTTCATGAAGATGCGCGCCTTGGCCTCGAGGTAACGGGCGAACGTGCGGTGCCGGTCGAGGTGGTCCGGCGTGACGTTCAGCACGGCCGCCACCCGCGGCTGGAAGGCCTCGATCGTCTCGAGCTGGAAGGAGGAGACCTCGGCCACCACCAGGCCGCCGGCGGGAAAGTCGAGCGCGCGCGCCGCGAGCGGCGTGCCGATGTTGCCGCCCACGAAGACCGGCCGCGGCTGCTCGGCGAGCAGCGCTCCCGTGAGCGCGGTGGTGGTGGTCTTGCCGTTGGTGCCGGTGATGGCGATCGTCTCGGCCTCCATCGCCCGCCACGCCAGCTCCAGCTCGCCGATCACCGGCACCCGGCGCGCGCGCGCCGGCGCGAGTTGCGCGCCGTCCAGCGGCACGCCCGGGCTCACGACGACGAGCTCGACGCCGTCGAAGGCGGCGGGGCCGTCGATGAGCCTCACGCCGGCGGTGGCCAGCGCGGCGACCTCGGGGCCGAGCGAGGCGACGGGCTTGGCGTCGGTGCCGCACACGTCGGCGCCGGCCGCCGCCAGCAGGCGCGCGGCCGCGATCCCGCTCTTGGCGAGGCCGACCACCGTCACGTGGCGGCGCGCCAGCGTCGCCAGGTACCCGCGGCCTCTCGTCGCCACCTCGACCTCCTCCGCGAGATGCGTCATCCGGCTGTCCTTCTCAGGCTCGCCTCGGCCGCGGACGGCCTGCGGCTTCGCACTACCGTAACTTCAGCGTGGTCAGCGCCAGCAGCGCCAGCGCGAACGACACGATCCAGAAGCGCACCACGATCTTGGGCTCGGGCCAGCCGGTCAATTCGTAGTGGTGGTGCAGCGGCGCCATGCGGAAGACGCGGCGCCCCGTGAGCTTGAACGAGGCCACCTGCACGATGACCGACCCGGCCTCCACCACGTAGATCCCGCCGATGAGTGGCAGCAGCAGCTCGGCCTTGGTCAGCACGGCCAGCGTGCCGATCGCCGCGCCCAGGGCCAGCGAGCCCGCGTCGCCCATGAAGACCTCGGCCGGATGGCAGTTGAACCACAGGAACCCGATGGCGGCGCCGATCAGCGCGCCGCAGAACACGGACAGCTCGCCCGCGCCGCGCACGTTGAGGATCTTCAGATAGTCGGCCGCCCGGAAGTTGCCCGTCAGGTACGCGATGACCCCGAAGGCGGCGCCGGCCATCACGATGGGACCGATGGCCAGCCCGTCGAGCCCGTCGGTGAGGTTGACCGCGTTCGACGCGCCGATGATCACCAGCATCGCGAACATGAACCACCACACGCCCAGGTGCAGGAGCCAGCCCTTGAAGAACGGGATCGCCAGCACCGGCTGCCATGCCTCGGCCGACTGCCAGTAGACGATCTGCAGCAGGGTCAGGGCCAGGATCACCTGCGCGGCGAGCTTGCCGCGCGCGGGGACCCCGCGCTTGGTACGGATCTTCGTCCAGTCGTCCCACATCCCGATGAGGCCGTAGCCCGCGACGGCCAGCATCGCGACCCAGACGTAGCGGTTGGTCAGGTTCGCCCACAGGAAGGTCGAGCCGAGGATGGCGCAGAGGATGATGACGCCGCCCATCGTCGGCGTGCCCTTCTTCGCCAGGCGGTGGTGCTCCGGCGTGTCCTCGCGCAGCGTCTCGGTGCCGTGCTGCATGCGCCGGAGCCGGCGGATCAGCCACGGGCCGACGATCAGCGAGATCACCAGCGCCGAGATCAGTGCCATGAAGGACCGGAACGTCAGGTAGCGAAAGACGTTGAAAACGATGTGGTCCTTGGCGAGCGGGACGAGCAGGTAGTAAAGCATCGCCCATTCTCACCCGGCGGACCGCTCGCTCCGGGCCAGCCGCGCGACGAGCGCGTCCACCACGCGCTCCATCCGCATACCCCGCGAGCCCTTGACCAGCACGACGTCGCCCGGCGTCAGCCGCTTGAGCAGGTGCGCCACCGTGTCCTCGAACGTCGGCGCGTGATGCGCTTCGGCCAGTCCCGCCGCGCGGGCCGCCTCGACGGCCAGCGCGGAGGCGCGCCCGAACCCCACGAGCTCGTCGGCGGGGAGCGCGGCGACCATGCGCCCCACCTCGCGGTGGTCCTCGTCGCTCGACGCGCCCAGCTCCAGCATGTCCCCGAGCACGACCACGGCGCGGCGGCCGGCGCGGCGCGCGGCCAGCGTGTCGAGCGCCGCGCGCACGGAGGCGGGGCTGGCGTTGTACGTGTCGTCGAGGATCGTCACCTCGCCGGCGCGCTTCCAGATGCCGCGCCCGCCGACGGGCCGGGCGGCGGCGAGGCCGCGCGCGATGGCGTCGAGCGGCAGCTCGAGGGCCACGCCGACGGCGGCCGCGGCCAGCGCGTTGGCCACGTTGTGGCGGCCGGCGAAGGCCACGCCGACGGGCTGGCGCCGGCCGCCCGCCTCCAGCGTGAACGCGAATCCCGCGTCCGTGTCCGTCGCCTCGCCGACGATCCGCACGGTGGCGGAGGCGGCGCGGCCGAACGTGACCACGCGGCCCTTCGCCTCGCGCGCCATCGAAGCCACGCGCGGGTCGTCGGCGTTCAGCACGGCGATCCCGGAGGGCGACAGCGCGCGCACCAGCGCGACCTTCTCCTCCCGCACGCCTTCGATCGTGCCGAGGAACTCCGTGTGGACGGCGGCCACCATGGTGACCACGCCGACCGTCGGCCGCGCGATGGCCGAGAGCGTCGCGATCTCGCCCGCCTGATTGGTCCCGAGCTCCACGACGGCCGCGCCGTGCTCGGCGCCGAGGCGCAGCAGCGTGAGCGGCAGGCCCCACTGGTTGTTGAACGACGAGGCGGGCTTGAGCACGTCCCAGCGCGTGGCGAGCACCGCCGCCGTCAGCTCCTTGGCCGTGGTCTTGCCGATGGAGCCGGTGATGGCGACGACGGGGACGGAGAACCTCGAGCGATGCCAGGCCGCCAGCCGGCCCAGGGCGCGCGTGGTGTCCTCGACGAGGACGAGCGGCACGTTGGCGGGCGGGTCGTCGGGCAGCGTGTGGACGACGACGCAGGCGGCGCCGCGCGCGGCGGCGTCGGCGAGGAAGGCGTGGCCGTTCAGCCGGTGGCCGACGATCGCGAAGAACGCCTCGCCCACCTGGAGGGTCCGCGAGTCGATCGACACGCCGGCCACGGGGACGCCGAGGTCTCCGCTCACCAGCGCGCCCTCGGTGGCGCGGACCAGCTCCTGGACGCTGAACGCCGCCATGCGCCTCCTAACGCGCCCGCTCCGACAGCAGCCGCCGCGCGACGTCGCGGTCGTCGAACGGCAGCACGTCGGTCCCGACGATCTGGTACGTCTCGTGCCCCTTGCCGGCGATGACCACCGTGTCGCCGGGCCCCGCCCACGCGAGCGCGGCGGTGATCGCCGCACGCCGGTCGGCGAGCCGCCCATAGCGATCGCGCTCGCGCCAAACCCGCGCGACGCCGACGGCGATCTCCGCGATGATCGCGTCGGGATTCTCGGAGCGCGGGTTGTCCGAGGTGATCCACGCGCGGTCGGCCAGGCGGGCGGCGATCTCGCCCATGATCGGCCGCTTGGTCCGATCGCGGTCGCCGCCGCACCCGAACACGACGCCGAGCCGCCCCGACGTGATCTTGCGCGCCGTCGTCAGCACCCGCTCCAGCGCGTCAGGGGTATGGGCGTAATCCACGATGACGAGGAATGGTTGCCCCGCCCGCACCTGCTCGAACCGGCCGGGCACCGTCTGCACGCCGCTGAGCGCGCGGGCGGCGGTGTCCGGCGCCAGCCCCAGTGCCCACCCGACGCCGAGGGCGGCGAGCAGGTTCATCACGTTGTGCTCGCCGATCAGCGGCGAGGCGAGCGCCAGCCGGCCCGCCGGTGTGGCCACCGTCAGGCGCACGCCGTCGAGCGTCGAGGTCCACTCGCTGGCGCGCACACGGTTGTCCGGGCCGAGACCGTAGGTCAGCGTCTCGAGGCCGAGCCCCGCCACCATACGGGCGGCGGCCGGGTCGTCGCCGTTCACGACGGCGACGCGCCGCGGCTTCGGCGAGGCGGCGAGCAGCTCGAAGAGCCGGCGCTTGGCGCGCCCGTACTCCTCGAGCGTCCCATGGAAGTCCAGGTGGTCCTGCGTGAGGTTCGTGAAGACGCCGACGTCGAACGCCAGCGCGTCGACGCGCGAGAGCGCCAACGCGTGCGAGCTGACCTCCATGGCCACGCCGCGCACGCCGCGCTCGCGCATGGCGGCCAGCATCGCCTCGATCTCGAGCGCCTCCGGCGTCGTCTGTCCCGCCGGCCGGATCTCGTCGCCGACGACGTACTGAATGGTGCCGAGGATCCCGGTGGCGCCGCCGCGCGCGCGCAGCAGCGCGTCGACGAGGTAGGAGGTCGTGGTCTTGCCGTTCGTGCCCGTGATGCCCACCAGCGTCAGCGCGCGCGAGGGATGGTCCCAGTAGGCGCCGGCCAGCGCGGCGAGAGCGCGGCGCGCCGACGGGACGATGACCTGGGGCACAGGAACGTCGGCGACCGGCCCACCCTCGGTCACGATCAGCGCCGCGCCGCGCCCGACGGCCTCGGGGACGAAGCGCCGCGCGTCCTGCTTGAAGCCGGGCACGGCCACGAAGGCGTCGCCGCGCGCGACGCGCCGCGAGTCGGCGGTCAGCCCGGTGACCGCCGCCGGCGGGGTGCCGACCATCCGCTTGTCGGACAGCGCGTCCAGCAGCACGCTCACGGGCACCTCGCGGGGCATGTCAACGCGCGTCACCGGCGCGCGGGCCGCCCGGCAGCAGCGTGAGGCGAGCGACCGCGTCCTCGTGCACGCGCTCGCCGGGCACCGGCGTCTGCTGCGCGACGCGCCCGCGGCCGGCGAGCTCGACGCGCACGCCGAGCGGCGCGAGCATCGCCAGCGCCCTGCGCAGCGTGCGCCCGCGCACGTCGGGCATGAGGCCGGCGCTGAGCTCGGCTTCGGTCAGATGATCGGTGGCCACGAGCCGCACGCGCGCGGCGGCCGCGGCATCGGCGCCCGGGCCGGTCACGATCTGGATCGGCGCCGCATCGCGCGGCGGAACCTCCAGGTAGCGCAGCACCGGGCCCGCGATCGCCGAGAAGACCGGCGCCGCCGCCTCGCTGCCCCACTTCTCGGTCTTCGGCTCGTCGAGCAGGACGAGCAGCACGAGCCGCGGCTCGTCGGCGGGCACGAAGCCGACGAACGACAGCACGCCGGGAGCGCGCGAGTAGCGCCGCGTGGCGGGATCGAGCTTCTGCGCGGTGCCCGTCTTGCCGGCGACGTCGTAGCCGGGGACGGCGGCGAGGTGACCCGTCCCGTGCTCGACGACCCGCACGAGCATCCGCGACAGCGTGCGCGCCGTCTCGAGCGAGACGACCTGGCGCACGGCGCGCGGCTCGACGCGGCGCACCTCGCGCCCGTCGGCGTCGAACTCCGCCTTCACGAGGCGGGGCTGCATGAGCGTGCCGCCGTTGGCGACGGCGCCGACGGCGGCCAGCATCTGGAGCGCGGTCACCGAGACCTCCTGGCCGATGGACATCGTGGGCAGGGAGAGCGGCGACCAGCGCTGCGGATCGCGCAAGACGCCGCGGCTCTCGCCGGGCAGGCCCACGCCCGTGGGCGCGCCGAAGCCGAAAGCCGTCATGTAGCGGTGGTACCGGTCGCGCCCCAGCGCCAGGCCCACCTTCATGGAGCCTACGTTCGAGGAGTTCTGCAACACCTCGCCGAAGGAGAGCCAGCCGAACTTGCGCCAGTCGTGGATGGTCGTCTTCGCGATGGTGAGCTGGCCATTCTCGGCCCAGATGCGGTCCTCGGGCCGCACCACGCCCTCCTCGAGGGCGGCCGCGGCGAGGATGACCTTGAACGTCGAGCCCGGCTCGAAGGGGTCGGTGACCGCCCGGTTGCGCCAGACCTCGCGCGAGGACACGGCGAGGAACGCGTTGGGATTGAACGTCGGCCGCAGGGCCAGCGCGAGCACGTCGCCCGTGCGCGGGTCCATCGCGATCGCCATCGCCGCCCGCGCCTGCGTGCGGCGGTACGCGGCGTCGATCTCGCGCTCGGCCAGGTACTGGATCGTCGTGTCGAGCGTGAGCATCACGCCCCGCCCCGGCGCCGGGGGGGCGAGGATCTGCTGGCTCGCGAGCTCGCGGCCCAGCGCATCGCGCCCCACGATCGCCCGGCCCGGGGTGCCGGCGAGCGCGTCGTTCCACGCGCGCTCCACGCCCTCGAGCCCGCCGTCCACGCCCTCGAAGCCGAGCACGTGCGCCGCCAGCTCGCGGTTGGGATAGAGACGCAGCGGCTCGTCCAGGAACCCGAGCCCCGGCTCGCCGAGCGCGCGCACCCGCGCGACGACGGCCGGCGGGAGCTTGCGCCGCAGCCAGACGAAGGCCTTGCCGGAGGTGAGCTGCGCGTGCAGCTCGCGCTCCGGCGCGTCGAGGATCGGCGCCAGCCGCGCGGCGACGCGCACGGGATCGCCCAGCGCGCGCGGCTGGGCGAAGAGTGACTCGGCGGGCGTGGAGGTCGCGAGCGGCGCGCCGTGGCGGTCGACGATCGGACCCCGCGCGCCGTGCAGGGTGACCGTGCGCGAGTACTGGCGCTCGGCGAGCGCCGCCAGCTCCGCGCGCTTGACGATCATCAGCCAGCCCAGCCGGCTCGTCAGGCCCCCGAACGCGACGGCGAGGAGCGCCGCGAGTATCAGGACCCGCGTCCGGAGGGCCGGGGTCACGGAGTGGCGACCTTCTCCACGGCCGCCACCCGGTTCTTCTGAGCGGCCGCGAGGCCGGTGGTACCGGTGACGTACTCGCGGGCCAGGTGCACCTGCCCGCGCGCGGGCACGCTCAGCCCGAGCTGACGCGCCCGCTGATCCACTCGGACCGGCGAGCGCAGCGTGGCCACCTCGATCTCGAGCTGGCGGATGAGCGTCTCCGTACGCGCCCGCTCGGCGCGCAGCGCGTCCAGCTGATAGGCGAGGGGCACCTGCTGCACGCGCAGGCCGACGACGAGCAGCGCTCCGACGACGAGCACGGCCGATATGGCCAGGGCGGCGGCGAACGAGCGCCGCACGCGCGGATCCGGTTCCCGGTGGAGCCTCTGGTGCTTGATCACGACGTCCGCTCCAGCACGCGCAGCTTGGCGCTCCGGGCGCGGGGGTTCGCCCGCACCTCGTCGTCCCCGGGCGTCAGGGGCGACGGCTCCAGCTCCGCGAAGTTCGCGGCAGCGAGCGCACGGAACGTCTGCTTCACGATGCGGTCTTCGCCCGAGTGGAACGAGATCACGCCCAGCCGTCCGCCGAGGGCGAGCAGGCCGGGGATCTCCTGGAGCGTCTGGCGGAGCGCTCCGGTTTCGTCGTTCACCGCCATGCGCAGCGCCTGGAACGTGCGCGTGGCGACGTGCGTCCGCTTCGGCCACGCGGCGCGCGGCACGGCGGCCCGGACGGCGGCGACCAGGTCGCCGGTCGTCCGCAGGGGACGGCGCCTCACGATGACGCGCGCGATGCGCCGCGCGAACCGCTCGCCGCCGTGCTCGTACAGGAGGCGCGCCAGCTCGGCCTCCTCCGCGTGGTTCACGAGATCGGCCGCCGTCTCGCCGCGCGACGGGTCGAGGCGCATGTCGAGGGGCTCGTTCTGCTGGAAGCTGAAGCCGCGGCCCGACTCGTCGAGCTGGTAGCTGGACACCCCGAGGTCGAGGAGCACCGCGCGCGCCTCACGAATGCCGTGCTCGCCGGCCACGCGCGCGAGCTGACGGAAGTCCGCGCGCGCGAGCGTGACGCGCTCCGCGTAGCGTGCCAGCCGAGCGCGAGCCCGCGCGAGAGCCTCGGGATCGACGTCGATCCCGAGCAGACGCACGTCGTCGCCGCTCGTCCTCAGCACCGCCTCCGCGTGACCGCCCATTCCCACCGTCCCGTCGATCACCCAACCCCCGCGGCGCGGTCGCAGGACAAACGCGACCTCGTCCACGAGGACGGGAACGTGAACCGCTAGACTCCCAGGGCCGACAGCTTGTCGTAGAGCGAGGCCAGCTTCGGCTGGCCGGTGCGGTCGTATTCCTCGAATCGCGCGCGGTCCCACACCTCGAACTTGTCGAGCCCGCCGCCGACGAGCGTCACGTTCTTGTCGAGGCCCGCGTCCTTGCGCGTGTCCGGCGCGATGAGGATGCGTCCCGCGCCGTCCATCGCGACGTCCTTCGCGCGCGAGACGTAGAGCCGGCTGATCTCGCGGACCTCGCTGTTGAAGCGCGACTGCTCTCTCAGCTTCGCCTCCATGCGCTCCCACTCCGGCAGCGGGTACACCTCGAGGCATTCGCCGTCGGGCACGGCGACCAGGTCTCGGCCCTCGTAGCGGGCCAGCACGTCCCGGAACTTCGCCGGGATGCTCAGCCGCCCTTTGGCGTCCACCGTGCCCGGATACCGTCCCCTGAACATTGGCCCCCTGGGTCGGCTGGACCCACTTCATCCCACTTCGCCCCACCTTGTTGCCGAATTTACAGTTGCCCAATCAGGCCTGTCAAGGGAAAACCTTCGGATTTTTTAGACAAATATGCTACCCACCCGTTTGGCCGACGGATGGGGTCGGCCCCCCACTCGGTGCACGCCGGATGGTGGAAACGGGGCCGGCTAGCGGGGCCGGTAGTACTGCAGCGCTTCGGGGGTCCAGGCCTCGATCTGAGCGATTCGTGTCTGAGGCGCGGGGTGGGTCGACAGAAATTCCGGCTGTCGAGGGCCGCCCAGCGAGGCCATGCGGACCCACAGGTCGCGCGCCGCGGACGGGTGATAGCCAGCCTTGGCCATGAAGATGAGCCCGAGGTGGTCGGCCTCCGACTCCTGCAGGCGACTCCACGGCAGAAGCACACCCACGGTCGCGCCCGCGCCGAGGGCGGCGGCGACCAGCTGCACCGTGGGCCCGTCACGCCTCGCGAGCGCGCCCTGAACGGCAAGAAGCCCGCCTTGCACGGCGAGCTGCTGGCTGAGCCGCTCGCCCCCGTGGCGCGCGATCGCGTGCGAGACCTCATGGCCGAGGACGGCGGCCAGCCCGGCGTCGTCGCGGGTGATCGGCAGGATCCCCGTGTAGACGGCGACCTTGCCGCCCGGCAGGCAGAACGCGTTCGCCTGCTTGTCCTCGAGGACGCGGAACTCCCACTGGTAGTCCGTGCGTCCGGTGGCCTCGGCGATCCGGGTGCCCACGCGCGTGACCTGCTCGTTCAGCGCGGGATCATGGGACACGCGCGCCTTCTGGAGGATCTCCTGGTAGGAGCTGAGCCCGAGCTGGATCTCGGTACCCTCGGGGATCAGCAGCAGCTGTGGGCGATTCGTGAGCGGCACCGTCTGGCAGGAGGCGACGGCGCCGAGGAGTGTTGCGACGATCAGGGGCCGCGCGGCAGCACGCACGGCCCGTATTCTAGCCGAGCTAGGCGCGGGCCTCGCGGATGAGCCGGGTGAGCGGCGCGCGTGCGGCGACCGGGCGGGGCTCGAGGTCCGCCATGCAGAGGAACGGGCAGCGCGACTCCGAAGCCGCGGCGTCGCCGGCCACACGCAGCGCGCGCGCGGACGGACCGATCGAGACGAAGACGTGCAGCACGCGCCCGTCGCGCACGCACTCGCCGATCACGTCGGGAGGCGTCTCGAGGGTGGGCGCGTCGGGCGCGGGCGAGATCACGAGGGAGCGCACGCGGCGGCTGCGCGCGAACCACGGCAGCTCGCCCAGCGGGTCGAAGCCGTCGGGCAGCGGCGCGTCCAGCTCGACCAGGTAGCGCAGGAGCCCGAAGTAGCCGGGCAGCGCGCGCGCGAGACGGCCCTCCAGCACGGGCAGCGCCAGCTCGAACGTCAGCGGACTGATGATGCGGAGGCCGATGGCACGGCCGGCGGCGGACGCAGCGGAGCGGTGGTTCGGGGGCAGGTCCATTGAGTGCGCCATCGCCGAGTGCGCCATGGCGTCGCAAACTCCGGGCCGGGCGCGCCCGTTCCCCAAGTGTCTGAAAACCCAGACACCGCCCTCGCCGACAGGGCCGGATCGCTGGCCCGTGGCTGGGCAGGGGCGCCCAGTAACGGGCCAGTCAGCGGTTGCGGAGGCGGACGTGCGTGGTGAGCACGGTCGAGACGCTCGAGCCAGCCACGGAGTAATCGGGCCGGGTGACGAGGACGATCTCGACGCTGCGCACCTCGGCCGGCGTCGTGGTCGGCGCGCCGGCGGCGTCGAAGTAGGTCAGCGTGAGCGCGCGCACGCCGTTGATGATCGGCTGCGCGCCGCCGCCCGCCTCGCGTCTGAGGATCGCGCCGTCCAGTCGCCACGTCACGCGCTCGCCGCGGGCCGCGATGACGCCGTCGCCGTCGAGGTCTTGCTGGAGCACGATCTGCTCGGGGGCGGCCACGGCGACGGCGGCGAAGCCCTGACCGCCGCGCCCGGCCCCGCGAATCTCCGCCGTCAGACGCGCCATGGCCACGCGCGCGCTCTGCTGCGTCTCGGCGCGCGCGGCCCCGTACGCCCACGCGCGCTGGCCCTCGTCGAGCAGCGTGACGACGGCGGCGGCCACGAGCCCGAACGTCACGAGGGCGACGAGGAGTTCGGCGAGGGTCACGCGGGCAGCGTCGTCGGCGACGCTGCCCGCGTCAATGTCCAATAAGTCAGACGGCGATTCAGCCTGCGACGAGTGCCAGCAGCCTCCGTTCGGAGAGGGGACGTCAGCCGATGGACGGTCGCTGCTGGCGCCACGGCCGCGCGCGCTCGAAGGCCGCGGAGGCGCGGAGCACGAGCGTGTCGGCGAAGCGGCGACCCACGATTTGCAATCCGATTGGCAATCCGTCCTTCGTGAATCCGCACGGCACGGACGCCGCGGGCTGGCCCGTGAGGTTGAACGCGGGCGTGAACGGGATCCAGCCGTAGAACGAGACGGCGCGGCCGGCGATGGCCCCGGGCGTGTCGAGCCCGACCTTGAAGGGCGCGCACGCGATCGTCGGCGTCAGCAGCAGATCGTACTTCTCGAAGAAGGCGCGCGGGTGCTGCCACCAGTTCAGCCGATCGAACCACGCCTGCACGTAGCGCGTCGGCGGGTTCTTCAGCGTGGCCTCGATCAAGCGGAGCAGGCCCGGCTCGATCAGGTCGCGCTGGTCGAGGTACGGCGCCATGCGCGTGGCGATGCCGCCGCAGAAGATCTGCTCCCAGCACTCCATCATCGAAGGCCACTTGGGCTGGACCTCGTCGACCCGGCACCCGAGCTCGCGGAACGCCTTCGCCGCGCGCGCGCACACCGCGCTGACCTCGGGGTCCACGACCTCGGCGAACCCGAGGTCGTCCGTATAGGCGACGCGCAGCGCTTTGAGGTCCCGGCCGAGCCCGCGCGAGTAGCGCGCGCCATCGGCGGGCAGCGAGGAGGGATCGCGCTCGTCGGGCCCCGCGCAGACGTCCATCGTGAGCGCCGCGTCGGCGACGGTGCGCGTCATCGGACCGATGTGCGACAGGCTCCACGCCCCGCTCGGCGGGTGCAGCGGAATGCGGCCGTAGGAGGGCTTGAAGCCGTAGACGCCGGCGCACGAGGCCGGGATGCGGATGGAGCCGCCGCCGTCGGTGCCGACGTGCAGCGCGCCCATCCCCGCGGCCACCGCGGCGGAGGCGCCGCCGCTGCTGCCGCCCGGCGTGCGATCGAGGTGCCAGGGATTACGCGTGGGCCCGAACACGAGGTTGTGGGTGGCGCCGATCCAGCCGAAGGTCGGCGTGTTCGTCTTGCCGACCATGATGCCGCCGGCGGCCTTGAGGCGCTCGACCATCGGCGCGTCCTCGGTGGGGACGTTGTCGCGGTAGAGCGGCGTGCCGAAGGTCGTGCGCACGCCCCGGGTCACCACGAGGTCCTTCACGCCGAAGGGCACGCCGTGCAGCGGCCCGAGCCGGGCGCCCCGCTTGCCGACGGCGCGCTCGGCCGACTTCGCCTCGCGGCGCGCCTGGTCGGCGTTGATGAGCACGAACGCGTTGAGGCGCGGGTTGACCTTGTCGATGCGCGCGAGCAGCGCGTCCACGATCTCCACGGGGGAGACCTTGCGGCTGCGGATCAGCGCGGCCTGCTCGGTGGCGGACAGCCAGTTCAGGTCGGTCTCAGGCATGGGAAGGAGCTCCGGGTTGGAGACGATTCATGACACCGTTTCGACCGCATCACCGCGAGCCTCGGAGGCGCGGATCCAGCGTGTCGCGCAGGGCGTCGCCGAGCAGGTTGCTGCCGAACACCGCGAGGCTGATGGCGATGCCCGGGAACAGCACGAGATGCGGCGCCTTCTGCGCGTACTCCGCGGCGGAGACGGACAGCATGCGCCCCCACGAGGGGTACGGCTCCGGGATGCCCAGGCCCAGGAACGACAGCGTGGCCTCGACGAGGATGGCGCTGCCGAGCTGGGCCGTGCAGAGCACGATGAACGGGCCCACCGTGTTGGGCAGGATGTGGCGGAAGGCCGTCCGCAGGTGGCGCACGCCCAGGGCGCGCGCCGCCTCGATGTACTGCATCTCGCGGATGCTGAGCACGCTGGCGCGAATCACGCGCGCCGCGCGCGGGATGATCGGGATCGAGATCGCGATGATGACGTTGCGGACCGAGGGACCGAGCGAGGCCGACATGACCAGCGCCAGCACGAGCAACGGCAGGCCCTGCAGGATGTCGAGCAGCCGCTGCGTGATGAGGTCGGTCTTGCCGCCGACGTAGGCGGACAGCAGCCCGATGATGCCGCCCAGCACGGAGCCCATCAGCGTGGAGCCCACGCCGACGAGGAGCGAGACCCACGCGCCGTGCACGATGCGCGAGTAGATGTCACGGCCGAGGTGGTCGGTGCCCAGCCAGTGCTCGGCGTTCGGCCGGCCGAGCGTGTACGTCGCGTCGGTCGCGATCGGGTCGTGCGTCTGCAGCCAGGGCGCCAGCACCGCCGTCACCAGCATGATCGCCGTGATGGCGCCGCCGGCGGCGCCGAGCGGCTTGCGCCGGATGAACCGGCCGAGCGTGGTCCCCCACCCCGGCCGCGCGGGGGCGCCCACCACCACGAGGTCGACGGGCACGCCGACGGGGCTAGCCACCATAGCGCACGCGCGGGTCGAGCACGCCGTAGAGCATGTCGACGAAGAGGTTGCTGAGGATCACCACGATGGCGATGAACATCACGAGGTTCTGCACGATCGGGTAGTCGCGCCACAGGATCGCCTGCACGAGGAACCTTGCGACGCCGGGCAGGTTGAAGACGGTCTCGGTCACCACGAGACCGCCGATCAGGAACGCGAACTCGATGCCGATGACGGTGACCACGGGCAGGATCGCGTTCTTGAGCGCGTGGTGCCAGATGACCACGCGCTCCGCCTGCCCCTTGGCCCATGCGGTGCGGATGTAGTCCTCGCGCATGACCTCGAGCAGCGAGGAGCGGGTGATGCGCATGATGAGGGCCGAGGAGCGGTAGCCGACGGCGAGCGCGGGCAGCGCGAACTGGATCGCGTGCGCCCTGAAGTTCTCCGTCGGCTTCACGTAGGTCAGCGGCGGGATCCAGCCGAGCCACGAGACCATGCCGAGGATGATGACCATGCCGAGCCAGAAGGACGGCATCGAGAGCCCGGCCAGGCTGAGCACGCGCAGCACGTAGTCGAGCGTGGTGTCCTGCCGCACGGCGCTGATGACGCCCGTGGGGACGCCGAGCACGACGGCGACGATGATGGACAGGACCGCCAGCTCGATGGTCACCGGGACGAGCGGCCGAATGACTTCCCACGCCGGGACGTCGTAGCGGTACGACTTGCCCAGGTCGCCCGTCAGGATCTGGCGCATCCAGTCGAGGTACTGGATCCAGTATGGGCGGTCCATCCCGAGCTCCTTGAGGATCGCCTGCTTCTCCGACTCGTTCACGTAGCCGGCCGTGGAGAAGAGGATGTCGACGATGTCGCCGGGCGCCAGGCGCAGCAGGGTGAAGATGACGATCGACATGCCGACCAGGGTCAGGATGGCGATGCCGAGACGTTGGGCGACGTAGCTCTTCATGCGGCTACTTGTCCCGCCAGACCTCCTGCATGCGGCCGAAGTTGTAGATCGACTGGTGCGGGATCAGGTTCTTCACGAACGGCCGGTGAACGAAGTAGTCGAGCTTCCAGTCCAGCAGCGGCCGCGCGGCGTCGTCCTCGAGCTTCTTCTGCAGGGCGGCCACCTGGGCGAACCGCTTCTTGGGATCGAGCTCCTGCGACTGCTGCTCGATCATCTTCATCACCTGCTCGTCGCAGTAGAAGCTGTAGTTGCGCGGCGAGCCGCAGGCGTAGTTCTCGAAGTAGTTGGCGTCCGGGTCGTCGGGCCCGATGCCGGTCAGGTTGGCGCCGATCTGGTAGTCACCGCGGGTGGCGGTGGCGTGCCACTGCGCGGTCTCGATCTGCTTGAGCGAGGCCTCGATGCCGATCTGCTTCAGCTCGTTGATCACGAACGACGCCATGTCGACATAGACGGCGATGGCCCGCGTGACCATCTCGACCTTCAGCGGATTCTGCGGGGTGACGCCGGCCTCGGCCAGCAGCTGCTTCGCCCGCGGCTTCTCGTCGGCCGGCTTGCCGTAGCCGGGCAGCGCGTTGAGGTCCCGGTCGAGCAGCCCCCAGAAGCCGTGCGGCTTGGGCGCCATGGACGCGCCGACCACGGCCCCGCCCTGATGCACCGCCTGCACCAGCGCGCGGCGGTCGATGGCCCGGCTGACGGCGAGCCGCACCTTCGCATTGTTGAAGGGCGGCTTCTTCATGTTCATGATGATGTTGTCGTTCACGTTCTGGCTGTACGGCGTGACCGCCAGTTCGGGGACGGCCTTCTTGAGCTGTTCGGCGGCGGTCTTCGTCGTCTCGCCCGGGAAGGCGACGTCCACCGCGCCCGACTGGAGCGCAGCCGTGCGCGTGCCGCGCTCGGCGATGACGATGTACTTCAGCCCGTCGAGGTACGGCCGGCCCTTGACGAAGTAGTCCGGGTTCTTGACGAACTCGACGAACTCGCCCTTGCGCCACTCCTTCAGCTTGAACGGGCCGGTCCCGATGCAGGCCGTTCGGTAGTTGGCGGGCGGCACGTGAGCGGCGTAGACCGGCGTGTAGCCGGAGGCCAGCATCATCAGCAGCGACGGCTGCGGGCGCTTGAGGTGGAAGATCACCGTGTGGGGGTCCGGCGCCTCGATGGTCTGGACGTTGGTGTACCAGTCCTTGCGCGGGTTGATGCGCAGCTTGGCGGGCGCGTCCGGCGCCTCGCGCAGCATGTCGAAGGTGTACTTGACGTCCTTCGACGTGAACGGCTGGCCGTCGTGCCACTTCACGCCCTTGCGGAGGAAGAAAACGAGGTTGCGGTAGTTGTCCTGCCACGACCACTTCTCGGCCAGCTCGCCGATGATCGTGTCCAGGCTCTCCGTCTTCTTCAGCGGGTCGAAGAGCACGAGGTTGTTCAGGCACGGCATGGCCGGCCACACCGTCGAGATCGTCGAGGTCTCGTGGATCGCGAATCCTTGAGGCAGGTCCTCCCGCTGGGTGATGTTCAGGGTGCCGCCGGCTTTTGGCGTCTGGCTGATGGCCGGCGTGCCGAATGCGATGACGAGGGCGAGGCTGACGACGACGAACGATATCGTGGCGCGCCTGCGCGACATGCGATTCCTCCCCGATGAGGTCCGGCGCTGAGTGGTGGCTGAGTCTACGTGAAAACTCAAGAACGCTCAACAGTTACAGCAGGCGGACGAGCAGGTGCACGCCGTAGATGGCGCCCCCGGCGAGGCCGCCCACGACGGTGCCGTTCACGCGGATGTACTGCAGATCGTCGCCCGCGTGCTCGTCGATCAGGCGCACCACGCCCTCGGGGCCCAGCGCGCGCACGCCGTTGGCGATGAACTCGGCGATGCGGCCGTGGTGGCGCAGCACCAGCTCGGACACGCGCGCCTTCAGCCAGTCGCCGACCTGTGCGCGCAGCGCGGCGTCGGTCACCAGCGCCTGGCGCGCGCGCTCGAGCCGCTCGGCGATCCACGCCGCCGCCTCCGAGCGCGGGGCGGCCAGATCGGCCAGCAGCGTGCGGCGCAGCGCGGCCGCGAGGTCGTCGAGCAGCGCCACCACCGCCGGCGTCGCCAGCAGCTCGTTCTTCGCGGCCTCGACGCGCGCGGCCAGTGCTCCGTCGGTGGTCAGGCGCGTCTCGAGCTCGGCCACGATCTCGCTGGCGCGCGCCCGCAGCGGGTGGTCGGGATTCTTCGCCACCTCGCGCAGCCCGGAGTGCAGCGCGGTGACGATGCGCTCCCGGTCGAGCACGCCGAGCAGCTCGGCGAGGCCGATCCAGAGCCGCGGGTAGACGCCCATGCGCGCGCGGTAGCGCGTGAGCAGCTCGTCGATCACCTCGGCCACGGTGGCCCGCACGGCCGGGCGCTCGATCGCGTCCGCCAGCGCCAGCACGATGGCCTGCACCACGCGCCCGTCCCAGCCGTTGTCGCGCGCGATGCGCAGCGCGGCCGCCAGGGTCGGCGCGGCCGGCTGGGCGACCAGCAGCGCGCGCAGCCGCGCCACCAGCTCGGACGCCGTGGCCGGGGTGAGCTGCTCGGCCGCCCAGCTCGCCACCGCCCGTGTGGCCGTCTCGAGGTCCGCCTGCGACACGCGCTCGGCGCCGCGCGCGAGCAGGTCGGCCACGTCCACGCGCTCGATCTCCTGCACGACGTAACTCGGCGTGAGCACGCGGCCGCCGACCATGGCGCCGACGCGCTCGGCCAGCCCCTCCCAGTTCGCCGGGATCAGCGCGGTGTGCGGGATGGGCAGCCCGAGCGGGCGGCGGAAGATCGCGGTGACCGCGAACCAGTCGGCGAGGCCGCCGACGACGCCCGCCTCGGCGACGGCGAGCAGGAAGCCGCCCCACGACGTCGCGCGAAACGGAAACGCCGCCACCGCCAGCGCGGCGGCGGCGAGCAGGACGCCGAGGGCGAGCCGTCGCTGGCGGCGCACGACGTCAGCGTCCGAGCAGGAAGTCGAGCATGCGCTCGGTGGCGGGTGGGCCCGGGGGATACGTGTGCGTCCCGCGCGCCTCGCCGCCGCTCCACGCGTGGCCCATGCCGGGCACGAGCCACGTCTCGAGCCGCGGGTGGCCGCGCGCGTCGCGGTGGACGGCGTGGACGGCGCCCTCGGCCGGCTCGGTCGTCGCGCTCGACGCGCCGAGCGCGCGCGCGAGCATCGCCTCCAGCGCTGAGAGGTTGAGGGGGCTGACGACCGCGTCGGCATTGCCCTGCCAGAGGGAGGCGCGCAGCGGCAGCGTCGTCAGGCCCGCGGCGCGCAAACACGCGGCCGCCGAGACGCCCGGCTCGGCGCCGAGGCCGCGCATGCACTGGATGGCCCCCGTCGACCCGACGCCGCAACGGTAGGCGCCGCCGGCCATCACGCCGATGCCGGTCACCACGCGCGGCGCCGCGCACGCGAGGTTCACGGCCATGAAGCCGCCCGCGGAGAAGCCGAGCACGACGAGGTGCGGATCGCGCAGGCCGCGCTCGGTCTGCACGCGGCGCGCGAGCGCCAGGATCTCACCCACCTCGCCTGCCGCCGGCGAGGCCTCGTCGGCGAACCAGTTCCAGCAGCGGTAGGCGTTGTCGCGCCGGCTCTGCGCGGGGTAGACGACCACGAGCCCGCGGCGCTCGGCCACGTCGTTGAGCCGGGTGCCGAGGGCAAAGTCCTCCGGCGTCTGCCAGCAGCCGTGCAGCGCGACGACGAGCGGCCCCACCGGCGGCGTGCTCGGTGTGAAGAGCGCGTAGCTGCGGCCCTCGTGTCGGCCGCTGGCGAACGTCCCGGCGGCGCGCGCCGGGGCTGCCGCGAGCGTAGCCAGCAGGATCATGACGACAACGCATTTTTCGATCATTTCACCGCTCGCCTCGCCGGAGGCACCGGCTCGGCTCGCACTGCCATCTCGGCTCGCATTTTCGGTCATTTCACCGCTCGCCTCGCCGGAGGCACCGGCTCGGCTCGCACTGCCGTCGGCTCGCATTTTCGGTCATTTCACCGCTCGCCTCGCCGGAGGCACCGGCTCGGCTCGCACTACCGTCGGCGGGACGGCAGCAGCACGCGGGCAGCCTTGACGTCCCAGACGCCGAGCGGGGTCAGGCGCGCGGCCGGCAGGAAGTCGGCGGACAGGAACAGCATCGTGAAGAACGGTTCGTGGAACGAGGAGCCGCGCTCGGTGAGGTGCCGGGACAGCTCGCGCTCGTGGCGCGCGGCCTCCGGCAACTCGGCGCGCGTCATGATGCCGCCGAGCGGCAGCGGCAGCTCCCAGGCCACGTCGTCGCCGTCCACCAGCACCACGCCGCCGCGGACCTCGAGCAACCGGTTGACCGCCCGCGCCATCGACTCCGGGCGGCGCCCGAGCGTCAGGATGTTGAAGTCGGTGGAGATCGTGCTCGCCAGGCCGTCCAGGCGGTCGGCAAAGCCCGCCACGAGAGCCGGCGCCACCCAGCGGCCGCGGCGATCGACGAGGGCGGCGTGCAGATCGCCCGGCTGCGGCGCGCGCTCCTCGACCTTCGTGATCACCGCGCTCACCAGCCTCAGGACGGGAAACGTCGCGCGGCCGGGGAGCCGGAAGTCGGCGGCTCGCGCCCGCCAGCGCGCCGTCAGCCGCGCCGCCGGCGTCGAGAACACGCGCCGCCAGGACGGCTCGGGGATCGGCACGAGCGTCCGGCCCTCGCGCGCGGCCACGCGCCCGCGCGCGACGACGGTCTCCGGCCGCGGCTCGCTGAGGTCGCGCAGCAGGCAGATGTCCGCGTAGCGGCCCGGCGCGATGCCGCCGAGGTCGGCGTCCTTGCCGAAGTAGGTCGCCGGGTTGAGCGTCGCCATGCGGTAGGCGTCCAGCGGCGGCACCCCGCGCTGCATCGCGGTCCGGATCAGATGGTCCACGAAGCCGTGCTCGAGGACGAAGGCCGGCATCGAGCCGTCGGCCGTGAGCATCGCGCGGGCGGCGAGTCCCGGCGCCTCCTTCAGCGCATCGAGCAGGTCGCTGAGGTCGGGACGCAGCGAGGACTCGCGGAGCATGACCGCGATCCCCAGCCGGGCGCGGTCGAGGACCTCGCGCGCGGTGATCGGCTCGTGGTCGGAGCTGAGGCCGCCGGCGGCGATGGCCGCGAGCCTCTCCACCGAGGCGCCGGCGGTGTGGCCCTCGACGCGCTGGCCGCGCGCGAGCGCCAGGTCGAGGCGTGCGAGCAGATCTGGATCGCCGGCGTGCACCTCGGGCCAGCGGGTCACCTCGCCGGCGGCGACGGCGCTCGGGTGCGCGAGGGCGCGGGCGAGGTCACGCAGCGGGAACCGCCTGGCCTCGTCGGTCGTCCGGCTCTGGGCGTGCGGGCGGATCATCCAGTAGAACTTCACGGGCGAGCGGGCCAGGGCGTCCGCGACCGCCGTGAACGCGCGCACCCCGCCCAGCTCCCAGAACTGCAGCGTGTCGGCGAAGAGGGTGGTGGTGCCGAGCGCCAGCACGTGCCGCGCCAGCGCGGAGGGCGTGATGACGTGCGCGGGGTGGACGTGGGGATCGACGTAGCCCGGCACGAGGACGCGCCCGCCCGCGTCCAGCACGGTCGTGCGCGCGCCGACCATGTCGTCGCGCGCGCCGACGTAGGCGACACGCTCGCCGTGGACGGCGACGTTCGCCGGGTAGAGCTCGCCCGTGTAGACGTTGAGAAGGGTCCCGCCGCGGACGTAGAGATCCGCCGGGGCGGCGCCGCGCGCGACGGCGGTGAGGCGCCGTCGCTCGGCGACCTTCACTTCTGCTTGCGTGTGGACGCGCGGTAGGCGGCCGCGCCCGCCGCCATGCCGGCGCGCAGGCCGCGGCCGATCCGCGCCGCATCCTTCAGCGCCTGCCGCACGTGGGGCTCGGCCTGACGCAGCGTGCGCTCGAGCATCTTGCGGGTCTGCTTGTCGAGCTTCTTGAGCCGCGCGCGGGCGTCGCCGCGCGCCTTGCGGGTGTCGACCTCCAGCTTCTTGAGCTGCTTCACGAGCGTCTTCCACTGGGTGTCCAGGCCGGCCATCGATGCCCTCCTTGTGCGCTGCTTGGCTGGATTATGCGGTAATTGTCGCGACGGCGCCCGCTCAACCGTCCTGCCTCGCTACAATGACTGCCGTGAGCGACGCGATTCAGGTCAGCGATACCGTGCGCGTGCCCGCGTCCGCGCTCACCGTTCGGGCCGTGCGCGCCTCGGGACCCGGCGGCCAGAACGTGAACAAGGTGGCGACGAAGATCGACCTACGCGTGGAGCTCGACGCGATCGAGGGCTTGCCGGAGCCGGCGCGCGAGCGGCTGCGCACCCTGGCCCGCCACCGGCTGGACGCCGACGGCCGCCTGGTCGTCACCAGCCAGGTGACGCGCAACCAGGCCCGGAATCTCGAGGACGCCCGCGACAAGGTGCGCGCGTTGATCGCGGCCGCGCTCGTGCGCCCGCGCCACCGTACGGCGACCCGTCCGACAGCCTCCTCGCGCGAGCAGCGGCTCGGCGCCAAGCGCGCGCGCAGCGACGTCAAGCGGCAGCGCGCGCGCCCCCGCACCGAGGACTGATCCTAGAAGCCGAGCGCGCGGACCTCCGCGCGGAAGCGACGCACGTTGGCGAGCTTGATCTCTTCGTAGCCGCGGATGAGGTCGGGCAGGTTCGCCAGCTTCACCGCGCGGGCGTGGGAGGCGGCGTCCAATCCCACCAGCGCCTGGTCGACGAGCGCCTTGTACTCGCCGACCAGCGCCCGCTCGACGCGGCGCACCTCGGCCCGGCCGAAGGGATCCAGCCCCGAGCCGCGCAGGCGGCGCATGGCGCGCAGCGCGCGGAAGACGCCCTCGAACCAGCGTCCGAGCTTGATCTTGCGCTGCCAGCCGAGCGCGCGAAGCATCGGTGGATGGAGGTTGTAGTGGATGGTCACGCCGTCGGGGTACTGCTCCTTCAGCGCGGCGGCGAGGTCGTTCTGCAGGTGCAGCCGCGCGACCTCGTACTCGTCCTTGTAGGCCATCAGCTTGAAGAGGTGGCGCGCGACGGCCTCGCCGAGGGCGGTCGTGCCCGGCGTCGCCGCGCGCTCGGCGTCTCGCACGCGCGTCACGAACTCGACGTAGGAGCGCGCGTAGGCGGCGTCCTGATACTCGATCAGCTCGGGCACCCGGATCGCGAGGAGCCGGCGCAGCTCGCCGTCCGCACCCGCCGAGTCCACCAGCGCGCGCGCCTCGGGATGCAGGTGCAGGGCCGGCTCGACCTCCGCGGCGCCCACGCGACGCACCTTGCGCGCCGCCACGAGCTCCGGATTGACGACCGCGAGCCGGCCGGCGCGGAACGCCTGCGTGTTCATCTCGACCGACACCCCGTTCAGCGCGATCGCGCGCTCGATGGCCTGCGCCGCCACCGGGATGGCGCCCGCCTGGTAGGCGGCGCCGAGCACGATGAGGTTGGCGGCCATGTGGTCGTCGAAGAGCCGCTCGGCCAGGCCGAGCGCGTCGAGATAGACGTTCTCGTCCTTGCGCGTGAACCGGTCGATCGACGCGTGGAGTCCCGACGCTTCGGGGAACTGCACGTCCGTCTTCGTCACCATGGCTCCCGTCGGCACCTGGCTCGTCGACACGACGGCGATCGTCCGCTCACCGCTCGCGTGGTCGAGGTTCTGCGGCGACGTCGCCACGAGGATGTCGAAGCCGAGATAGCAGTCGGCCTCGCCGGCGGCCACCTTGTTGGAGACCTCCACCGCGCGCTCGGAGATCTTGAGGTGCGAGACGACGGGGCCGCCCTTCTGACTGAGACCCGTCTGGTCGAGGCCGCGCACGTGCTTGCCGTCGAGCAGCGCCGCGGTGCCGAGGATCTGGTTGACGGTGACGACCCCGGTGCCGCCGATGCCCGTCATGAAGACGTTGGCCGTGGCCGGCACCCTGAGCGCCGGCTCGGGCAGGTCGCGCTCGGCCTGGAAGACCTTGCGCTGCTTGGCTCTCGGCTCGCCTTTCGGGATGACGGTCAGGAACGACGGGCAGTCGCCGCGCAGGCACGAGTAGTCCTTGTTGCACGACGACTGGTGGATCTGCGTCTTGCGCCCGAACTCCGTGTCCACCGGCTGGACGGACAGGCAGTTCGACTTCACGCCGCAGTCGCCGCAGCCCTCGCAGACCGACTCGTTGATGAACACGCGCAGCGCCGGGTTCTCGAGCCGGCCGCGCTTGCGCAGACGGCGCTTCTCGGCGGCGCAGCGCTGGTCGTGGACGAGCACGGTCACGCCGGCGATGTCGCGCAGCACCCGCTGCGCCTCGTCGAGGCGGTCGCGGTGCCAGACCTCGGTGCCGCGGCCCCAGCGCGCGCCCGCGTCGTACTTGTCGGGCTCGTCGGTGGTGACGATGATGCGCTTGACGCCCTCGGCCTCGAGCAGGCGCGTCAGGTCCGGCACCGGCATCGCGCCCGCCGCGTCCTGGCCACCCGTCATCGCCACCGCGGAGTTGTAGAGGATCTTGAACGTCACGTTGGTCCCCGCCGCGACGGCCTGGCGGACCGCGAGCGAGCCCGAGTGGAAGAACGTGCCGTCGCCGAGATTCTGGAAGATGTGCTTCATCTGGGTGAACGGCGCCATCCCGACCCACTGCACGCCCTCACCGCCCATGTGGGTGATGCCGAACGTCTGGCGCTCCGGCATCGAAAGCGCCATGCCGTGACATCCGATGCCGCCGCCGGCCATCGAGCCCTCGGGCACCACCGTCGAGCGGTTGTGCGGGCAGCCCGAGCAGAAGAAGGGCTGGCGCGCGAGCGTCAGCGGCGCGGGGCGCTCGCGCAGCGCTTCCAGCAGGGCGACCCGCGCGGTGATGGACCCGAGGCTGAGCTTCTTCTCCAGGCGCGAGGCCAGCAGCAGCGCGATGCGGTCGGCGTCCAGCTCGCCGTTGGCGGGCACGAGCGGGCGGTCCTGCTCGTCCTGCTTGCCGACGATGCGCGGCCGGTCGCTCTGGTTGTAGAGGACGTCGCGGATGAACGTCTCCACGAACGCGCGCTTCTCCTCGACGACGAAGAGCTCCTCCAGGCCGCGCGCGAACTCGCGTACGATCATCGCCTCCATCGGCCACAGCAGCCCGACCTGCAGCAGGCGGATGCCGTAACGCCGCAGCGCCTCGTCGTCGAGCCCCAGCTCGCGCAGGGCCTCGCGCAGGTCGTAGTACGTCTTGCCGGCAGCCGCGACGCCGAGCCACGCCTCGGGCGTCGGCACCGTGATCCGGTTGATCGGGTGGGCCCCCGCGAAGGCTTTCGCCGCCTCCAGCCGCCCGTAGTGGATCTCGCGCTCCAGATCCAGGCCGAACGGCGGCAGCAGCATCGGGTTCTGCGTCGCCCGCCATGGCTTGCCTTCCCACGTGAAGCCCGGATCGCGGATGGTCAGACGCTCGCGATGCACGACGGCGGTGCCGATCTCGTCGGCGACGTTGGTGACGATCTTGAAGCCGACCCAGAGCCCGCAGTAGCGCGACATCTCGAAGCCGTAGCGGCCGAGGTCGAGGATCTCCTGCACGGTGCCGGGGAACAGCGTCGGAAAGAACGCGTCGTAGAAAGCGACCTCGGAGTGCGTGGGCAGCGTGGAGGACTTCGAGAGCGGGTCGTCGCCGGCGAGCGCGAGCACGCCGCCCCAGCGGCCGATGCCCGCGTAGTTCGCGTGCTTGAAGATGTCGCCGGTGCGATCGACGCCGGGCCCCTTGCCGTACCACATCCCGAGCACGCCGTCGTACTTCGGCCGCGGGAACATGTTGGCGAGCTGGGCGCCGTAGATCGCGGTGGCGCCGAGGTCCTCGTTGAGGCCGGAGATGAAGACGACGTCGTGCTCGGCGAGCAGCTTCGGGTTGCGCTCGAGCGTGAGATCGAGGCCCCCGAGCGGCGAGCCGCGGTAGCCCGAGATCAGCGTCGCCGTGCGCACCCCGCGCCGCGCGTCGGCGCGGTGCTGATCGAGCGGCAGGCGAACGAGCGCCTGGATGCCGGACAGAAAGATCGTGCCCTCGTCCAGGCGGTACTTGGCGTCGAGCGTGAAGTCGTCGTGACTCGCCATGCTCTCCTCGAGAGACGGGTTCGCGGCCGGGGCCCGGACGTTATGATACGGGCGCGCGCAGGTCGAATCAAACGGCCTATGAAGTCGTGCGACCTTCGGATTTCGCGGGGCTGGGGCCCCGCCGTCCGAGGCGAGCCTATGATCGGAGAAACCGCGATGGCGATCGGCCTCTGCCTCATGATCGAGGGACAGGAAGGGCTCACGTGGGAGCGCTGGCGCCGGCTCGCCCGCGCCGCGGAGGACGGCGGCTTCGAGGCGCTCTTCCGCTCGGACCACCTCACCGGCCTCTTCGGCGATCCCAAGCGCCCGTCGCTCGACACCTGGGCCTCGCTCACGTGGCTCGCGTCGAACACGAGCCGGATCCGCTTCGGTCCCCTCGTGTGTCCGCTGACCCTTCACCACCCGGCCCTGCTCGCCAAGCGAGCAGCGGGGGTGGCCGAGCTCTCGGGCGGACGCCTCGACCTCGGCATCGGCGCCGGCTGGCACGAGGGCGAGCACGCGATGTTCGGCGTCCCCTTCCCGCCGCTCAAGGAGCGGATGGACCGCTTCGAGTGCGGCGCGCGCGCCATCCGCGCGCTCTGGCAGGGCCGGCCGGTCACCCTCGAGCAGCCGTACTACGCGCTGCGCGACGCCGAGAGCTACCCGCTGCCGCCGGGCGGCCGGGTCCCGCTGATCGTCGGCGGCCGCGGCGAGAAGCGCACGCTGCCGATCGTCGCCGCCTGCGCCGACGAGTGGAACATCACGCGCATCACGCTCGACGAGTACCCCGCCAAGCGCGGCGTGCTCGACGCGCTCTGCCGCAAGGCGGGCCGTGATGCGAAGGCGATCCGCGGCTCGCTGATGGTGCCCTACATCGTCGGTCGCGACGCGCGCGAGCGTGACGCGCGGCTGACGAGGGTGCGTCAGATCTTCCCGCGGGTGCCGGACACCGAAGCCGCCTGGCGCGCGGCCGGCTTTCTCTATGGCGAGCCGGCGCGCCTCGTGGACGAGCTCAAGCGCTGGGAGAAGGTCGGCGTCGCGCGCGTCATGCTCCAGACGCTCGACATGGAGGACCTCGCGGCGATCGAGCTGCTCGCGCGCGAGGTCGTGCCCGCGTGCCGCTGACGATCCGCGAGTGCCGGCTGGACGAGTGCGCGCAGGTGCTCGAGCTGTGGCGCAGCGCCGAGGCGATCCCGCGCCCGACCGACACGCTGCCCGCCCTCGAGCGGATCGTTCGCGAGCATCCGGACACGCTGCTGGTGGGCGAGGAGCAGGGACGCCTCGTGGGCACCGTCATCGCCGGCTGGGACGGCTGGCGCGGTGGCATCTATCGCCTCGCCGTCCTGCCGGAGTGCCGACGGCGCGGCGTCGGTCAGGCGCTCGTGGCCGAGGCCGAGCGGCGGCTCGCCGCCCGCGGCGCGCGGCGCCTGAACGCGATGGTCGCGCGCGACGAAGCCCACGCCAGAGCCTTCTGGGACGCCGCGCCGGGCTGGGGCCGCGACGCGCGCTGGCAGCGCTATACGAAGGATCTCTAGGTCGCTACCGAGGAGACAGACAGGACGCGGCGCCTGTCAGGAAGCGCCGTTGCACAGTCGAACGAACGCGTATCCGAGGCTGTTGATCTGGCTGCCGATCTCCGTCTGGCCCCGGCGCTCCGTCCGCCGGCGCTCGCCCCGCGGAGCCGACCGGCGCTCCCCGTTGATGCGGCGCTCGCCGTAGCGGCGGTCGAGGATCACCTGGACGTCGACCTCGCTCGAAAACTCGCGCGAGAGGTACCGGTACAGGTCCAGCTGCTGGCGGGAAACGATGAAGAGGTGCTCGCCCACGATTTTCTTTTATCCGATCGGACCCCGGCTCGTCAAATGGGATCGCAACCGTGCGAGGGCGCGGCGGGCGGTGCGGTCGTCCCGCGACGGCCGCCGCGGGTTGCCGCCGCGCCGAACGGGGCCGCGGTCATCCTCGTCGTCGTCTTTGTCGTCGTCGCCGGCGGGCCCGGCCACTGGCGCGCGTAATGCCGCCGCGAAGTCCTCGGCCGAGACCGCGACAGCGCCCGCGCGGCGCGCGGCGTCGCGGACCGCGCGATCCGACGAGGCCACGACCGTGCCGGCGCCGCCTTTCGCCGCCAGCGCGCGCAGCACGTCGTCCGCCGTCTCGGGCGGTCGCGAGAACACGACCTGCACCTGGCCGCGCGCGGGAGCCCCGGCCTCTCGCCGGGCGCCGTCGAAGACCACGATGAAGTCGTCGCCCGTCCGGCGCGCCGCGGCCCCGACGGCGACCAGCAGGGCCGCGCGGCCCGCCTCGAGACTCTCGGCCTCGCGCCCGCGAAAATCCGGATCGCTCCGGATCACGTTGTACCCATCCACCAACCACTTCACGGGGCGTGAGACTCCCTTGGTGCGCGGCGCCGCCGGTGCGTCGGGGCCGCGCGACTCGGGTGATGTCGTCGGGGGTGGCGAGCCGGTGCCCCCGGGCGACCCGTGTTTCGGGTATCGCGTCGGCCCCGGCTATGAATCGGTGCACGCTGACAGGCGCGACCCATCGTCGATTTGCGTGGTCGACCGGGGGCGCCGGCTCGCCACCCCCGACGCTTCACGCGTCCTCGCGGCGCAAGGGTAGCGGCCACGAGCCCCGCGCGAAGAAGCGATCGATGCCGGCGCGCCCGTCGTCGCTGGCGGTGAGCTCCCCGAAGCGGCGCGCCTCCAGAGCGAGACCAGCCTCCAGCCCCTCGGTGAGACCGACACGCACGACCTCGAGGATGGCGGCGGCCGGCGCCGCCCGGGGTACCGCGGCGTGATGCGCGAGCAGCCGCGTGATCTCCGCGTCGCGCTCGACGTTGGGGAACGCGAGCGTCGAGGCGTCGGCGAGCGGCGACCACAGCGTGCCGCCGAACTCGCCGATCACGAGCCTCCGCGCGACGCCCAGCGCGTGCGACAGCGCGTCAGCCGGCGCGACCTCGTCGACGATGCCCAGCGCCTGCGCGCGGGCCGCCGAGCGGCGCCGCCCGTCGAGCAGCATCGCCAGCGCGTCCACGAGCAGCGTGTACATCTGGCCGCCGACGAGTCGCGCCCGGCGCGCCGCCAGTCGCGGCAGCATCTGGGTGGCGCCGAAGCCGGGGATCACGTGCAGGTTGATCTCCGGCTGCCCCAGCTCGGCGCGCGCGCCGGCCACCCGCCAGGCGCAGGCCATCTGCAGCTCGTTTCCGCCGCCGAGCGCGTAGCCGTCGACCGCCGAGACGACGGGCGCCTTCAGGCGGCCGATCCGCGCGAACAGCCGCTGCGCCCGCCCGGCGAACGCGGTCACGTCCTCCGGGCGCGGGAAGGCGCGCAGCTGGCGGATGTCGGCGCCGGCGACGAACATCGAGCCCGCGCCCGCCAGCACGACCGCGCGCAGATGGCGCTCGCTCTCCAGCGCGTCCAGGGCGCGCTCCAGATCGTCGAGCACCTCGGCGCCCAGCGCGTTGGCGGGCGGGGAATCGAGCGTGACGAGCGCGACGAGCTCGGGAGCGCCGGGGCGCACGGGATCGATCCGCGCGCGCACGGTCTTGCCGTCGAGGAAGCGCGAGCCCCACGCCTCGTAGACCTGGCGCGCGGTGCGCGCGGTGTCGAGCGCCTCCGTGGCGCCGACGCGGACCGTCAGCGTGCCGGAGTGACGGTTCTCGCGGAGCGCCTGGTTGGCCTCCGCGAGGTCGTCCCACGCGTGGATCTCCGGCGAGTGAACGGCGAGGACGCCGGCATCGACCAGCCGCGCGCACTCCTCGGCCTGGTGGGCGTTCGAGAGGTGGCTGCCGAGGACCGAGAACGTCGGGAACAGCACGCGCTTGCCGTGCATCCAGACGTTCGGCGCGTAGAACGAAAAGCGCCGGCCCTCGCTCGGCTCCACGTAGACGACGGCCCCCGTGAACGGCCGCGCGAGGAAGGTGCTCGTGCCGAGCGTGTCCTGGCCCGCGCGCTCGACGACCACGTCGGGATAGCCCCGCGGATTGTCGGCGGTCGCGAGAAGCCGGCCGACGGCCAGGCCGAAGGGCTTGAGCGTCGCGTCCTGGTAGCGGCGATACGCCTCGGGATCGGTGTCGTAGTCCGGCATCGCGTCGGGCCAGACGAAGCCGCGCGCGCCGCCGAGCGTCTCGAGGCTCACCGCGCCCGCGAGGCCGCGGACGCTCTTGAGATGCGCGGCCTGCGCGTCCGTCCGCGTGGCGGCGACCACGCGCGCGCCCATGGCCAGCGCCGTCTCGATCGCGTCTTCCGCGACGCGATCGTCCGGCGCGTCGCTCGGCCCCGTCGGGGTCAGGCCGTGGTAGACGAGCACACCCTGGTGCGGACGCAGCCCGACGCGCGCGTACATCTCGGTGACCGGCGCGGTCCCGGGCTTGCCGAGGAACGTGAGTGTGTAACCGCTGGTGGCGCCGTAGAAGACGAGCCGCCCGCCGTGACCGAGCAGGTCGATCATCCGCGGGAAGAGGTCGCGGCCGACCGACGAGACGATCACGTCGATCGAGTCGCCATCGCTCACCGTCCGCACGCGCTCCGTGAACGCCCGGCCGGCTTCGATCCAGCGCGCGCGCGCCGCGGCCTCGGCCGGCACCGGCGTGAAGATGCCCGCGAAGATCGCCTTGATCCGATTCACGGCGGCGGCGCCGCGCTCGGCGATGAGCCGCACCTTGGCCTCGGTCGAGACGAGCCCCGTCACGCGGGCGCCGCGCAGGACCGCGCACGCGACGGCGTAGAGGCCGGTGCCGCCGGCGGCGCCCTCGACGAACACGCGCTCGTCCGGCCGAACTCCGGCCACGTCGTAGAGCGCCTTGTAGACCGTCTCGAGATCCAGCATGTACGACGCCGCCTCGGGCAGGGTCAGGCGGTCCCCGTGGCCGAGCCACTGCGGCGCCTGGCCGCGCACGAACTGCGCGAACGACCCGTCCGGCGTCTCGTACCCCTGGATCTTGAAGTCGGCGTGCATCGGGTCCTCTCCGGCCCGGGGCGAGAGGAGGTCGGACACGCCGGGATAGAGCACGCGCAGCTCGCCGACCTTCAGCCGGCCCTCGCGCGCGACCTCGGCGCCGACGGCGGCGACCAGGATCAGCGCGCCGCTGCCGGGCACGTGGAGGTCGCGATCGTGCAGGTCGAAGACGGAAATCGGCACGCCGCACGCGGCGAACACGGTGTTGTACGTGAGGCCCGCGTAGAGCACGTAGCCGAGCGCCTCGTTGGGGCCGATCGCGGGCAGCGGCTGGGTCACCGCGCGCAGCGCCTCGCGCGGCTCGCCGTGCGCCGGCCGCCCCTGCGCGTCCTTGAGCACCGCCCATACGTGGTGGCGCGCGGGCAGCGCGTCGAGGCCGGGACGGAACGGCGCGCCGAGCGGGAGCGGCGGCGAATCGCCGCTGTACCAGTCGCTCATGAGCGCGCGAGCTCGTGTCTCACCAGGCGCGCGCCGGCGCCGAGGGCCTGGAGCTTGGCGCGCGCGACCTCGCGCGGCAGCGGCACCATCCCGCAGTTGGTGCACGGCAGCAGGCGCGCGGGCTCGACGTGGCGCAGGACGCGCCGGATGGTCTCCGCCACCTGCTCGGGGGTCTCGACCTCGCGCGTCGCGACGTCGATGACGCCGGCCATGACGTCCTTGCCGCGCAGCAGCTCGAGCAGCTCGAGCGGCACGCGCGAGTTGGCGCACTCCAGCGAGACCTGATCGATGCGGCTCTTGGCGAGCAGCGGAAAGGTCCGCTCGTACTGCCGCCACTCCGCGCCGAGCGTTTTCTTCCAGTCCACGTTGGCCTGGATGCCATAGCCGTAGCAGATGTGCACCGCGGTCCGGCACCGCAGGCCGTCGGTCGCCCGGTGCAGCGCCTCAATGCCCCACGCCGCCACGTCATCCATGTAGACATTGAAGGCCGGCTCGTCGAGCTGTAACACGTCGAGGCCGGCCGCCACCAGCTCGCGAGCCTCCTCGTTGATGACGCGCGCGAACGCCAGCGCCAGCCGCGCGCGGTCGCGGTAGTGCTCGTCGGCGAGGGTGTCCACGATGGTCATGGGCCCCGGGATCGTGAACTTCAGCCGCCGCTCGGTATTCGCACGGGCCCAGCGCACCTCGTCGAGGTGGACGGGCGCGCGGCGGGTGATGGGGCCGGTGACCGTCGGCACCTCCGCCTTGTAGCGGTCGGCGCGGATGCCGATCGTCACGCGCTTACCGAAGTCGATCCCCTCGAGCCGCTCCAGGAAGCCGTGCACGAAGTGCTGCCGCGACTGCTCGCCGTCGGTGACGACGTCGATGCCCGCCGCCTCCTGCTCCTTGAGCGCGATCAGCACGGCGTCGCGCTGCGCCTGGGCGAGCGACTCGCGCGGCACGCGCCACGGCGCCCAGAGCGTCTCGGGCTCGGCCAGCCAGGACGGCTTGGGCAGGCTGCCCGCGATGGTCGTGTGGAGCATCGGCTCAGGCGACCTGGATGATCCCGGGCTCGAGTGGCTTGAAGCGCGCGGCCACCTCGGGATCGTGTCCGGTGACCACGCGCGCGGGGTCGCCGGCCAGCGCGTTGATCGTGTCGAAGCCCGCCAGCATCTCGGGCAGGTTCGTGATGATCTGCGTCGGCTGGTAGCGCTCGACGTTGCGGTAGAAGTGCGCGGCGTCGGACGTCAGCACCACGCGCCCGCGCGCCGTCTCCACGGAGACGATCTGCAGGCCCGCGGTGTGGCCGCCGACACGGTGGACGCGCAGGCCCGGCAGCACCTCGACCTCGCCCTCGACGATGCGGAGGCGCTGGGCGTAATTGAGCGGGACGAGGTTGGCGAGCGCGCCGACGTTCTGCGACTGGCTGAACGCCTCGTACCGTCCGAAGCGTCCCGTCCAGAAGGCCACCTCGTCCTTCTGGATCCAGAACTCGGACGCCGGAAAGAGGCGGTGGCCCGCCCAGTGGTCGTAGTGGAGGTGCGAGATGAGCGCGATCGGGATGTCGGCGAGCTTCACGCCCATGCGCTCCACCATCAGGGAGGGCCGCACGTAGTTGCGGATGCCGCGGCGCTCGACGTCGTCCTCCATGAAGCCGGTGTCCACCAGCACCGGATGCGGGCCGCCGAGGATCAGCCAGACGAAGTAGTGCAGCGTGATCGGGTCGTGCGAGTGCTCGCGGAAGAAGAACTGGCAGGCGGTGGTGTCGCGTTCGGCGTACTTGAGCGCGTAGATCTGGTACATGCGGTCCCTTCCTTATATAAGGCGCAGCAGCCGGGCGGTGCCCTTGACGCCCTCCCACAGCACGTGGCGCGCGCGCCGGCCGTATGCCAGCGCCAGCCCGCCGCGTCCGGTCACACCGTACTCCACCGCCATGAATCGTGGCGACGGAAAGAGCAGCGCCGCGGCGTAACGCGCGCGGCGCCGGAGGCCCGGCAGCGCGAACAGCAGGGCGAGGCTCTCGCGGCCGTCCACGCCCGCGTCAGAGGCCAGCAGAGGATCGAGCGCGGCCCGGCCGGCCGCGTCCAGCGCGTCCAGGACGCGCGGCGGCAGCGGAGTGGCGAGCAGCGCGGCCACGCTCCGCAGCGCGGCGGCCACCTGGCGCTCGACGCGGGCGCCCCGCGTGAGGGCGAGCAGCTCGTCCCAGTCGATCGCCCCCGCGTCGCGCCGGACGAGGCGGTGGATGTCGAGCCGCCACAGCAGCGGCACGTCCGGCGCCTTGTGGACGAGGTGCAGGCAGAGATTGAGCAGCGTCGCCTCGGGGGCCAGCAGCAGCGCCGGCTCGCCGACGACGCGTCCGCGCCGGCAGCGCGCCCACACGCGCTCCATGTCGAGCGCGTCGGCGAACGGTGGATAGGCCAGCGTCCAGTGCGGCTCGACGACGACGCCGCCGTGGGCGTCGCGGGCGAGCTCCAGCGTGTACGAGAACTCGCGCGCGAACCCCGGGCGCCGGTCGATCGCGCTGAAGCCCAGCGCCGCGAGCGTCGCCTCGACGGCGTCGAGGTCGGTCTTGCGGACGAGGAGGTCGATGTCGCCGGCCGGACGAGCGGACGCATGGTCGTACAGCCGCTCGGCGAGCGCGGCGCCTCGCAGCGGCGCGCACGCGATGCCCGCGGCGGCGAGCGCGCGGAGGATCGCGGCGAGCTCCGTCTCCAGCGCCAGCGCGCGTGCGGCGACGCCCGCGGCCGCCTCCCGGAGAGCCTCGCGCACGTCGTCCGGGGCCGCGGACGCGCTCCGCACGACCCGCCGGAAGAGCCACGGCTCGAGCCCCTCGGCCCGCGCCGCCGTCGCCGCGCGGCGCCAGTCCTCGGCGGTGGCCGACGCGGCCTCGTCGCCACGCAGCAGCGCCAGGAGCAGCGGGTCGGGCGCCGGCCTCATGCCGTCAGGTCCGCCTCGATCGCCGCGCGGACCTCGGCGAGCCGGCCGAGGCCGCGCGGATACGCGAGCGTCTTCACCGGCACCGCGGCGGCCACGCGCGCGGCGAGGTCGAACTGCCGCGCCAGCCGCGAGGCGTCGAGCACGCACGCGTTGAACGTGTTGCGCGTCAGCTCGACGAAGGCGCGGCGCGGCGAGAGCGGGCGGATGGCCACGCCGCGCCGCGCGGCGCCGGGACGCAGGACATAGAGCGCGCGCAGCGGCGCCGCGCCGCGCGCGCCGCGGGCGCCGAGCGGAAAGACCAGCTTGCCGCCGCGGTCGTTCATCGGCGTGCCGCGGAGGCCCGGGCCGAGCACGCGCGCCGCCGGCTCGGCGAACAGCTTGATGCGCGGCGGCCCCGGCGCGGCACGGAAGCCGTAGCCGGCGGCGCGCAGCACGAGCAGATCGTCCGTAAGCAGCGCGTGCCCCGCGCGCACGAACGCCGCGCCGAGCGTGGACTTTCCCCGCCCGCAGTCGCCCAGGAAGCCGACGGCGCCTCCGCCCACCACCACCACCGCCGTCGCGTGCAACGGCTCCAGCCCGCGCGCGATGAGCGCGAACGACAGGACCTGGCCGAGCAGGTATGTCTCGAACGCGCGCGGCATCCTGGCCAGCCCAGGCAGAGGTCGCGCCACGATCCGGCGGCCGTCGGCGGCGACGAGGAACTCGAAGAGTCCCCGCCAGCGCAAGTATCGTCGCCGGTCGGACAGCATGCGGTCCTCGAACCACCGCCGACCGTCGAGGCGCGGGTGGAGCGTGCGGCGAACGGCGGCGAAGGCGGCCGCGCGCCCACGCGTGATCTCGACGTCCGCGCGACGGCGCTCGTGGCGCCGCACGCCCGGCAGCGGCATCGCGCTGCGCAGGCGCAATCCGTACAGCTCGCCCGTCGACACGCTAGGCGCCTCCGGCCTTGGTCTTCATCCCGGAAGGCTCGGTCCTGGTCTTCATGTTGCCCCGGGTGAGCGTGCGGAGGTCTCCGAAGCGCGTCAGGCGCGGAGGCCGATAGGGCTTCCTGGTCGGGCGTGCGGGCTTGCTCATCGCATCGCTCCTTTCACGAGGCGCTCGAGCCATCGGTCGACGGTCACGAGGGACCAGACCTCCCAGCGCAGATCGCCCTCGCCGCGGCGATAGCGCTCCACCAGCCGCGCGGCGCCGTCGGGATGCACGTAGCGGGCGAGCCGTCCCGAGCGGTTCGCGAGCGGCGCTCCGCTCTCGCAGACGCGCCTCAGCGCGCGGTCGACCGGCTCGGTCCAGTCGCCCTTGCCCCGCCGGTCGCGTGTGCGCGGCGGCAGCAGGTCGGCGGCGGCGGTCCGGAGGAGACGCTTGCGCGTACCGTGGCTGGCGCGCCCGCGCCACGGGATCGCGAGCACCAGCTCGACCAGCCGGCTGTCGAGCAGCGGGTAACGCATCTCGAGGCCCGCGCGGGCGGCCCGGCGCTCCTCGGCCTCGAGCTTGAGGCCGTAGTACGGGCTCGTGATCGACAGGTAGGTTTGCCACTGCACGTGGGACGGCCACGGCGCGTCGTGTCGCGGGGTCCTCACGCGTCGACGCAGACGTACGCGGCGCGCCATCTCGGCGTCCATCCAGCGCGGCGGCACGCCCCGGAGCAGCCGCTTGCCCCAGTACCGGACGGCGGCGGGCGCCAGCATCGCTGCCGCGTCGAGCCCGACCTCACGCGCCGAGGCGCCGTACGCGCGGGCGAACGCGCGCACCTCGCGGGAGAACCCGAGCAGGCGGCCCCCGCGCAGCAGGTCGGCCAGGTAGCCCGGCTCATCGAGGAGCTGATCGCCGCCCTCGCCGGACAGCACGACACGGCAGCCCGCGGCGCCGATCGCGTCGAGACACCCCGCCATGGTGTGATGGCTGGGATCGACGATCGGCCCGCCGGCCGCATCGACCTCGGCGTCGAGACCGTCGAGCGGATCAGCGTCGAGCCGGCGCACCGCGTGGCCCTTGAGCCCGGTCGCCTCCGTCACGACGCGCGCCGGCTCACGCTCGTCCCCGGCGGGGTGGTCGGCGAAAAGTGTGAACGTCTGCAGCGGCGGCGAGCCCTCCCCGCGCTCCTCCCACGTTCGCCCGGCGGCGCAGACGATGGCCGAGGAGTCGAGACCGCCGGAGAGCAGCGCGCCCACCGGCCAGTCGGTGCGCAGCCGCGCCGCGACCGCCTCGCGAAAGACCGCGCGGACGCGCTCGACATACTCGGCGTCCGAGCCGAGCGTCAGCGTGCGCGTGGGATCCAGCGCCCAATAGCGAAAGCAACGCAGGCCGTCGCCATCGACGATCAGCGCGTGGCCCGGCGGCAGGCGGTGGACGTCGCGCACCAGCGTGCGGTTCTCGTCGCCCGGCCGGAACTCGCGCAGCAGGAGGGCGAGCACCATCTCGTCGTCCGGCTCGGGACCATCGAGCGCGCGCAGCAGCGGCTCGGCCTCGGACGCGAATCGGAAGACGCCCTGCCGCCACACGTAGTGGAAGGGCTTGAGACCGAGGCGATCCCGCGCGCAGAGTAGCCGGCGGCGCCGCGCGTCCCACAGCGCCAGCGCGAAGTCGCCGAGCAGTCGCGCCGGCAGCTCGTCGCCCCAGCGCGCGTAGCCGCGGAGCACCACGGCCTCGTCGCTCTCGTCAGCGCCGGCCTCGAGCTCGTCCCGATTGTCGAGCCGGCCGTCCCATACGAGCCGGACGGCGCCGGACGTGTCGGCAGCGGGATGGCGCACGGCGAGCGACGCGCGAGTCGTCGCGAGCAGCCGGTGCGCGAGCCCGATGCAGGCGTCCACCCACACGCCCGCGGCGTCGGTGCCTCGGTGCGCGAGCGCCGCCGACATCGCGGCGAGCTCGGCGGCCTCCACGACGCCGCCGTCGAGCCGGTAGACGCCCGCGATGCCGCTCATGGCGTGAACGTCCGCCGCAGCCACGTCTCGAGCAGCAGGAAGCTCCACAGACGCGCGCCATGAGGCGCGCCGCGCGCCAGATACGCGTCACGCATCCGCTCGGCCTCCGCCCGGTCGACGTAGTCGAACACACGCGCGTCGGGGCGGAACAGGCCGCGCTCGAGCATCGCCGCGTCCCGGCGGAGCTGCGCGGCACCGTCGGGCGACGGCACGTGCTCCCCCGGGCGCTCGATCGTGCGCAGCGGCATCCGGCAGCCGAGGGCCCGCTGGACGAATTGCTTGCGGTATCCATGGCGTACGAGGACGGCGGGCGGCGTGGCGAGGAAGCACTCGACGACCCGGCGGTCGAGATAGGGATGCCGCAGCTCGATGCCCAGCGCCGCGGACTCCGCGTCGAGCTTCTCGAGGGCCATCGTGAAGCTCGGAGCGGTCAGCGCACGCCAGCTGGCGGCCGCCATGCGCGTCTCGAAGCGTGGACCGCCACCCTCACCGGGCCACGGCCGCCGCGCCCGGGCCAGGCGCGGCCGCAGCCAGCGCGGCAGGCGTCGGAGCGCGAGGCGGCGCACCGCGCGGCGCGGACCCGGGGGCAGCGCGGTCCGGAGGACGTCCGTGCTCGCGCGCCAGCCATCGTGCCCGTAGGCGCGGGCGAGCGCGGCGGCCTCGCGCCAGGCGCGGATCGGGCGCAGCGAGCCCAGGAGATCACCGATCGCGCCCCGCTCCGCGGCGCTCGACAGCTCGTCGCCGCCGATGCCGGTGAGCAGCACGCGGAACTCGTGGGCGGCGTCCGCGTCGAACAGCACCGACAGTACCGGGTAGCCCTCGTCGTTCGGTGGCTCCGGAGAGGCGGTCAGAATCTCGAGGATGGAGACGTTCGTGCACGTGCGCGGCGGCGCGATGGCGCCGGCCGCCATGAGGAACGCGATCGCCTCCCAGTCCTCGGCCAGCAGCCCCTCGTGCAGGACGGTCGCGCTCGCCAGCGGTCTGGCATCCCGGCCGCGGACGGCGCCGGCCACGGCCGCGATCAGCGTCGAATCGATGCCGCCGCTCAGCAGCACGCCCGCCGCCGAGGCGTCGCTCAGGCGGTCGCGCACCGACTCGAGCAGGCAGGCGGCAAAGTTCGCCGCGTGGTCCTCCTCGCTGACGCCGGGCGCGGAGGCCGCGGGCCTCCAGTAACGGTGGAGCGACAGGCCGCGCTTGCCCACGGTGAGGACATGACCAGGCGGCACGCGGCGGATGCCCTCGAAGAACGTCGCGCCGGGATCGCGGAAGTCCATCAGGAGATAGTCGGCGATCGTGGACGCGTCGGGGCGTCGCACAACCGCTGCGTCCTCCAGCAGCGCGCCGACCTCGGAGGCGAACAGCAGACGGCGACCATCCCAGTGGTAATAGAGCGGCTTGACGCCGAACGCGTCGCGCGCGCAGAGGAGGGTCTTCGACCGCGCGTCCCACGCCGCGACCGCGAATTCGCCCCGGGCATGCTCGAAACGTGCCGGCTGATCGAGTCGACCGTCCCAGACGAAGACCCGTCCGTCGGTGTCCGCGAACGGCTGCTTGTCCTCGGGCGTTGCCGCCGCCAGGCGGCGATGAGCGAGACCGACCGGGCCCGCGACCCAGCGGCTCTCGCCGTCCGGACCCCGGTGCGCCAGCGCGCGCGCCATGCGGCCGATCAGCGCGGGGTCGGCCGGCCGCCCATCGAGGTGCACGGCGCCGGCGATGCCGCTCATCGCGCCGGGACCGGGACGCCGACGATTGGCGTGTAGCCGTCGTCGATCGTATCGATCAGCGGTCGCCCGGCGCACTCGAGCCACGCGTGAGCGGAGAGCCGGTCGGCGTGTCGCGCGACGCCGATACGCAGCGTGGCGGGCGTCCCCTGCCACGCCAGGAGCCAGGCGGTCACCATCGCCATCGGCAGACAGCGCGTCCCTGGGACGCGCCGGCCGGCGACCGTGACGAGCCACGCGACCCGCTCCGGCGCCAGCGCGGGGCGGCGCCGGCACGGGGACACGGTCAAGAGTCGGCGGAGCGGGAGGACACGCAGCAGCAGCGGTGCGAGGGCGAGGAGCGCCCAGGCGAGTATCAGCGTTCGCCGCTCGGCCGGGCTCAGCCGCCGCAGGCTAGCGAGCCAGCCCATCGTCCAGCTCGACGAGCTCGTTGTCCCGCAGGGCCTCGAGGAACCGGGAGAGATCCGCTTCGCAGGTGTCGGCGGCGACCTCGTACTCGGCGGTCAGCGTCCCGACGATCTCGGCCGCCGAGCGGCCGCCGTCGATGAGTCCCCAGATGCGGCTGCCCACCGCATCGAGGCCGAAATAGACGCCTGTGCTGAGATTCAGCAGCACGAGCTCGCCCGCCAGGTCGCGGAAAACGACGTCCTTCCGGATGCGGGTGCGCGCCTCCCGGCCGGGCATGGCGGCAGCCTAGCATGCTCTCGCGCGCGGCAGAAACCGCCGTGTGCGCGCGAGGGATAACCATCACGCTCCGGCCGGACTTCATCGTATGATCGGAGTCGCGTGAGCGAAGCGACCCGGTGGCCCGAGACCCGCGTACGGCACGGAGCCGTCGCCACCCCTCACGCTCTCGCCTCCGATGCCGGCCTCGAGATCCTCCGGGCCGGCGGCAACGCCGTTGACGCCGCCATCGCCGCCGCCGCCACGCTCGCCGTCGTCTCTCCGCACATGAACGGCGTCGGCGGCGACAACGTGTGGCTCATCCACGACGCCGTGCGCGGCCGCCTCCGCGCGCTCAACGCCGCCGGCCGCTCCGCCGCCGCCGCCGACCTCGAGGACTACCGCGCGCGCTTCGGGACGTCGATCCCCGCGCGCGGCGGCGCCGCCGCCCTCACCGTGCCCGGCGCGGTCTCCGGCTGGTGGGCGGCGCACCGGTACAGCCGTGAGGTGATGACGTCGCCGGTCGCCTGGGCGACCCTCCTCGAGCGCGCGATCGGCCACGCCCGCGACGGCATCGACGTCTCGGCGGGCCAGCGACGGGTAACGGCGGCGACGCCGGCGCTGTTCGACGCCCGGGCGGATGACGACGTGCGGCGCACGCTCTGGCCGCTCTACCATCCCGAGCGCTTCGCCGACGGCCGGCTCACGCAGCCCGCGCTGGCCGCCACGCTGAGCGCCGTCGCGCGCGGCGGCGCCGACGAGTTCTATCGCGGCCCGCTCGGGCAGCGGCTGGCCGCCGGCGCCGCCGGCGTCGGCAGCCCGCTGACCGTGGACGACCTCGCCAAGCACGAGGCGGCCTGGGCGGAGCCGCTGCGGCTGCCATACCGCGGCGGCGAGGCCGCGAGCGTTCCGCCGCCGACGCAGGGCTTCGCGGCCCTCGCGATCCTCGGCCTCCTCGAGGGCTTCGACCTCGCGTCGCTGGACGACGCCGACCTCGTGCACCTGACGGTCGAGGCCACGAAGCTCGCGTTCGAGGACCGCGACCGCTGGCTCACGGATCCTGACGTCGTGGACGTGCCGGTGGCGGTCGCCCTCGATCGCGAGCGGCTCACCGAGCGCCGGCGTCTCATTTCCCGGCGCGCCGCACGCAGGGTCGACGGGCCACCCGCCGCGGGCGACACGGTCGCCGTCATGACGGCGGACCACGCGGGCAACGCCGTCTCGATGATCCAGAGCCTCTACCACGAGTTCGGCGCCGGCGTGGTGGCCGGCGAGACCGGCGTGCTGCTGCAGAACCGCGGCGCGTTCTTCTCGCTGGACCCGACGCATCCGAACCGCCTGGCGCCGCGCAAGCGGACGGCCACGACGTTGATCCCGTCGATGTACCTCGTCGGGGGCCGGCCGCGCTTCGTCTACGGCACGATGGGCGGCGAGGGCCAGCCGCAGACCCAGGCGGCGCTCGTCGCCCGACTGGTGGACCGCGGGCTCGGGCCGCAGGCGGCGGTGGAGGCGCCGCGGTGGCTGTTCGGTCGCACGTGGGGCGAGCCGACGAAGGCGCTGCGGCTCGAGTCGCGCTTCGACGATGCGGTGGCCGAGCGCCTTCGCGAGCGCGGCCACCAGGTGCAGGTCGTGGAGCCGTGGAGCGATCTCATGGGCCACGCCCAGGCCATCGCGCTCGACACCGATGGTCTGCGTGCGGGCTCCGACCCCCGCGCCGATGGCGCGGCGAAAGGCTGGTGACTATGTCCGCGTGGCGGTGGGGTGTCTACCGGGTCTCGTACTACATCGGCAGGGGCCTGATCCGCGCGGCGCGCATCCTCGCCTACGCGACGGCGGGCGTGCTCACGCGCAAGGAGCTCGGGCGCGCGGCGGCGGGACGCTGGAGCGACTTCGGGATCGACGAGACCTACGTCCTCTCGGGACTCTTCACCTGGGAGGAGAACTTCTACTTCCGATTCCTCAAGCCGGACGATCACATCCTCATCGTCGGCGCCGGCTCCGGTCGCGACCTGATCGGCCTGCGCCGCGCCGGATATCGCGCGGACGGTCTCGAGCCGTCGGCGTCGGCGGTCGCTCTCGCGCGCGCCATGTGCGCGACGGCGGGGGTCGAGGCGGATTTCCACGTCGGCTGGATCGAGACGACACCGATCACCGAGAAGTACGACGTCTTCATCTTCTCCTGGTACTGCTACAGCTACATCCCCGATCGCGGGACGCGCGTCGGCGCGCTGCGCGCGGCCAGCAAGCACCTGGCGCCCGGCGGGCGCATCATCCTGAGCTACACCGTGACCGAGCCGGTGACACGGTACCTGCCGCGCGCGGTCGCCGCCCGCGTCGGCCGGCTCGCGGGAGCCGACTGGACGCCGCTGCCCACCGACATCATCATGTTCGAGCACGGGGGTCTGCACTTCGAGCACCAGTTCCTGCCCGGCGAGATCGAGTACGAGGTGCAGGAGGCGGGGCTGCGCATCGCCGCGCACCAGGTGGGCGACGACGGGCTGATCATGCTCATGGCGGACGACTGAACCCGACCTTCGGGGGGACAAGCGCCTCGAAGACCGTGAAGACCGAGCGGCGCGTCTCGTCGAGCGCGCGCCGCACGTCGTCCTCGCCGCCGCCCGCGCCCTGGCGGAGCAGCGCCGTGAAAAACGCCGTGTAGAACGCGTCCGGGTAGACGATCACGCTGAAGCGCGCCGCCGCCGCGCCGCCCTCGAGCGCGCGCGCGTAGGCCAGCTCGGCGCGCTCGCCCGGCGCCAGCCGTGTGTCCGACACTTCCCGCTCGAGATCGAGCGTGACCTCGCGGCCGATCCGGCGCTCCACGCGCGTGCCGGCGAGCGCGCGCCCCGCGGCGTCCACCAGCTCGGCGCGCAGGAGCACGAGCGGCGTGACGTACGTCGGAAACCGGTGGCCGACGCCGCTGTTCTCGACGACGAGTCGCGCGGCCACCGTCCCCGCGGCGTGCGGCGGGGTCTCGACGAGCGTGATCGTGAGGCCGCCGCGCACCATGTCGGCGTCGTGGATGCCGCGCCAGAGATGACGGCGGTCCGGCATGTGGCAGTCCTGGCACTGCACGCCCGCGGCCGCGAAGCGGCTCGCCTTCCACTCCGCGTAGGTGTTCTCGAGCAGCGTGCCGTTCAGCGCGTAGCCCTCGGGGCCGAACTGGTGGCAGCCGCGGCAGAACTCCGAGGCCAGATAGGCGGGCGTACGCGTCACCCCGCCGTGCGGCAGCGTCTCGCGCGGCGCCGCGGCGGCGAGCGAGCCGTCGCGCCGCGGTGGACCGAAGCGCTCGTGGCCGCGGACGTGGCACGCCGCGCACGGGATCCCGCGCGCGCGCAGCGCCGGGTCGAAGGCGGGGTTCCGGGCGAGCGCGCCGGGCACGAGCGGCGCCTGCTCGGCGAGCGGCGCGTGGCAGTTCTGGCAGGCGAGGGCCGCCGCCGGCTCGCGTACGAGCAGCTCGGCGAGCTGGCCGGCCACGCCCGGGCCCATGGCCGCCGCGTGCGTGCTCGTGCGCCAGTCGGCGAGCTGCGCGGGATGACACGTGCCGCACGCCTCGGGGGCCAGCGACGCCTCGAGCGGCGTGAAGCGCGCCGGCGGCGGTCCCTGCGCGGCCAGCGGCACGCGCCAGTGGCGCGCGACGAACGACTCGACGGACTCCGCGCGCGCGCCGAGCGCGCCCGCGGCGCAGCCCGCGACGAGCAGAGCCCACGCTGGCCACGCGCGCGATCGCATGGGCACCACCATAGCAGGCGGCTAGAATGCTGCCATGCGCATCCGTGAGATCACCGGCATCGGCTGGCGCGCGGACGCCGCGCTGCGCGGCGGCCACGGTGAGGCGCGCGTGCTGGCCGTGCTGTCCACGTCGATCTACGTCGACGCCGGCGGCGAGGTGCTCTGGGTCGGCGCGCGCGACGCGACGCCGCACGCGCGCGCGATCCACGCCAGCCGAACGCCCGACGGCTGCGACGCCGGCGCTCGTGTGAGCGTGGCGCTGCCGACGGATGCCCGGCCATGGCGTCCCGACGACGCGCCGTCGACCGCGGAGGCGGCGGCGGCGCTGCGGCGCGGCGCCGCGCGGCTCGCCGCCCGCGCGGCCGCGCTCGGAACACCGCGCGGCTTCGGCGCGTGGCTGCTGGGCGTGCCGCTGGCCTTTCCGCTCGACGGCGCCGGCGCGCGCGCCGACACGCTCGCGCGCGCCTGTGCCGCCGACGATCCGGCGCGCTCGGCCGAGGCGGCGACGGCGCTGCTCGGCCTCGGGCCCGGGCTCACGCCCGCGGGCGATGACTTCACCGGCGGCGCGTTCTTCGCGCGGGCGCTGCTGGCGCGCGCGGGCATCGTGGACGCGGCGGCGTGGCAGGCCGGCGCGTCCGCCGTGAGAACGGCCGCCGCGCGACTCACCCATCCGATCGGCGCGGCGCTGCTCGGCGACCTGCTCGCCGGCGAGGGCTGGGCGCCGCTGCATGACCTCGCGGCGGCGCTGGCGCGGGACGACGAGCCGGCGGCGCTCGACGCCGCGGGGCGGCTCACGCGCCTCGGCCACTCCTCGGGCTGGGACCTGCTCGCGGGCTTCGTGGCCGGCGCCCGTGCCTGACGGCACCGGACGTGCGTGCGTAGCCGGGTGGGAGTACAGTAGCGGGGCAGCGCCCATCCCAGCTCGGAGGCATCCGTGGATCCCTATCGACTGCCCCGGACGGCCGTGCCGTCCCGCTACGACCTCCGGCTCGAGCCGGACCTCACGACGCTCACGTTCCGTGGCCAGGAGACCGTCGCCCTCGAGGTGACGGAGAGCATCTCGGAGCTCGTCCTCAACGCGATCGAGCTGGCCATCGACTCGGCGAGCCTCGAGAACGACCGCGGCGAGACCATCCGGGCCACGGCGACGATGGACGAGGCGACCGAGCGCTGCCGGCTGGCGCTCGCCTCGCCGGCCGCGCGCGGGCGGTGGCGGCTGCGGCTGGCCTTCCGCGGAACGCTCAACGACAAGCTGCGCGGCTTCTATCGCTCGGTCTACAAGGATCCGAGCGGCGTGTCGCGCACGATGGCCGCGACCCAGTTCGAGGCCACCGACGCGCGCCGCGCGTTTCCGTGCTGGGACGAGCCGTCCTTCAAGGCGGTGTTCGCGGTGACGCTCGCGATCGATCCCGCGCTCACCGCGGTGTCGAACACCTCGATCGTCGGCGAGACGCTGGAGCACGGCCGCAAGATCGTCCGTTTCGCCGACAGCATCGTCATGTCGACCTACCTCGTCGCCTTCGTCCTCGGCGAGCTCGAACACACGGATCCGACGTACGTGGGCCGCGTGCCGCTCAGCGTGTGGTGCGTGCCGGGCAAGAAGCGGCTCGCGAGGTTCGGCCAGGAGATCGGCGCCGCCTCGCTCGCGTTCTTCGAGGACTACTACGGCCTGCCGTACCCGGGCGACAAGCTCGACCTGCTCGCGATCCCCGACTTCGCCGCCGGCGCCATGGAGAACCTCGGCGCCATCACCTTCCGGGAGACGGCGCTGCTCGTCGACGAGACGGCGGCGTCGCACGCGGAGCTGGAGCGCGTGGCCGACGTGGTGGCCCACGAGAACGCCCACATGTGGTTCGGCGACCTCGTCACGATGACGTGGTGGAACGGCATCTGGCTCAACGAAGCCTTCGCCACCTTCATGGAGATGCTCGCCGTCGACGCCTGGAAGCCCGAGTGGCAGCGCTGGTCGACGTTCGGCGTGTCGCGGGCGGCCGCGCTGTCGCTCGACGGCCTGCACAGCACGCGCCCCATCGAGTTCCCGGTGACCTCGCCGCGCGACGCGGACGCGATGTTCGACGTGCTGACCTACGAGAAGGGCGCCTCCGTGCTGCGCATGCTCGAGCAGTACCTGGGCGCCGTCGTGTTCCGCGAGGGCGTGCGCGACTACCTGCGCACACACAAGTTCGCCAACGCCGACACCGGCGACCTCTGGGCGGCCCTCGGGCGCTCCGGCCAGCAGCCGATCCCGGGCGTCATGGACGGCTGGATCTTCCGCCCCGGCTATCCGGTCGTGACGGTGAGCCGCGACGCGGGCGGCACGCTCGTGCTGGCGCAGCAGCGCTTCAACTACCTGCGCGAGCCGCTGCCGCCGGCTCAGGCCGAGCCCGAGCAGCCGTGGCAGGTGCCGATCCAGCTGCGCGTGTACGCGGGGAGCCAGGCGACCGAAGAGCGCGTGCTGCTCGCCGACCGCGAGGCGCGGCTGCGCGCGGGCGCCGGCGCGGAGGCGGTGGTGGCGAACGCCGGTGGCCACGGCTTCTATCGCGTGCGCTACGCGCCCGACTTGCTGGACGCGCTGCTGCGGCAGCTCGGGCGGCTGGCGCCGATCGAGCGCTTCAACCTCGTCAACGACGCGTGGGCGCTGGCGGTGGCGGGGCTGATGCCGCTGACGGCCTACCTCGACCTCACCGCGCGGTTCCGCGAGGAGCGCGACCGCAACGTGTGGTCGGTGCTCACGAGCTCGCTCTACGCGCTCAACCGGCTGGTGGAGCCCGGCGACCGGCGGCGGCTCGAGGCCCTCGTGCGCGACCGCGTGAGCCCGGCCTTCACCGCGCTCGGCTGGACGCCGCGCCCCGGCGAGGACGAGCTGACCCGCCAGCTGCGGGGCGACCTCGTGCGCGCGCTCGGGATCGTCGGTAACGATCCGGGCGTGCGGGCGCGCGCAGCCGAGGTGTACCGCGCGTCCCTGGCCGATCCCGGGGCCGTCGATCCCAACGTGCTGCCCGCCGTCATCGCGGTACTGGCGCACGCGGGCGACGCCGCGCGCTACGAGGAATTCCTCAAGCGCTTTCGCGCGGCGGCCACGCCGCAGGAGGAGCAGCGCTACCTCTACGCGCTGGCCGGCTTCCGCGATCGCGCCCTGGCGCGCCAGACGCTCGAGCGCGCGATCAACGGCGAGATCCGCACGCAGGACGCGCCGTTCGTCGTGCGGGGCATGCTCATGAGCGTGGACATCCGCGAGCTGGCGTGGGGCTTCGTCAAGGCCCAATGGGACACGATGGACCGCCTCTACCCCAAGCACGGCATGCGACGGCTGGCCGAGGGCGTGACCGGTCTGGCCACGCCCGCCCTCGAGGAGGACGTCCACCGCTTCTTCGCCGAGAAGAAGCCGCAGTTCGGCGGCAAGGTGCTGCAGCAGTACCTCGAGCAGCTGCACGTGGCCGTGGTGGCGCGTGAGCGCGAGAAGGCCGCGCTGAGCGCCTACCTCTCCAAGTTCGCCTGAGCCGGAGGCGGTCATGCGCGCTTCGCTCGTGCTCGCGCTGACGCTGGCGCTCCTTCCCCTCTCCGCCGCCGCGCAGCACGCCGGCCATCAGCACACGCCCGGCGCGCCGTCCGAGGGTCACCTCAAGGCCCAGGCGTGCCTCGACGAGTTCGACGCCGTCGTGCGCGACGGGCGGGGCTTCGGCCTGGCCTTCGCGGCCGATCAGCACGGCTATCCCGGCCCGATGCACGTCCTCGAGCTGAAGGACCGCCTCGGCCTGACGCCCGAGCAGGAGGCGCGCGTGCGCGCGCTCATGCACGCGATGTTCGCCGAGTCGCGGCCGAAGAGCGCGCGGCTGCTGGACGCCGAGGCGCGGCTGCGCGCGCTGTTCGCCGGCGGCGGCGCCGACGAGGCAGCCGTGCGCGCGGCCACGGCCGAGGTCGAGCGTGTACGCGGCGAGGTGCGCCTCGTCCACCTGCTGGCCCACCTCAAGACGCGCGAGGTGCTGACGGACGCCCAGCGCCGCGCCTACCACGAGGCGCGCTGGCCGGGCCGCTGACTCACCCGCGGAGGTCGACGCCGAGCACGACGGAGGCGAGGCGGCCGAGCCCGAAGCTGATGAGCCCGGAGGCGGCGGCCAGCACCGCGACCTCGAGCCCCGAGCGCAGCGCCGAGACGCCGGCCACGCGCGCCTTGAGGACGCCGACGCAGAAGAGCGCGACGAGCGTCAGCGCGGCCGAGAGCCCCAGCGCCGCCAGCCCCTGCGTGACCATGAACGGCAGCAGCGGCACGACGGAGGCGCCGCCGAACGCGACCGCCATCACCAGCGCGTCCCGCACGGGCGCGCCGAGCCGCTGCGGTGCCAGGCCGAGCTCGAAGATCGCGAGCGCGGACAGCAAGATGTCGGGATGGCGGCCGATGCGCCGCGCCACCTCCGCCGCTTCCGCGCGGGCCATGCCGCGGGCGGCCAGCGCCGCGATCAGCTCGGCGATCTCCTCGCCCGCGTGGTCGCGGATCTCGCGGCGCTCGCGGGCCAGCTCGCGCTCGTAGAGCTGCCGCTGCGCGCGCGACGACAGGAACGTGCCGATGGACATCGAGAGCACGCCCGCCATCGCGGAGACGGCGCCGCCGAGGAGCACGACGAGGGGGCCGACGCCCGCGGCGGCGAGCCCGGCCACCACCGCGAACGTCGAGACGAGACCGTCCTGCGCCCCGAACACGACCTCGCGAATGGAGCCCAGCCGCTCGATGCGCTTGGGCTCCGTGTCGAGCTCCGACATGTGGGCGCGGCCGTCCATGCGGCGCATGGTGGCCGCCATCACTCCGCCGCCTGCCGACACCGCGCCCTCTGCGCGACGCGCGGGTGCCGCCGTGGCGGCGGCGATCGCCGGCGCCGGGGCCGGCGCCCTGCCGTCGAAGGTCGCCAGCGCGTGGCGGAACATGTCGCGGTGGTGGCGCTCGCGCTCGAGCGCGAGCCGGAACGAGGCGGCCGCGTCGGCACGCCCGTCCTCCTCGGCCTCGCGGATCATGCGCGGCAGCGTGACGTCGATCTCCTGCATCTCGCCCGTCGCCGCGGTGACGAGGTTCTCGCGCGTGGACGCGACGGCGCCCATCGCCCGCAGGTGCTCGAGGGCGTGGATCGTCTCGGCGCCGGCCGCCTCGAAGAACAGCTGGGCGACGTCCGCCCGGCCCTCGGCCAGCGCCCGGATCCCGTAGGCGAGATAGCGACGGTTGGCGTCGGCCTCGCCCGCGAGCGCGACCTGGAGGTTCGCGTCCGTGCGGCTCGCTGGTGGCATGCGCGCATTGTACTCGGCGGGGCGCCGCTTTGTGTGGCGCCCGGCTCCCGTGATAGGTTCACGAGCGATGAAAGCCGCCCTCGTCCTGGGGCTCGCGGCCCTCACCCTCCTGGCGCCGGCCGCGGCGTCTGCCGTCAGCATCCAGGAGGCGCTCCTGCTCGCCACGCCCGCCGTCGCGCTCGTCACTGCGGAGGTACGCGGAGAGGTCACGATGAACTGCGGGCGCGGCACCGTCACCGTGCGCCCCACGCCGTTCGTCGAGACGGGCACCGGCTGGTTCGTCGACGGCACGGGTTACCTGATCACCAACGCCCACGTGGTCGATCCCGTGCACCGCATGCCGCCCTGGGTCCTCCACGAGCTGAAGAAGAAGGCCATCGACCAGGCGTGCGTGGACCCGGTGCTGCGCGCGCAGGGGCTCATGCGCGGCCAGAACCCCAACCTCGAGGAGTCGATCCGCCGCGAGGCCACCGCGCGGGCGCTCGCGACGGCGCAGGTGACGACGTTCCCGCAGCTCTCCGTGCTGCTGTCGAGCGGGCTGAGCCTCAAGGCCGACGTCGTGAAGTTCAGCCCGCCGCTCGCCTTCGACCTCAACGGCAAGCCGACGGCCGACGCCCGCCGCGACCTCGCGCTGCTGCGCGTGAAGGAGGGCGTGTATCCCGCCATCCTGCTGCGCGACAACGACCCGAAGATCGGCGACGCCGTGCATATCATCGGCTTCCCCGGCGTCGTGCAGACGCACGAGCTCCTCAACAGGTCCTTCGAAGCGTCGGTCACCAACGGCGCCGTCTCCGGCTTCAAGCAGGACGCCATCGGCCAGGACATCATCCAGACCGACGCGGCGGCCGCGCACGGCAATTCGGGGGGGCCCGCCGTCGGCGACGACGCCTCGCTCGTCGGCGTCATGACGTTCACCACGCTCTCGACCTCGGGCAGCGCCATCGTGCAGGGCTTCAACTTCCTGATCCCCGCGCGCGATGTGAAGAAGTTCCTCGCCGGCACGCCGGTGACGCTGGGCCAGAGCAAGTTCAACGACGTGTGGCAGGCGGGGCTCGACGCGCTCTTCGCCGAACGCTACGCGACGGCGGTCAGGCGGATCGCCGAGGCCAACGCGCTGCAGCCGAACCTGGCCGACGTCAAGCGCGTGTTCGCGGAGGCCGAGCGAAAGATGAAGAACCCGCCGCCGCGGCCCTTCCCGTGGGCGTGGGCGACGCTCGGCGTGACGCTCCTGAGTGTCGGCATTTACGGCGGCATGTTCGGGCGGCGCTGGTGGAAGAACCGCTTCCGCATCCTGCCCGCGCAGGTCATCGCCGCCATCGAGAGCGGGCGCAATCCGCAGCTCGTGGACGTGCGCACGAAGACCGACTTCGAGACGAGCCCGCTCCGCCTGCCGGGCGCCGTGCGGCTCGACCCCGACGCCGTGCTGGCCGGACAACCGGAGGCCGAGCCGAGCGTCGAGCGCGATCAGCTCATCGTGACCTACGACACGAGCCCGGGCGAGGCCACGGCCGAGAAGGTCGCCAACGCCCTGCGCGCGCGCGGCTTCAAGAGCGTGCGCATCCTCAAGGGCGGCCTCGGCGGCTGGACGAACGCGCGGCTGCCGGTGGAGTCGAAGTCGTACCTGCCGTCGATCGGGCTGGAGATCTACAAGAACCTCACCCTCGGCGACCTCGAGCGCCGCAAGTTCAGGGCGGGCGAGGTCATCTTCAAGGAGGGCGCCGACGCGAAGGGCGAGGCGTTCCTCGTCCACGCCGGCACCGTGCAGATCAAGCGGACGTTCGACGGCGCGGAGAAGACGCTCTCGACGCTCGGCGAGGGCGAGCTGTTCGGCGACCTGGCGCTCTTCCGCGAGGGGCCGCGCTCGGCCGACGCGGTGGCCGCCACCGACGTCGAGCTGATGGTCATCAACAACGACCGTCTCGACTGGCTCATCCGCAACCGCCCGCAGCTCACCAAGGAAGTGGTGCGGCGGCTCTCCGACATGGTCGTCAAGACCGACCGCGAGCGGGCGCTCTCCAACCGCTGAGCGCCACCGTCCGCGTCCTCGTCCAGCGCCTCGACGGGGGCCTCCCCCTGCCCGGCTACGCCCGCGAGGGCGACGCCGGGCTCGACCTCTACGCGCGCGAGTCGGTCACGCTGGCGCCGGGGGCGCGCGCCGTGGTGGGCACCGGCATCGCCGTGGCGATCCCCGCCGGCTACGCGGGCTTCGTCCTGCCGCGCTCGGGCCTCGCGCTGCGCCACGGCCTGAGCATCGTCAACACGCCGGGACTGGTCGACTCCGGCTACCGCGGCGAGATCCGCGTGGTCCTCGTCAACCACGATCCGTCCACACCGGTCACGCTCGCCCGCGGCGACCGCATCGCTCAGCTCGTGGTGCAGCGCGTGGAGCAGGTCGAGCTCATCGAGGTGCAGACACTACCGGAGAGCGCGCGCGGCTCCGGCGGATTCGGCTCGAGCGGAACGTGAGCCGCGATATCGTGAGCCGCGGTATATAGCGGTATGCGGTATATAGAGGAGCGCCCCGGGTTCCCCGGGGCGCTCCGAACATCGGGGGGGTATGGGGGGCCATTTCGGGGCCCCCCATCTTTACTGTTGCTTGACCATCAAATGGGCGCGGCGGTTCTTCGCCCAGCACGCCTCGCTGTGCTCGGAGCACTGCGGCTTTTCCTCGCCGTACGAGATGATCGAGATGCGCCCGGCCTGCACGCCCTGCGCGGAGAGGTAGTTCTGGGTGGCCTTCGCGCGGCGCTCGCCGAGCGCGAGGTTGTACGCCACGGTGCCCCGCTCGTCGCAGTGGCCCTCGATCAGCACGAGGTGCTTCGGGTTCGCCTTCAACCATTCCGCGTTGGTGTCCAGCGTCCTCGTCGCGTCCGCCGTGAGCTCGTACTTGTCGAACTCGAAGTGGATGTCGCCGAGGTTGTCGGCCACCTTGAACCCCTCGATCCGGGGCCGCATGGTGGGCCCGACCGCCGCGGCCTGCCGCGTGCCGCCGTCCATGGAGCGGGGGCCCGTGGGCACCGTCATGCTCGAGCCCGATGGCGGCGGCGCCGACGACGACGCCGTGGTCGCCGCGGTCTTCGCACAACCCGTGGCCAGGCCCACGAGGAGGATCCCCTGCACTATCAGCGCTGTGCTCCTCATCGCGCGTTCTCCTCTCGATGATGTCGTGTTCATCGTCCTCGCCCATTCGCGTGGCGGAGGAGCCGTCGCAGCGTGGCCAGCAGGGCCGGCGCCTCCGCGCGCAATTCGGCGAGCGAGTTGAGGGCGAGCCGGCGAAGCTTTACTTCGCCGGCCGGCCGGAGCATCACCATAACCTGCCGACGGTCACCCTCGCGGCGACGCCGGGCCACCATGCCACGCTCGACCAGACGGTCCACCAGCTCGACCGCACTGTGATGCCGGATCTGGAGCCGCTCGGCGACCTTGCCGATCGTCACCGCGCCGCGAGCCTCCAGCCCTTTGATCTGAAGGAGCATCACGTACTGCTGGGGCTCGACCCCCGCGGCCCGCGCCGCGGTCTCGCGCCGGCCGAGGAGCAGGCGCAGCTGATACCGCCACTCGGCGAGGGTCGCATAATCCAGCGGTCGTGCCCGAGCCGGTTTCACCACACGATTATATCGCTCCACGATATTGAGCCCTGCAAGGGATTGCACACAATTTTCATTTGCACCGGTGTGTACGATGCCTCAACGGCATTGCGTTTGCCTCTCCGACACGGGGCATCCAGAAATGGCGTGACACATGGACATCTCACGACGCGATTTCATCCGCGTCTCGGCCGGCAGGGAGCCGGCGACGAGATTCGCCACGAACGTCAGCGTCGCGTCGGCGAGCAGGACGACCGCCCCGGCCGCGAGGAGCACGCCCAGTGCCACGTAGAGGACGTCCTCGACGTGGGTGAAGCTCCGCGCGATCCAGTCACGGGCCGAGGCGCCCGTCGCGCGGGGCACGTCAGCTCGCGCGCCGCGCCGCCCCGCTCAATCCGTCTTGGTCACGTCGTCGATGTCGTCCCGGATCCGGTCCCCGTAGAACCACATCAGCAGGCTCTTGATCACGCTGCCCTCCATTCAGACAGTCTTCGGCAGGACCAGAGAGCAAGGCGGGTGCCGGGGACTTCTACCGCGGCCAGGCGGCAAACGGCTCCGCCCAGGCCCCGAGGGACAGCAGCCGTAGGTGGGCGCTCCACCCGACGGACGCGCGCTGTTCCAGGGTGTTGTAGCCCCAATCCGCGAGAAACAGGCGGGCGGCAGCCAGCGCCGGCGTGGCGTGCACGGCGTGGAGCGTCTCCAGCAGATCCTCGACGAACCAGAGGCCTTCGGCACCGGCTTGCAGCCGGTGCGCAACGGCGAGTCGAGTGAGTGACTCGGATTTGGCGACGGTGCGACCGGGCTCGCGGCCGACGATCGGCAGCGCCCCGAGCCGCCCGTCCTGGGCGGTGAGCAGCGCCCGCGCAAAGCGCTCCGCCTTGGTCGTGACAACGGCGACCGGCGTGCCCGTCGTGACGGCCTCGACCAGACGGGCGACCACGCCGGGATAGAAGACGTTGTGACGTACCCAGTCGTCGGGCGCGCGCGCAAACCACGCGTCGCGCACGCCGTTGAGCGCCCGGCCGAGCGTCTCGGCCTCGAGGCGGGCGCTCGCCAGCAGCCGGCGCGCCGTGGCCAGCCACGCCGCGCGGTCGACCAGCCCGGCGGCGGGCTCGCCGGCGACGACGGCGTGCAGGAGCACCGGCATCTCCCAGCCGCTCTCGACCAGCGGCCGGTGGGCACCGAACGTCGCGGCCGCTGCGTCGGGGACGTCGCGCGCGCCCGGCCACGCCTCGCGGTACGCGCGGCGCGCGGCCTCGAAGTACTCCGGGCGCCCGTCGCAGAGGACGCCATCGAAGTCGAGCGCGAGGACGGCCGGGCCGGTCTTCACTTCTGGCGGAAGCCGACGAGGCCGGCTTCGAGCGAGCGGCGATCCACGCGGCCCAGCCGGCGCTCGAGCGCGCGCGGCAGCAGCCGCGTGTGTGGGACGCCCACGAGGTGCTCGGCGACGAACCAGAGGTCACCGTCCGACGTCGCCCAGCCCGGACGGGTGCGATCGAAGCGCGCGAGGTTCACCGGTCGCGAATAGGCGCGCAGGGTGCGGTCGCCGCGCAGGTTCACGTAGCCCTCGAAATAGGAGAGCGCCAGCTCGCGCAGCGAGCGATAGACGGGCGCGCGATAGCGCAGTCCGGAGAAGTTGGACTTGGCGATCGCGCCCCAGTGGCCGCGCTCGCGATAGACGGCCAGCACGTGGTCGGTGTCCTGCACGGCCTCGAGGTCGAGCAGGAGCGGCGGGTAGCCGAGGGCACGCAGGGCGACGGCGGCGAAGATCGCCCCCTCCAGGCAGTGCGCGGTGCGCTCGCGCAGGACACGGCGCGGCGACCAGGCGGTGGACGCAAGATGGTAGGGCATCGCGTCGAGCGCCCGCTGCACGCCAGCGGGCGTGCGCAGCGACTCGAGCATCCGCCTCTCGCGCGGGGAGAAGCCGGGAGCCACCGCCCGATTGTCACCGATGGCCCCGGTTCCGCGCCGAGCTTTTCGGCTGTGGCTGACGCCAACTCCATGGCAGCGACCCGGGCAACGAGACCTGAACGTACGAAAGGGGCGGCTCGCCGCCGCCCCCTTCTCTGAGCCCAGGTGTCGTGACGTCAGCCTAGTCGTCGTCGCCCTGGCCGTTGTCGTCGGCCTCGGGTGCCTCGACGATCCGGACGACGACGCCGGTGTTACGGGAGTCAGGGAGGCCGCTGACATTGCCGCCGATATAGATCTCGCCATGCGCGTCCTGGCCGATACCGAGGACGGCCAGCGAGACGCTGCCGCCCGGTAGCACGATCAGCTCGCTGATCGCGCGAAGGCCACTGCCGGCGCCCGCGTTGATGCTGAGCAGGCGGCCGTAGTCGTGAGGACCGCGGGGGAACTTGAAGAGCAGCGAGAAGTCCGCGAAGACGTACTTGCCGCGCAGCGCCGGGACTGCCTTGCCGTGGTAGACATACCCGCCGATGACGGAATGGCCTTCGTGGTGGGTGTCGTGCTGGGCAATCGGATCGCGGAACGGACGCGGTCCGGAGCGGCAGTCACCCGTCCGCTCGGGACGATTGGGGCTCGGGTCGGCAAAGCCGTCGTCGGGCACACTGCCGTTGATGTAGAAGAACAGGGTGCCTTCCTTGCAGTTCCAGCCAGAGTTGCCACCCTTCGTGACGAGGTCCACCTCCTCGATGTCGTTCTGGCCGACGTCTCCGACATAGAGATCGCCGGTCTTCCTGTCGAACGAGAAACGATACGGGTTCCGGTGGCCGAGGGCATAGATTTCCGGCACCGCGCCGGGCGTGCGCACGAACGGATTGTCGGACGGCACGCCATAAGGCTTGCCCGGAGAGGTCGAGTTGACGTCGATGCGCAGGATCTTGCCGAGCGGCGTGTTGAGCTTCTGACCGTTGCCGTTGTCCTGGTGGCCGAAGATCGGCTCAGAGCCACAGACCGCTTTGTGCGGTGGCGCGGTGACGAACTCCTGGCCGTCCGCGTCGTCGGCGCCGCCGCCGTCGCCCGTGGAGATGTAGAGCAAGGCGTCCGGCCCGAAGGCCATGTCGCCGCCGTCATGGTTGAACTGCGGCCAGTTTATACGGATGAGCTCTTTGGAGAAGGTGATGCCGGGAGCCGTCGCGCTGCCAAGGTTGGCGGCCCTCCACTCGATGATCACGTTGTGATGATCGGAGTTGGCGGCCGTCGTTCCCGGGGTCGCGATGTTGGCCACGCCCGAGTCTCGTCGCTCCGACGTGTAGGTGTAGAACAGACCCCTGCCCGGCCCCGCTTTCTGACCGTCGAAGTTCGGATGAAACGCGAGGCCCAGGAAGCCCCGCTCGTCGAAGGTGTCGGGACCGCAGACGCCCAGCGTCACGAGCCGGGCGCTCAGGTCGTGGTACAGCGTGCGATGGTTATCGCTCAGCCGGACCACCCACAGCTTGCCGACCTGATCGACGATGAAGATGTGGCCGGTGAGTCCCGGTGCGGTGACGATCTTGAGCGGCGATGTGAGCGTCGGTCCAATCGGCGCGCCCGTCACCGGGTCGTTCGTCCCCTTGGTCACGAGCTCGATCCCGACCTTGGGGCCGAAGCTCGTGATCGGAGCGAACCGGGTGTTGTCGTAGGGATTCCACGGCGGGTGCGCGACCGCGGGCGTGGCCGCGGCAACGACGCACGCAATGAGCAGCAGCGCAGACAACGGTGTTCTGACTCGCATGTCCATCATCATGCTCCTGGCGCGGAGGTGCACTTCGAGGAGGTCACGAGATCACGACGTAATGGTGTCGGAGGGGCGCGTCACCGGAGGGCCACGGCTGCCAATCATAGGTGGTGCATCGGGCGCTGAGGCATCATCGGTAGCTCCACCAGCCTGCGCGCGCGCGTGGCGCGAGGCTCCGTCCGATTCCCAGAGATCGTCAGGCGACGGTGCGGCGAGCGAGCTTAACGAGCGGGCGCGGGCGGGGAGCGGGGTGCGTGCGGGAGCGAACCGACGAGTGGCTCCGCGGGCGTCGGCGCCTCGCGAAGGAGGTCGACAACGATCCGAATCGGTGGTTGATCGACCATCTTCCTGGCGGGGATGGCCGCGGTCCGACGGGCAGCAGCGGTATGCCCCAAGTCGGATCTGATGACGACGCCATCGAAGTCGCCGTCATCCAAGAACTCGCCGACCCGGGTCGGATCAGGCGCGCTCGCAAATGCTACCGAGGTGAGCAGGAGCGCGATGGTCACGAGAACCATCGCCACGACGGGTCGTATCAAACTCACGCGCGGAAGCCTAGCGCAAACATGGCCGGTCTTCAATTGGCTCGAGCCGACGACGAGCCCCGGTCTCGCGGCCACGGCGGTACCATAGCCGGCGAGCCGGACGTGGCTCGCCGACGAGGGGTGTTGGTTGGAGAGAAAGCGATGAGTTTCGGGTGGGCCCGTGCGCCGATCTCTGCCCTGATGATCCTCGCCCGCATGGCCTACTCCGTTTTGAGCGCGGCGTCGGCCCTCTCGAGCCAGTACGTCATCCCCATCTCGCGGTACATCATCGTCGCAATGCCGAGATGCTCCTGAGCCTGCTGGCGCTTGTCCGTGCGGCGGTATAGCTCGCCGAGGCCGAGGTGGCAGCGGCCGGCCAGTGGCCGCATTCCGAGTTCTTCCGCCACGCGCATCGCTCGACGATAGGCGTCTTCAGCCACCTCGACCTGCGGCCCTCCCCGACGCGCGGCCACGTCACCGAGCAAGCGCAGTGTCCAGGCCTCCCATCCACGCTCATTCCGTTCCGCGCAAAGTCCGAGCGCCTGGGTGCCGACGCGGTGCGCCTCGTCCACGCGCCCAGACAGCAGATACGCCTCCCCGAGAAAGCCCAACACCGGAGCGCCCAAGACCGAGGCGATCGCGGCCGCCCGCTCGAGCAGTGGGATCGCCTCATCGCAGCGTCCCGTGGATGTGTACGCCGGACCAAGGATCGACGCGGGGATCGCCCACAGCGCCGAGAAGTCCCGGCCCCGACACAACTCCACGGCGCGTTCAGCCGCAGCGATGGCCTGCGCAAATCGTCCATTGCGGAGGTGGACGACGCCAGCTCCCGAGCACGCATAGACGAGCGCGTACGCACTGCCGCTCGTCTCGGCGAGCTTGACCGCGTGGTCCGCATAGACGAGGCCTTGCGTGAACTCGCCTATTTCCGCCAGGCACCAGGCCAAGAATGTGCGCGAGGTGATCTCCTGCCTGATGGGGAGGTTGCCGCGCCTCAGTTCGCGCTCGAGCACGTTCAGATTGCGTTCGAGCAACTCGGCGCCGCGACGATAGCTCCCCAACCAGTGATAGACCTGTCCGAGGTAGGCGTTTGCCGACTCCTCGAGACACGCGTCCCCGAGCGCGCCGGCGATCGCGAGGGCGCGCTGGCCGGCCTCGACCGCAGCGCGACAGTCTCCGGCCAGGAAGAGGCCATTCGTGCGGTAGACGAACACCCATCCCAGGCGCTCGTCGTCGCCGATACTCTCCGCCGCCACTTCCGCCTGGCGCAGATGATCCAGAACCCGCCGGTCGTCCCGGAGCGGCACGCACGACTGGCGTAGTTCGAATCGCAGATCGATGGCCCGCTCGACCATCTCGCGGCTCGACGGGACGCGCTCGAGCGCCTCCAACGCTTGCTCGAAGCAGGCGAGCGCTTCGACGTGGGCGGAACGCGCAGCTGCCTTCCTGCCGGCCTGGGAGAGATAGACGACAGCTTTGTTCCACATCCCCGCACGAACCGCGTGGTGAGCCAACCATTCGACCTCTTCGGTCAGCCGGTCGGCATCGAGTCGCTCGATCGTCTCCAGAAGGCGTCGGTGGTGGACACGTCGCTGCTCATGCAGAAGGCTCTCGTAGGCCACCTCGTGCGTCAGCGTGTGCCTGAACGTGTATTCGCGATCGGGGAACAGGCGCGTCTCGTACAGGAACTCGCCCGCCTGCAGGTGCGCGAGAGCTCGCTGAAGATCGTCCTCCGGCAAGTCGGCGATCGCGGCCAGGAGCGTGAACCGTACGTTCTTGCCGACGACGGCAGCGCACTGGAGCAGGCGCTTTTCCGTGGGCGGCAGGCGATCGATGCGAGCGGCGATGACAACGTTGACCGTGGACGGAACCTGGATGATCGTCTCGTCCCTTGCCAGCCGATGCGCCCCCTGGCCGCCGATCAAGGCTCCGGTTTCGATGAGTGTTCTTACGCTCTCCTCCAGGAAGAACGGATTGCCCTCCGTCCGCTGGACCAAGGCCCGCTTGAGGGACTGAAGCGAGGCGTCGTCGCCAAGACGAGCGTCCAGGAGTTCCTGGGCGGTCTCGGGGGATAGCGGATCGATCCGGAGTTGCGTGTAATAACTCTTCCTCGCCCAGGCGTGCTGATGCTCGGGCCGGTAGGTGACGAGCAGGAGCATGCGCGTGGCCGGGAGGCTGTCGACCAGAGTATCCAGGAGCGCCTGGCTCTCGGAGTCGAACCACTGAAGATCCTCGAAGACGACCACAAGCGGCCCGACCTGACTCTCCGTGAGCAGGAGCCGCCTGCAGGCCTCCAGCGTCCGCTGACGCCGCTGGGGCGGATCGAGCGCTTGCCATTCGCCACTCTCGGCGGCCACGTCCAGGAGCGCCAGGAACGCAGGCACCATGGGTTCGAACGATCGATCGAGTGGCACGAGCTTGCCCGTGACCTTGTCGCGGACCGTCCGCCCGTCGTCACGAGATTCGACCTGGAAATACGCCCGAAGCAGCCCGATCACCGGCAAATACGGCGTCGCCTTGCCGTAGGACACCGCTCCGCATTCGAGAACCAGACCATCGTGAGTCTGGCCCGAGCGGATCAGCTCCCGGACCAACCGAGATTTTCCCACCCCAGGGTCGCCCACGAGCGCCACGACCTGGCCGTGCCCCGCGCGGGCGCGGTCGAACGCGCGTGCGAGGTGAGCGAGCTCGGTCTGCCGACCGACGAAGCGGCTGAGACCGCCGGCCGTTGCGGCGCCTGGCCGCGAGCGCACTCGGCCCGCCCCCACGACCTCGTAGACCTCGATCGGCGCCTCCAGACCCTTGATGGAGCGCGGCCCCAGCGACCTCGTTTTGATCAAGCCGTCGACCAGCGCGAGCGTGTGCGCCGTGATCAGGATGGAGCCCGGAGAGGCCGTCTGTTCCATCCGCGCCGCCAGGTGCGTCGTCTGGCCGACCGCCGTGTAATCCATGTGCAGGGTATTACTGATGGAGCCGACGACGACCTCGCCGGAGTTGAGACCCACCCTGATCTGAACGGTCACGCCCTCGGCCCGCTGAACCTCCTCGGCATAGTGGTTCACCGAATCCTGCATCTGCAGGGCCGCATAACACGCCCGCGTTGCGTGGTCTTCGTGCGCCAGCGGCGCGCCGAAGAGGGCCATGATCCCGTCGCCCATGACATTGTTCACCGTGCCCTCGTACCGGTGAACGGCTTCGATCATGCGTTCCACCACGCGTTCCAGGAGCTTGCGCGCCTCCTCGGGATCGCGGTTGGCGATGAGCTCCATGGAGCCCTTGAGGTCGGCGAACAACACGGTGACTTGCTTGCGCTCGCCCTCGATCGCGCTCCGAGAAATCAGAATCTTTTCCGCGAGGTGCTTTGGGATGTAGGACTCAGGCGAGCGGGATTGGCCGCTGATACCGGTGACAACGGGGTGGGCACAAGCGTGGCAGAACTTCGCCGTGGCGGAAAGAGGGGCACCGCAGTTCGAGCACGTCCGAGCCAGCGGCGTCGCGCACTCCTCGCAGAAGCGTGCCCCAGGCGGGCTCGAATGTTGGCACCGGGGACAGGTCATGCCGCCTCCATCTCGAGCGCCTTCAACACCACGACAGCCCATCGTAGCGTTTCTTTCCCCGCCTGTATCAAGGCTTTCGAGCGGCGGACGGGCGGGCGTCGGCTGCGTCGGTACCTGGGACGGGAATACGAGCCACCGAGATCACCCCAAGAACCCCGGAATGATCGCTGGTGCCAGCCTGCCAGCGCCGCCGAATTGATGGCGCCTCGGCAGGGCTCATAACATCGTGCATGGACAGGCAGAAGCTGGCGAGAGAACTTGCCGATCTGCCGACATCACGCCTCGAACAGATGTACTACCCCGACGCAGCCGACTGGACGGAGGAAGCTCGCGCAATTATTCGAGATGCTCTGCAGCACCGGCAGGACCTGGGCACCGACCGCGGCCCCATAATCGTGGTCGACTCTCGTCTGCGCGCTGAATTACTATCAAAAGATGGGCGGGGCTTCCCCGGAGGTCGCCGGGGCACTGCAAATGAAGAGGCCACCATGCTTCAATTGCGCGTTCCCCGCGATCTGAAGCAGCTCTGTGCCAGCGCTCTTCTGGTTGGCTTAGTCGCGTCTCCGGCTGTCGCCCAGCCTCCCCCGGCTGCTGCGGACAGCGCAACGCAGAGAGAAACGAACTTCAAGGCCGGCTTCCTGAACGGCTGCATCAAAACTAAACAGCAGCGTGGCGTCGACGAGCGGTATGTACGGGCGTACTGTCTCTGCGCCATGCTGGAGTTCCGGGCCGCCATGTCTGAGACGGAGTTTCGGGAAATCATTGGGTCCGATAGCGGCAACAAGAAGGCGCTCTACGATTTACCGCAGTTCGCGCGTGGCTTGTTCGCGCAGGTCGAGTGCGAGAACGTCGGGAGGTATGACGGCGCCTCCATCGATCCCTCGGAGGCCGACCTAGGACCTCCGCGTCGATTTGACAGGTTTTCGATCCGCCTGCCTCGCGGATTCATTGCGGCGCTCGCACCTGCGGATGTGCCGGGGCGCGTCCAGAACTTCTTCCGGCTCCACGCTGATCTTGAGACTGCGGCAATGTTGTCGGTGGGGATTGCGCCCGCCACAGTGTTTCCCGGCAGTCGGCTCGTCGCGGCACCGGAATGGTACCTCACCATGACTGTCGAGTCCCTGAAGAGCCGGCGGTGGGAGAACTGGGTCCACAGGCCCATCGGAGATCGAGCAATCGGATCGCTGACCTTCAAGGCCGTGGAATGGTCGGCCTCTGTGGCGGGAACGGAGCAGACCGGCCTGATTTACGTGACCGTTATAGGCGACGAAGTGATCGTCGTGACTACCCACGACGTGAAATCACATGCGGCCGCGACCCTCGCGATGATGCAGGCGAGCATGAAGACGTTCATTTTCTACGGAACCGACGGTGGAGAGCGCGGCGCAGAACGGGCTGAGTGAGCGTGGTGACCGTCGCCATCGGTGCCCTCGCTCTGAAGTCCCTGATAGCTGAGCGACTCTCCCGGAACTGTGGGCCCGCCATCGTCGAGCGTGACGAAGGTCAGATCGGTTCGCTCGCGGACGGCTCGAAGCACGTGGTCGCGAAGCGTTTGCTGGACATTGAGGTCGACCACCGCGCCTGCGAGCTCTGTTTTGGCGGCGCTGATCCTTGACGCCGAGTCCGCGGTCACTGCTCCGTATACCGTGCCGCCGAGCGCACCGAACATGCCGCCAGCTGCGGCCACGCCAAGTCCGACTCCCGCCGCCACGCAGATCAGGGCCCCGAACCCTCGAGCTCCGCCACACGCCTCAATCACCCCGCCCGTGAAGGAAAGCCCCGGAGAGACGCCGGCGACGAGCCCCGATCCGGCGCCCTTGAGTGCGCCCATCCCCTTTCCGCTCGTCGTCAGCCGTACTTCGGGGGAAAACGAAGCCCTTGGGACGCCGACGGTGTTGAGCTCGGCTCGGATCTCGTCCGAACTGCCTTGTGGCGCGCGAGCCTGATGGTGAGCGCAGCCCCAGAACCCGACCGATACCGCGAGCACGAGACCAAGCACGGACGCATGACGCCTCGCGAATCGCATGACGGCCTCCTTGCGCTGCCATGCAGCGTGGCCCAATGGTCTCCGGCCCGCGTCACAGCGGCGTCACAAGCGCGCTGGTCGAGTCGCTCGCGCGGCGCGCCTCTGGGCAGTCGTTCCTGGGAGCGCTCGCCTTCTTGCCGGCCGAGTTCCGGCGCGGGTTCTGACGTCTCGCCCGGTCGGCGGTCAGGTCCTGCGAGTCCCACGCTGGCTAGGAGGTCGCGCGCGCCGGAGCAGCTCCTCCTGCACCGCTGCTTCGACACCTGGCGCGGCGTCGGCGACGTCGTCACGGGCATGCAGCGGCATGGCTTCCAGGTCAGCCTCGGCGACCACGGCGCCGGCCAGGGGATCCCGGTGTTCTAGCGGGGCACGGCAGGCACCAGCCGCTCGAGGCCGCCGGCACGGCGCAGGCGGCGACGCCGTGGAAGGCCGTTCAGCAGGCGGCATTGCAGGCCGTGAGATAAAGGATCATGTCGCGCGCGCGATCGCGAGAATCGTCAACACTCACTGCCCAGCCAATGCCCGAAGAGCGCTGCTACCTCTGCGATGCCATCATTATCCGCAACGACCAAGTCGTCCGTCATCACGGCCTGATGATGCACCGACAGTGCTACGAGGAGGACATCCGGAAAGGGCGGTGAGGGGTCCGCGCAGCAGCAGCGATCGCCCGCTTCAGATAACCCCAATCGACGGGCTTCGTCACATAGTCGAACGCGCCGCGCTGCAGGAGCTGCCGCGCTTCGTTTTCTTCGTGATTGCCGCTGACGATGATGATTGTCGGTGGTTGCGGGCTTCCTCGCAGGTGATCGAGAATGGTATGGCCGTCGATGCCTGGCATCCGAATGTCGAGCAGCACGACGTGCGGAGGGAACACCTCAGCCTAGAGCGAATACCCGATGAGGCGCGCTCAAACTCCTGCTCCTGCTGGCCTCGCACGCCTGCGCCTCGTCACGTTGGAAGAGCTGTTGAGGTGGACGTGAAGACGCAACGAGCGCCGAGGAATCCTCGGCGCTCGTGTGCTGCTTGGCGGTACGGCGGCGGTCGATGAACCACTAGTCGCCGACCGGATGTTTGTTGACGATGGTATAGACGATCTGATCGAAGACTATGTGAACGTCCAAGAGCTTGAAGCCGGGCGGCGTCAGGAAGTTTGCCAATGTCTGTGCGCATGGTGCGCCGAAACCAGGTGGAGGAGGAGGACCTGGTGGAGTGACGGGGCACGCCACGGGAACGCCGGCGCTGGTTGCGCATGATGAGACTTCCAGAGGACCAGGGACCGGCCCCCCAACGCGACATGTGAGGATCACTGTATCAGCGGCCCGCACGGGTCCCGGCCAAATCCCCAGCAGGAGCAGTAACCCTACGCTTATGGCTGCACCACGCGCCTTTTGCATGCCGACCTCCGTTTCGGTGAGAAGGTGCGCTGAAAACCCGCAATGACGACGCGCTACGCGCACCTGTCGCCCTAGCACCTCCGGGAAGCGATGCGCGCGCTCGACGAACCGCCACCAGCACCCGACGGTGCCCAGGCCGTCAGCGGCCGCCAGGCACCATTTGGGCACCGGATGCCGGAGGCGCTGAGAAGGCAAAACGCGGGCATTGTACAACCCCGCGTTTCGTTTCTGCGATTTAATGGCGGGCTCGACGGGACTTGAACCCGCGACCTCTGGATTGACCGAGCGCGACGCCCTCGGTTGCACCGCGTCGCCGAAGTGGTGTAACTCGCTGATCTCTCATCGCGAGCAGTGGGAGATCACGCGTGCGGCGCTGTTGGATCTAGTGGGCCCCAATAGGGGTGGTTTAGGGGGCCGAGGGCAAAGTACCGGCGGTCCGACGTCTCGCGTGCGCCGCCGCGGGACGATCCGAAAAATCTGCGGGGCGACCAAGGGCGGACGCTCCGGTCGGCCATCCCACCGCTATTCTGCGGCCCGCGGGCAGCGACGTTCATCGGAAACATCCAAGGCGGTGCAACCGTCAGGCTAACTTTCGGGATGGACAACGTGTCGAGACCGGAACGGGATTCGCCCGTGAGGCTGGTTGGTTGTTCCGGATACCGTTCGAGGTGTCTGCCCTTCAGCCGAGAAGGCGAATAACTCCGCCCCTCCGAAAAGCCTTGTTGGTTCAAATCGGCGGCCCGCAATGTACCGTGGGCAAACACAGCGGCCCCCCGCGAATTCCGTGTCCGGGTGCGGTTCTAGCGCCGCCGCACGTCTTGATGCGCTTTGCGGGCAACCTCCCGCCTTAACCTCCGTCCACAGCTTCTCCACATATACACAGTTGTCCACAGACCCAGAATCGCACGGCGTGACGCGGTCTCGCGGGTTGAGGGCGCGAAAAACGACCGTCGATTCACCCACCGCGAGCACCAACGCAAAAAATACCCCATTCGACGGGGTCACGAGCGCCTCGAGGCGCGTGCACAAAGCATCTGATGCGGACAAACGAAGCATTGACATCCTCGATCGCGGGATCTTAAGTTAACCTGCGCGATCGAATCGCTGCCGTAAGACAAGACGAAGGCGAGAATAGATGAGCAGATCTTCCGTTTGGTGCTGAACCCGTGAGGGCCGGAACTCGTCGGACGCCACTCGCACGAGTAGAAGGACGCCGTCGCATGACGCCGTCTTATGATGCCGTCGTATGCGCCGCTTCCCCGGGTGTCCGCAGCGACCGCGCCGCTGAAGCGCGCCCCGAAACCATCAGCACGACCTGGTTCAGCGCGACTGGTCAAACTTTTAGTGCCTCTTGCGCTCCCGAGAGAGGGCGACCATACTGCTCGTCTCTAGTAGAGGAGCGCATCATGCCGCCGCAAATCGGGGAGGTCCTTGACCGTCTCGGGTGCCTGAGGCACCCTTGCGATCTCGATCTGCTGCTGTTCTTCTCGCGTCATCCGCGGGCCTTCCTCGTCAGCGAACGCCTCGCCCAGTACGTCGGGTATGACCTCCCACAAGTCGCACAGTCGCTCGAGACCCTGATCGCCGCCGGGCTCCTACAACGGTCCCCGGACTCGACCCATCCCGCGCGGCTTTACCTTCTCACGCCGGGCAGCACGCTCGGCGAGTGGCTCTCATCGCTCCTGCGATTCGTCGCAACACGAGAAGGGCGCGCGGCTGTCATCCACGCGCTCAAAGTGCGGCAATCCCCGGCACCTCCGGCAGGGCAATCCTCAGCATCCGCGGGTCGTCGCGAGCCTGAACCCGTCGCGAGCGTTCGAGGTGTCCCATGGAGGTTAGAGGTGCTTTATGCCTGAAGCAGACGTGGTGAAAACAGGAATCAACGGGCTCGACGAGATTCTTTTCGGCGGCTTCCCGCGGGGGAACACCATCCTGGTCTCGGGAGCGGCCGGGACGGGAAAAACGACACTCGGGGTCGAGTTCGTGTATCGCGGCGCCCGCCAGTTCCACGAGCCGGGAATGATCGTCCTGTTCGAAGTGGCGCCCGATAAGCTCGTTCGCGACGCGGCGCTCTTCGGGTGGGACTTGCGCGAACTCGAGCGTGACGGGCGACTGAAGATCGTATTCACGACGCGGCAGGTCTTTCAGCAGGAGCTTCTGCAAGCCGACAGCGTGCTCCTTGCGGAGGCCGCAGAGTTTGGCGCGCGGCGGCTCTTCGTCGACGGTCTCGTCCCGCTCCCCGAGCCCAATGGCGGGGACTCTCGCGACGCCTTCCATCTCCTTGCCGAGGGGCTGCATCGCGAGAACCTGACGGCGATGCTCGCGCTGGAGTCGACGTTTGCCGACGCCGAAGCCATGCGAGCGCCCGAGGAGTTCGTCGCCGACACGATCCTGCGGCTCAGCATCGAGCCGGTCCAGCGCGCCGTGCTGCGGTCGATCGAGGTCGTTAAGTCGCGCGGCCACGAGTATGCCCTGGGACGTCACTCGTTCCGGATCGTCAACGGTCAGGGGCTCGAGGTCTATCGACGCGTCCAGGCGCCCCGCGGTGTCAAGCGCGAAGGGGGCGCCTCGTTCGACCCAACCTCGCGGGTCACGACGGGCATTCCCGGGCTCGACGAGCTAGTGAACGGCGGGTATTTCGTGGCGAGCACGACGCTCGTCGTCGGGATCTCGGGCGCCGGCAAGAGCGTCATGGCCTTGCAGTTCATCGCGGAAGGGGCGCGGCGCGGCGAGCGCAGCCTCATGATCACCCTGGACGAGCCGCCGGCCCAGGTCCTCCGCAACGCCCATAGCATCGGGATTGATCTCCCATCGGTCATCGATCGGGGGCTGGTGCATCTGTGGTACGAGCCGGCACAAGAGTTCGAGATCGACCGCCATTTCGCTCAGATTGAGGCGATCGTCGAGGACTTCAAGCCCAAGCGCGCGGTGATCGACAGCTTGTCGACCTACGGGTCGAGCCTGGGCGCCAGCGAACGCAGTTTTCGCGACTTCTTCCATGCCGTCGTCGCGCTGATGAAGGAGCGTCAGGTCACCGCGGTCTACAACCACGAGAACCCCGAAATGCTCGGCATGTCGTCGATGATGGGAGAGTTCAAGGTCAGCTCGCTGGTGGACAACATCATTTTGATGAACTGGGTCGAGCTGGGCGATACCTTTCGGCACGCGCTCACGGTCGCCAAGATGCGGGCAATGCCGACGCGCCGAACGACCCACGAGTGCGAGATCGTGAACGGCCAGGGCATGAAGGTGCTTCCGCGACCGCTCGTTGGAGCGCTCCCTATGGTGCCCTTCGCCAGCTACGTCGGGCTAATCTCTCGCGCGCCCGAACGCCGTGGCCAGGTGGTCCCCGAAAGGGCCCTTTAACCGCCGTCCTTGTCAGTCGTGGCGCTCGACAAGACCGTCTTCGAGCCCGACGCGGCATGGAAGCGGGCCCTCGAGAAGTACGGGGCCGCGACCCACCTGACCGTCGAGCTCTATGGCCGCGACGCGCGCTGGCCCATTGCGCAGGTGCATTCAACTCCCCTGTTTGAGCTTCTGGCGCCGGGCCATCATGCGCTGAGCATGTTCGCCGCGTGCGTTCAACGCTGCCTGACTCAGACCGCCGCGGCGTCCACGATTGTCGTCGAGCAGCGGCACAGCCTCGCGGTCATCGGGAGCCCGCTCATGCTCAACGGCGAGGTGGTCGGTGCGGCCGTCGCCGCCTACGTCTTGACCGCCTTCCCCGATGAGCACGCGGTGCGGCGGCTCGCGAAAGAGTGCAACGTTACCTTCGCCGCGCTGTCGCGGCGGATCCGTGAGGAATTGCCGCTCACTCGCGCGCGCTCGAACGTGTATGGCGAACTGCTCCAAGTACTCTGCAACGCCCTCCTCAGCGAGAGCTATCGCGCCCGGCAGCAGGAGCGCACTGCGATGCGCCTGACGGCCGCGGACCGGGCGAAGGACGACTTTCTGGCCATGCTCTCTCACGAACTGCGCAACCCGCTCGGGGCGATTCAGATTGCGTCTCAGATCATCCGACTGGGGGGGGCGAGCCAGGCGGCCGTTCAGAAGGCGGCCGAAATCGTCGATCGGCAGGTCAAGCACATGGCGCGGCTACTGGATGACCTACTGGATGTGTCCCGCATCACGAGCGGCCGGATCGAGTTGCGGAAGTCATCGGTGCCCTTGGCGACAGCGGTGGCCCACGCCATGGAAACGAGCCGAGCGCTGATTGACGCGCACGGACACTCGTTGACGATTTCCCTGCCTGAGGAGCCTATTCTGTTGGAGGCCGACCCCACGCGTCTGGAGCAGATCGTCACCAATCTCCTCGACAACGCGGCAAAATACACGCCGCCGAAGGGGCACATCGCGGTGATGGCCTCCCTAGAGGAGAACGGCGTCGTGCTTCGGGTGCGGGACACCGGCGTCGGCATCTCATCGGAGATGCTTCCCCGCGTGTTTGACCTCTTCGCGCAAGGTGATCCATCTCTGGCACACTCCCAGGGAGGTTTGGGGATTGGCCTCACGATGGTGCAGAAGCTCGTCGACCTCCACGGCGGGACGGTCACGGTCCACAGTGAGGGCCTGGGCCGAGGCACCGAAGTCGTGGTCCGACTGCCGCTCGGAACCCGGTCTCACACGCCACCGGAGCCAGCCTCTGAGGGGAGGGTTCGTCCCTCGCACCACATCCTTGTGGTCGAGGACAACCCAGATGCGCGCGAGATGCTTCGAGTCACTTTGGAGGTGGACGGGCATCGTGTCGAGGTGGCGGAGGACGGGCCCCAAGGCGTCGCGATGGCGCGGTCGAGCCGTCCACAGATTGTGCTGGTCGACATCGGTCTTCCAGGACTCAACGGCTACGAGGTCGCGAAGCAGATGCGAGCACTCTTGGGGAGGCACGTGCGGCTGATCGCTGTGACCGGGTACGGGCAACCGGAGGATCGACGTCGAACGAAGGAGGCGGGATTCGACGCGCACCTGACTAAGCCAGTGTCTTGTGAGCAGATTGCAGAAGTGCTGGAGGGCAGATAAGCACGCGCCTTCTACGGCGTGGCGGATGGCGCAAGACAGTGCCGCGCTTTTCAGACGCCTAGCAGGCGCTAAGGGGTCGATCGATCGACCCTTTGGTTTTCGCTACTTATGTGGTTGCGGCGGCTGGATTTGAACCAGCGACCTTTGGGTTATGAGGGGAAATCCGGTCGCCATGACAACCAAGAGGAGCCAATAAGAACCAGCGATGACATGGGCTTGCAGAGGGACGCCATCGGAGCGTCTAGGCTCATCTCGGTCGGTTTACTTCATAGGCGCTTCATAGCTGTCCGGAGCCGCTGATCAGGATTCAATTCGGGGACGACGCATCCACCACATCACGTTCCGAGCGATGCGAGCCAGCCACGGACTTCCTCGATCAGCGTTCGCGGTCGCACGACACGCACTCCCTCGCCTGAACGGAAGTGTCTGATGTTGTGCGTCACGAGGATGCGGGCCCCTGCGCCGATAGCGGCGGCGAAGATTGGGACGTCCTTCGCGTCTGCAAGCTCGCGAGCCCGTTCCCGGTCGTGCGGTGTCGGGCGGTGGAGCTGGAGTGGAACCGCACGGAGGAACTCCTCGAAAAGCGGCGCGGCTTCTGGGAGCTTGGCGGCCAGATTCCGTCGCACCTCGGCAACGGCGGCTTCGGGGAGCACCAGGCGAAGGAGGCCAAGCTCACCAAGAACCAGTATCGCGTGACTGGCGCCCATGCGAGATAGCAGTCCGGCGATCAGGACGTCAGCATCGACGCAAACGTGGAGCGGCTCAGTCTTCTCGGGCCGGGCCACCCAGATCCTTCAAGGACAGCTTTCGCGCTCGACGCAGACGGTCCATCTCGGCAGCAAGGCGTGGCACGACAAGCACTCGAGGACTGAGGAGCAGCGCACCATCGAGGTCGACCACCGTCAGCGGGTCCCCTTCACCGAGCCGGTACTTCTCGCGTAGGGATGCCGGAAGGGTCAGAGTCCCTCGCCCTCGGACCTGAATCGTCATGGTGGGGTAGGTATCCATACTGAAAATCAGTATATCAGAATTCCTGGGGCCGGCAGTTCGGCAGAACACGGGGCGAATCCCCGACGGGATCCGGCATACAGACGTGTTATCGCGGCGCCTGACTAACCTGCCCTTCGAGGGCTGGGCTTCGGCGTCGGCAAGATAATTGGTCCTGACATATCATGGTGTCGTGAAGGGGATACGCCACCCTTTGCAGTTGTACCAGTACGTGGCGTTGTGTATCGGCGGGCGGCATGAAGCCGACGCACCCGTGCGCCCCGCCCCCTCGGCCTTGGCGCCCCAGGACCTGCGCCCGAGGATCTGTAGAAGCACCGCCCCGTCCGCCTACACGGCCGCAGCACTAAAAGGCTAAAGACTTCCCTTCTAACCGCCGTCGCCACCAGCGTGAACGCGTCTGGCCGCGCGCGAGAACCGCGCCCGCGTCTCCGCAAGAACCCGTGTCCAAAGTCCTGCCAAATCGCGGACGTGGCGGTTCTTCGAAAGTGACCCGGGCGATCGCGTGCTGAGTTGGACCTGTACCTCACCTGCCGACGTCTCCATCACCGCCACCACCGAGGCCCCGATACCTCAGTCTGTTAGGACTTCGTCGCGTCTCACGCGCCCCTGACTAAAGAGTCCCCCTCGGCGGCGGTGCGGGCCTCCATCCACATTTCCACCGTTGTCCACAATCGCAAAATTGCACGGTGTGACGCCCGCTCGGGGCCAGGGGATCGAGAATTGTGTGATTTTCTCTGACCGCGATAGACGATGCGTCATGATTCCCCGCATAAATCCAGGCGAGGATGATTCGTTGCGCGGGTCGCATAGCACTTGATGCGGGGAATGGTGTATCCAGCCCGAAAAAATTCGGATTGACAAGCCTTTGGCCATCGCTTAGCTTTCCGGTCTGTTCTCGGGTTGGACGCTCGGGGCTCCTGTCGATACGGCACCCGGACAGTTCTCCGACGCCCATGCGAGGCCGCTTGGGACCCCAGGGCCGGTTCGCCCGTGATGGCGCCCGTGACGGCCGGACTTCTTTCCGGACCAGGGAGGGCAGGAAGATATCTGCTCTTGGCGGGACGGGTGTTCCGACTGTTCTAGAGACCCCGCGGATCCTCGACCTCGTGGGCACCGCACAGCGTGCGGCCCCCGGAGTGCCCTTGCTGATCCGCGGCGAACCCGGCGTCGGCAAGGACATCCTGGCTCGCCTCATCCACGCCGCCACGGCGCGTCACCCGAATTCCTTCATCAAGGTGAACTGCGGGGGTCAGCCCGAGGACCGGGTCGAGGCCGATCTATTCGGCCACGAGATGGGGGCCTGCCCCCTGGCGCTTCGGCAGCGGCTCGGGAGCTTCGAGTTCGCGCACCACGGCACGGTCTACCTGGAGGAGATTGGGGCCCTGCCGCGCACCCTGGTCCCCAAGCTCCTGTACGTGCTGCGAACGGGGAAGTTCTCGCGCACCGGCGGCCCCGAGATCATCTGGGTCGGTGGGCGCGTCATCGCCTCGACAGTGCAGAGCGGGCCGACAGGCGGTGATGACGACCTCTGGCAGGAACTGCACCGTCTCAACGTGGTCGAGCTCCGGATCCCTCCACTGAGGCAGCGAAGGGACGAGATACCAGTCTTCGCATCATTTTTTCTTGAGCAATTCAACCGTCGGCATCGACAGGACGTCCGGCTCTGCTCTGACGCGATGGCCACGTTCATGGAGCACTCATGGCCTGGGAATATCCGCGAACTCGAGGAGACAGTTCACCGGCTGGTCGCCGGTGGAGCGATGTCCCCCGTGCCCTAGCCGATCCAATCGCCACTCCTTGACTCCTGTGGACCGTGGCCCGAAACGTTTGTCGCGGAGCGCGCCCGAAACCCCGGCGCTCCCAGACCTCGTAGGTGTACGGTATGCCCGGCTGGCACTTTAGGCCCCGCGGCATCATCGTCGACGAGGAAACCTTTGGCGGTGTCACCGAGCTCGAGATCCGCCAGGCTGTGCGTCTGCGGTATGCGGTCTCGATGCTGACAATCCACCAGAGCCGCAACGGCTATGTCGCCAATCCTGCTGAGGCGGCTGAGCAGCTTGCTGAAGTGGTCAGCCCATTGATTCGAAATACCGATCTCATTGAGATCGGGCCCTCCGCCGCTACTGTTCGGGTTCTGCTGGTCGGCGGAGAATTGGGGGACCTCCGCAATATCGTTCAGCGCATCATCGCCGAAATCAGCCACCACCGGTTCGACGAGCGGCACACTCCTGTCGTCCTGAGCATTGGCGGCAGCTGTTTCCCCGTCACGGCCGGGAGCTCCCGAGAACTCTTTATTCAGGCCGACGCCTTGGCGGCAGAGGCCCGCCAAGCACTGGATCCCTACTCGACGTATCGACTCCCTGACCGCTTAGACGGGGGGCCCTAACAGCATCCCGGGGAACACCAGGGTACGCTCATTTGTAGCGGCTTCAGGCTTCCGGGGGGGGGGCGCGGCCCCTACGCAGTTCGCGTAGATCGGCCGTGCATCCTTTCACGAGATCGTTCACACACCCACCCTAGTCGTGCGTACGTCTGATCGCTATTGGACCTAGGTCACGTGCCGCCGAACATAGAGACGGAAGCGAGGAGTGCGACACCGAGCTCCGAGGCGATCTGCTTGTTGAGCATTCCCGTCACAACGAGAGCAAAGACCTAGCTCTCACGTGGGGTGAGCAGCTTCGACGAGCACGCGGTGCTGAGCGCCTCCGTCGCGCCGGCGTGCGCGACTGCCCATCTCGAAAAGCTATTGACGACTGAGCAGCTAGACGACATCGCTGAACGCCTCTTAACCTTCGCGGATCAGGTACGCGGAGCCGTCCAGAGCGGCTCCTGAGAGACAGGCCTGCCCACTACGATTGCGGTTAAGAGTCGCGGCACATGACGGGCCAGACGCTGCACGTCAACGGCGGCCTGCTCATGCGGTGAGCCGGCCCGAGCCTACTTGGGCGGATCAGTCTTTTCTGAGGGCGGACCCGCCGACCCGCTGGTGGACGACGTCGAGGTGGCCGCTCGCCGTTCCAGCGGCTTCTGGTGCTCGGCAATCACTTGATTCCAGCGCTCTCGCCGCTCGTCGGAATTGGCTTTGAGCTGGTCAGTGCGATGGAACAGCGCAAATGCGCGCTGCCGGAACGACACGTAGGAGAGCAGGGCTTTCATGGTGGTCGGCCTCATGGGTCAGCGGTGGAAGGCGAAAGCGCGATGGCACGATCCTCCGGCTCACGCAGTCTTGGCTCCTCAATCTAGCCGCGAGCGGCCGGCGCGCCTGTTCGACCTTGGTCCAATAGCCAACGGCCGGCGGATCGGATGAAACTGTGGAGCAAGGCGACATGCAGCTTCAGCAGCGATGTGGCGAGCGGGGGGCTGCGCAGGGGACCAAAGGAGAGTCATATGAAGTGGTTCAAGGCGGGCGCGTGGGGTTTTGTCGTTGGCAGTATCGTCACGATGATCGTCGGCTTCAGCTGGGGCGGCTGGACGACGGGCGGCACCGCGAGCCGCACCGCGATCGAGCGGGCCAATGCGGCGGTGACCGCAGCACTGGTCCCCGTCTGCATCGAGAAGTCGAAGGCTGATCCCGCCAGGGCAAAGAAGCTTGGGGCGTTGAGGGCGCTGACGTCGTCCTATGAGCAGAGCGAGGCCGTGCTCAAAGGCGGCTGGGCCACCGTCGGCACGGCCGAGGCCAATCGCGATGTCGCGGAAGCCTGTGCCTCCAAACTGGTCGAGGTGGCGGCGAAGTAGGCCACCGTCAGTCCGCCGTCAGGCTCCGCCCTCCTGCGCCTCCTCCTGGATGCGGCGCAGGTGGTTGCTTTCCTTGAAGCTCTCCCCGTTAGAGCTTGGTCGTGGGGGGCTGGATCTTCCGGGCTCTGAACGGCTCCGCGGGTGGGGGGCTCTTCGTCGCCTTCGTCGCGGCGCTCATCGTGCTCATGGCCCAGCGGAACACCTGGGAACGTGAACGTCACATCCCGGGTGGCCAGGTCGAACCTCGGACCTGGTCACGGTGCACGGCCCGGGCGAAGTCCACCGCAAGAGGAGGAGCGTATGAAGATTCGTCCGTTGCACGATCGGCTTCTGGTGGAGCGGCTCGAGGAGAAAGAGGTCAAGAAGGGCGGGATCATCATCCCGGACACGGCCAAGGAGAAGCCGCAGGAGGCCAAGGTGATCGCGGTCGGCAACGGCAAGGTCACCGACGAGGGCAAGAAGATCCCGCTCGACGTGAAGGCCGGGGACAAGATTCTGTTCGGGAAGTACTCCGGCTCCGAGGTCAAGCTCGATGACAAGGAGTACCTGATCATGCGCGAGGAAGACGTCCTCGCCATTCTCGAGTAAGGAGGGACGTGAGCGATGCCAAAGCAGCTCAAGTTCGCCGAGGACGCCCGGGCGGCGCTGCTCCGGGGCGTCAACATCATGGCGGAGGCCGTGAAGGCCACGCTGGGGCCGAAGGGCCGCAACGTCGTCATCGATAAGAAGTTCGGCAGCCCGACGATCACGAAGGACGGCGTCACCGTCGCCAAGGAGATCGAGCTCAAGGATCCCTACGAGAACATGGGCGCCCAGATGCTGAAGGAGGTCGCCTCCAAGACCTCCGACGTCGCGGGCGACGGCACGACCACCGCGACCGTGCTCGCACAGGCGATCTATCGGGAAGGGCTCAGGAACGTCACGGCGGGCGCCAACCCGATGGGGCTCAAGCGCGGCATCGAGGCCGCCGTGGGTGCCGTGACCGAGGAGCTGAAGAAGATCTCGAAGTCGACGAAGGACAAGAAGGAGATCGCCCAGGTCGCGACGATCGCCTCGAACAACGACAGGACGATCGGCGACTTGATCGCCGAGGCGATGGAGAAGGTCGGCAAGGACGGCGTCATCACGGTCGAGGAGTCGAAGTCGGCTGACACGGTTCTGGATTTGGTCGAGGGCATGCGGTTCGACCGCGGCTACCTCTCGCCGTACTTCGTGACGGACGCCGAGCGCATGGAGGTCGTGTTCGAGGACGCGTTCGTCCTCATCTACGAGAAGAAGATCAGCGTGATGAAGGACATGCTCCCGCTGCTGGAGCAGGTCGCCCGGGTGGGCAAGCCCTTCCTCATCATTGCCGAGGACATCGATGGTGAGGCGCTGGCGACCCTGGTCGTGAACAAGCTCCGCGGGACGCTGAACTGCGCCGCGGTGAAGGCGCCGGGCTTCGGCGACCGCCGGAAAGCCATGCTCGAGGACATCGCGACCCTGATTGGCGGCAAGGCGATCACCGAGGATCTCGGGATGAAGCTCGAGAACATCAAGCTCGAGGACCTCGGGAAGGCCAAGAAGGTGGTCGTGGACAAGGACAACACCACGATCGTCGAGGGCGCGGGCAAGTCCAGCGCGATCGAGGGGCGCATCAAGCAGATCCGCGGCCAGATCGAGGAGACGACCAGCGACTACGACCGCGAGAAGCTGCAGGAGCGGCTGGCCAAGCTGGCCGGCGGCGTGGCGGTGATCAAGGTCGGCGCCGCGACCGAGACCGCGATGAAGGAGAAGAAGGCTCGCGTGGAGGACGCGCTCAACGCGACCCGCGCCGCGGTCGAAGAAGGCATCGTGCCGGGCGGCGGCGTGGCCCTGCTCCGTACGGCGAAGTCCATCGATAAGCTGAAGCTCGAGGGCGACGAGGCGGTCGGCGCGATGATCGTCAGGCGGGCGCTCGAGGAGCCCATCCGCCAGATCGTCGAGAACGCCGGCGCCGAGGGGAGCGTCATCGTCGAGAAGGTGAAGCACGAGACGGTGGCCACCCGGGGGTTCGACGCCGACAGCATGGAGTTCGTGGACATGCTCCAGGCGGGGATCATCGACCCGACCAAAGTCGAGCGCGTGGCGCTCGAGAACGCGGCATCGATCGCCTCCCTGCTGCTCACCACCGAAGCGCTCGTCACGGATATCCCGGAGGACAAGTCGGCAGCCGCGCCTGCGATGCCGCACGGTGACATGTATTAGCGAGGAGGGCGGTAACCCTCTTGTGGAAGCTTTCGTTGCGGCCCGGCTCGACTCGCGACCCGGGCTGCTTCACCGTCCGGCGCCGCCATGGCGGCAGAGTTCCGCCATCGAGATCTTGGCCGTGACATCTTTCCAAGTGAAACGGCCCGTCACCTTGCGGGCGAGCCCTTTCAAGTTGCGGCAAAGGGGGGTGACCACAGATGTCCTTGATGTGTTCAAACGCAGTATGTAAGACAAAGGCGGGGATGTGTACGCATGAGAAGGTGACGGCGGGTTTGGTCGTGCTGCTCGCCGTTGGCTTTGCCGTGGCGAAAAGCTTTAGCCTCTTCTAGGATCCGCCGGAGCCGCGTGAGACGCGAGATCGGAAGCGCCATCGGGGACCCACTGACGGTGGTTGCTGTCGTGCACGGCTGGCCCTTGAGAATCGGCTGATCGCACTTTGCACAGGTCCAATGCTGACTCATGTTTTACCTCTCCAAAATCAGCCTATACTCCGTCCTCCGAGAGGACGGGGTGTAGGGTGTCGAGGAGACTCGGAGGGTGGAAATGGACAGAGGGGCGGCGATGCTGGCGGTCGTTCTGGATGTATACGAAGGCGGTAAAGACTTGATCCCGGGTTGGAACCTGAAGGAGCATGCGGAAAACGCATTTGCGACAGGTGGCGTCGAAGAGCTCAGGCGGTACTACGAGGCGTGCCTGACTGGTTCGGGCCACCGAGTGAAGACAACCCTCGAAGGTGACAGACGAAAGACTTTGGAATCGGAGCGCGAGCGCTTCATGTCGATGTACCTGGGTGCTGCCCGGTGAGTAGGAGAGGAACCCGTCGTACGGGGCGAGGGAGTTCCGCTCTCGTTGCGTAGGCGGCTATCGAGAGAACAGTACACGGAGGGAGTAAGACGAGGAGCGCATCGATCCCGGCAGGGGTGTCTCTGGGGTGGCGTAATCATGGGTGGTACGCCCCGGAGCACTCACGGTCAGGAGGCCAGGAATCCCGAGAAAGCCCCCGTGTCACCTCTTCCGCACCGGCGGAACGGCAGGTTGGAGAGCGTGCGGCTCGCTCAGCAGCATGAGTCCATATCGGAAATCCCCGCGGCAACCCAGATGAAGCGCCGGATCTTCGGCCTTGAGAACGAGTACGGTCTCACCTGCACCCTGAACGGCGAGCGTCGCATGTCGCCCGACAACGTCGCGCGGTACCTCTTCGAGAAAGTCATCCCTGGTGCCCACCACGCGAACGTCTTCCTCGAGAACGGCGCGCGCCTCTACCTCGACACCGGGTTCCACCCCGAGTACGCGACGCCCGAGTGCGATGACGTCGCTGAACTCGTCATCCACGACAAGGCAGGGGAGCGGATCGTCGACGACCTCCGGCACCAGGCCGAGAAGCGCCTGCAGGAAGACGGCATTGAGGGGAATATCCTGCTGTTCAAGAACAACACGGACGAGAATTACCTCGTCAGCCGCGACGTGTCATTTCAGCGCCTGGCCGACCCACGTCCTCGCCTTCTGTGGCTCCATCCCTCTCCCCTTTCGTACTTCCGACTCACCGCATCCGGCTACGCGCGGGCGAGCACCCGCGACACTCTGTTACACTGCGGCCGATGTCCGACGACGCCCCCAAGAGCGCGTTCGAGCTGGCAATGCAGCGCCTTCAGCAGAAGGACAAGGAGGCCAACGTCGGTGATCGCCCGCTCACCGACGCCCAGAAGGGCGCCATCGCCGAGGCCCGCCAAGTCTACAGGGCGAAGAGCGCCGAGCGGGAGATTCTCCACCAAGCCGCGCTCCGCAAGGCCGCGACCCGTGAGGAGGTCGAGTTGCTGAACGAGAATCTGCGGCGCGATGTGGAGAGGCTGGTGAGCGACCGCGACCGCAAGATCGCCGAGATCAGGGGCGAGGCGTCTCCGTAGGACTCGAAGGAGTTCGCTCCTGAAGAAGCATTGGAGGCCCGCCGCTCCTGCCTGCAACAGGATTGCCCCATCGGTGTCCAGTTCAATCGGGGAGCAGAACATTTTCGACATGTGGCGGTCACCCGCTCGAGGCCGCGGGCACGGCGCAGGGTCCGGCGCCCTGGGCGGCAGTGCAGCGGGCGGCGCGGGAGAAGCCATCGGAGTCAGGGTAGACGGATGGACGGAGACCGCACCCGAGGCCCCCATGACGATTCCGCCTCGGCTCAGGCGAGGATCATCGTGCGTGCCGCTTGGCGACCGGGCCATCCCAGCGTCGGGCGTCCATCCGCCTACCTCGACGGTAGCATCGCTGTCTCCAGCCCAACGACAAATACCGTGTGCGCCTTCAGCCTCCCGAGATCGTAGCCCTCGGGACGGCCTATTTGTAGTAGCCGACGCCGCAGCCTAGATCGCCGACCTTGGTGACGAAGCTGATCTTCTCGACGGGCGTGGTGTCCGCGCCGGGGCGCGGAAACATGTAGCTGACCTCCGTGAGCATGTCCTTCTGCGCCGCTCGGTAGAATTCTTCGCCGAACGGCTTTCCGGTCTTGTCCTTGAGGGCTCGTACATCCGTACCGATGAGGTTCTTATTATAAAGCCGCCCTCGCCGTTGTTGAACATCGCAAGCGCCTAACCGTCTGGTCCGCCTTCACCGCGGCGACCGCCTTGTCGAGCATGGCCTTGGCCTCAACCGCGGTGCCGAGCTGGCCTTGCTGTTGCGCTAGCAAGACCTCCGGAGCCACAAACGTACTGACTGCGACGCTCTAACAAGACACGCGTCGTCACGATTTACCCGCGCGTCGGTTGAGCAGCCGCCGAATGGTCGCCTCCAGATCCTTGGGCAGGCACGGCTTCGTCAGGAAGACGGCAGCGCCCGCCTCCAGCGCGCCTCGTTGAGCCGCTTGGTGGGGGAAGGCGGTGAAGAAGATCACCGGGATGTGTCGCGTCAGCGCGTGTTCCTTGATGCGCTTCGTAGCAGCGATGCCGTCTACACTTGGCATCGAGAAGTCAAGAACGATCACGTCAGGCCGCGACTCCAACGCTGTCTGAACGGCCGCTTCGCCATCCGTGACGGTCAGAACCGCGAATCCGCACTGCGTGAGGTACATGTCGTAGAGTTCTCGAGTGTCGAAGGTGTCGTCGGCAATCAGGACGAGTCCAGCACCGCGAGAGCGAGCGGCGGTAGTGTCTGCCTCCTGCGGCTCACTGGGAACGTGATCCGCTGCAGCGTCGCCGTCTCTTCCGGCTTGAATCGAACGACGGCGCGTGAGGCGGTAGCGGCTCAGCGCGATCCTGTCCACGGTCGTGGCGAGCCTGTGCCGGGACTCCACAAGGCCATGTTCATTTTACAAAGCCTTGGACGCCGCGTTCGCCTCGTCACTTGACCCGTCATGCCCCGTTTCCGCTGAGGCGGGGGTGGAACGGCCGCTATACGGACCGTTCGCGCCAACCTCGTAGTTCTACCTACATTTTTCGCGTAGGCGGCACTCGCCGGTCAAGGAGAATCGCCGTGAGGTTGTGAAATTCTTTCCCCGCACAGGTAAGTACCCCCTCACCATCCGAATCGACGGCCGCTCGTTGTTGCACAACGGTGTGACGGAATCCTGGCGGCATCGCGTAGCGCGTACGGAGCCCCGCGACAGCGCCGGAAGCGACAGCCTCGCCTCAAGCTGCGCCGCGGCGGCGAGCGGCGCGGCGAGGAGCGTGACCGACCCAGCCACGAACCCGCGGCGAGAGATCATGTGGCCTGAGACTATCGCGCCGTTTAGGGCCAGCCGGCAAGCGGGCGAAGGCCCAGGGCGCCGGAACCCTCGGGATTCATTGTGGCTCCCGGGTTAGGCCTTGACACTCGGAACTACGGCAGCGTTGCATGGTCGTCATGGCCAATGTGATCAGTCCGTACACGCAAGGGCGCCAACCCTGCCCCGCCTTCCAAGAAGACCGCATGAACAAGGCGAGGACGTGCCCGAAGTGCGCCACGACAGTTCAGTGGTGTCGCCACTGTGCCCACAATCACCACTCGGGCGGGTGGGAGACTTGCCCCGAGCGCGCGGCGCGTAGACCTGACGGTCCGCACATCGGCAAGCCTTGACCGCCGCGCGACATTAACTCTCGGTGGTCAGTCCCCTGGGGTGCCGGCGGCAAAGTAAGGCATGCCGGACACAGTTTGTCGCGCTCGGTCTCTTCCTCGTTCGGGGGCGTGACGATCGCGAAGGCGCGACCACAGAGCCAGATGCGGCGATGGGCGAGAGGGGCACTACCGCACCGCTGATCCGCGCGGAAGGCGCACCGTCGTGACGTGATCGCTTCTGGTCAACTCTGTGCGGGCCGCAGAACACGACCTGCTGGTGACGCTCGGGGTAACTCGGCGATGGCGTCGGCGTGCGAGAAGTACGTCGCTATCGACGCCACCACGACCCGAGCTTCGACCGTGATCAAGTCGATGCCGACGAGCGAGACGCGGACCCAGGCGTCGAAGACGATGCCTTTGTCCAGCACCCGGTCGAGAACGTCGATGAGGCTACTGTTGCTCGAAGCTCGTTCAATCACCGGCCCCGCAGCCCTTTCGGCGGCGTGGGCACCATGACCCTTGACGCCGGCCGACGAAGAAAGCGACCACGGGGCGAATGCCCCACCGGGGAGCCCTGACTCCGTTCGAGCCGGAACTCAATGACAAGCCGAGAGGCCCTCGCCGCGCGCTCGGCGCAGTTACGGGAGGGCGACAATCTGGCGGATCGCATGGTCAGCGCGGAGGCCACGGCGAGAGCGTAACGACCATCGTTGGAGGGGCGATATTGGACCTTGGTCCAGTAGGCGCGCTCGGCCTTCACGTCTCAGCGCAGACGCCGCGTTCCGCGGCGGCCTTGACGGTGGGCTTCCGGCACGTCACGACCAAGCATCTTCACGAAGTCGTGGCGTGCGGCCTGTCTCTCCGCCGGCGTGCCCGGGCGGATCCCGTACGACTTCGCCGGACGGCGGTGCGGAATCTCGAGCGCGCCGGTGTGCCGCGCTCCACGGCCATGGCGATGGTGGGCCACCGAACGGAGGCGATCTATCGGCGCTACGCGATCGTTGACGAGGTGATGCTCAGAGAAGGCGCGGCGAAGCTGGCGGCCTATGCGGTGACGGCTAGGGTTTAGTGGACTCTGCTGACGCCGAGGCCAGCTCCGATAGGGCCAAGTTCAGATAGCACTCGCTTGTGCCCCGCTTCGATCATTAGAAATACTGCGCCCACAGAGTCCCGCAAATCTTGCGATAAATGTCCGTGTTCGTGCAATTCCCACGCGTGCCTGAGCGACGCTTTGAGATCGCGCTCCAACGCCAGAAGCCCGAACAAGAGCCTGGACATCTCCCTGGGGTTTTTGAGTGTGTCTTTTGCGTCCATGCAATTCTCCGTCTGTGCCGAGGGCAAAGTCCTGGGCAAAGTGAAGGCCGCGACGGATGCCGCGGCCCTCTAACTCTGCGATTTAATGGCGGGCTCGACGGGACTTGAACCCGCGACCTCTGGATTGACAGTTCTCACCGTCGCTCGCCCGCATCGGCTGCGTTCTCAATTACTTACTCTTTGACGGGCCCGCGGCGGACGTCGCGCTAAATGGCGGCCAGTTGCGCCCCGTCACGCCGCGTGAGTGACAGTCTCGGTGACAGGCGCCATCGGTGGCGCACGGGGCGGGCCACGCCAAGACGCTGGCCTCGAATGACGAGTCGCTAGTTGGTTGCGGGGGCTGGATTTGAACCAGCGACCTTTGGGTTATGAGGACGAGACGGCCATGACCGGTAACCCTCTGATCTCGCGGGAAGAGCGTTCGACGGCAGGCAGTTCCGCGTTTTCTGCTGGTGCGTGATTCTTGTCCTTGTTTCCTCCTGTTTCGGGGTCTTATGGGAGCAAAATGGGAGCAGATTATGCGCGCTGCGTCAGACGAGCCACCCAACTCCAGCAGTGCGTTCGCCCCTGTGGCCTTCACCCAACTACTCGTGGAACCCCCCGAGAAGGTGGCGGCCCTCGAGCGCGGTAACAGCGATATCTACGCCATGTGGGAGCCGTGGGTGATGCGGGCTCGCCGCTGGCAAGAACAGCACGGTGCTCACGGACCAGGACGGAATTCTCGAGCAGGGCGCCTACATCTACATGAACAAGGAGTGGATCCAGAAGAAACCGGCGCCGGCCGGGGGTTCATGCGCGCGCAAGGTCCTGCCGGCGAAGGTCGACGACAAGCCGCGAAGAAGTTGTCTAGCCGCCGGTAGCACTACGTCTTCATGAGGGGCACGAGCCACCGGGCCTCGATGCAAACGGCAGGCGCCCGACGATTGAACTCGGCCGGGACGGCGGGGGGGATATAGCGACGGAAGGGCGGCTTCTGGTCGACGGACTCATCATCCTCGCTTACGTCGCAGCCATCACGGCCATCGGGCTGTACGCGGGGCGGCGGGAGAAGAGCCTGCACGACTATGCGCTCGGCGGGCGCCGCGTGCCGTGGTGGGCCGCAATGGCGTCCATCATCGCTGCGGAAACCAGCGCGGCCACCTTCCTCGGCGCACCCGTCGAGGGCTACACCAACAGGAGCTTTGCCTACGTGCAACTCGTCCTGGGTCTCATCATCGGGCGATGCATCGTCGGCAATCTCTTCCTCAAGCCCTACTACAGCCTGAAGGTCTACACGGTTTACGACTACCTGGGCGTCCGGTTCGGGCCGCTGACCAAGGGCACCGTCTCGGCCCTCTTCCTGTTCATGCGGACTCTGGCGTCGGGAACACGGCTCTTCATCCCGTCGCTCGTTATGGTCCTGGCCTACCGCATGTTCGTCTCGGGCGGGCAGGTGCATTTCAGCCAGCAGTCGGTCACGACGGTGGGTCCGTATCTCATCGCGATCATCGTCCTGACCATCGTCACCTGCTTCTATACGGCGGCCGGCGGGATCAAGGCCGTCATCTGGACGGACCTGATTCAGGCCTGCCTGATGTTCGGCGGCGCCTTGATTGCCATTGCCACGCTGCTCAATCACGTCGGCGGGCTCCACGAGGTTATCCGGGCCGTTCCGCAGTTGACCGCCCATGAAGGCTACTTCCTCCACGGATTCGAAGCGAGCGCGGTCGCGAAGTGGAGGGGGAGCCACCAGCTTTCGGCGATGGGGGTGTGGGACTACGTAAAGCTGATCCTGGCGAGCGACTACACCCTCTTCTCCGCACTCATCGGGGCCACGCTCGGCAACATGGCGGCCTTCGGCACCGACCAGGACATGGTTCAGCGGATGCTGACGGCCGAGACCCACCAGAGGGCGCGCCGCAGCCTGATTACCGCAGCCTTCCTGGACCTGCCGATCGCCTCGGCCTTCGTCTTCATCGGGATCTTGCTCTTCGCCTACTACCAGAAGGACCCCACCTACCAGCCGAAGGCCGCCGCCGACGTCTTTGGCTCGTACATCCTCAACGTGATGCCTGTGGGCGTTCGCGGTCTTGTGCTCGCCGGCATCTTCGCCACCGCGATGGGCTCCTTCTCCGCGGCGCTCAACGCTCTGGCGACCGCCGCTACGAATGACTGGTACATCCGGTGGGTTCGGGGTAAGAGCGAGGCGCACTACGTCCAGGCCGCGCGCTGGTTCACCGTGCTCTTCGCGGTGCTCATGATCTTCGTCGCCAGTGGATTCGCGTATGTGAAGGTGACGAATCCGGATTTGAGAATCATTCCGGTCGTGCTCGGGATCGCCGGGTTCATCCTGGGCCCTATGCTCGGTGTCTTCCTCATCGGCCTGCTCACCAGACGGCGCGGTTCCGAGGCAGGAAACCTCGTCGCGATCGCGGCCGGGCTCCTCGCGACGATCGTCGCCGGCAAGCTGAACATCACCCTCCTGAACACGGCGGCCCCCTTGTTCGGGATCCACCGGACGTTTCAGCAGCCCGCGGCGATTCCCGAAGTCTCGTTCACCTGGTGGCCCCTGATCGGCGCGCTCGTCGTCTTTTGTGTCGGCGTCCTCTTCCGCACCCCGGACGAGGTCGTCGAATCCGCGGCCCGCCACGCCCAGCAGGCTCAGACCGCCGAGGATGTTCCCCTCGCTTTGCGCGCATAGTCGAGGTGATCGCGGGTGACGTCGAGGTCCGGACGCGCCCTGGCCGTCGGCTTCGAGGGTGCGCGCATTCCCGACGACGTCGTGGCCCTGGCGGAGGACGCGGGGCTAGGCGGTGTCGTCCTGTTCGCGCGCAACTGCCCGAGCCTCGAGGTCGTGCTCGCGCTCACCGCCGCGGCGCGGAAGCTCGGCCCCGATGTCCTCGTCCTCGTGGACCACGAGGGCGGACGGGTTCACCGCCTGCCCGCTCCCTTCACCCGCTTTCCGCCTCCGGCGGCGGTCGGGCGTTCGGGCGATCCTCAACTGGCGGCGGCGGTCGCGAGGGCCATGGCTCGCGAACTCCGCGCCGCCGGGCTCGACTCCGGGCTCGGGCCGGTGCTCGACTGCCTGCTCGATCCGGCGAACACGGTGATCGGCGACCGCGCGTTCGGGACGGCCCCGGATGTCGTCGCCGCGTGCGGCGTCGCGTTCGTCGAGGCCGTGCTCTCAGAAGGACTACTTCCCGTCGCCAAGCACTTCCCTGGACACGGACGCACCTCGGTCGACTCGCATACCGCTTTGCCCGACGTTGACGCGACCATCGACGAGCTGGGGCGATGGGATCTGGTGCCGTTCCGCGCCGCCCTCGGAGCCGGCTGCCCGGCGGTGATGGTCGCCCACGTGCGATACCGCGTGCTCGACCGGGCGCTCCCGGCATCGCTCTCTTCCGAGGTCATCGGCGGCCTGCTCCGGCGGCGTCTCGGCTTCTCCGGCCTCGTGCTGAGTGACGACCTCGAGATGGCCGCCGTCGCCGGCCCCTGGGGCGTCGCGGGCGCAGCGCGGCGGTTCTTAGCCGCCGGTGGCGATCTTGCGCTCGTCTGTCAGAGCGCCGAGGCTCGAAACGAGGCGGTGGCGGCGATCGGCCGGGAACTCGACCGGGGCGTGCTGGACCTCGCGCCGGCCGTCGAGCGCCGCCAAGCGGCCCGCCGGCTCATCGCGACTGCCGGACCGCGGCCCGACGTGTCGGTCATCGGGTGCGCTGAGCATCGCGCCCTCGCCGAAGAGGTGGCTCGGCGCGCGGCCGAGTGATGCGGGCGCCTGTTTGAGCCGGCTGCGTTACCGTGCGATGCTGAGAGCGATGCGTGGCTTGACGCTAGAACGGCGAGCGTTCGTCACGCTTGTGGCGAAGGCCCTTGTGGGTGCCGGGGCCCTCGGAATTTCGCGCGCGGACCCCGTGCCGGGGCGCGACCGCGATCCAAACGTCTTCGCCGGGCAGGAGACGTTCGAGCAGTTGTTGAGGCTCGCGCGCGAGCGCGCCTGGAGCGAGCTCCCGATCGGCGAACGGATCGGCGCCATCGGAATGGCGCTCCAGCAGACGCCGTATGTCGAGGCGACGCTCGAGCTTTTCGAGGATCGCGAGGTTTGCTCGGTCAACCTCCGAGGCCTGGACTGCGTCACGTTCTTTGAAAGCTCGCTCGGATTCGCGCGAATGCTGAGGCGCGATGGGCGCACACCCGACTCACTGCTGGCGGAGGTTGCCTTCACCCGGTATCGGGGCGGCCGGCCGACCGACTACGCGTCGCGGCTCCACTACCTCAGCGACTGGTTCTTCGACAACGAGCGCAAGCGAGTGGTCCGTCTGATCACGCGTGAGCTTCCGGGGGCCATGCGCTTCGCCAAGCGGATCAACTTCATGAGCGCCCATCCCGAGGCCTACCGACAACTCGCGGCGAACCCGGACCTGGCGCGGAAGATTGCGCGCGTCGAAGTCGAGATCAACGCTCGTGACATCCAGTATGTGCCGAGGGAAAAGGTGGCGACCGCCCAGCCGCTCCTGAAGACGGGGGATATCGTCGGCGTCACTACGTCGATCGACGGTCTCGATTGTGCGCACGCCGGGCTGTGCTACAGGGACGCGTCGGGCGTCCTCCGGTTGTTGCACGGCTCGACGACCCAGAAAGCCGTCATCCTCGACGCGGAGCTCGCGACGTACCTCGGGCGCGTGTCGAGCCACACAGGCATCATGGTGGCACGCCCGCTGGAGGTCGCGTAGCGACACGACAGCCGGGTGGTGCTGCAGCGCGAGCTGTGTACGCCCCGGCGCTCTCGTCAGGGAAGCGCGCCCGGAATCACGTCGAAATCATCTTCTTCTCGATGCCGACCCCGGCCGCGAGCGCGCGTTCGTACTCGAGTGGCACCGTCGCCGAATCCTGCAGGGCGATGCCCGTCGAGTCGAAGACGGTAATCTCGGACGCCGACGTCCGTCCGCGCTTTCGGCCCACGATGATCTCGCCGATTTCGCCGGCGATGTCGCGCTCGGTCAAGAGCCCGGCGGCGAGGGGAACGTTGATTTCGCCGTCGGTCCGGCACTGGCGGAGGTCATCGACGAAGATGCGGGCGCGCTTGAGAATCCGCGGGTCGAGCTCCTGGTCGCCGCGCTTGTCCGCGCCGAGCGCCGCTATGTGAGCGCCATCGGCGACCCATTCGTCCATGACGAGAGGCGCCCGGGCGGGAGTCACCGTCACGATCACGTCGGCCCCCTGGACGACCTGCTTGAGATCCGTCGAGCCCCGAATTCTGAAGCGGTCGTATTTCGGCTGCTCGGACTGAATGAAACGATCGAGGCTCGGCTGGGTCCGACTCCACACGCGAACGTCGCGCCATTTGACGACCTCGTTGCAGGTCGCCAGGGTACCCTGCGCCATGTGACCAGCGCCGACGATCGCCAGCGTCTGCGCGTCGGGGCGGGCCATCCACCGTACCGACACCGCGGCCGCCGCTCCCGTCCGCATCACGGTATGGAAGCTTCCGTCGCAGATCGCAAGCGGAAAGCCGGTCTCGGGGTGCGTGTAGATGAGGATCGAAAAGACGGTCGGAAGATCGAAGCGCTCGCGGTTCTGCTCACGGATCGAGACCCATTTGCACGCCGCTGCCTCGGGCTCCTCGATGTACGACGGCATCGCCTCCCACTCGCCTGGGTACTTGTCGAGCACGATGTGGCCCTTCGGCTCCATGAAGTACCGCCCCTCGCCGTGCATCCGGTAGGCCTGCTCCACGCAGGACACGTATTCGGCAGGTGTGACCAATCCCATCATGTCGGTGCGGCTCAGGATCAAGGTCTTGCGGTTCCGCCAGCTCTCCATGGGGTTCTCCATTTCCGCCACCTCGGGAATTCGCCCGTGGCTCGCCCGCTTCACGCCTTCCCGCATTCGCCGCGACGCACGAATTCGCCCATCCCTTCCTTGCCGAGCCACTGGGCCCCGTCGACGATCACCTGCCCCCGCAGGAACACCTTCTTCACTCGCCCGGTGACCCGATGCCCCTCGAAGAGCGTGTAGTCCACCCGACTGTGCCCCTCCGCGCCGCGGATCGTCCACGCCTCCTCGGCGTCGAATAGGACAAGGTCCGCATCCGAGCCGACGGCGATCGTGCCCTTGCGGGGGAAAAGCCCAAAGAGCTTGGCCGGCGTCGTCGCGGTCAGCTCCACGAAGCGGTTCGGCGAGAGGCCGTGCTGCCGCACACCGCCGTCGAAGATCAAGGGGAGCCGTGTCTCCACCCCGGGCGCGCCGTTGGGAATCTTGCTGAAATCGCGTCGGCCCTGCTGCTTGGAGCTGCGCATCCCCCACGGCTGCTCGTTGAAGCAGAACGGGCAGTGGTCCGTCGAGACGACTTGAAGGTCGTCGGTCCGCAATCCGCGCCACAACGCCTCCTGGTGCGCCCGCGTGCGCAACGGCGGCGTCATGACGTACTTCGCCCCCTCGAAGTCAGGGCGATCGTAGGCCTCCTCGGTCAGGAACAAATAATGCGGGCACGTTTCGGCGTGGGCCGGAAGACCGCGGTCGCGCGCTTCGGTGACGGCGGCCAGCGCCTCGGCCGCCGACAGGTGCACGACGTACAGTGGGGTGTGGGCCAGTTCGGCCAGCCGAATGGCGCGGTGGGTCGCCTCGCCTTCCATCAGCGAGGGGCGAGTGAGGGCATGATATTTTGCGTCCGTTTGGCCCCGGGCGACCGCCTCCTCGATCAACACTTGAATCACCGGGCCGTTCTCGGCGTGGACGCAGATCATGCCGCCGTTGGCTCCGGCGACGCGCATGGCTTTGAACAACGCCGCGTCGTCGACCATCAACACGCCCGGATAGGCCGTGAACAACTTGAAGCTCGACACTCCTTCCCGCTTGATGAGCGCCTGCATGTCGGCGAGCGCTTCGGCGGTGACGTCGAGGACGATCATGTGGGCGGCGACGTCCACGCACGCGCTCTCCGCCCGCCGGTGCCAGTCGTCGAGCCCGGCGCGTAAGCTCTGCCCACGCGTCTGGTTGGCGAAATCCACGAGGGTCGTGGTGCCGCCGAAGGCTGCCGCGCGGGTCCCGGTTCCGAACGTATCGACCGTGCGGGAGTTGCCGAAATCCCAATCGAGGTGAGTGTGCACGTCCACTCCGCCGGGCAGGACCAACAACCCGCTGGCGTCGTGGACGCTGACGTTCCCTCCGACCGGGATGTCGCGGCCGATCATCCGGACCCGACCGTCCTCGACGAGGATGTCGGCGCGGTAGTCGTCCGTCGCGGTCACGATCCGTCCGTTCCTGATGAGCACCGAGTCCATGTGCGCCTCCTTACCTGATCACAGGCGAATTCTCCGTTCTCACGCGGCGTCCCGCTCGGGCGGGGCGAGCCGCAGAAAGGCGCGAAGCGACCGCTCGATGAGGTGGGCCGGCAGGCTCCGGACAATGAGGACCAGACGGCTGCGATGGTCGGCCGTCGGCCACCGCGGGAGGGACGTCGGCGGGTGTACGAGGTGGTGGATGCCGTGGATCACGACGGGGGTCAGCACCCCACGGACCTGCAGGATCCCTTTCACGCGAAGGACATCGTCGCCATGGGCGTGGAGGAGCATCGTCAACCACATGCCGAATACCGTCCAGTCGAGCGGGGAGTCGACGGTCAGACTGACCGCGGTGATGTCGCGCGCGTGCCGATCGAGCCCGTCTCCGCCACCGACGGTCCCCGACAACGGAGCCCGGGCTCGTCGGACGCTCGGCGAATCGCAGTCCGCCGGATCGAACGTCTCCGCACTGAAGAGACGATCGAGCGCGAGCGATGCATCCGGCGTCTCGAAGAACGGCGCTGTGGGATTGTAACGAGCTACCTCCGCGCGAAGGCCCTCGACGCGTGCGCGGTCGACGAGGTCGGTCTTGGTCAGCACCATCCGATCCGCGACCGCCACCTGCTTGATCGACTCCAGATGCTGGACCAGGTGCTGCGCGCCATTGACCGCGTCGATCGTCGTCACGACGCTGCCCAGACGAAAATGATGTCGGAGCACCGGGTCGGCCGTCAGCGTAAAGAGAATGGGCGCTGGATCAGCCAAGCCTGTCGTCTCGAGGACCAGATGGTCGAAGGGCGGGACCCGGCCCCGTTCACGCTTGTCGAATAGCTCGCGGAGCGCCGCCGCGAGATCGCTTCTCAGGGTGCAGCAGACACAGCCCGTCTGCAGCACCACCGTGTCGGCGTCCACCCGTTGAAGCAGCAGATGATCCAGGGCGACTTCGCCGAACTCGTTGACCACCACGGCCGTGTTGGCGAAGACCGGGGACGCGAGCGCTCGCTGGAGAAGGGTGGTCTTGCCGCTCCCCAGGAAGCCGGTGATGAGGTGAACCGGAATCACGTGGCGGCCTCCTCGACTCCCTCCTCGCCTTCCAGCCGGGAGAGCAGGACCGGGTTTAGCGGATCGCAGCGGCAGCGTCCGAGACGCTCGGCGGTGCTCCACACCGCCGCCAGCCGCGACACCAGCTCGGACTGTCCGGTTCGATTGCTCAGCACGAAGGTGTGGGCGTCCCAGTCCCGAACCGCGAGCCCGTGCTGCGAGAGAATCCGGTTGGCGAGCGCGATCTGCAGCTGGCGGCCTTGGCGCCATGCCGCCGGCTCTTCGGCCTCGGACGAAGCAGTGCCTTCGAGTCGATCCGTCCAGTGCCTTGCTTGCTCGACCCCTCCACACAACGTACACATGGGTCGCCGCGGCTCAGCGCCCTGGACAGGCGGGCAGCCGTCCCATCGTCACTTGCCCTCCGTCACCGCCGGCGGGGGCTGCGCCGCGCAAAATCGTCGGCAATCTGATCGAAGGTCGCGAAGCGCACGCCCGGGTGCCGAACGATGTGATGGTAGAGGCGCTCCAGCATCATGAGCACCTGCGGCCGACCAGACACGTCCGGATGGATCGTCATCGGGAAGGCCGCATAGTCGTACTCGCGATACACCCAATCGAACTGGTCCCGCCAGATCTCTTCGAGATCGTGCGGGTTCACGAACCCGTGGCTGTTGGGCGCCGCTTTGATGAACATCATAGGCGGCAGGTCGTCGAGGTACCAGCTGGCCGGGATTTCGATGAGGTCCGTTTCATTCCCGCGCACCAGGGGCTGCATCCACGTGCTCGGATTCTTGGAGTAATCGATCTTCGTCCAGCGATCCCCGACGCGAACGTAGTGGGGTTGGAAATCGTGGTGCATCAGGCTGTGGTCGTATTTGAAGCCGCGCTTGAGCAGAAGCTCGTTGGTGACCGGACTGAATTCCCACCAGGGCGCAACATATCCGGTCGGGCGGTGCCCCGTCAGTTTCTGCGCAAGGTCGATGCACTTGTCGAGGACTGCCTCCTCCTGCGCGCGGGTCATCGCGATGGGATTCTCGTGGGAGTATCCGTGGATGCCGATCTCATGACCGGCCGCCACCACCATTCCGATCTGTTCGGGAAAGGTCTCCATGGAGTGACCCGGCACGAACCACGTTGTTTTGATGCCGAACCGCTCGAACAACTTCACCAGCCGAGGCGTCCCCACTTCGCCCGAAAACATCCCGCGCGAGATGTCGAGGGGCGAATCGGCTCCGCCGTAGGATCCAAGCCAGCCCGCGACAGCGTCCACGTCGACGCCAAACGCACACAAGATCTCCTTGGCCATAACATGCTCCTCCTCGTATAAGGTGACGTCGTTCAGGCCTCGTCACCGGCTGCGAACACCGTCCCTTTGCGCTTCGAGCGGCAGCGGCCGAACGCCCGTGGCGGTTCTGGTCGAGTCGCCGGTCAACAGATGCACATCCTCGGTGGCCCACCGGGCAACGACCGCGTCACCGATGTCGAGCGGCGCGGTGAGAAAGGCGTGGTCGGGGAGGTTACCCACGAATTGCTCCCGCCCGGGCACGTCGATCGTGACCTTCACGTAGGAGCCCTGATATTCGATGGCGTGAACGGTGCCGGCGAGGACATTCGTCGCCTCGCCGACCGACGACAAGGGCGCGCGCAGTTTTTCGACTTTGATCCGATCCCTCCGGATGCAGCAGAAGATCTCCTGGCCCTTGGCCGGCGCCGTCGAGGTCACGGGTGTTGCGAAGCGGGCTCCGGTCCCGTCGACAAGCGTCACCGCGCCGCCGTTCACGGCGATGACCGTCCCGGCGAGCACGTTCTGCCCGCCCATGAAGCGCGCGACATAGGCGGTCGCGGGCAGCGTGTAGATCTCGTGGGCCGAGGCCGCCTGCTCGATTCGGCCCTCCTCCATCACCACCACGGCGTCAGCGACGGCGATCGCCTCGAGCTGCGTATGGGTGACGTGCACGAACGTGATGCCGAGCTCACGCTGGATCCGACGCAGTTCTCCCCGCATCTGCAGACGAAGGAATTCGTCCAGGGCCGACAGCGGCTCGTCGAGCAACAGCACGCGGGGCTCGGTGATCAGCGCGCGCGACAACGCCACCCGCTGCTGCTGGCCCCCCGAGAGCTGGGCCGGCATCCGGTCGGCGAACTGGTCCAGCTGCACCTGGGCGAGGACCTCGCGGGCCCGCCGGTGGCGCTCCGCCTTGCCGACCCCGCGCACCTTGAGGTTGAAGGCGACGTTGTCGAGGACGGTCAGATGGGGGAAGAGGGCGTAATTCTGGAACATCATGGCCGTCCCGCGCCGGACGGGCGGAAGGCCAACGACGGATTCGCCGCCGATGCGGATGTCTCCCGCCGTCGGGGTCTCATGCCCGGCGATCATGCGGAGGATCGTCGTCTTGCCGCACCCGCTCGGGCCGAGCAGACAGCAGTAGCTGCCGTGGGGAATCGTGAGCGAGATGTCGTCGACGGCGAGCGTCTGGTCGAATCGCTTGGTGACGCTGCGCAGCTCGATGTGGCCGGACGCGGCCATGCTCACGCGTCTCCGAGCGGACCGGGCGTCCGGTCGCGCTGGCGGCGCGCGCGCCGGCGCTGGATCACGGCGATGGACGTCAACGCAACGGCGATGACGACGAAGGAGACGGCCGTGGTCAAGGTCCCCAGTGCATAGAGGGCCGGCGACGTCACGTCCGTCGTCATCGCCCAGATCTCGAGCGGGAGCGTATTCCGGCTGCCGATCGGGATCAGCGTTCGGGGGAACTCGTCATAGGACAGCGTGAACCCGAACAGGGCCACACCGATGATCCCGGGCAAGAGAATCGGCAGCACGACGAGCCGCAGCGTCTGCCACGGGCTCGCCCCGAGGTCGCGGGCCGCCTCCTCGTACGCGCGATTGAACCGACTGAACACGGCAAACATGATCAACAGCCCGAACGGCAGCGTCCAGGTGAGCTGCGCTCCCAGTGCCGAGGAGAACCAGGCGGGCGAGACGTGCGCGAACTGGAACATCAGACCCACCCCCAGCCCGAGTAGCAGCCCCGGCATGATGAGGCTGGCGATGGCCATATAGAAGACGGCCGTGGCTCCTCGAAACCGATAGCGGAAGGCCAACCCGGCCATGATGGAGATCACCACGGTGATCGCGAGCACGATGATCGCGAGCACGATCGACCGGCTGAAGGAGCCGACGAAATCCCCGGACCGTTGCTGCACGACGAGCGCCTTGAACCAGTGGAGAGACACTCCATTCATCGGGAACGTGAGACCGCCGGTCGGGCCCTGGAAGGACAGGATGAAGATCGCCGACATGGGACCGTACAGGAACAACACGAACAGCGTGAAGAACGCGGCCAGCGCGTAAAAGGTCCAGGGGCGGCCATTCGACGACCGGGCCGTCATATCGGCCTCTAACCCGACAGCTCTCGGCGGACGTCGACCAGCCGCATGATCGCCGCCACCATCAGCATCACGATGATCAGGAGGCAGACCGCGTTGGCGGCCGCCGGCGGATACTGGAGAATCGCAATCTCGTTCGACATCGCAGCGACCACCGACGAGCTCTGGCCACCGCTCATGATCTTCACCACGAAGAAATCGCCCATCACGAGCGCGATGACGAAGATGGAGCCGAGCGCGATCCCCGTCTTCGAGAGAGGGATCACGATTTCGGTGATGACTCGAGCCCGGCTGGCGCCGCCGTCCACCGCCGCCTCGATCACCGCCCGGTCGATCCGCGCCATCGAATTGAAGATCGGCACGATCATGAACAGCGAGAAGAGGTGAACATACGCGATCACGACTGAAAAGTTGGAAAAGAGGAGGAACTCGAGCGGGTGGTCGGTGATGCCGACCGCGATCAACGACTGGTTGAACAGCCCATGGCGCCCCAGAAAGGGAATCCACGAGATCATGCGGATGACGTTGGATGTCCAGAACGGCACGGTGCAGAGAAGAAACAGCGCCATCTGCACGAGGACACTCCGCACATGGAAGACGAGAAAGTACGAGACGGTGAAGCCAATCACGAGCGTGATCGCCCACACGATCAGCGCGTACGTGATCGTCTTCGCGTACAGTGCATACGTCAGGGACGATCCGAACACCTCGGCGTAGTTGGTGAGGACGAACGTGGGAATGATGTCGAACTTGTCGAGGTCGAAGAAGCTCACCACCACGACCAGCACCAGGGGAATTCCGAAGAAGACGATCAGGACCACGGTGAGCGGCGCCACCAACAGATACGGAGTGCGCGTGACGCGAGACGTTCCGAGCGGTTGCGGTCGCATGGCTTGCAGCGGGTGACCGGCGAGGCGAAGAATCGCCCCGCCGGTCCCCACCTACCTCAGGCGGCGACGAACTCGTTCCACTTGCGGACCATGTACCGGCTCTCGTCCATCAGCGTATTCCAGCACGCCACCTTGCCCATCCGTTCCCAGAAGGCGCCGCCGTCGCGCTTCTGGCCGGCCTTCTCCATCAAGTTCCCGTAGGGGTCCTTGATATCGTTCTTGGCGGCCTTGCCCTCGTACCAGTACCCCCATTCGTCGTCGGTGAGGAACTTCTTGGCCGTCTCCGGCACCGAGCTGTAGTAGCCCTGTTTGGCGATGAAGCCGCCCTGCCAGCCCGACTGATACCAATTCAGGTATTCGTACGCCGCATCGAGCTTGAGGCCGGTCAGGTGCTTCATCGGCGCGATGCAGCTCGCCCACGCCCGGTAACCCTCTTTGAGCGGCACGTAATAGCAGGGGATGCCGCGAGCCCGCACCGCGGTCACCGCCGGCGACCACATCGATTGGATGACGACCTCCCCGGCCGCCATCAGGTTCACCGACTCGTCGAAGGTCGTCCAGAACGCGCGGAACTGGCCGGACTTCTTCGCGTCGACGAGGATCTTGATCGTCTTGTCGATCTCCTCCTTCGTCATGTTCCCCTTGTCGCCGTACTTGACGTCTCCACGTGACTCGATCGCCATCGCCGCGTCCATGATCCCGATCGACGGCACGTCGAGGATGGCGGAGCGCCCCTTGAATTCCGGATTCAGAAGCTCGTGCCAGTGCTCGATCGGCCGCTTCACGAGGTCGGGCCGGATACCAAGCGTATCGGCGTTGTACACCGTGGGTATCGCGGTGGCCCACCGGGTCTGGTCCTTGGCAAACTTCTTCGACTCCGGGTTGTCCACATACTGGACCTTGAAGGGAAGCACACCCTGTCGCGAGACCTTCCGCCCGTCGGGGTACTCGCCCTTCGTGAAGATCGGCACCACCTTGTCCCACCACCTGTACTTCTTGAGGTCGATCGTGTGGAGCACGCCACGCGGCACGAGATGGTAGAGGAAGAAATACTCCATGTCGGCGATGTCGACGGAGTTCGGCTGCGTGACGAAGCGGTTCAGCAGGGCATCATGCGCCGCCGACTGCATTTCCACCTGGAACCCGAGATCCTTCGTGGCCTGCCTGCCGATGTCGATGATCGCGGAGTAAGATCCGCCCGCCTGCACCAGCTTGATGTCCTTGATGTTCTGTGCCCACACGGTCGGAAATCCCGTGATGTGGGATCCGGCCGCCGCCGTCGCCGTCGCCACGGCGCCCTTGAGTACCTGGCGTCGAGTGACCTTGTGCCCGCCCGTGGCCTTGTTCGCCATCGGCCTCCTCCTTGTTTTGAGATTCGACCCGCCTTCGCCTCTAGCCCGGCGCGCTCCCGGTGAGGTGCTGCGTGGCCTGCGGATGAGCGGCAGCGTTGCGGCTCTTCCCAGCGTCCGCTGGAGCATCGAATCTAGGTTCGGCGGTCACGTTTGTCAATATCGGTCGGGGCTTTGCATCACATCAGGAAGTACCGGCGATTCAGCGGCAGGTCAGCGTCCGGCAGGGCTGGCAAGGGCGCCCCATCGATACGGATCTCGATGCTGCGCGGGTCGATCTCGATCCGCGGATTGGCCTGGTTGTAGAGCATGTGGCGCTTGCCGACGACTCGGGTGCCGACGACGGCCAGCGGCCGACGCCGACTGCGCACGTGACGACGGAAGTCGTGTTCCGCCGCCGCCGACACGAAATTCGCGCTGACGCTCGCCGCCGCCAGGCCGTGCCCGCCCCAGTGTGGCGCGTAGAGCAGAGGTTCGCTCTGCGGAATCGACGCGTTGCCCTCGCCGAGCGCACCCCACGCCACGAATCCGCCCTTGATCACGAGCTCCGGCTTGACGCCGAAGAATTCCGGCCGCCACAGCACGATGTCGGCGATCTTGCCGGGCTCGAGGGACCCGACCCAGCGATCGATGCCGTGGGCACGCGCCGGGTTGAGCGTGTACTTTGCGAGGTAACGCAGGATGCGCCCGTTGTCATGGGTGGCGCGCTCGCCGTGCACGAGCTTCATCTGGTGCGCGAGCTGCCACGTGCGGCGGATCGACTCGCCGATGCGCCCCATGCCCTGCGAGTCTGAATTGATGATGCTGATGGCGCCGACATCGTGGAGGACGCTCTCGGCCCGCATCGTCGCATCGCGGATGCGGTCGGCGATCATCGCGCGATCGCTGGCGACGCGAGGGTTCATGCCGTGTACCGACCACATCATCGCGTGGTGCTCGGCGACGACGTTCCGGCCATAGGGGATCGTCGGCGTCGTCGAGGAGCCAATCACGTTGTCGACACCGGCGATGGCGAGAATGTCGGGCGCGTGGCCGCCGCCGATGCCCTCGACGTGATAGGCATGGATCGACCGGCCGCCGATCGCGGCCACCGTCTCGTGGAGCTCGCATGATTCGTTGATGCCGTCGGTGTGCATCGCGATCTGGACGTCGTACTGATCCGCGACGGTCAGCGCCTCGTCGATGATGCTCGGATATCCCGCGTAGTCCTCGTGCACCTTCAGGCCGCACGCGCCCGTTTCGATCTGCCGCGCGAGCGGCTCGGGCACCGTGCTCGCGGCACGGCCGAGCAGACCCAGGTTGATCGGCTGCTGCTCGAACGCCAGGAACATCCGGCGCAGGTTGAAGGCCGGGTTGTCGTTGAGCCCGCCCGTGACGAGCGTGGTCATGCCGGCCGAGAGTGCCACCGGGATCAGCCGCGGCTGCACGAGGTGGACGTGGGTGTCGATGCCGCCTGGCGTCGCGATGTACCCCAGCCCGTAGACCGGCGCCGTGGCCGAGCCAATGAGCAGGTCGGGGTTGTCGACGATGTCGGGATTGCCGGCCCGCCCGACGCCGGCGATCAGGCCGTCCTTCACGCCGATGTTCGCCTTCAGCACCCCGAGCACCGGGTCGATGACGACGACATTGCTAATGAGCACATCGAGCTCGCTCGCCGATGGCGCGCGATCGCTCATCATGATCCCGGTGCGCATCGTCTTCGCCCAGCCCCGCAGCACCTCGTCACCGTAGCTGGTGTCGTCGCGCTCGATGAGCGCGATCAGGTTGGTGTCGCCGAGGCGAATGCGGTCGCCCTTCGTCGGTCCATAGCGCGCGGCGTAGTCGACGCGACTGAGTTCACCGGCCATCACTGACTCCGTCACGGTGCCCGTATCGGCGGCGCCGCACGCGCTCGAGGCCCTCGGCCAGTCGCTCCGGGGTCGCCGGGCCGTCCGTCAAGTGATTGAATCCCCGGATTACACCGCGGCCGCCGAAGGCGACCAGGCGCACAACCTGCCGCTCGCCCGGGCGCCAGCGCATCGAGTCGCCGGCGGGCACGTCGAGGTGCATACCCCACGCGCGGGCGCGGTCGAAGACGAGCCGACGGTTCACTTCAAAGAACGGGAAGTGTGAGCTGATGAAGATCGTATGATCGGAGGTATTCTCGACCTCGACGTCGACCGTCGCGCGACCGGCGTTGAGCACGATCGTCCCGTCCCCGAAGATCACCTCCCCCGGCTTCATCGGCCAACGCCGGCCTCCGTCACGGCCACCCCCCGCGAACGGATCGGCTGCTCGACGTGGAGCACGCGCATCCCGTCGCCGAACAGGCACTCGATCTTGATGGCACCGATGAGCGAGGGCACGCCGTCGAGGACGTCGTCCGTGGTGAGGACGTTCACGGCGATCCGCATCACCTCTTCGTAGGGCGCCCCGCCCCGCGCCGCCTCGTGCATCTCGTCGCAGATGATCGCGAGGGCTTCGGGGTGCGTCAGCTTCCATCCCTTGGCGCGCCGTCGCCGGGCGAGCTCGGCCGCCGTGAAGATGGTGAGTCGGTCCATCTCGGTCGGGGTGAGTCGCATGCTTGCCTCCCTGTCGCTAGGCGCTCGTCAGGGCGAGCACCGCATCGAGCAGCACGTTCGCGCCTCGCTCGATGTCCGGGGGCGCCGTGAACTCCTCTGGGCAGTGACTGCGGCCCTCGCGGCTCGGCACGAAAATCATTCCGACGTCGGTGACGCTCGCCATGATCTGCGCATCGTGCACGGCACCACTGGGCATCCTCATTCCCGAGAGTCCACGGCGGACGACGATCCCGTCGAGGAGATCTTGAAGCGGTGGAGCAAGCGAGACCGGCTCGCTTCCGGCCACTTGACCGAGCGCGAGTTTCAGTCCGCGGCGCGTCGCGATCTCCTCGAGATACGACGCGAGTTTCGCCCACTTCACGTCCAGATTCTCGATGTCGCGGAAGTCGATGCTGAGCCGGACCTCGCCGGGAATGACATTGCGGGCGCCGGGACTGCATGCGATTTGTCCGACCGTGCAGACCGTATGGGCACCCAGCGTCGGCGTGAACCGTTCGAGTTCGGCCATGAGCTGCGCGGCCCCGGCCAGAGCATCGCGGCGGCGCGCCATCGGCGTGGCGCCGGCATGGTTCGCAATGCCCACGAGCGTCGCGTCGAATCCCCGGATACCCGTCACCGTTGTCACGACGCCGATCTGGACGGCCGCCTCCTCTAGGACGACACTCTGCTCGATATGTAGTTCCAGGAACGCTTTGGCCCGTCCGCGATGCAGCCGGTGGGCGTCGAGGCCGCTCGCCGGGAGACCATAACGCTCCATCGCCTCGAGGTAGGTGACACCGTCCGCACGCCGCATCTGTCCCAGCCGGTCGGACGTGAGCTGGCCGACCCAGGCCTTGCTGCCCGTGAGCACAGCGCCGAAGCTCGTGCCCTCCTCCTCGGGAAGGATCACGACCTCGTAGGGATTGCGGATCGGCACCTGGTTGTCGACGAGAACGCGAGCCACCTCCAGCGCTCCGGCGACTCCGACGATGCCGTCGAAGCGCCCGCCCTGGAGCACGCTATCGATGTGAGAACCGGCCATGACCGCGGGTCCGCCCGCAGTCGTCGATTCGAGCCGGCCGATCATGATTCCCGGGGGCAATTCGACGACCCGCAAGCCGATCGCCTCCATTTGATCCCGGAGGTACGCTCGGGCCGCTCGATCCTCCTCGGAGAACGTCAGGCGCGTGACGCCTGGCCCGGGCCCGCGAGTGAATCGCGCGAGGTTGTCGATGTCCCGCCTTAGGCGATCGATGTTGATCGAAAGAATGGCCATTCAGTCCTGACCCTCGACGCCGATGCGAAACCTTATCATCGCTGGCATCGCTTCGCGAGGCGGTTGGCTTGAGGTAGCCGGCCTTAGCGAGTAGCCTGGCGCGATCCCTCAAAGGAGGCGCACTCATGGAGACCCCGCTCGAATTCGCAACCATCACCGAGCTGGCTGCGCAGATGAGAACCGGCGCGGTGAGCCCCGTGAAGCTTGCCGAAGCGTCGCTCGACCGCATCCGCGCGCTCGACAAGCGGCTCCACGCCTTCATCGCCGTGTCGGCTGACCGCGCGCTGGCAGAGGCCCGCGCGGCCGAGACCCTGCTGAAGCATGGCCACGATCTCGGGCCGCTCCAGGGCGTGCCCTACGCCGTCAAGGACCTCTACGACGTGAAAGGAATCGCCACGACAGCCGGAACGCGCCTCCTCCACGACAACGTCGCTGCCGTCGATTGCTCGGCGGTGCGGCGGCTCGCGAGTGCCGGCATGGTTCTCGTCGGCAAGACACATACGGTGCAATTCGCCTTCGGCGGCGTCGGCATCAACCACGATTACGGGACACCCCACAACCCGTGGCACGCGATGCCGCACGCGCCGGGCGGATCGAGCAGCGGCTCCGGCGTAGCCGTCGGCAGTGGCCTCGTGCCGATGGCGCTCGGCAGCGACACCGGCGGCTCGGTACGCATTCCGGCCGCGCTGTGTGGGACGGTCGGTCTCAAGACGACCGTCGGACGGATCAGCCGCGCCGGTGTGTACCCGCTCTCGTGGACGCTTGACAGCGTGGGGCCACTCACCCGGTCCGTCGAGGACGCGGCGCTCGTGTATCAGGCGCTCCAGGGAGTCGATCTGGCCGACGAGACGACGCCGGGCGTCCCGCCCGACGACGTGTTGCCGACCTTGAAGGCCGGCGTCAGAGGGCTCCGGATCGCATTCGCCGAGACGATCTTCTTCGACGACGTCGATGCCGAGATCGTGACCGCCGTGAGGGAGACGGGCCGCGTGCTCCGTGGGCTGGGGGCGGCAGTCGACAGCATCGCGGTCCCCGAGGTTGCCGAGGCGATGGCGGAGCGGCGGCGCGCAAGCATGATCGCGGCCGAGGCGTTGGCCGTGAACGGCCGCTTCATCGATGCCGACTTCGACAAGCTCGATCCGGTCGTCGCCCACCGGATGAAGAATGGCCGCAGCCTCTCCGCCACCGATTACTTCAGCGTGCTGCGGCAGTGGGCGACGCTTCGACAGCGGGTGAAGCGGACGCTCGTCGACGTCGATACTCTGCTCGTTCCGACCACGATGATCCCGCCGCGGCCGATCGCGACCATCGACGCGAGCCTGGAGAGCTATGCCGATCACAACCAGCGATACCTCCGCAACACCGCGCTCGGCAACATCCTGGCGCTCTGTTCCGTCGTGCTGCCCTGCGGTTTCACTCGCGACGGCCTCCCGATCGGCCTGATGATCTACGCGAAATCCTTCGACGAGAAAATGGCGCTCCGAGTCGCGTGGGCCTACGAGCATGCGACCGAGTGGCATCGGCGCCGGGCGGACCTCCGCTGGGCGCGATAGGGGCAGAAAGCCGCAATGTCGAGCTTCTCGGGCGTCGAGGGAGGGGACGTCCTCTGAGCCTTCGCCAGCCAATACGTCATACCGATCTCGCAGTACATCGTGTCCGCGACCCTGATGCCTCACCCGATCGGGCTTGATCGCCATGCTCGCGATATACTGCCCAGGCCCGCATGGCACCGAGCAAGACGTGGCCGCATGCGCAGGTCTTCCGGGCGAGCGCAGCGCTAACGGCCGGTTACTCCGCCAGCGCGGACGAGGTAGTTCTTTGGGCCCAACCTTCTCGCGGATCGGTGCTGTACGCGTGGTGCTGGAGCCCAAGCCAGGCCCGCCCACCGATCCCAATAACCCGCGTGCCTTCATCGACATCTTCACGGACATCTCCCCGCTGTTCGTCATCAACAACGAGAGCGGCTGGTACGAGGGGTGGATGATCCACGACCTCGTGGTCCCCCCCATCGCGCCGCCACGCCCCGATGGCCGCGCGCAATTCGCAACGATCACCGAGCGCGATGCCGAGATGCTCAAGAAGATGGGCACGGGCAACAACGTGCCCGCCCACATCTTCACCGTCGACGGCAGGGCTCCGCACTTCCCCGGCGCCTCTGACCGGTTCCCCAACCGGCAAACCAATATTGTGCCGCTTCACGTGAGCATGGGTACCTACAACGCCATGCAACAAGCAGATGCCCACTCGTACTGGGAATTCAACTATCTCGGCACCAACTGGGTCCACCCGCCATACGAGCTGCCGTTCACAGGCGGGTTTCCAGATCAGTTCGGTCAAGCCCCAGACACCTTCCGGGACGGCGAGATCGGCAAGCTTCAGTCGATCGTCCCTGGCTCGGGGCCGGCGGGCATCCAAAACGACCCGAAAGTGTTCGGCGACAATCCCAGCCTCCCACGCGCGGCGCTCTTCACCGCTCTGAGCGGTCTCGAGAGCCAGTCCGGACCGCTGTCCGATCTGTTCCTCGGAAGGACCGACAATATCGACATCCGGTTCGCAGCCGCGATCGCGCTGCTGTTCAACGTGCTGATGGTCGTCGTCGCGATCATCGCCATCGCTCTGACCGTGCCCAGGGATGATCCCGGCGTTGGGCGCTGAACAAGTCCTTCAAACGCTCGCCGGATTCAAGGAGTATGCGACGACGGGCACGCTGCTCGTGCTCGAGCTGGTGGGCACGTTCGTCTTCGCCCTCAGCGGAGCGACGGCCGGGGTCAAACACCGGCTCGATCTCTTCGGTGTGCTGGTCGTCTCATTCGCGACGGCCACCGCGGGCGGCATCACGCGCGACGTCCTGATCGGTGCGGTTCCTCCGGCGGCACTCAGGGACTGGCGTTACCTCGTAATCTCGATGCTCGCCGGGTTGGTCGTATTTTTCTGGTCGCCCCGTCCCGAGCGCCAGCGCCCGCTTCGCAATCTCGTGCTCACGTTCGATGCGGCCGGTTTGGCGCTCTTTGCCGTATCCGGCACTCAAAAGGCACTCGCTTACGACCTCGACCCGGTGATGGCTGCGCTGCTCGGCATGCTGACCGGCATCGGCGGCGGCATGCTGCGTGACGTGCTCGTCTCGGACATTCCCGCCGTGCTGCACTCCGATCTTTATGCTATCGCGGCGCTTGCCGGCGCAATCGTCGTCGTGGTTGGCGACGTCCTGAAGGCTCCGCTTGCGGCTTCGGCAGTCGCCGGAGCCGCATGTTGCTTCGGAATCCGCCTCGTGGCGTTATGGCGCGGTTGGCGGCTTCCCACCGCGGGCGAGCACGAGAAAGCGACGGAAGTCGCCGACAATGCGGGCGGCCGTCGTGATTGATGTGCGCTACCGCGCGAGGCCGCCGGCGAGCGGGCGGATAACGCGCATAACGATTCTCTTCAGGGCCAGCGCCGCGCGGGCGCGCCACCTCAATCTTGCGGGAGTGGACTGAGCCGCGCGGAACGACAAGCAAGCGCTTCCGCACGCTGGGTCGGGCAGCCAACGGGTCGCGCTGGGCTTCCGGCACGTGATTACCTTTTCGCCACCAGTTCGTGGTCACGCCTTCCTCCACAAACGCTCCCCAGAACGTTCTCGACTGTGATTGACACGGTCCCGCGGACGTCCTAGATTGCGAGGCACCGTATCGGCCCTCGGCGCTTGGGGGCAGGAGAAGAACGCCCGATGGCGAGAAGACTCGCGCCGGCCGACGTCGCCCTCCTTGCCGAGCTCGTCGGGTTGCGCTTCCCCACCGAGGACTTGGCGCCTCTGGCCGAAGCCCTCGATGCGCACCTCGCCTTCGTCGCGCCACTCCTGCAGGCCGACCTCGACGACGTCAACCCGTCTCTCACGCACGATCCGCGCTGGCGTGACTGACCTCGGCTCCGTGACGATCCGCGAGGCCTCGCGCCTCATGCGGGAGCGCAAGCTGTCGGCGGTCGAGTTGGTCGAGGCGACGCTGCGCCGGATCGACGAGACCGAGCCGGTGGTGCACGCCTACGTCCATGTGGCGGCCCAGCAGGCGCTGGCCGCAGCGCGACGCGCGGACGCAGAAGTGCCCCGCGGTCCGCTCCACGGGATCCCCATCGGGATCAAGGACGTGCTGGCGACGCGCGACGCGCCCACGGAGGCAGGCTCGCGCCTCTTGGCCGGCTTCACCACGTCGCACGACGCGACGGTGGTGCGGCGGCTCCGCGAGGCGGGCGCCGTCATCATCGGCAAGCAGGTCACGCACGAGTTCGCGTGCGGCCAGGACGTCCCGCCCACCTCCGGCACTACCCGGGCGGCTCGAGCGCGGGCGGGGGCGTGTCGGTCGCAGTGGGTTCGTCGCTCGGCGCGCTGGGGACCGACGCCGGTGGGTCCGTGCGCAAGCCGGCGGCCGTCACCGCCACCGTCGGCCTCAAGCCGACACACGGCCGGGTCAGCGGCTGGGGCACGATCCGCGCGGCATCGGCACCGTCGCTGGACCACGTGGGCACGTTCACCCGCTCCGTCGAGGACGCCGCGTTGCTGCTGCAAGCAGTCGCCGGCTACGACCCAGCCGACCGGCGCACGATCGACGAGCCGGTGCCCGACTACCTGGCCGACCTCAATCGAGGCGTTGCCGGCCTGCGGCTCGGCGTGGCGCCCGGCTACTTCGCGGGTCCCGAGCTGCACCCCGAGGTCGGGGCCCTGGTCGAGGGCGCGTTCAAGGAGCTGGAGCGCCTCGGTGCGACGCTGGTGCCGGTCGAGCTGCCCGCCTTCCGCTTCACGCTGCCGGCGGGCTTCGTCATCCTCATGGCCGAGGTGGCGCAGCCGCACCGCCGCTGGCTGGTCGAGCGGCCGAAGGACTACGTCCCCGGGACGCGACGCCTCCTCGAGCTGGGCTCGCTCGTCCCCGCCGCGCACCTGCAGGCCGCGCATCGCGCGCGGATGGCGATGCGGGCCGAGGTGCAGGCGGCCTTCCGCCACGCGCGCCTCGACGCGATGGTGACGCCCACGCTGCCCATCACGTCGATGGCGCTGGACGAGATGGTCGTGGACCGCGACCTGCCACGCCTCATCCCCTTCACTCTGCCGTGGAACCTGACCGGGCTGCCCGCGCTCAGCGTCCCCTGCGGCTTCACACCCGCTGGGCTGCCGGCCGGCCTCCAGGTGGTTGGACGCCCGCTCGACGAGGCGACGATCCTCCGCATCGGCCATGCGTACGAGCAGGCAACGCCGTGGCATCGACAACGGCCGGCGCTCGCGGGCGCCGGCG
>QHRU01000014.1 GCA_003220225.1 Candidatus Rokuibacteriota bacterium
CCTCGAGCAACGCGGCGTGCAGTCGCTGGAGCCGGCCGGCCGACTGGTAGAGCAGATCGCCTTTGCCCAGCAGGGTCTCGGCGCCGGTCTGATCCAGGATCGTGCGTGAATCGGTCCCGCTCTGCACGCGAAACGCGACCCGGGTGGGGAAGTTGGCCTTGATCAGTCCGGTGACGACGTTCACCGACGGGCGCTGGGTGGCGATGATCAGGTGGATCCCGGCCGCGCGCGCTTTCTGGGCCAGGCGGGTGATGAGGTCCTCGGCCGGCTTGCCGAGGATGAGGATCAGGTCAGCGAACTCGTCGATGAGGAACACCACGTACGGCAGAGGCTGCCACTTGCCATTGAACTGGACGAACTCGCTACGGCGTCGCGTGCGGATGGTCTCGTTGAACTCCTGGATGTTGCGAGCCTCGAGGCTCAGCATCATCTCGTAGCGGCTCTCCATCTCGTCGACCAGACGCTCGAGGAGCGCCTTGGCCTGGGTTCGCACGTCGCTGATCACCGGGCAGGCGAGATGGGGGAGGTTCTTGTAGGCGGCCAACTCGACCATCTTGGGATCGATGAAGACGAAGCGCATCTCCTTCGCCGTCCGCTTGCACACGAGTCCGGCGATGAGGTTGTTGATGAACACGCTCTTGCCCGAGCCGGTGGTGCCGGCCAGCAGCAGATGGGGCATCTGCACGAGGTCCTCGACCACGGGGTTGCCGAAGGTGTCGACGCCGAGGGCGACCGGCAGCGTTAGCTCGCCGCCGCGGAACCGGGGGCTCTTGATCACGTCGCCGAACCGGATGATGCTCCGCTGCTCGCTGGGGATCTCGATGCCCACGGTGTTGCGGCCCGGCAGCGCGGGAATCACCCGCACGCTCTGCGCCCGCAGCATGCGGGCGATGTCGTTGGCGATGCTCACGATGCGGGCCGCCTTGGTGCCGGCGCCCGGCTCGCATTCCAGCGTCGTGACGACTGGCCCCTCGGTCGTGTTGGTGATCTTGCCGTCGATCTTGAACTCGCGCAGGTGACCCTCGAGCTGCTCGACCAGCGCGGTGAAGTCGGTTCGCTTCGACGCATTGACCTTGCTGGGCTGGAACATGTCGAGGTCGGGTTTCCCGTTCCTCGGCACCGCCGACGTGAGGTCGAGGGGAACGTCGATCTTGCTCTCGTCGCCGTTGTCGGCCGCCACTGAACGGGCTGGGCGCTTTTCCTTTTCGCCGTTGGTCGCGGCGGCCGCCTCACCTGTCAGCGGGCTGGCGCCTCTCCTGCTTTCTCGGCCCGTCGGCTGGCTGGCGATCCGCCCGAGCACGAAGATCAGGTATTCGACGAACCGCGCCGTGCCGGACACCGTGAGGTTGCCGCTGATCACCAGGCTGGCGATGCCCGCGAGACTCAGCCCGATCACGGCGCCACCGTAGCCGATGGTCCTCATCAGCGTGTCGCCCAGGAACGTGCCGATCACGCCACCGTGGCCACTGGGCAGATGCGTCATGCTGAGATCCGGGTGCTCGATGTGCGAGAGCCCGGAGCACACCACCAGGACGGCGGCGAAGCCGACGAACCGCTTGGTCTTCGGCCAGCGGATGAAGCCGAGCGCCATGGCCAGGCCGAAGAGGAACAGCACGGGCGCGATGAGCAGGCTGACGATGCCGATCGCGCCGAGGAGCGCATTGGCGAGCCAGGCGCCCGCTGGCCCGCCCATGTTCCGGTAGACGTCGCCTGACGTCACGATCCGGGTGGGGTCGGCCGGGTCGTAGGTGAACAGCGCGAGGCCGCAAAACACTGCGGTGGCGAGCACGACCAACCCGAGCAGTTCGAAGAACGTGCGCGACGAGGGGAGGACCGCCTTGGATTTCTCGATCACCGTCCGTGCCGGCCTGGCAAGCAATGTCCTCGTTGACACAGGGATCCTCCGAAAGCTCTTGATTCAACCCGGGCGCGCCGAACGCCTTCTGAGACGCCGGGCCCCGTAGGCGAGGTTCGTGCCAGGTCTGGTGCCCGGGGTTCGTCGGGAGCTGCCTCTTGCTACCCACGCTGCTACCAAACCATCCCGAACCACGCCGATCCATGCCGCAGAGCGTCAGTCCCAAGCGTGGAGATCTTCGCGGTCTACATCGTCGTGGTTCTCGGTGGAAATACTCCGGGGAGGATTCTTAATCAGCGGGTCCAAGGTTCGACTCCTGGACGGCCCACCAATCGAATCGGGGAGTCGCGCCGGGCGGCTCCCCGTTTCTGTCTCGCCCTCTCACATCGCGCGGTTCACCGTCCACGGCCAGTCGGCGTGCGGCAGGCGCGCGGCGGCGTACAAATCGCGCGCCCCCGAGACGAAGACCCCCACGGCCATGACGACGAGCGTCCAGCGCAGGGCCGCCGGGATGGCCGCCGGAGCGAGCCGCAACGCCGTCGGCTGCTGCGACCACGTCGAGAGCGCGGGGAGGAGCACCGCGATCATCGCGCCATATACGATGCCCATGACCGCGTGCGTGACGCGCTCTCCGGCGTACACGTCCCCAAGGGATCGGCGGACACTCATCTCGGTGACGAAGTCCGCCATGGTGAAGGCGATCTCTGCGACCAAGATCGCAACAAGCACCACGGCCCAGACACCGTGCCACGCCACCCACGGCAAGGTCCCGAAGAGCACGGCATAGAGGAAGTCGCGCGCGGCATGCAGCTTCAACTCGGGAGCGGCGATGGCGCCGCGCGCCGGAAGACGCGCACGCCACTCGTGGTAGTACAGGGTATCGAAGGCGCCGATAATGCCCTGGACAGCAAGCAGCCACATGGCCGCTGAGGTCACGGGCGCTCCACCTGAACGCATCCTTCGTAAGACATCACCAATCCGAACCCGGGCGCTGAGATCCCGACGCGAACGTAAGCGCCTCGGCCGCCGGCGGATGCCTCTCGTGCCTCGACGCGTGGAGAGATCCACCGTGGCAGTGGAATCCGCAGCCGCCCGACCATGACCCCGGCGCCCGCTTGAATGTACGTCAGTGCGCCCTCGGCCACGCGAAGGTGAAAGCGAAACTCCAGCGCTCCGAACCGTTCGGCCAGCGTCCCGTCAGGCAGTCCGCGCTGGATCGTGACGAGCAACCGCCGGCCGAATGTCCGCGCCCATCTCTCCGACTCACCGTCGCGTGCGATCGCGAGCCGGGCTTCGAGCCTCATTGCGGATGACGGAAGCCGAAGCGCCCAGCACGTGAGGCGGGCCGCCAAGCCGCGGCCGCGACGAAACTCGACCCGTCCGGTGGCCACGCCATCCGTCAGGTGCAGCCAGCGGATCGCCGGGTGCAGGTCGAGCCACGCGGGCCCCAGCAGTCGGGGATACAGGGCGGGCAGACGCTCGGCGTCGGTCTGCTCGCTGGTGGCCGTCATCGGCCGACACCGAGGAGGTGACGCAGGGCGCCCTCGAGCGTTGGGTAGCCGAACTGGTAGCCCGACGCGGTCAAGCGTGCGGGCTGGGCGCGCGTGCTCGCTAGGAGCAGCTCATCGGCGACCTCGCCGAGGCCGAGACGGATCGCGAACGCGGGCAATCGCAGAATCGTAGGGCGCCGTAGCACCCGGCCGAGGGTCTTCGTGAACTCCCTATTGCTGACCGGGTCGGGCGCAACGAGGTTGACCGGTCCGACAACCGTGTCAGCGAGCAGGAGATGCTCGATCGCCCCGACCACGTCGTCGATTGCGATCCAGCTCATGTACTGCCTTCCCGACCCCATGACGCCGCCGAGTCCCAGTCGGAACGGTGGCAGCATTTTCGCGAGCGCGCCCCCCGTGCCGCTCAGGACGACGCCGACGCGGACGTTGACGACCCGTATCCCCGCGTCGGTGGCGGGACGCGTCGCCGCCTCCCACTGGGAGCACACCTCAGCCAAGAATCCCTGGCCGGGAGCGCTTCGCTCGTCGACAACCTCGTCGCCGCGGGTTCCGTAGATGCCGACCGCCGACGCAGAGACAAGCACCCTCGGTTTGCGATCGAGCTTGACCAGTGCGCGGGTGAGAAGCCCCGTGCCCCGGACACGACTGTCCCGAATCCGGGCCTTCCTTGCAGCCGTCCACCGTCCCGTGGCAATGGTCTCGCCGGCCAGATGCACGACGGCATCGGCGCCTGCGAGCGGGCTCTCGTCGAGCCAGCCATCGTCGGGATTCCAACGTGCCGCCCCTTCAGCTCGAGCCCCGCGAACGAGGCGACGGATCGTGTGGCCGTTCCGCGAGAGCCGCGGCATCAACGCCGATCCAATCAACCCTGACGAGCCAGTGATGACGACGTTCATGGGTTCGTCGGCGCAGTGGCAGTCGCCCCACGTTCTCCGCCTACGATAATTGAAATTCCTTACTCCCTAGTCAAAAATAGCGGCCGGGATGGAGACGTGACCCTCGACTCGAGCTTCTCCGTGGATTGCCGGCCCTCCTATTGGCATTGCCTCGCATGACAGCGGCACTGGCGATCGGCCTCGTTATGCTGACAGTCCCCGCTTTGTTCATCAATCTCTACTTCACGTCGCTGATGCTTGGCCGGTGGCCCGGGTTTCGCCACCGGCTGGGGGTCCTGTTCACGACCTGCGGCGCCGACACGTCTTCCTGCGCCATCGTCGTGCGGACGCCGTATGCCCGGTTGTTCGGTGGAGCACCGAACGTCCACGTGGGCATCGTATGGAACGTGGCCTTACTTGGCCTCGCCCTCTCGTGGATGGTGAGCGGCCGCGTGGCGGTCCCATGGCCGTACCTGATCGTGGGGGCCGTGAGCGTGCTGGTCGGGGTTTACCTCGTGCGCGCTCTTGTCGTCGACCTCCGACAGCCGTGTCCGCTCTGAATCGTAGGCCACGCTCTGCACGCGGCGGTCGCCGCGCTGCTTGGAATCGTATGGTGGGTCGTGTGAAGTGACGCACCGAGCGCCCCAACGGAGGGACGACGATGATGACGAGTCGACGAGCGGCCCTTGTCAGTCTCGCAGCAGTACTGCTGGCCACGCTCGCCCTGAGCCCGTCGATCGCGACGGCGAAGGACAAGCCGGAGCCTTTGGGCGTCCCCGTGAACTGCGTCCAACTCGCGACCGATCCGGCGGTCGGGTTGGCAGGCAATCCTGTCATCAAGGCTGCAACCAGCACACTCATCCCGGCGAGCGGTGTGAACAAGGCCCATTGCCGGGTGGACGTGCTGTACGGTACGTCGCCCGAGCAGAACATCAATATCCGTGCCGGCCTGCCGCTCAATTCGTTGGACGGCGGCACGGGCGGCATTCAGGGCGCCTGGAACGGCCGCACGCAGGGCGTCGGCGGCGGTGGATGTGCCGGCAACGTGAACGTCACGGCGCCGGTGAATGCCGGTTATGTCGGGTCCGGAACGGACACCGGCCACGCCGGCGGCAACTGCGAACCCGGTGTGAACGAGGACGGCACGTACAACCTGCAGTTCATCGACGACTTCATCCGCAACGCGATCAAGCAGCAGGTGGTGCTGTCGAAAGTGATCGCGCGCGCCTACTACGGCATCGCGCCCGCGTACAACTACTGGAACGGGTGCTCTACCGGCGGGCGGCAGGGGTATCTGCTCGCGCAGGAGCTGGGGGAGGAGCTCGACGGTATCCTCGCCAACGCGCCCGCGATCTACTGGACGCGCTTTCAGACCGCCCAGATGTGGGGGCAGATCGTGATGAAGGATCTGCTCGGCGGGGCGATTTCGGCGGCGAAGCTCAACCAGGCGACCGCGTCCGCCGTCGCCGCGTGCGATGCGGCTGACGGCGTGACCGACGGCATCATCGACGACCCACGCACCTGCCACTTCAGCGCGACGGCCAACATCTGCGGCGCCCCGACCGCGCCCGCCACCAATTGCCTCACCCCTCTGGAGGCGCGGGCGATCGACATGATCTGGGACGGCCCACGCAACCAGGATGGCCAGCGCATCTGGTTCGAGCTCGATCGCGGCACGAACCTGGCGGCGCTGAACGGGACGACTCCGTTCTTCCTCGGGGTCACGCAGTTCCACTGGGACGAGCATGACCTGAACTTCGACTGGCGCACCGTCAGCATCAACCAATATCCGCAGGTGGCGCAGGACGGCTCGGGCAACATTGCTGACGTGACTGATACCTTCGGCGACCTCGATGTGTTCCGGCGCCACGGCGGCAAGCTGCTCACGTTCGTCGGCGGCAACGACCAGCTCATCATGCCGCGTGGCGTGATCAACTACTACCGACAGATGGCCTCGCGCTTCGGCCAGGGATCGGGGAAAGGGCCCGACTTCGAACGCCTGCAGGAGTTCTATCGACTGTTCCGCGCGCCGGGTGTCGCGCACTGCGGCGGTGGCAGCGGGCCGCAGCCGCAGAACCTGTTCAATGCCCTCGTCGACTGGGTGGAACACGGAGTGGCGCCGGCGCAGATCCGCGCGCAGACCACGAGCGGCGGCGTCGTCACGCGGACGCGGCCGCTGTGCCCGTATCCGCAGACCGCCATCTACAACGGCAGCGGCAGCACCGACGACGCGGCCAACTTCCATTGCGGCGGCGATCTGGAGGCGCCCGAGGTCGTCTGCGTTGACGTGCTCACGAAATACAAGCACGAGGTGAAGGGCCCGCTCGACTTTTCCGGCTCGGGTGTGAACCGCAACATCTGCGTTGGTGGCGATCGCTAGGACGGCCGACGAGCTCGGCAGGCCGTAGTCGCTGTCAGGTCGCCGCGTGGTTGGGGAGCGCGTTCCCCAACCACCCGCCGGCGCGCGTCCCGTCGCGCTTGATGCCACCTCGACCGAGGTAGACGCTGCAGCGTCGAGCGGTGGGAACGTCTATCCGTTCAACGCGACCTACCGTGCCTCCGTGCCGGCGGAATCCGTGGCGTTCCCGCTAGGGTTCCATCGAACGAAGCCGGGTCGGAGTACGCTGTATGCGGCGTCAGAGCGGCATCTGGTTCACGGCCTGCGAGGAGGGGCCATGATCCCGTCGCCCATCACCTGGTTCACCGTGCCCTCGTAGCGGTGCACGGCGTCCATCATGTGCGCGAGGACCGGGTCGAGGATCTTGCGTGCTTCCTCGGGATCGCGGTCCGCGAGCAGCTCCATCGAGCCCTTGAGATCGGCGAACAGGACCGTGACCTGCTTCCGTTCGCCTTCGAGCGCCGACCTGGCGGTGAGAATCCGCTCCGCGAGATGGCTCGGCGTGTACGCCTCGGGAGAGGCCGACGGCGACACCGTCGCAGCGCCCGACGGCGTGACGCGCGCGCCGCTCGAGGGTACCCGAGTCCTCGGAAAAAGGAAGGCAGGGGGCGTCTGGCGCATTGTTCCGTCTCGGAATACCCTTGGCCACCACGGACCACTGGTGCCGTGAAACAGACGCGGGGAGGTCAACATGCACAGGACAACGGCGTCGTACCTGAGCGCGGCGGTCCTCGTCTTTGCCGCGCTCCTGATGGCCGCTCCGCACCCGCTCCCCGCTCAGCAGACCGCGCAGGTCGCCATCGATCACGACGATATCGGCGGCGTCGTGCGCAGCCGGAGCGGGCCGGAAGCCGGGGTGTGGGTGATCGCGGAGACGACGGAACTTCCGACCAAGTACGCCAAGATGGTGGTCACCGACGACAAGGGGCGCTACGTCATTCCCGACCTGCCGACGGCGAACTACAGCGTCTGGGTGCGCGGCTACGGGCTGGTGGATTCGCCCAAGGTGCGCGCAAAGCCCGGCCAGCAGCTCAATCTGACCGCGGTGCCGGCGCCGGACGAGCGGGCGGCCGCGCACTACTATCCGGCGCTCTACTGGTACACGCTGATGAAGATCCCGCCGGCAAAGGATTTCGGCGGCGCCAGCGACATCCCGAAGAACGTCACCCAGGAGCTCTGGCGCCATCGGATGAACAACACCGACTGCATCGGCTGCCACCAGCTCGGTCAGGAATCGACGCGAACGATCCCGGCCGCGCTCGGCGAATTCAAGTCGGGCGCGGAAGCGTGGGCGCGCCGCATCGCCTCGGGCCAGACCGGCGAATTCATGATGAACCGGCTCGCCGTGCAGCTCGGCGGTGTGCCGTTCAAGTATTTCGGCGACTGGACCGACCGCGTCGCCAGGGGCGAGCTGCCCAGACACAAGCCGCCCCGGCCGGCCGGTATCGAGCGCAACGTCGTCGTCACCTCGTGGGAGTGGGCCACCGAGAAGCACTTCGTGCACGACCTGATCTCCTCGGACCGGCGCCATCCGACCGTCAATGCCTACGGGCCGCTGTATGGCTCGAACGAGTACTCGAGCGACGACATGCCGATCCTCGATCCGAAGACGCACAAGGTGACGTTCTTCAAGATGCCGGTCGCGGATCGGGACGCACCCGAATCGTTCGGACCTCCCTTCCATGCCTCCGCCGCCATGAAGCCGATGCTCCCCTCGGCATACTGGGGCGAGGAGAAGATCTGGAGCCAGCGGGCCAACAACCACAACGGCATGTTCGATAAGAAGGGCCGGGTATGGTTCGCCGCGGCCGTGCGCGGCATCGAGAATCCCGCCTTCTGCAAGAAGGGCTCGGAGCATCCCTCGGCCAAGGTGTTCCCGCTCGAGCGGTCGGGACGCCAGGTGTCGATGCTCGATCCGAAGACGATGAAGTACAGCTTCGTCGACACGTGCTTCGGCACGCATCACCCGCAGTTCGGCTATGACGCCGACGACACGCTGTGGCTCTCGGGCAGCGGCCCCGTGGCCGGCTGGGTCAACACCAAGGTGTGGGACGAGACCGGCGACGCCGCGAAGGCGCAGGGCTGGGCGCCGTGGGTGCTCGACACCAACGGCAACGGCAAGGTCGACGAATGGACCGAGCCGGGCAAGGAGCCCGAAGCGGGCAAGGACATGCGCATCGCTGGGTCCGGTCCCTACGCGGTGATGCCGCATCCCACCGACGGCTCGGTCTGGTACACCTTCAACGTGTTCGTCGGCCCGCCCGGCTTCCTGCGCTTCGACCCCAAGACGAAGCTCTCGGAGTTCTACGCCGTTCCGAAGGAGGGCATCGGGGTGCGCGGCGGCGACATCGACAAGAACGGCGTGGTGTGGGGGTCAGGCTCGAACGGCAGCCTGATCAGCTTCGACCGCCGCAAGTGCAAGGGGCCGCTCAACGGACCGAACGCGACCGGCAACCATTGCCCGGAAGGGTTCGCGTTCCACAAGTATCCGGGCCCGGGGTTCGAGGGCTTCGAGAACACCAGCGCCGAGGCGAGCTATTACACCTGGGTCGATCAGCACAACACGGTGGGCCTGGGCGAGAACGTTCCGATCTCGACCGCCAACCTCCAGGACGGTTTCGCGGCGCTCAGGGACGGGCGCATGATCCTGATGCGCGTGCCATACCCGATGGGCTTCTTCGCCAAGGGTCTGGACGGACGCATCGACGACCCGAACGCCGGTTGGAAGGGTCGCGGGCTGTGGAGCACGAACGGCGACCGCACGCCGTGGCTGATGGAAGGCGGCAAGGGCTCAAAGCCGCGCGCCGTGCATATCCAGGTGCGGCCGGATCCGCTGGCGAAGTGAGCCGATCGCTCGAGTCTGGACGATCGCGGGCGCTTCACGCGCTTCCCGCGCGCTCATCGGCCACGAGGCTGGCGGCGAGCGGCTGCTCGGCGAGTACAGGTTCGTCCACACGCCATCCGGGAGGAGCAAACGATGACGACGAGTCGCACATCTTATGTGTATGTGGGTCTCGCAGGTGAGACCGTCCCCGGCCGCCCCGTCAAATCGGGCCTGTATCGCATGGCCGTGGGCGACGATCGGTGGGAGCTTCTGACCCATGGCCTACCCAAAGCGCCCACCATCCGGGCCATCGCCACACACCCTGAGCACAGCGAGACCGTGTATGTGGGGACGCAGAACGGTCCCTACCGCAGCACCGACAACGGCGAGCACTGGGAACGCCTCAACATCTCGGATCACGGCCTGCCCGTTTGGTCCCTGCTGTTCGATCCTCGCGACTCCAAGATGCTGTACGCGGGTTACGAGAACTGCGAGATCTTTCGGAGTGCGGACGGCGGTGAGCATTGGCAGCAACTCCCGGTGACAGTCCGCTTCCCGGAGGTCACCGTGGCCCCAGGGGCCAACCCGGCCAAGCGCGTTCTGGAGATGGCCGTCAATCCTTCCAACCCCGATGAGGTCTACGGCGCCATCGAGGTCGGCGGCATCATCCGCAGTCTCGACGGCGGCATGCACTGGGAGAACATGAGCCATGGGCAGTACGTGAACGACGACACGGTAGACATGCATGGCGTGCTGGTCGGACGCTGGCGTCCGGGAATGGTCTTCGCCATCGGCCGCGCCGGCCTGTTCAGCAGCACGGACCACGGCCAGCACTGGGCCAGCGCCAGGCTGGAGCCGCTGAATCCCAAGGGCCACACCTACTGCCGTGATATCCGCGAGGTCCCGGGTGATCCGAAGACCATCTGGGTGGCTGCAGGTGCGAATTTCCAGAGCGACGTCGGCGTCCTGTTCCGCAGCAACGACGGCGGCGCGAGCTGGGCTCGAGTGGACATGGGCGTCAAGCCACGGACCACCATGTTCACGATCGCCTTCGACGAGCGGCAGCCCAGGCGCATGTACTGTGCGACGAGCGGCGGTGAGGTGTTCGCCAGTGATGATGGCGGCCAGAGCTGGGCCGAGCGTCACCTGCCTGAAGGGGCCACGCAGGTCTACGCCATGGGATGTGCCTGAGGCGATGCGCGCCTTTGACACCGGGGCGTCGTCGGCGTAGGGTTGCCGACCATCAACCGGTCCATGGAGGTCGGACATGGCGCACCAGAACTTCAAGGTGCTCGACAGCGACATCCATATCATCGAGCCGCCGGATCTGTGGCACCGATACGCCGATCCTGCCTTCCGGGATCGCGTCCCGCACGGGTTGACCGAGGACGCCGGCGATTTACGCCTCGCCCTCGATGGCAAGGCGTGGGGCCGTGTCGCCGCCGACGCGGATCGGAGCCGGCGCCGGCGCGGGCACGACTATGCCCGTAACCAGGAACGCTGGCGTCCGTTCCAGGAACGCGGCTGGACCTCGAAGATCCAGCTCGAAGCCATGGACACCGAAGGCATCGATGTCGCGGTGGTCTACCCCTCGCGCGGATTGTTCGCGCTCACGATCCCGGACATGGAGCCACGGCTCGCGGCCGCCATGGCGCGGGCCTACAACGACTGGCTCTACGAGTTTTGCCAGGAGAACCCCGAGCGGCTGCTCGGGGCCGGGATGATCTCCCCGTTCGACGTCGACGATGCCGTGCGCGAGGTCCGCCGCGCCGCGCGCGAGCTCGGCTTCCGCGGCGTGTTCCTTCGGCCGAACGAGGTGAACGGGCGCAACTGGCACGATCCCTACTACGAGCCTCTGTGGACGGCGCTCGAGGATCTCGGAGTTCCGCTGGGGTTCCACGAGGGGGCCGGCTCGCAGCTGCGGCAGGTCGGCGAGCAGTTCGGCGCGAACGCGATGCTGAAGCACGTCTACTGCCACCCGGTGGAGCAGATGCTGGCGGCGGGCAGTTTCTGCCTGGGCGGCATCCTGGAGCGCCATCCGGGTCTGCGTGTCGCGTTTCTCGAGGGGAATTGCAGCTGGGTGCCGTTCCTTCTCTGGCGCATGGACGAGCACTGGGAGCGGCAAGGTGACGTCTACGCGCCGGAGTTGACGATGGCTCCGAGCGAGTACTTCAAGCGACAGTGCTTCGTGTCCGTCGAATGCGACGAGGAGCCGGTGAAGTACGTCATCGACGCGATCGGTGACGATCGGATCGTCTTCTCCACCGACTTCCCTCACGGCGACTCGAAGTTCCCGCGCGCCGTCGAGTCGTTCCTCCGGCTGCCGATCTCCGACGACAGCAAACGCAAGATCCTCTGGAGCAACTGCGCCGCGTACTACGGCCTGCCGTCCTGAGCTGGGCGAATCGCCCGAGGAGGTATGCGATGACGACACACAAGCTCATCTCGGCCGACTCTCACATCGTCGAGCCGCCGGACCTCTACACCCACCGGATCGAGCCCAAGTACAGAGAGCGGGCGCCTCGGATGGAACGGATGGAAACGCCCACGGGTCGCAAGTACGACGCGTGGTTCATCGAGGGCCAGCAGGTCGGCAGCCTGGGTGCCGTGATGCAGGCCGGCCAGCGGTTCGAGGACCCGTCCCAGATCGATTTCCTGGGCACGTGGGAAGACGTGAGGCTCGGCGCGTACGATCCACAGGCGATGATCAAAGAGAACGAGATGGATGGCGTCTGGGGCGCGTGCCTGCAGCCGAGCCAGGGTCTCTTCTGGTACCGGATCTCGGACAGCGGGTTGCTCTCCGCCATCTGTCGCGTCTACAACGACTGGATCGCTGACTTCTGTCGGGCCTCGCCGGATCGTCTGAAGGGCATCGCCATGCTCAACGTGGACGACGTCGAGGAGGGCTGTCAGGAGCTGGAACGATGCGCGAAGCTCGGACTGGTCGGCGCGTTCATTCCGGTCTCGCCGCTCCCCGACCGACCCTATCGCCATCCGATCTACGAGCGTCTGTGGTGGACCGCGCAAGACGTCGGCGTTCCCCTCCTCCTGCACATCGGCACGCCTCGCATCGGCGTGCCGGGCTGCGAGTTCACGATCAACCTCGACGAGCTCACGGGGGCGGGCCGCTCCACGACGGACTACTGGGTTCGCTATTCGCTGGGGGCGATGCTCTTTGCGGGCGTCTTCGACCGGTATCCGCGATTGAAGGTCGGCTCCGTCGAGCACGAGATGGCGTGGATTCCTCACTGGCTGAAGCAGATGGACTTCACGTATCGAGAGCGGCCGGTGTTCACCAAGGGATGGAAGTCGAAGGCGGGACTCCTGCCGAGCGACTACTGGCGCCGCAACATGTTCGTGGAGTTCATGGAGGACGACCTCGGGGTCCAGCTGCGGGACACCATCGGCGTCGACAACATGCTCTGGGGAAGCGACTTCCCGCACGCCGAGTCCACGTGGCCGAAGTCGAGGCAGTTTCTGGATCGGATCTTCGCCGGAACGCCCGAAACGGACCTTCGCAAGATCACCGCGGAGAATGCCGCGCGGCTCTTCGGCTTCGCCCTGACATGAGCTAGGAGGCCGGTCCGACAGCGTACGGCATGCTGGACGGGTTCGTGCCGGTGACCCGGGCGTCCGAGCTGGCGCCGGGCGTGATGACGTGGGCCGTCGTCGATCGCGAGCGGATCCTCGTCGCGAACGTCGACGGCGCCTTCTAC
>QHRU01000035.1 GCA_003220225.1 Candidatus Rokuibacteriota bacterium
CAGCGTATCGTCGACGTATTCCAGCGGGATCGCGCTGACGGCGTTGGGATTGTTGCGCCGGGCCGCGGCGCCGAGCTCGGCCGACTGCCGGTCGGGCAACAAGATTTCTTCGCGCGCGACGAATTCCGACTTGCCCTCGACGGCGCGCCGGGCGCGATCCTGGCGCGCGCGGGCCAGGAGGTCGTGGAACTCGTCGGGCCGTCGAACGCTCCGCATCCAGCGCCGACCGTTCCCGATGCCCACCACGCTGACCACGCATCTGACCCGGGGATCGACGGCACCGACCCAGACCACGGTGGCGCCGCCATAGCTCGTGCCGTAGATGCCGAGCCGCTGGGGGTCGACCTGGGGGAGCGTGCCGAGGAACGTGAGCGCGGCCTGCACGTCGGCCACGCGGCTGTAGGGCGCCAGGCGAGTGCGGGGGCCGTCGCTCGCGCCCCAGCCCTTGTAGTCGAAGACCATGGCGACGTAACCGGCCTTGTTCAGGGCCCGCGCGTTGTCGGGAAGATAGATATCCTTGACGCCGGTGTAGCCGTGACAGAGCACGATCCCCGCGCGCTTCTCGCGCGGGCGGACGTCGTCCGGGACATAGACGTCGCCGTCGAGCTTGACCCCTTCGCTGTAGAACGTGACCGGCGTCTTCATCTTGCTCCTCGTGGTCCTATACGGTTACCGCAGCGCGACTGTCTGGTAGGCGGAGGACACGGCCATGGTCATCGGTGTCGCCCATCTGGGTCCGCTTCTGTCGATCGTCTTCGGGATCCTGATCCTGATCCTTCCGAAGCTCTTGAATTATCTGGTCGGGATCTACCTGATCCTGATCGGCCTGCTCGGCCTGGGGGTCATCCGCTGAGCCCGAACGCGCCGAAGGCGGGGGCGACCCCGGGCCACGACGAGCACCAGGGAGTCCATGCAGCCGATACTACCGCAGGCGCTCGCCGCGCTGCGTGACCACGTCCAGAAACTTCGCCACCTCGGCGTTGATCTGCTCCACGTCGGCCGGACGGAAGCCGCCGGCGGCGTAGTGGCCCGTGATCGACTCGGGGTTGATCGTCACGGCGCGCACGTCACGGATGTAGCGCGCGGCCTCGAGGGGCTCCCATTCCGGATTCAGGAGATCCTTCACCCCCGTCATGATCAGCGTCTTGGCCTTGATCGCGCGCAGCGCCTTCGCGTAGTCGCCGTTCATGCCGGGCGTGCCGCCCACGTCGTGGGTCTCGTAGGCCCACGACTGATAGATGTAGTCGTTCGGATCGAAGGCGTTGAGGATCCTGTCCTCCTGCTCCTTGAGCCAGGGCAGGACGTCGAGCGGCCTGGCGAACTGGTCGCGGTACATCTCGGGCGTGCGCGCGGCGCCGAAGCCGAGGATCTCGCGCCACAGACGAACGCCGTTGACGGGGATGCTCGTGTAGTTGCCGTTGTTCCACGCGGGGTCGAGCATGATGGCCTTGCGGGTGGCCTCGACGAGCAGCACGCTCCACGCCGGCGTGCGCGCCAGCGGCACCAGGGCGACCAGGCTGTCCATGACGTCCGGATGCGACACGCCCCACTGGAGCGCCTGCATCCCGCCCATCGAGGGACCGATCACGGCCACCACGTGGTCGATGCCGAGCTTCTCCTTGAGCAGTCGGCGCTGCGACTCCACCATGTCGCGCATCCCGAACTTCGGAAACTGCATGCGCGGCTGCGCCTTGCTGTTGCTCGGCGAAGTCGTGAGCCCGTTGCCGATGGCGTCGGTGGCGACCACGAAGTACTTCGTCGTGTCCAACGCCTTGCCCGGCCCGATGAGGAAGTCCAGGCGGTGATGGTTGCCGGTCAGCGCCGTCACCATGAGGATCGCGTTCGACTTCCTGGCGTTGAGCGCGCCGTGGGTGACGTAGGAGATCGCGAAATCCTTGATGACCTCGCCGCTCTCCAGCTTGAGATCCCCCATCGTGTAGGTCTGGTGCGGGGGGTCGCCGGGCTTGTGGGCGAGGGCGGGGGAGGCGGCCAGGAGCACGAGGGCCAGGACGAGGAGATGGGTCATGGTGGACCTCCGTCTGAGGGTGGCGCCTGGAAAGTGGCGCGCATTGTAGCAGACCGCGTATGATGTCGGGGTTATGCCGGACCGCGACGTTCCGCGTGTGTTGGTGGTCGACGACGACGCGCGGGTCCGACACTTTCTCACGACCGCGCTGGGCGCCGCGGGGTTCGCCGTGACGGCCACCGGCACCGGCGAGGAAGGCCTGCGGCTCGCCGCCGCGCGGCCCGACCTCGTCGTCCTCGACGTCGACCTGCCCGATCTTTCCGGCCGCGAGGTGTGCCGCCGGCTCAAGGTCGCGGAGGAAACCGCCATCATCCCGGTGCTCATGCTCTCGGGCGTGTTCACGGACGTGGCCGATCGCAGCCAGGCGCTGGAGGACGGCTCCGACGCCTATCTCATCAAGCCGGTGACCTCGCGCGAGCTGGTGGCCATGGCGCGCGCGCTCCTGCGTGCGGCGCGCGCCGAGCGGCGCAGCCATGAGCACCAGCGCGCGGCCGAGGAGCTGCGGCGCCGTGTCGCGCAGAGCAAGGCGATGGTCGACGTCGCGCGCTCGATCACCGCCTCCCTCGACTTGCAGGGTGTGCTCGATCGCATCGTGGACGAGGCCTGCCTGCTGCTCGGCGCCCGGCGCGTGGCCATCGCCGTGCTCGAGGCCAGCGAGCCGATGCCGATCATCCGCTTCCGCGCCGTGCGCGGGCTGTCGCCGGCCTTCGCGCAGCGGCTGCGGCCGCTCTCCTGGCGCGACGGCACGACGCCGATGGCCATCCACGAGCGTCGCCCGGTCTGGACGGCGGACGTCCTGCGCGACCCCGCCCTCGAGCTGACGCTCCCGACGCGCGCGATCATCGAGGCCGAGGGCTACCGCGCGGTGCTGTCGGTGCCGCTGCTGGCGGGCGACCGCGCGCTCGGCGCGATCGTCGTCTATCGCGACCTCGTCGGGCCGTTCTCGGAGGACGACATCGACATCACGCAGGTCTTCGCCGCCCAGGCCGCGGTGGCGATGGAGAATGCCGACCTCTACCGCCGTGCCTCCGAGCGCGCCGAGAAGCTCACGACGCTCAGCGCGCTCACGCGCCTGATCACCGGCGCCGCCTCCAGCCACGAGGTCTTCGGCGCGGTGGCGGAGGCGGCGGTGCGGCTGCTCGCCGCGCGCGCGAGCCAGGTGTGGGTGGACGATCCCGCCAACGCGATGCTGCGCATCGAGGGCACCGTGTCGGTCGATCCGGCGCTCGCCGAGCAGCTCGGCAAGTTCAAAATCATGCCTCACGGCGACGGCCTCACCGGCTCGGTGTTCGCGACGCGGACCCCGATGTTCGTTCGCGACCTGCGATCCGAGCCGCGGTTCCGCGCCCAGGCCATCGTCGACGAAGGCGCCGTGCGCGCCTACGCCGGCATCCCGCTGGTGGCCGCCGAGGGCGTGGTCGTCGGCGTGCTCTCGCTGCTCTTCGGCGAGCGCGGCGACTTCACCGACGAGGAGAAGGAGCTGGTGCGCCTGCTCGCCGACCAGGCGGCCATCGCCATCGTCCAGGCCCAGCTCTACGGCGAGGCCGAAAGGCGTCGGCGGCAGGCGGAGGAAATGGCCGAGAACCTCGAGCGCAGCCAGGGTCAGCTCGTGAAGACCGAGCGTCTGCGCGCGCTCGGCGAGATGGCCGCCGGGGTCGCCCACGACTTCAACAATCTACTGTCGGTGATCCTCGGCCGCGCCGAGCTGATGCTGCGCCGCGTGCGCGAGCCCGGCATGGTCCGCGACCTCGAGGCGGTGCGCCGTGCGGCGCAGGACGGCGCCGACACCGTGCGCCGGATCCAGGAGTTCACCCGGACGCGGCGCACGCGCTCGTTCGAGCGCGTGGACCTCGGCGACGTGGCGCGCGAGGTCATCGAGCTGACGCGCCCGCGCTGGGAGGTCGAGGGCCAGAGCCGCGGCGTGCGCTACGAGTTCACGGTCGAGGGGCTGGCGCCGCCGGTGGCCGGCCGCCCCGAGGAGCTGCGCGAGGTCCTCACGAACCTGATCACCAACGCCGTGGACGCGATGCCCGAGGGCGGCCGCTGCACCGTGCGGCTCGCCGCCGGGCTCGAGTGGGCGAGCGTCTCGGTGCGGGACAACGGCGTGGGCATGGCCGAGGACATGCGGCGCCGCGTGTTCGAGCCGTTCTTCACATCCAAAGGCCCGCGCGGCACGGGCCTGGGCCTCGCCGTCTCGTGGGGCATCGTGACCCGCCACGGCGGGACGATCGAGGTGGACAGCGCGCTCGGCGAGGGCAGCACGTTCGTCGTGCGCCTGCCCATTCCCGTGTCGCTCCCCGACTCCGTGACCGGCGTGACGGTGCCGCCGCCGTCAGGGACGGCGCGCGTGCTCATCATCGAGGACGAGCCCGAGGTGCAGGCGGTGCTCGCCGACATGCTTCGCGAGGCCGGGTACATCGTCATCGTGGCCAAGGACGGCAACAACGGCCTCGAGCGCTGCGAGCAGGAGTCGATGGACATCGTGCTCAGCGACATCTCGATGCCGGGGCTCTCGGGGTGGGACGTCGCCACCCAGCTGCGCACGCGCTTCCCGACAATTCCCATCGGCTTCGTCACAGGCTGGGGCGATCAGCTCGATCCCGAGCGGCTCACGCGCACCGGCGTGAGCTTCGTCATCGCCAAACCGTTCCAGACGCTCGACGTCCTGCGCCACGTCGCCCAGGCGCTCACCGCGCCCCGCCCCGCCGCCTGAGCCGCCCTGACCGAGTAAATGGGGGGCCCCGAAATGGCCCCCCAAACCCCCCAACCGCTCGTCGCGCCCCGGCGAAGCCGTGGCGCGCCTCGACCCCCACACGCTCGGGGCGCCCCGGCGAAGCCGTGGCACCCCTCGATACTCCGACAGGCTGACCTAGTCGACCCCGCGCACGACCGTCTCCGCCGCCGGCCACAACGCGTGCAGCGCGAAGAAGAGCACCAGCAGCCCCACCCACGCGAGGCCGATGAGGGCGTAGGTGAGCATGCGCGAGTAGGGCGTCGTCTCGAGCGAGCCGTCCACGTGCCCGCGGGGCTTCGTGTCGCCTTCCGCCGCTGGCGGCCCGGACGACGGGCGGCGATGCGGGCGGTCCCAGAAGCGGCGCTCGCACCTGCGGCAGCGGTAGGTGTGACGCTCGAGCCGCGGGAGGACCGCCTGCTCGAACCAGCCGTGCAAGCCGCGGCGCTCGATGCGATCGCTGCCGCAGCCCGGACAGCGGTGGCCGGCACTGAAGGTGCTCATCGGCGCTTGCGCTCGCGGAGGTCGAGCACGCCAGGGCGGCGCCGCGGGTCCTCGCCCGTGGGGAAGATCTGCGTCTTCTGCACCTTCTGGGTGCCCGTGGTGGGCAGGGAGGCGACGAAGAGGAGCCACCCCGGCGCCTTGAAGTACGCCAGGCGCTCCATGCACCAGTCGAAAATCCGATCGGCGAGCGCGGCGCCAGCGACGACGCCGGGCATCGGCACGACGCAGGCCATGACTTCTTCCTCGCGGACGTCGTCGGGCACGGCGAGGACGGCGACCTGCGCGACCTCGTCGTGCGCCTGGATGACGGCTTCGATCTCCGCAGCCGCGATGTTCTCGCCGGCGCGTCGGATGATGTTCTTCTTGCGGTCGACGAAGTAGAGCAGGCCGTCGGCGTCCTGGCGCACGACGTCGCCCGTGTGAAACCAGCCACCCCGCCACGCCTCTTCGGTGGCCCCCTCGTCCTTGAGGTAGCCGGAGAAGAAGCCGTGGCGCGGCCCCTCGGGCCCGCCCCAGCGCACGAGCAGCTCGCCCTCGGCGCCGCGCGGGACCTCGCGGTCCCGGTCGTCGACGACGCGCGCCTCGAGCCCGCCGAACGGCCGGCCGAAGGCGCGCGTGTGGATCATGCGCGGCTCGCGGTTGACCATCGTGACGCGGCCGGTCTCGGTCATGCCCCAGGCCTCGATCAGCGGAAAGCCGAAGCGCTTCTCGAAGGCCTCGTGCAGCTCGGGCTCGACGCCGGCGCCTATGCCGAACTTCACCGCGTGCTGGCGCTCTGCCGGCACGACCGGCTGGTTCAGCAACATCGGCGGCACCACGCCGAGGTAATGCACGATCGTCGCGCGCGTGGCCGCCACGTCCTGCCACCAGCGGGTGGGGCTGAAGCGTTCGGGCAGGATCAGGCAGTTGGCCGTGAGCATCGCGCAGGTCGCCGTCAGCCCCTGGCTGTTCATGTGATAGAGCGGCAGCGGGTTGAGGATGCGGTCGCGGCCGTACTCGATCACGACGAGGCCGCCCATGTCGCGGTACCAGGCGCCGGAGTTCAGATAATAGAGGTTCGTCAGGATGCAGCCCTTCGGCCGCCCAGTCGTGCCCGACGTGTAGAGCAGACTGCACTCGGTCTCGAGGCCCGGCGCACCGCCCCGCGGCGCCACGCGCGGCATCGGCAGCGGCGCCGGCCAGTCCTCGGCGTTCACCACGGGCAGCGGGTGGACGCGGTCGCGCGCGACGGCTTCGAGGTCGGCCACGCGCCGGGCGACGACCACGGCGAGGTCCGCGCCCGAGTGCTCCATCTGGTAGAGCATCTCGTCGTGCCGGTAGTCCGGATTGATCGGCACGATTCCGCAGCCGAGGGCGTTGAGCGCCAGGTAGTGGAAGAAGAACTCGGGGCGGTTTTCGAGCAGCAGCGCCACGCGGTGTCCGTGACCATAGCCGGCGCCACCGTAGTCGCCGCGCAGCCGCTCGACCTCCGCACGCACCTGCGCGTACGTGTACTCGACCCCGTCGGGATGATAGGCGCGGTTCGGCGCCGGCGGCGCACAGAGAAAGGCGTGCTCGGGCGCGGCGTTCGCGGTCGCGGCGAAAGCCTCGTAGACGGTCTTCATGGCCCGGCCGATTCTAGCGCGAAAGGGGAGCCGGGCCGGCAGTTGGTCGACGCGACCGGACCCCGGCCCCGTCAGCTCGGCGGCCGTTCTCTCAACGCCTGCTCGTAGATCGCCCGGAGGTCGGCCGGCATCTGCTCGACGGAGTCGTACGTCCGCGTGGTGCCCGAACCGTCCTTGATGACGATCTTCGTCTGGTTTGGAGACAAGGGCCCCGCGCTCGCGCGCGCGTGCTCGATCTTGGCGCGGATATCCGGCGGCACTTCGTCCAGCGATCCGTACGTCGTGGTCGCTCCCGTCTGGGGGTCCTGGACCTGGATGCGCTCGGTCCGAATCTCCGTCACCGTGGTCGTCACGTGCGGAGTCCGGGTCAAGCGGCTGCCGGGCGTCGCGAGGGTCGCCGGGCCCTCCGTGCGGCGGGACAGCACGGCCCAGAGGGCGGCGAGCGCGACCAGGACCGCGAGCGCAATGAGGACGTAGGTCGAGGTCACGGCGACAAGCATGATAACGCGGACGCACGCTTGCGCTCTACCGATCAGCGCGGTACTGCTAGCGCGATGGAACGCAGGGCCAGCTTTGCCGAAGGGGCCTGACGTTTACTACGAGCGCCGCGGCCGGGGCGCGGCCGACGCCCCGGCCATCGTCTTCCTGCACGGCCTCGGCTCCTGCGCCGACGATTGGACCTGGCAGATTCCCGCGTTCGAGCGTGACCATCGGCTGCTGCTCGTCGATCTTCCCGGCCACTATCGCTCGCCGCTGCCCGCGGGACCACTGAGCGTCGATGCCATGGCGGACGCGGTCGGCGTCCTGCTGGCGCGCCTCGGCGAGCCGCCGGCGCACGTGGTGGGACTCTCGCTCGGCGGCTGCGTGGCGCTGGCGCTGGCGCTGCGCGCCCCAGAGCGCGTGCGGTCGCTGACGGTCGTCAACGCGTTCGCCCGGCTGCGTCCCGCGAGCCCGGCCGCCGTCGTGCGTCTGGTCGCGCGGCTGGTGCTGCTCGCCACGGCGCCGATGTCGGTGGTGGCGGCGCTGGTGGCGCGCGGCCTCTTCCCGCGGGCCGAGCAGGCGGCGCTCTACGAGGCGGCGGCGCACAGCCTGGCGCGCACCTCGCGGCGCACGTACCTGGCCGGGCTGCGCGCGCTGGCCGGCTTCGACGCGCGGGCGTCGTTGGCGCGCGTACGCTGTCCGACGCTGGTCGTGGCCGGCGCCGCCGACGCGACGGTGGCGCTGGGCCTGAAGGAAGCGCTGGCGCGGGCGATCCCGGGCTCGCGCTGGGTGATCGTGCCGGGCTCGGGTCACGCGACGAACGCCGACCATCCCGACACGTTCAACGCCACGCTGCGCGACTTCCTCGCCGCGCCCTGAGACGGGCCTGCGCCGCGCGCGGGGTACAATCGCCGCCCGTGTGGCTCGCGCTCGCCCTGATGGCCGCGCTGTTCCAGGTGCTGCGCAACACCACCATGAAGCGCCTGGGTCACGTGCTGGACGAGTACATCAACGTCTGGGGCCGCTTCACGTTCCTCCTGCCGTTCGCGCTGCTCGCCTGCGTCGTCCGCGGCTTCCCGGCGATCCAGCCCGGATTCTGGGGCTGGTGCCTGCTCTTCGGCGTCAGCCAGACGCTGTCCACGCTCGCGCTCTCCAAGGCCCTGAAAGCCTCGGACATCTCGCTGGTGACCGCGCTGTGGAAGGTGAGCCTGCTCGTGCTGCTGGGCATGGCGTGGGTGACGATCGGCGAACGGCCGAACGCCCTCGGCGTGACCGGCGTGCTGCTCAGCGCCACCGGCGTCTATCTCCTCAACATCTCCCGCGCGCGGCTCTCGCCGTGGGCGCCGCTCGTGGTGCTGGTCACCGATCGCGGCCAGCGCTGGACGCTCGTGGCGGCGTTCTTCTACGCGCCGAGCGTGATCACGATCAAGCAGGCGATCCTCGCCTCGGACGCGGCCATGGGGACGTTCGGCGGCTACCTCGCGGCCAGCCTCATGATGACGCCGATCGCGCTCGCCACCTCCGCACGCCACTTCCGCGCGGTACCGCGGTACTGGCGCGAGTTCGTCGCGCTCGGGCTCTTCGCGGCGCTGACCACGATCACCCAGGGGCACGCGTACACGCTCACGCTCTCCTCGTACGTCGAGGCGGTGAAGCAGGTCGAGATCCTCTTCGCGATGGCGGTCGGCGTGCTGCTCTTCGGCGAGGCGCAGCGCGTGCGCGAGTCCGCGGTGGGCGCGGTGGTGATGCTGGTCGGCATGATCCTGCTCGCGCTGGCCTCCTGAGCCACCGGTGTCCTCGAGTGCCCCGGGACTCGCGATCGACCGTTGACGATTCAGCGGATGGCTTGCTCGGCCTGGCGCAGGCGGCGCGAGAGCGTGACGAGAATGTTCTGGGTCAGCTCGGGCGCCTCGCGCAGCAGCGTGGAGAAGTCGCGGCGCTTGATCACGAGCAGCCGCATCGGCGTGTCCGCCACCACGGTGGCCGAGCGCGGCTCGCCGTCGAGCAGGCTCATCTCTCCGAAGTAGTCACCGGGCTTGAGACGTGCGCGCCGCCGCCCGGACAGGTCGACGTGGGCTGAGCCGTCCATGATGAGGTAGAACTCGTTGCCGGCATCGCCCTGGCGCGCCAGCACGGTGCCCGCCGGCACCTCGACCACCTCGGTGATCTTGGCCACCGCCTTCAGCTGCTTGCGCGAGCACTCCTCGAGCAGCGTGACCTCTTCGAGGTGGGCGATCTTGTCGTCCTGCGTGACGCGGGGCCCGAACATCCCCGACGGCGGCAGAGACGCGCGCAGGCTCTCCGGGATCGAGCCGTCGAGGATGCGGCTGATGAGCTCCATGGCGACCTCCCGCGGACAAGCGTACCGCGGGGCCCCCCCATCTTCTAGGGCTGCAGGGAGTCGACACGCTCGCGCAGGCGGCGCAGCACCGAGTCGTAGGACTCGGTCTGGAGCAGCCGGGCGAACTGCGCCTTGTACCCGCCGACCATGCTCGTGCCCATCATCCGGATGTCCCACACGCGCCAGCGCTCGCCGTCGCGCACCATGGCGAAGTCGAGGGCCATGCCCTCGCCCTCGTTCTTGACCACCTTGGCCCGCACGACCGCGCGGTCGCCGTCCACCGAGTCGCCGGTGACGACGATCTTCTCGCCCTCGTAGCGATCGAGGTTCCTCAGATAGGCGCGGTTCAGCAGCTCGCTGAAGAGCGCGACGAAGGCGTGCCGCTCGCCGTCGTCGAGCGTCTGCCAGCGCGCGCCGAGGGTGCGGCGGCCCATCTCGTCCCAGTCGATGAGCTCGTCTGTCACACGGCGGACGGCCTGGCGGCGCGGCCCGACGTGCTCGTCACCCTTGAACGCGGGATCGTCCAGTACGGCGAGCACGCGGTCGATCTGCGACGCGAGCTGCTCGGCGGGGGGTCCGGCGAAGGCGGGCGCGGATGGCGCGCCGAGCAGGAGTCCGAGCGAGAAGCCGATGATGATGGCGGTGGTCGAAACGCGCGGCATGGTCGTCACCTCCACTCGCGCGAGCACTGCAAGGCCGGTGCCGCACCAGGATTTCAGTCAGTTAGGGTGCCAGAGTGGTAAAGGGTTGTCCGAGCTAGGGTTTCCAAAGCCGTCCGACTCGGAGATTTTACCGGACCCAAGTTCCCGTCAATCCGGACGTCGAGCCTCGCGGTGCCGGATTGGCGCCACCTCGTTGCGATTCTGACAATTTCGGTTGACGCCTTGTCCCGATTCGGCAATGATCGTCGCCGACGTAAATCGCGCGGGGTTCCGGTCCCTGGACCGGCTCGACCAAGTTCTCGGCGCCGCTGGCACGGCGCGCCGCTACGCGGTCACCAGTAAGCTCGCAGAGCTCGGGGGAGCGCATGTCGCGATTCCGTCGTCCCGCCGCCGCCATTCTCGCTGTCGCCACGTTCTGGCCGACCCTCGTCTTCGGACAGGCGCCGCGCGCGGGAGTGGTCACCACGCTCGAGGGCAACGTCACCGTCACGCGCGTCGCGCTGCCACAGCCGCAGCCGCTGAGGTTCAAGGACGACGTGTTCGTGAACGACAAGGTGACGACGGGCGACAAGGCGATTGCGCGGATGCTGCTGGGCGGCAAGGCCGTGGTCACGGTGCGCGAGCGCTCCTCGCTGACGATCACCGAGGTGCCCGGCAAGTCCACGATCGACCTCGACGCCGGCAAGATCGCGCTCGCCATCGCCAAGGACAAGATGAAGCCCGGCGAGTCGATCGAGATCCGCACGCAGAACGCGGTGGCCGGCGTGCGCGGGACGGTGGTGGTGGCCGAGGTCTCGCGCGCGACGGCGCAGGTAGGCGGCGCGGCGCCCACGCTCACGACGTCGTTCTACATCCTGCGCGGGCAGATCGAGGCGATCCAGATCAACACGCCGACCGGCCAGCCCGTCGGTCCGCCGGTGACGGTGGGCACGCTGCAGCAGTTCCGCGCGACGGGAATCTCGCCGGCGGCGCTCACGAACATCCCGCCGGGCCAGATCGCCCAGATCGTCCAGGGGCTCTCCTCCTCGAAGCCGCAGCACTCGGGCGGCGGCGACGACGCGGCGAAGGACAACGCGGTCAACGAAACCCGCGCGTTGTTGGACGCGATCACGGGCGGTGGTGAGGGCCAGCTGATCATTGGTCCGCCGCCGCCGCCGCTGATAACGGAGAATCCTAGGCCCTCCGTGCCGATCTTACCGGTTGGTAGCCAGTGTACCGATTCCCATAATTCAGGATGCGGTGCGGCAGCAGTGCCGGGGCCGCCGCCGCCTGGGCCGCCGCCGTCGGGCCTGACGAACGCCTTCGTCACGATCGACCGGAACGTCACGTTGCCGGATGCGCTGTTCAACCAGGACAACCTCGCGACGATCTCCGGAACGGTGAACTGGGGCAACCTCGCGGCGGCGCCGCCGGAGAACGGGCCGTACGGGCGGATCAACGGCGCGACCGTCGGCCAGGTCGCCGGCAACACCGCGCCGATGGTGGACGTGCAGGGGACGCTCAATCTCCTCAGCGGCAACGGCCTGCTCGAGGTGCTCAACGCAACGGTCAACGGCAACGGGCCGCTGGTCAGGGTCAGCGGCACGATCACTCAGACCACGCCGCCGACCGGCAGCGCGGCGCCATTGATCCTGATCGATCCCTCGACGGTGGCGCCGGGGTGCTGCGCCGACATCGTGTCGATCACCGGCAACCTCGACGCCATTGGCGGCCAGGTGCTGAAGTCCATCGACGGCACGCTCATCTCGTTCGCGAGTATCGTGAACCTCACGGGCACCGTGAACAGCAGCACGACGAGCCCACTGGTCGATCTGAGTGGCGGGCACGTCAGCTACGGCCTTGGCGAGTCGGGAAGCGTCGTGTCGATCAACGGCACCGTCTCGACCCTTGGCGGGCTGCTCCGCGCGAGCGGCGTGACGTTCCACCCGTCCTTCGGGGACGCGATGGTGACGCAGTGGGGCGGCACGCTCACCACGTTCGGCCCGATCGTCGAGCTGATCGGCGGCGCCGACAATGGATTCGCCAGCATCCTGGGGCTGATCGGCGGCGGAGCCCATATCAACGGGGCGAGCCCCGCCGTGCTCCTCATCGGCGGCGCCGTGACCTCGGACCACGTCGTGGATGTCCAGAGTGGCGCGCAGCTGTTCGTCAACACCTTCGGCGGGCTCTTGTCCGTCAACGGCGTCACCTCGCTCACGCCGAGCGCCGCGATGCTCCACGTAGCGGGTCTGATCCAGCAGGGCTCGCCGGAGGTGATCGGGCTGGCCTCGTCGGAGGTGGTCAAGCAGGTCGCTTCGGAGGTCGGTGTCGCCGCGCCGTTCATCTCGATCAACGCGTCGCACGTGTCGGCGACCAACGAGAGCAACCTCATCCAGATCGAGAGCAGTGGCACCGTCCACGCGGCCAGTCAGTTCTTCCGGGCGGTGGCGAGCGACATCGACGCCGGCCATCACTTCCTGAAGGTGGGGGGCTCGCTCACAGGCGGTTCGAGCGAGCCGCTCCTCGACTTCAGCGGCGGCAGCCTCGCGTGGGGCTCGCACAGCGGCGCGAGCTTCCTCAACGTGAGCGGCGGCAGCATCGTCACCTCCGGCGGCCTCGTCCGCTTCAACGGCGCGACGCTCATCCCGTCGGCGGGCTCTCCCTTCATCGAAGTCACCGGTGAGGGGTCGCTCGTGGCCGGCGGTCCGCTGCTCGAGCTGAACGGCATCCTCCACCTCGGCTCGGACACGGTCCTGGTCGGCAACGGCGGCGCAACGCGCGTGACCTCCGGACCCGCCTTCACGGTGGTCGGCGGGGCTCTCACCGCCGGCGGGCTGATCGACTCGTTTCCGAACTTGACCATTCCCAGCACGCTGCTCGAGGTGAGCGGCGCGACCGTCCACCTCGACACGGGCGTGCCGATCGGGACCCTGACGGTCACGGGCGGCAGCACGCCGCTGTTTTTGTTCACGAACAACGCGAACGTGAACCTGGGCGCGGGGCTCGCGATCATCCACGCGGGCGAGACGCTGAATCTGCCGCCCGACCATGGCGGGCTGCTCAGCGCGTTCAACTCCACGATCACCGCGGGGACCTCGGGCACCTTCACGCCAGGCCTGATCGTGCTCGAGGGCGCCAGCACGCTGACGGCAAACACGGCGAACCCTCTCATCACGCTCGACAACAGCTTCGTGAATCTACAGAGCGGCGAGACGTCGCAGGCGCTGCTCGCGATCGGTCAAAACGAGCGTACGGCCCTGACGCTGACGGGCGGCGCCGCGCTGCTCCGCATCCAGAACCAGACCGCTGCCAAAGCGGCGGCCATCACGGGCGGGACCGGCACGCTGGTGACGATCAACAACGCGGACGTGTCCGTCTCCGGCCTCGTCTTCGACATCGTCAACAGCACGCTGACCCTGCCGACCATGGCGCTCGTGGGCGTCGCGGGCGCCAGCACGATCACGACCACGGGCGCCGACGCGGCGTTCAGGCTCATCAACGCCACGGTTACGGTGAACAACCTCCTCTCCAGCAGCGGCCTCGGCAACACCTACACCCTCACCGGGCCGGGACTGGAGATGACGAACTCGACGCTGACGGCGAACCGCCTCGGCAACGATCCCGGCGCGAACACGGACGTCTTCAACTTCGCGCCGACGCCGGCGTCCTTGAACGTGCCGTTCGGCCGGCTCACGAACAGCACGCTGACCGTGACCGGCAACGAGCACGACCTCTTCGGCCTCGGCGACGATAGTCGGAACCCGACGACCTTTGGCGTCTCGGTCGTCGCCACCGACAGCACGATCAACCTCCCCGCCAGCCTCGCGCGGTTCGAGCGCCTCACGAGCAACGCCCCCGACCCGATGGTGCAGTTGACGCGCGTCACCGTGAACCAGAGCGGCGCGGGTGAAGACCGTGCGCTGATGACCGTGAACTCGCTCTCTGGCGTGACCTTCGCGGGTCCGATGGCCAGGATCGACGGCAGCAGGCTCAACCTGAGCCGATCGCTGTTCTCCGTCGAGGCGGGCGGCACCACCTTCAGCGGCGCGGGCCTGCCGGTCATCGACATCCTGAACAGCACCATCGCCGCGCTGGAGGACGTCGTCGGGGTGGGGGTCTCCACGTCGCTCACCACGGCCGGGGCCCTCCTGCGGGTCAACGCCGGCACGCTCAACGCGCGCTCGATCTTCCGGATGGATGGGAACACGACCGCGGTGCTGGGCGGCACGCTCCTCAATGCCATCGGCAGCCCCAGCTCCCGGGCGATCTTCAACGCGGCGGGCGATTTCGTCAGGATCGGCGACGGCAGCGTTTTCACGAGCCCGGCGGCCGATCCCGTGATCCTCAGCACGTTCGCGACCTTCAACGTCGGGCTCGCCCCGCTGCAGCACGCGCACTTCTTCCTGGTGAACAGCGCCAGTGGCAGCGCGCCGGCGCAGGCGTCCATCTCCGGTCCGCTCTTGAACTCTTCGCACGATGGGTTCAACATCGCGGCGGGCTTCCTCGAGACGAGTGGAGGCCTGACAGGCAACGCGCCGATTACCTTCCAACGGCTGGGCCCCGGCGCAGCCCTGACAACCTTCAGCGACAGCACCCTGCGCCTCGGTGTGGGAGGCGGCGGAACGGGCAACTTCATCGATGTGGGTCCCAATACCGCCATGGCGATCGATGGCACGATCGCGGCGGTGTCCGGAAGTGGCTCGACGGCGCCGTGGACCCTCGATCGCTTGCTCCTCGCGCAGTGTGGATTCAGCGCCGCGTGTACACCGGGCGCGGGCACGCCTGGTCTCGACACCAACGGTAGCGTCGCCCCGCTCTTCACGTTCAACGGCGGATTCTCGGGCGTGCACACCGTGAACCAGGAGATGTTCAGCCTCATCGGAGAGCAGCTCACTCCCGAACCGGATCCCGATTCCGACGTCCATGGCCGCTTCCTCGGGGCCGACCAGCCGGTGCGGCACGGCGGCACGCTCTACCAGGGCACCGGTGGGTCGATGACCGTCAACAAGGTTATGCAAGTCGATAGGGCCCTGTTCAATGCCAGCGCGCCGATCGTCAGTCTCATCGCGAACAGTACGCTCAACGTCGCGACCAACGGGCTAGAGGTGGCGAACCTGGGAAGGGTGAAAGCGACCCTGCCCTCCGGCGATGCGATGTTCAAACTCAATGCGAGCACTCTCAACGTGCTCAATGGTCACCTCGTGAGCCTGTCGGGCTCGACCTTCATGAGCGTGGTCGGTGACCTGCTGAGGCTCTTCAACGGCAGCACGGCCAGCATCACGAACGGTGGTCTCGTGAGCGTCTCCGGCAGTTCCGTTTTCAGGCTGACCGGCGGCTCGCTCGCGGTGTTCGGCGGCACCGGCGCCAATGCCCTGAACGTCGCGGGCACGACAACCCTCGGCGGCACGCTCGTCACCAACGTCACGAACCTCGCGGGTGTTCCGGTTCTCCTGAGGAACGGCGCGAACGCGAATCAGGTCTCGGTGACCCCGGGCTTCAACGCGTTCTCGGGCGGGACGCCGACCTTCGGCTCGAGCGGTGCCGCGCTCGTCGTCGATGGCACATCGGCCAAGATCAAGCTCGGCCCGTAAATCTATGCGAGCGGGCCGGCGCGCAACCGGCCCGCCGTCTCCGTGTTGTCCCGAGCAAGCCTGCTAGAATCCGTGTCCGTGCGGTCGCCACCGCGGCCGCCGAAAAGGGGAGGTCTCATGCGTGTCGACATCGCGGCCGTGGCGCTGACGGGCGCTCTTCTGGTGTTCCCGGGCATCGGCCTGACCCAGACGCGCGGCACCACCGGGGGCCCGCCACCTGCCGCTCAGTCCAAGGACGAGATCAAGCTGGACGAGTCCACCACGCTCAAGGCTGCCGCCCTCGAGGCGCGCGCCTCCGCGCTGCTGGCCAACCTGGCCCTCGCGCAGCGCCAGTTCCAGGACATGCAGCAAGAGCTCCAGAAGATCCTCGACGAGCGCAAGGCGCTCATCCTGGACGCGGCGAAGAAGGTCAACGTCGAGGTGAAGGAGCCGCTCGAGTGGGCCCTGGACAACAAGGGCCAGCGTTATCAGCGGGTGGTTCGACCATCGCCCAGATAAACCGATTGACTCGGCTCTGTCGGTAGTCGATCATGTGACCCGTTTCCGCACGGTACCGGCCCCATGACCGGGGTTTCGCCGCTCGGAGTGCTGTCATGATGTCGAACCGCCTCCGCCCCGCCGCCGTCCTGATCGCTCTCGTCACCCTCGATTCCTCGCTCGCGTCCGCGCAGGCCGCGAAGGCCGGCGTCGTCACGACGCTCGAGGGCAACGTCAACGTCACGCGCGTGACGCTGGCGCCGCAGCCGCTGAAGTTCAAGGACGCCGTCTTCGTCAACGACAGGGTCACTACGGGCGCTCAGTCGATCGCGCGCATGCTGCTCGGCGGCAATGCGGTGGTCACCGTCCGCGAGCGCTCCACGCTGACGATCACGGAAGTGCCGGGCAAGACTACGATCGACCTCGACGCGGGCAAGATCGCGCTCGCCGTCGCCAGGGACAGGATGAAAGCGGGCGAGTCGATCGAGGTGCGCACCGCCAACGCCGTGGCGGGCGTGCGGGGCACGGTCCTCGTCGCCGAGGTGGCGCGCGTGTCCGCGCAGGTGGGCGGTCCGCCGCCGGCGCTGGTGACGACGTTCACCGTGCTCAGCGGCCAGGCGCAGGGCTTCCAGCGCGATCAGACCACGGGCGCGGTCGTCGGGGCGCCGGTGCTGATCGGCACGCTGCAGCAGTTCCGGCTGGCCGGCTTCGCGGTGCACTCGGTCGTCAACGTCACGCCGGCGGAGGTCGCGGGCATCGTGCAGGGCCTGTCGACCCGCAAGGTGCCGCCCGCGAAGGGTGGCGACGATCAGGTGAAGGAGAACGCGCTCAACAACGGAATCACGGACGCGAGCTCGTTCACGGGCGTGGCCGCGCCCGCGGGCCCGAGCGTCGCGCCGCCACCGGTTATCCTGAGAGCGCCGATTCTGCCGGGCGGCAGCCCCGACTTTAATCCGCCGCCGCCAACCACGCCCAAGCGGGGGACGACGGATACTTCCTGTATTTCCGGTCTTGCACGCTGCTGATCGCCCGGTCCGCTGAGTCGGACAGAGAACCGGAATATAAGAGAACCGGGATATAGAGGAGCGCCACGGCGTTGCCGGGGCGCTCCCGAACGTTGGGGGTATGGGGGGCCATCTCGGGGCCCCCCATCTCCATCAATAGGACCAGGTCAGCGTGAGCGAGTAGACGTTGCGCGTGTAGTTGAAGACGGCGATGTTCGAGTTCGCGACCGTGTTCTGGTAGGTGAGCGCGAGCGACATCTTCGTGCCCTCGCCGAAGATCGTCGGGCCGTCGAACGGCGCCTCCGCGCGGACCGTGTTGTTGTACTCCTCGTCCTGCCGCCATTTGCTGCCCGGGTTCTGGGTCGGCAGCACCGAGTTCTTGTTGCCGTAGTCGCGCAGGTGGACGTCCACGTCGTAGGACAGCCGGAGCTGCGGCGCGGGGTTCCAGCTCGTGCGCACCGCCGCCGGCAGGTCGAGCGTGTACTGGACGCCGGCCAGCAAGCGGTGGCCCACGTAGCGATAGTTGCGGCCCTGCGCATCCTCCCAGTCGACCTGGTAGCCGGCCTTGACGAGGTGCTTGTCCCCTGAGAAGCGCAGCAGGTGAAGGATGCCGATCGTGTAGTTGTTGGCGTCGCGGAACTCGTTGTCGATCGGCAGCGGGTTCAACTCGAAGAACTCCTTGTCCTGGAAGCGGAAGAACGACTGGGTCAGGTGGCCCACGTTGCGGACCGCGTCCACGAACGTGTCGGAGGCGCCGGGCTCCTTCTCCACGAGGAGGCTCGACAGCGTCGCCGTGTTGCGGCGCAGGAACTCCGTCTCGCGCAGATAGAGCATGTCCCACGCATAGGAGAGGCCGAACTGGGCCGGCATGTTGAACATCGCCGTCTTGTAGGCGAACGAGCCGTTCACCAGGTGGTCGGTCACGTTGAACGAGGTCAGGTCGTTGTAGTACGTGCCGAAGAACGAGTAGCCGAACGACGACTCGAAGCTGTCGCCGTCGCGGGGCACCCAGCCGAAGAGCGACCCGCGCAGCCACGTGTAGTCGAACCGGGCGTTGGCGGCCTCGCCGTGGGAGTCTTCCTTGTGTGCGCGCAGCACCGGGACGAGCGGTTCGTGCGAGTTCGGTCCCGGCCGCACGATGACGTTGTCGTCGTAGAGGAAGCCGAGGCTGACCGACGCGCTCAGCCGGCGGCCCGCCTGCGCGGCGGTCTTGATCGTGTCGCGCAGCCGCTCGGCGGGCCCGGTGAGCGGCGAGCCGGGCGCCAGCTTCAGCGCCTGCTCGACCTCGGCCGAGGCCTGCCCGGGCAGACCCAGCACCGCCAGCGAGAGGCCCGTGTAGAAGCGCGTGAGCTGCTGCAGCTGCGGGTCCGTCGTGCGGCCGCGGCGGAAGGCCTCGAGCGCGCCCCGGTAGTCTTTCTTGCGGTAGCGGATGAAGCCAACGTAGTAGCCGAGGCCCTCGATCGTGGGGTCGGCCTTGTACACGCGCTCGAAGAGCGGCTCGGCCCGGTCGTACTGCTGCAGCGCGAAGTACGCCAGCCCGAGCTGGAAGGCGACCGACGTGTCCTGCGGCGCCTTGGCCTGGGCGCGGGTCAGGTACTTGACGGCCTCCTCGGGTCGCCGCAGCGCCATGTGGACCACGCCCATGTAGTAGAGCGCCTCCACGTGGTCGGGCTCGCGCTTGAGGGCCTCCTCGAGGTTGCGGATGGCGTCCTGGTATTTCTTCTCGTCGAAGTCGAGGATCGCCTGGGCGACGTAGACGTCGGCCTCGGTTGTCTGCGCGAACGCGGGCAAAGGAATCGAGCCGACGAGTAGCATGCCGACCAGCAGCCAGATGAGGGCCGGGCGCACCCGAGGGTTATAGCACGAAACCTGCGATTCGGAAGCGGGATTCAGCCGATTTCGGGTCGCTTTCCGTACGCCGCGCGGACGTCGGTCTTGATGCCTCCGCGGACGTTGAAATCGCCGGTCACCTCGGCCCACCGGGGGCGGATCGCGGCCACCAGATCGTTGAGGATCCGGTTGGTCACGTCCTCGTGGAAGGCTCCCTGGTCGCGATAGGACCACATGTAGAGCTTCAGCGACTTCAGCTCGACCAGGTGCTGGTCGGGCACGTAGCGGATCCGGATCGTCGCGAAGTCGGGCTGGCCGGTCATCGGACACAGACAGGTGAACTCCGGGACCGCCATCGCGACCTCGTAGTCGCGGTCGGGGTGCGGATTCGGCACCGCCTCGAGCCTGTGCGCGGGCTTCGTGGGCATGGCCGATTGTACCGTCAACGCGCCGTGAGGCCGATGCCCACGGCGACGGCGAGGCAGGCGAGCAACAGGTCGCCCGTCAGGCGATCGCCGGTGACGAGCGCCGCGATCGCCACGCCGAAGATCGGCTGGGTGAGAAAAAACCCCGCGAGGCCCGAGGGACGGTAACGGCCCAGCAGCCAGAGGTTCGCGACGAAGTTGAAGCCGGCGATGAGCACGCCCTGGTAGGCGAGCGCGCCGGCCAGGCGCAGCGTCCACGCGGTGGGCGCGTGCTCGGTGAGCGCGGAGGCCACGATGAACACGGCCGAGCCGAGCGCCGCCTGCGCCAGGAGCAGCTTGACCGGATCGAGCGAGCGGACGACACGCGCCAGGTAGACGGTCCGCTCGGCCAGCACGAACGCGCTCACGAACATGATGCCGTCGCCGAGGAGACTCGACGGGCCGGCCGCCGCCTGGCGCACGAAGAGCACCACGATCCCGGCGTAGGCGACCACGACGCCCGCCGCCTTCCGGAGCGTGAGCCGATCGCCCGGGATCAGGAAGTGCGAGAGCACGACCGTGTGCACGGCGTAGAGGTTGAGGACGATCGCCGAGTGGGCCGCGCTCGTGAGCGACGTACCGACGTTCATCGTGCCGATCTGGGCGATGAAGAGCAGCGTCACGACGAGGAGCGGCCTCACCTCGGCACGCCGGAGTCGGAAGCCGGCGAGCCTTCCCGTGAGCCACGCCCAGAGCGCGATCACGATGCCGCCGACGACGAAGCGCATCCATGCCAGCCGCAGCGGCGGCGCGTCTTCGAGCCCGAGCTTGATCGCCACGGGATTGCCGCCCCAGAAGAGCGACAGGAGGAGGGCGAGCAGCGCGCCCCGGAGATCGACGTCCCTGCGTTCGATCACGGACGCTCCACTATAATCGAACGCATGAAGATCGGGCTCGTCGGTCTCCCCAAGAGCGGCAAGACGACGCTGTTCAACCTGCTCACCGGCTCCTCCGTCGCGACGGCGCGCTACGACACCGGCCGCGCGGAGCTGCACACGGGGGTCGCGCGCGTGCCCGACCCGCGCGTGGACGTGCTGCGCGGCCTCTTCAACCCCAAGAAGACGACATACGCGACGTTCGAGGTGGTGGACCTGGCCGGCATCGCGAAGGGCGAGCGCGCGGGCCTCGAGACCAAGGAGTTCCGCAGCGCCGACGCGCTGCTGCACGTGGTGCGCGCGTTCCCCGACGAGGCGCTCGGCGCACCCGATCCGCGGCGGGACATCGAGGATCTCGAAACCGAGCTGCTGCTGGCCGACCTGGAGGTGGTCGAGCGGCGGCTCGAGCGGCTGGAGGCCTCCATCAAGAAGCAGCGCAAGGAGGCCGAGCTCAAGGAGCGCGACCTCCTCGGACGGCTCAAGGCCGCGCTGGAGTCCGAGCGTCCGCTGCGCGCCGAGACGCTGACCGGCGACGAAGACAAGCTCCTGCGCGGCTTCACCTTCCTGAGCGCCAAGCCGATCTTCCACATCGTCAACCTCGACGAGAAGGCGATCGCCGAGGGCGAACGGGTGGTGGAGACGTTCGGCCTGGCCGAGATTGCGGCGCGGCCGCGGACCAGGGTCGGCTGGGTCTCCGCGGTGATCGAGACCGAGATCGCGCGCCTCACGGGTGAGGAGCAGCAGGCGTTCCTGGCGGATCTCGGCCTGGCCGAGCCCGCGATCCGACGCGTGCTCCGCGAGTGCTACGCGCTGCTGGGCCTCGTCTCGTTCTTCACGGTCGGCGAGGACGAGGTGCGGGCGTGGCCCATCCCGGAGGGCACTCGGGCGCAGGACGCCGCCGGGGTGGTCCACTCGGACATCGCGCGCGGTTTCATCCGCGCCGAGGTCAACGGCTACGAGGAGCTCGTGGCGGTCAACGGCGCCTTCGCGGACCTGCGGTCGCGCGGCCAGCTCAGGCTGGAGGGCAAGGACTACGTGGTCCGCGACGGCGAGATCTGCCACTTCAGATTCAACGTCGCGAAGTAGCGGGTGATGCGGACTGACCAAAAGTTTCGCCGGTTACGGCAGAGCGCCGCTCCCCCTTTCTCCTCTTATACGGTCCGCAGGCTCATCGGCTGCCGGCACGAAAGATGCCGAGACGCGAGGTATGAGCCTCGTGTTCTTGTTCGCAGCGTGTGCCTTCGCTCTCGTGCTGGGCTGCGCGGTGGCGTGCGTGGATCGGTGGCGAGAAGCGCGCCTCGCGGCGCCGCGGCTCCGGCCGGTGGCGCGCATCGACGGTAGCGCAAAAGCCGGCTCGGCCGGCGACGCATCGCCGCGCCGCCTAGTGACATGGGGGGCCTCGAAGGGCCCCCCATCCCCCCCATCCCCCCAAACGTTCGGAGCGCCCGGGGCGAACCCGGGCGCTCCTCTGCTCGGCGGTGCTCCTCGATTTCGCGACAGCCTCCTACTCGGGCTTCAGGCCCGGAATCGGCTTGAGCGGGCCGCCGAGCGCCTTCACCACCGCCGCCACGTTCGCGTCCGGCGTGTTGGCCATCAGCACGCATCCCGGCGCGACGATCAGTCCCCGCCCGCGCGTCTGCGTCACCGCATCCTCCGCCTCCGCCGCCGCGGCCTCGGAGGTCGCCTCACGCAGCGTTCGCCACTGATCGAGGCCCCCGCAGACCGCGCCCCCGACCAGCGCGGCGCCGGCCGCGAGCGCCGGCCCGGCCTGCCGATCGTCCCAGTTCCAGACGTGACCGGGCAGGCGCGCCAGCCGGTCGAACATGAGCCGGTCGCCGTGGCAATGGACGACCGTCAGGAACGACCGCGGCCGCAGCGCCTCCAGCACCCGGCGGTCCCAGGGCTCGCCGAAGCGTGCGTACGTCTCCTCGTCGAGGATGCTGCCGCTGGCGGCCTGGATCGAGTAGAAGATGCCGCCGATGCCCTCGCGCAGCGCCAGCTCGTTGAAGCGCAGCACCGTCTCGCCGATGGCGTCCACAGCACCGGCGACGGCGTCCGGGCGCTCGCGCAAGTCGGCGGCGAGGCGATCCCCCGAGAGCTTGCGCGCGATCGACAACGGCGAGAAGACCGTGGCCAGCACCGGCGCGTCGCCGATGCGCCGGTCGAAGCCCAGGCGCACGATCGTCTCGAGCTGCTCGACCCACCCCTCGGCGCTCGCCGGATCGAGCGGCCGGATGCGCTTCCAGTCGTCCGCGGCCTTCACCGCGCATGACGCGCACGGTCGATGCCCCGTGGGCAGCACCTGGTCCGACTCCACGCAACCCCAGGCGTCGACGCAGTAACCGCCGCGCGGCGTGATCTTCAGGAAGTCCGAGCCGTAGTGGTCGTGGAAGCGGAGCGTCGCCTGGGCCAGCCCGGCCGGCGAGTGGTCGACGGCGGGGAAGTGGCGCCAGACGGCGTAGGGCACGCGGTCGACCGGCTCGCGATTGATGGCGGCCGTGATCCGCTCGCGCCGCGTCATCTGCTTCATGATCTCGGGCTCATCGCGCGACCCGCCCGTCGGCCAGGACCGACTTACCCGCCGGATCAACGGTGTCGAAGCCGACGCCGCGCCTGTCGGCGGCGTGGCCGCGGACCGTCAGGCGCGAGGGCAACGTCACCATGCCCGTGAAGCGCGCCGCGACGCCGCGTACGCGGCCCGGGTCGCCGTCGAGGTCGCGGGCCACCACGCGGGAGACAGCCAGGGCGAGCGTCGCGGTACCGTGCAGGATGATCGCGGGCAGACCCGCCGCGTGCGCGACGGCGGCGTCGGTGTGGATCGGATTGTAGATTCGCGCGCACTCCGTGTAGACATGCGCCATCAGGAGCGGGATCTCGACCGCCGCTTCCCAGCGCACGCCGCCGGACGTGGCCGCCGTCGCGGCCGGGGGCGGCGTCGTCGGCGCGACCTCGGCGCCCCGCAGCTCGACGCCGCGGTAGATGGCGCCGTGATCGGTGGTGGTGACGGCGACGCCGGAGCGGTCCATGGTCGCGAAGCGGATGATCACGAGGGTGCCCCCGCGGAGCCTCTGCGCGCCCACCACGCGCGCGCTCGCCCGCAGGCTCTCGCCGGCTTGCGGCGGCCGGTGCACGACCAGGTTGTGGAAGGCGTGCACGCCGCGCCGGGCGATCGCCTCGTCCATCGCCTTCGCGCGCAGCGCCAGCGCGAGCGGCCACTCGTAGCAGACGGAGAACAGGGGGTGCGCCAGCGGCCCGCCATGCGCGCGTGTGTCGTAATAGCGCGGATCGGTCTCGCCGAGCGCCGCCGCGTAGGCCATGAGCCAGCGCGCGTCGACGGTGACCAGAGTAGGGCCGACCTTGAGGCCGGTGAGGCGGGCGGCATCGAGCGTCGGGGCGGCCATCAGTCCCGCGGGAAGTTCATGGCGTCCACGAAGATCTGCTCGAAGTCGGGATGGGCCGCCAGCGAGACGTGCTCGATGCGCGAGGCGATGGCGTCGGCGCGCGCGCGCTCGGCCTCGGACAACAGGCAGAGCTGAGCGCCCAGGGAGGCGGCGTTGCCGACGTAGCGCACCCGGCTGAGCGGCAGCGCCGGGATCAGCCCGATCCGGATCGCGCTGGCGATCGAGAGGTAGTTGCCGAAGCCGCCCGCCAGCATCAGCTCCTCGACGCGCACGAGCGGCACCGCCGCGACGTGCAGCAGCATCGCGATGCCCGACGCGATGGCGCCCTTGGCGAGCTGGACCTGGCGGACGTCGTCCTGGGTGAGCACGATCTCCGCGCGCGCTCCCGCTTCGCCCGGGCGCAGCACGGTGAAGACGCGCTCCTCGCCGCGCATGGCCACGCGGTCGCGGAGCGCGGGCGGCAAGCTGTCGCGCGCCTCGACGCGGATGAGGCCAGTCCAGTCGATGACGCCGGCATCGAGCAGGCCGGCCAGCAGGTCGATCAGCCCGGAGCCGCAGATGCCGAGGGCGGGCGTCTCGCCGATGGTGTGCACACGGACGTCGGCGTCGATGGTCACCCGGTCGACGGCGCCCTGCGCGCCGCGCATACCGTGGCGGATCTGCGCGCCCTCCAGCGCGGGGCCCGCCGGGGCCGAGCAGGCGAACAGGCGCTCGCGCGAGCCGAGCAGGACCTCGCCGTTGGTGCCGATGTCGACGGCCACGCGCAGCGCGGGCGAGTCGGCCAGCCGCGTGGCGAGCGCGACCGCGACGGCGTCGGCGCCGACGAAGCCCGCGACGAGAGGCAGGAGGCAGACGCGCGCCTCGGGGGCGATCTTCAGGAGCAGCTCGCGCGCGGGCAGGACCGCCGCGTGCCGCATGACCGGCGCGTAGGGCGCCAGCCCGACGTGCGAGGGATCGATGCCGAGCAGGAGATGGTGCATGCACGTGTTGCCGACGACGACCGCCTTGTAGATCCACTTCGGCAGCACGCCGGACGCGCGGCACACCTCGGCCACGTGCTGGTTCAGCAGGCCGACGATCCGCGTGTGGAGCTTGCGGAGGTTGATCGGGTTGAACTGAGCGAACGCGATGCGCGACATGAGATCGCCGCCGAAGACCGCCTGGGGATTCAGGCTCGACACCGACGCGAGCTGCTCGCCCGACTCCAGCTCGATCAGGGTGGTGACCACGCTGGTGGTGCCGACGTCGATGGCGAGGCCGAATTTCATGGCCGTCGTGTCGCCGCGCTCGACCGCGACGACCGTCCGCCCGGCGCCGGCGGCCGCGCCGCCCGAGGTGCTGCCCGAAGTGAAGGTCGTGACGGTGACGCCGGCCGGATCGTCGCGCAGCGCCTGCGGCAGCCCCACCAGCACGCTCGGCCCAACGCTCTCGGGCGCCACACCGACCGCCGCCGCGAGCTGCTCGAGGTCGGAGGTCTGGTGGTGCTCCTCGCGCGGCAGCGAGACCTTCACCAGCTCCTTGGCGATGCCGGCGTCGATGCGCACGCCGAGCCCGCCGACGCCCGGACCGGCGCCGAGGATCTGGAACGCTCGCTCCTCGAGCGGCGGGGCCACCTGGACGGTGATCGGCTCGGTGACCGTGCACTGACAGGAAAGCCGATAGCCCTCGCGCACGAGGTCGTCGCCGAGCTGGATCTCGTCCATGATCGTGGGCGGCGGGATCGTGCCCTCGACGAACTTCACGCGGCAGGACGTGCAGCGGCCGCGGCCGCCGCAGGTGGCGGTGACATCCACCCCCCCGTCGTGCGCCGCCTTGAGGATGCTGGTGCCGGCCGCGACGGTCAGCTCGCGGCGTGTCCGGGCGTCGCCCGGGTCCGTCAGGATGACGAGCGAGACGGCCATCCGGCGGTATTGTACGCGCTCGCGGCGCGTTACCGCGTGATCTCGAACTCGACGCGGCCGGTGCCCTCGCCCTCGACGGCGGGCGGGGCGGTCTGGGCGGCGAGGCGTCCGGCGTCCACGTCGCGGGCGGCGAGCGCGTCGCGCACCGCTAGCACCCGGCGCTGGGCGAGCGCCGCCTGCGCGGCGGCCGGCGCGCGATCCTGGGCGGCCAGCGCCGCGAGCAGCTCGTCGAGCGCGGCCGGCGGCTGGCGCTTGGGGAAGCGCCGCGTGAAGACCCGCAGCGCCTGCTCGCGCAGCGCCGCGTCGCTGTCGTCCTTGGTCCGCGTCCTCAGACGCTCGCGGAGCGCCTCGCGCTTGAGCGGCTCGACGTCGGCGAGCGTGAGGACGGGCCGGAGCTGCAGCCGGATCGCCGGCCTGTCGCGCAGGAACGTGCCGAGGCGGTCGAGGTGCTCGGCCATGCCGGCCGCCGGCGTGGCGGCACCGGGCGCGAAGGTGACGGGATTCACGCTGAGCGCCTCGATGCGCGAGTCCTCGGTGAAGAAGAGCCTCCCGATGGTCGTGAAGGGCAGCGCGACCAGCTTCACGGCGGCGCCGCGCAGCGCGCTCCAGATCGCGTCGCCGAGATCGAACTGCGGCGACGACAGCCGGCCGTGCACCGGCAGCGAGAGCTCGACGTGGCCGTGGCGATCCTTGAGGAGCGAGACGAAGGTGTCGAGCGGGAGCCCGATCGGCCACTTGGGAGGCTTCGCGCAGCAGTCGCGCGGCTTGACGACCTCGAGTCCGTCGGCGCCGACGTCGTTGGTCGCCTCCAGCTCGTCGCCCTCGATGCGGTAGTGCGCGGCCAGCGTGATCGCGCCCTGAGGCGCCGTCCAGCCGAACAGGGTCCGGAGGTAGGCGTTGGTGCGTGGCGCGGCGTAACCGCCCAGCGTGAAGACGGCGTCGACGGCCAGCGGCGCGCCGACGGTGCCGAGATCCCCGCTGATCGAGAGCGGGGCGCTCGGGCCGAGCGTCGCGCGCAGCGCGGTGCGCGCCTTGTCGGTCGGTGTGTTGCCGAGCCCGACCATGGTGAGGTTCACCGCCGATAGCTCCTCGGCGAAGTCGGGGTCGGTGGCGTGATCCACGAACCGGCCGAAGCCGTCGGTGAGCGCGAGCGTGCCGAGCGAGAACCGCAGCGGCTCCGTCGGCTCACGCGGCCCCGGGTCACGGCTCGTCCTCGGCTTCGGCGCCGCCCGCGCGCGCGGCGTCAGCAGGTCGACGAGCGGAAAGCGTCCCGAAGTCTCGCGCTCGAAGAGCACCCACGGCTTCGCGATCTCCATGCGCGTGACGCGCACGCCGCCGGGCCACTGCACGTCCACGCCCTCGGCGCGCGCGTGGTCCGCGGTCAGCAGCTGGCGGTTGGCGTCGCCGATCCCGAGCTCGTTGACGGCGGCGCTGCCGCGCAGCGAGAGCGCGAACGGATCGAACCGGGCGCTGATCTGCGCCTCGCCGTCGACGTTGCCGGTCACCCGGGCGCCGACCGGCAGGTAGGGCTGCGCCGGCGCGAGCGCCACGCCCATGAGCCTCACGCTCACGTCCATGCGCGAGGGATCGACCTGGAAGGTGCCGCGGCCCTCGAGGCGGCCGCCGCGCGGCATCGGCGTGGCGAGCGCGACCTCGGCGGGCATCTTGACCGGCCAGGTGAAATTGCGCATCTCGAGCCGCGTGCCGCGGACCTGGAAGCGCGCCGCCGGCTCGACCGAGTCGTCGACGATATTCGTGCCGCCGTCCTCGAACAGCGCGTGGCGGACCGCGACCTCCGGCCGGAGCCTGCGCCTGGCGGCCGGCGGCGGCTCCGGCGCGGCCGTGACCCGCGGCCGTGCCGTGAGCGCTGCGACGAGCGAGAGCTGGCCGCGCTCGTCGCGGTCGACGAGCGCCCACGGCTTGACCACGCGCACGTCGTCCACCGAGATCTGCGCCGGCGCGCGGTAGTCGATGCCCGTGGCGTCGATGCGTCCGACCGTCAGGAGCTGGCGGTCGCCGTCGACGAGCTCGGCGTCGCTCACGCCGAGATTGCCGCGCACCTGAACGGCCAAGGGGTCGAGGCGCCCCCGCACGTCCAGCTCGGCCTCGAGGCGACCTCGCACGCGGCCGCGGAACGGCAGGTACGGCTGCGCCTGCGCGACGTCCGCGTTCCTGGCGCGAACCTTGACGCGCACGACGCGCTGGTCCAGCTCGCCGTTGCCGGCCACCGTGAGCGTGCCGCCGCCGGCCAGCGTCGCCTCGAGCTCGATCTGCGCGGGGCCGCGCGCGGGCCAGCCCGCGTTCTTCACGCTGAGCCCGATCGCGCTCACGCCGAGGCGCGCCGCCGGAGTGACCGTGGCGTCGACCAGCGTGAGCGCGCCGTCCTGAACGCGCAGCTCGCCGATGCTCACGTCTGCAGCCCGCGTACCCTCGGCGGGCACGGGCTCGCCGGCAGCGGCCTGGCGCGTGAAGAGGGCGCGCAGCGCGAGCGCCCCCGCGGCGTCGCGCTCCACGGTGGCCCAGGGCTTTCTGAGATTCAGGAATCCGACGGTGAGGCGCGACGGCCACTCGTAGTCGAGGCGGGTCGCGTCGAGGCGCTCGACGCCGATCGGCGGGTCGCCCGGCCGCGCCGGATCCGCGACGACCAGTCGCGTGGCTCCCACGGACCCGGTGACGCCCAGCCGCATCTTCTTGTTCTCGAGCGACGCCGTGACGCGCGCGTCCACGTCGGCGACGCCGCCGAGCGTCCCCGCGAGCCGCGCGTAGCGGTTCGCGAGGTCGACCGGCAGGCGGAGCGCGCGCACGCTGAGGTCGGTCCGGAGAGGATTGCTCACGATGGTGCCGCGCACGTCGAGGCTGCCGCCGCCGGGCAGGCCGCCGGTGAAGGCCACGCGGCCCGGACGGCGCGATGGCCACGCGAGGTCCTCGGTGACCAGCCGCGTGTTGCTGAAGGCGTAGCGGATCGGCGGGTCGTACATGGCCTCGACGACGGCGAGGTCGCCCTCGACCTCGGCGCGGCGGACGGAGAAGTCGCCGCCTTTGACGGCGAGGTCGTTGAGGGTGACCGTGATCTCGGGCGAGGTCGCGAAGTTGCCGTCCTGGCCGCGGCGCTGGAGCGCGACGTTGCGCACGCGCGCGCCGGCGCTGACGCGCGTACCCTCGGTGGCGTCGTGGACGACGGTGACGCCGGCGGCGATGACGCCGCTCTCCGGCAGGACGGCCGCGTCGCCGGGGAGATAGAGCCGCAGGAGACCGAGGTCCACGTTGGCCGCGCTCACGTGTGCGGTCAGGTGGATCGGCGCCAGCCGGAAGTCCTCGACGCGCACGTACAGCGGCGCGCCGGCGGCGACGCTCTTGAACTCGAGGCTGCCGCCGGCGTTCGTGGTGGACAGCGCGCGCCCGTCGACTTCGATGCGCTCCACGGCCCACGTGCGCGCCGGCTTCAGGGTGCGGTCCTCGAAGAACACGGTGCTGCCCGCGATGCGGAGGCGGTCGATGGTGATGGCGACGCGCGAGCGGGGCTCGGCGGGGCGCTCGAGCAGGTCGGCGATGTTGAGGCGCCCGGACGGAAGCCGGACCAGCCGGACGTCCGTGCCCCCAATCGCGAGGTCCTGGATCCAGACGTGCAGCCGCCACAGGGAGCGCCGATGGATGCGGCCCTCGATCCGGTCCACCTTCGCGAGGGTGCCCGGCCCCTCACGGTCGGCCACGCGGAGGCCGACGACGGCGACATGCCCGCTCAAGATGTTGAGCTCGACGCGCTCGATGGTGACGCGCCGGCGGGTGAGGCTCTCCAGCCGCATGATGGCGGCGTGGCGGACGATCTCGGGAGCGAAGGACAAGACCGCCACGCCCACCGACGCGAGCGTGACGAAGACGATCAGGGCGATCAGCCAGACGGTGCGGCGTCGGATCACGAGCGCGGCCTTTCGATCCCCAGCATACCGCGATAGACTGCGCGCCATGGACGCCGTATTCGATCTCGCGACGCTGCGCGGCGCTGCACGCGTCGCCGGCTTCACGTGGACCGACGAGGAGCTGGAGGCCCTGCGGCCCGTGATCCAGGCCTCGCTGCGGCTCCTGGCCACCCTCGACACGCTGCCGCTCGACGCCGTCGAGCCGACCACGCAGTACCGGATCCTGTGAGCGCCGACCTCGCGTTCGCCCCGGTCGCCGACCTGGCGCGAATGATCGCGCGCAAGGAGGTGTCGCCGGTCGAGGTGGTGCGCGTGCACCTGGAGCGGATCGCGGCGCTGGACGCGACGCTCCGCGCGTACATCACCGTGTGCGACGAGGCCGCCCTGGCCGCCGCGCGCGCCGCGGAGAGCGCGCTGGCGGCGGGCCGGCCCGTCGGCGCGTTGCACGGCGTTCCGGTCGCCCTCAAGGATCTCTACGACACCGCGGGTGTGCGCACCACGGGCGGCTCGAAGATCCTGGCCGACCGCGTGCCCGAGGCCGATGCGACCGTCGTCAGGCGGTTGAAGGAGGCGGGAGCGATCGTGCTGGGCAAGCTGCACATGGTGGAGTTCGCCTACGGGCCCGAAGGGCTCAACGCGCACCACGGCGCCCCGCGCAATCCGTGGGACGCCGCCGCCGCGCGGATGCCGGGCGGCTCGTCGTCGGGCTCGGGTGTCGCGGTCGCCGCGGGACTGGCGCCCGCCGCGCTCGGGTCGGACACGGGCGGCTCGATCCGTATTCCCGCCTCGCTCTGCGGGATCACCGGGCTCAAGCCGACGTACGGCCGCGTCAGTCGTGCCGGCGTGCTGCCGCTCGCGTGGTCGATGGACCACGTGGGGCCGATGACGCGCACCGTCGCCGACTCGGCGCTGCTGCTGCGCGTGATGGCCGGCTACGATCCGGCCGACGCCACGACGAGCGTGCTGCCCGTGCCCGACTATCTCGCGGCGCTCAGCGGCGACGTGAAGGGCCTGCGCGTGGGGCTGCTGCGCTCGTTCTTCCTCGAGTCGGCGACGCCGGAGGTCCGCGCGGCCGTCGAGACCGCGGCGAAGGCGCTGGAGAAGGCCGGGGCGATCCTCGACGAGGTCGCGCTGCCCGCCGTCGCGCACGTGGGAGCCGCCTCGTACGCCGTGGTGGCGTCGGAGGCGCTCGCGTATCACACGGGCTGGCTGAAGTCGCGGCCCACCGACTACGATCCCGAGGTCCGCAAGCGCCTGCAGCTCGGCGCCTTCATCACGGGCGCGCATTACGTCCGCGGCCAGCAGGTGCGCGCGCTCGTGCGCAACGAGGTCGACGCGGCGTTGGCGCGACGCGACGTGCTGCTGGCGCCCGCCACGCCGCTGACCGCGCCGCGGCTCGACGAGCGGCAGACGACGCTCGGCGACGGGCCGAGCGAGGTGCGCGGCGCGCTGATCCGCCTGACGCGGCCGTTCAACTTCTCGGGTCACCCCGCCTGCGCGGTGCCGTGCGGATTCAGCACGGGCGGGCTGCCGATCGGCATGCAGCTCGTGGGACGGCCGTTCGACGAGGCGACCGTGCTGCGCGCGGCGGACGCGTACCAGCGCCTCACGGATTGGCACACCCGACGCCCTGTGCTAGCGTGACCGGCCGGGAGGAGCGCGGATGACGGATCCGAATCTCGAGCGGCGGCTGGCGGCGCTGGAGTCGCGCCTCGGACGGCTCGAACACCTGCTCGGCACGCTGAAGGCGGGCCTCGAGGACGCGCCGGCGCCGGGCGACACGAAGGCCGCCATCCAGGCGTGGGTCACCGACTACGTCTCGCTGCGGCTGCAGCAGCTCGTGCCGGAGACGTGCGAGCATCCGGTGGACGAGGCGCCGGCGGCGGCGGCCGCGGGCCCGGTGCTGCCGGGCACGCGCGTGCGCTGCACCGAGGAAGTCCTGCATCGGCTCGGACGGATCCCGATCCCGTTCGTTCGCCAGATGGTGACGCAGAAGGTGGCCGAGAGCGCGCGCGCCGAGAGCGTCGGCGTGGTCGACGTGACCTTCTTCGAGCGCGCCGCCACGTTCTGACAGTGCAAGCTTGCAGGGGAGGATCTCCTGAGCTACCAGCACTGGCAGCAGCACGTGATGAGCGGCCCCAGCCTGTAGCCTGAGCGACGACGACCCCGTCCGCCTCCCGATCGAAGATGCGCTCGACCTGCACTCCTTCCTGCCTCGCGACGTGCCCTCCGTGGTCGACGAATACCTCCGCGCGGCGCACGCGCGCGGCTTTCGCGAGGTGCGGCTGATCCACGGACGCGGCATCGGCGTGCAGCGGGCGATCGTGCAGTCGCTGCTGCGCGATCACCCGCTGGTGGCGGGCTTCGCCGACGCGCCCGAGGACCGTGGCGGCCGCGGGGCGACGGTGGTGAGGCTACGGTAGCGCTACGTCTTCGGCTTGCTGCCGAGGTGGCGGAAGAGGAAGTCCTCGTCCGCGGGCGAGAGGTCGAAGCGACGTGACGCCTCGTCCACCAGCTTCACCCGGTCGGCCTTCGGGTTGTCGTGCAGCTGGTCGTCGATCCACTGGATGGCCTGTTTGATCGGCGCCTCGCCCACGCTCATGGGACGTCTCCTATGATTTCTGCTCGCGTTCGAACGTGGTCTTCCACTCCTTGTTCTTGTCCTCGATGTCGGGGATGTACTTGATGGTGGACCAGGCGGCGCGCGCGCGCCCGCGCATCGCGTACATCAGGGTCTCGCTGATCTCGTCCTCGGTGGCGCCGGCTTGCTTCGCAGCCGCGAAGCGTCCGGGCACTCAGGAGGTGCAGCCGGCGGCGGCCATCGCGGCCAGCGCCACCAGCTGCATCGTCTTCGGATCCAGCGCGCCTTCGCGGTAGTAGAGCCCGGCGAACTCCTTCATTTCCTTGGCCATCGGGGACCTCCTGTGCGTGAGGTGCCGCCATTATACGTCCGGCCCCGCATCCCTTCCCCCGCCGCCCCGGGATTGGCCGGTTTTGGCCCCAGCCAATTGGCACTTGACGACGGCCGCTATGGGAAGAAAATGGCCTGGTAAGGAGGCCGCGTGCAGATCCCGCTCGACCGCGACAAGCCGGTGCCGCTGGCGCGACAGATCCAGGCCCACCTGGAACGGCTGATCACCGCGCGCCTGCTCGCGCCGGGCGTGAAGCTTCCGGCGACGCGCGAGCTGGCGCAGTCGCTCGGCGTGAACCGCGCGACGGTGGCCCTCGCGTATGAAGAGCTCGTCGCCGCGGGCTGGGCGCGCGCCCACGTCGGGCAGGGGACCTTCGTGGCGGGGCCGCCAGCCGGCGCGGCCGCGCCGGCGGCGCCACCGGCGGCTCGGCCCCTGAACTGGTCGGCGCTGCTGTCGCGGAGCGCGCGCATCGTGGAGAGCGATGGCGAGCGCGCCCGTGCCGCCGCTCCGGGCGCCGTCCGCGACGGCGTGATCTCGTTCGCGGGTGGCATGCCGGACAGCGGGCTCTTTCCGACCGACGCCTTCCGCCGCGCCCTCAACGAAGTCGTGCGCGAGGAGGGCGAGTCGCTGCTCCAGTACTACCCGGTCGGCGGCTATCCACCGCTGCGGCGGTATCTCGCCACCTACCTGCTGCGGTTCGGGCTCGAGGCGCGCGCCGAGGACATCTTGATCGTCAACGGCTCGCAGCAGGGCTTCGACCTCATCGCGCGCACGCTGCTGGATCCCGGCGACGCGGTCGCCATCGAGCAGCCGACGTACCCGCGCGCCATGCAGGTGTTCCGCTCCTTCGGCGCCTCGCTGCTGGCGGTGGACCGGGACGCCGCCGGTCCGCGCGTCGACGCGTTCGAGCGGCTGCTCGAACGGCAGGTGCCGAAGTTCTTCTACTGCCAGCCCTGCGCGCACAATCCGACGGGGCTCACGATCCGCCGCGACGTCGCGGCGGGGCTGCTGGCGGCGGCGGCGCGACACCAGGTGCCGGTCGTCGAGGACGGCTTCGACGGCAGTCTCTACTATGGCGCGCGGCCGCCGGCGCCGCTGAAGGCCCTCGACCGCGACGGCGTGGTGGTCTACATCGGGACGTTCTCGAAGGTGCTGTTCCCCGGGCTGCGCCTCGGCTGGCTCGTGGCGCCGCCGCCGCTGGCCGAGCGCCTCCGCGCCGCCAAGCAGCTCGCGGACCTGCACACGAGCGCGCTCATCCAGGCGGCGGTCCACCGCTTCTGCGAGCGACGGCTGCTCGATCGCCACGTGGCCCGCATCGCCGCCGAGTATCGCCGGCGTCGCGACACGCTCGTGGCCGCGCTCAAGCGGCGAATGCCCGAGGACGTCACGTGGACCGAGCCCGAGGGCGGCTTCTCGCTGCTGGTGACGCTGCCGGCCGGGCTCGACGCGGGTGCGCTGCTGCCGCGGGCGCTCGAGCGCGGCGTGGCCTACACTCCGGGCGCGGCGTTCTGGGTGGACGACAGCGGCGAGCGGACGCTGCGGCTGTCGTTCTCGTCCGTGCCGGGCGGCAAGATCGACGAGGGCGTGCGGCGGCTCGGCGAGGTGGTGCGCGCGGCACGACGGCGTCCCGCGCATCCGGTCGAGCGCGTGGCCGCGCCAACGGTGTAACGCAGAATCCAAGGGGGCTTTTCATGGCTGACGCAAACGGACTCAGAATCGCAGATCGCAAGCACATCGGACTGGCGGAGATGCTCAAGGGCGGCGTCATCATGGACGTCACCAACGCCGAGCAGGCCAAGATCGCCGAGGACGCCGGCGCCGCGTCCGTGATGGCGCTCGAGCGCGTGCCCTCGGACATCCGCAAGGACGGCGGCGTGGCGCGCATGTCGCCCGTGAAGAAGATCCAGGAGATCCAGAAGGCGGTGACCATCCCGGTCATGGCCAAGGCGCGCATCGGTCACTTCGTGGAGGCGCAGATCCTCGAGGCGCTCGGCATCGACTTCATCGATGAGTCCGAGGTGCTGACGCCGGCCGACGAACACTTCCACATCGACAAGTTCGCCTTCCGCGTGCCGTTCGTGTGCGGCTGCCGCGATCTCGGCGAGGCGCTGCGGCGCATCGGGGAGGGCGCGGCCATGATCCGCACCAAGGGCGAGGCGGGCTCCGGCAACATCGTGGAGGCCGTGCGCCACATGCGCGCGATCGTCTCCGGCATCCGGCGGCTGACGGTGCTCTCGCCCGAGGAGCTGATGACCGAAGCGAAGAACCTCGGCGCGCCCTACGACCTCGTGCGCTGGGTGGCCCAGGCCGGCAAGCTGCCGGTGCCGAACTTCTCGGCGGGCGGCATCGCCACGCCGGCCGACGCCGCGCTGATGATGCAGCTCGGCGCCGAGGCGGTGTTCGTGGGCTCCGGCATCTTCAAGTCGTCGGATCCGGCCAGGCGCGCGAAGGCCATCGTGCAGGCCACCACGCACTTCAAGGATCCCGCGGTGCTGGTGAAGGTCAGCGAGGATCTCGGCGACGCGATGGTCGGCATCGAGACCTCCAAGCTCGCCGAAAAGGACCTGATGCAGACCCGCGGATGGTAGTGCGAGCCGAGCGACGGCCGCCGGCGCGAGGCGAGCGGTGAAATGACGGAGGGAGTGCGAGCCGAGCGACGGCCGCCGGCGCGAGCCGAGCGGTGAAAATCGGCGTCCTCGCGCTGCAAGGCGACTTCGAGCTCCACGCCAAGGCGCTGGGGAGGTGCGGCATCCAGGCGGGCGAAGTCCGCAAGCCCGAGCAGCTCGCGGACGTCGACGGCCTCATCATTCCCGGGGGCGAGAGCACGACGCTGCTCAAACTCATGCACGAGTGGGGGTTCGTGCCGGCGCTCGAGAAGTTCCACGCCCAGGGGCGGCCGATCTTCGGCACCTGCGCCGGGCTGATTCTCCTGGCGCGGGAGGTGGAGAGCCCCGCGCAATTCTCGCTCGGCCTCATCGACGTCGGGGTCGAGCGCAACGCGTACGGCCGGCAGCGCGAGTCCTTCGAGGCGCGCGGTAGCGCGACCCTCGAGGGCCGCGCCACGCCGATCGAGATGGTCTTCATCCGCGCCCCGCGCATCCGGCGCGTCGGCGCCGGCGTCGAGACGCTCGCCGCCTACCGCGACGAGCCGGTGATGGCGCGGCAGGGCAGCGTCCTGGTGGCCACCTTCCACCCGGAGCTCACCGACGACCCCGCCGTGCACGAGTACTTCTGCGCGATGGTCCGCAAGGCCCGGGTGGGCGTGCGAGCCGCAGCCGAAGGCGAGGCGAGCCTGCGAAAGGGCGTGCGAGCCGCCGCCGACGGCGAGGCGAGCCTGCGAAGCGGGCGGCCCGCGTGATCTTCCACGACGTCTACACGAACGTCCCGCCCGAGGAGATCGAGCGGTTCGTCCGCTCGCAGGAGCTCGGCCGCCTGGTGACGGTGGCCGCCGACGGCACGCCGCACCTCGGGCTCTACCCCTTCACGTACGACGGCGCGGCGTTCGAGATCCACCTCGTGCGCAGCGACGAGCAGATCGCCGACCTCGGCGTCCGGCCGCGCTGCATGTTCGAGGTCGACGAGGTGCTGGCGACGATCCCGTCCTATTGGGTGGACCCGGAGAACGCGATCATGGCGACAGCGTACCATCGCACGGTGATGTTCGACTGCGAGGCGACCGTCTCGGGCGACGCCGCGGAGCTGGCCGCGCAGCAGATGCGGCTGCTGGCGCGCTACCAGCCCGAGGGCGGCTTCCGGCCGGTCACGCCGGACGATCCGCTGTATCACGGGGCCATCCACCACATCACGGCCGTGCGCCTGGACGTGCGGTCGCGCCGGGCGAAGTTCAAGCTGGCGCAGAACCGACCCCTGGACGCGCGCGCGAAAATCGTAGACGAGCTGCGCAAGCGGGGCCGGCCGAACGACGAGCGCGCCGCCGCAGCACTGACGTGGACCATCGAGCAGGAGGCGAAGCGATGAAGATCAGCGCGAACGGCATCCAGGTGAACTACACGCTGGAAGGGCCGGCCGACGGCCCCGTGGTCACCATGAGTCACTCGCTCGCCACCGACCTGTCGATGTGGGATCTGCAGGCGAAGGCGCTCGCCCGGCGCTATCGCGTGCTGCGTTACGACACGCGCGGCCACGGCGGCACGGAGGCGCCGGCCGGCGCCTACACGCTGAGCCAGCTCGCGGAGGACGCGCGCGCGTTGTTGAGGGCGCTCGGGATCGCGCGCACGCACTGGATCGGGCTGTCCATGGGCGGCATGATCGGCCAGACGCTGGCGCTCTCGTCGCCCGAGCTGCTCCAGAGCCTGAGCCTGTGTGACACGTCGAGCCGGATCCCGGCCGACATGAAGCACCTCTGGGACGAACGCATCGCCACCGTCGAGGCCAAGGGCATGGAGCCCATGGTCGAGCCGACGGTCGCGCGCTGGTTCACGCCGAAGTTCATCGAGACGCGCAAGGACGTCATCGAGCCCGTCCGCGCGATGATCCGGCACACGCCGCCCAAGGGCTACGTCGGCTGCTGTCACGCCATCAAGTCGCTCGATCTGACCGACCGGCTGAAAGCGATCACGCTGCGGACGCTCATCATCGTCGGCGCCCAGGACATGGGCACGCCGCTCGCCGCCTCGCAGGCCATCAACCAGCAGATCAAGGGCTCCGAGCTGGTCGTGCTCGATCCGGCCTCCCATCTGTCGAACCTGGAGCAGCCGGAGGCGTTCACCGGTGCCCTCGAGGCGTTTCTCAAGCGCCTCGCGTAACCCACCGAGAAATAGGGCCGGGTTGACAAGCACTTGACAGCCCAGGGGACCCCAGGCGTAATGTGTGGTCGGACCAGCCGACCAGTACCTACCGCTCAGGAGGCCGTATGTCAGCGCTGATCTGCGAAGTCGTCTATCGGGGCATCTTCCAGAAGAATCTCGCGGCGCGCATCGTGCGCGGCATCGTGTTGTCGGCGCGGAAGTCGGAACGCTGGGGCATCGCCTTCGGCCGCTACGGCGACAGCCCGCAGCGCAACGGGATCCCCGCCAAGGACTTCGCGATCGTCGCCGACACCAAGGAAGAGCTCGAGCAGAACATGGCCCGTTACGAGCCCAAGCACGTGGACGTCACTATTTGCGTGGACGACACCCTGTCCAAGGGTGTGGAGTCCTGGGCGTGGTACGGGCTGCAGCCGATCAACAGGCTCACGGTGCCGAACGGCACCGTGCTGATGACGTCGCTCCAGCCGTTCGACGCGCTCCTGAAGGACATCCACAAGAAGGACGCGCCGTACAAGCTGTCGCTCATTCGCGCGAAGGCCAGCTTCTCCGGGCTCTGGGTCTATAAAGAGGACCACACGGAAGTCCGCATCCTGGGCGCCCTCGCGAAGATCGCGCCGTCCTTCCTGACGCTCGACGCCGTCGCGGAGGCGATCAAGGAGATGGAGTGGGGCTCGGAGCTCAAGGTGGCCTCCGCGCGCAAAGCGTTCGACCGCATGGAGACGCGCGAGGTGAAGATCACCGAGGGCAACCCCGAGGTCCCGTACGCGTTCCAGATGCCCAAGTGGTGGGAGATGCGCGAAGGGGTCACCATCCCGGCCATTCCCATCGGCAAGCCGAAGGAGGGCGGGCAGGGCTACGTGCCCGAGCGCAACCCGTACTTCAAGAAGTTCTCGACCCGCACGATGCGGCCGGTGATCGACTTCGACACCTGCGTCAAGTGCAACCTCTGCTGGATCGCGTGCCCCGACTCGGTCTTCGACGTGATGCCTGACGGCACCTTCGACGCCAACATGGAGGCGTGCTGCGGCTGCGGCGTGTGCGAGGCCGTCTGCCCCGTCGAGGACTGCATCACGATGGTCAACGAGTCCGCCTTCGACGACAACGCCAGCCAGTGGGAGGCGTGGCGGAAGGACAAGGCCGGCTACAAGACGTGGCTCGGCGCCAAGATCGGCGACAAGAAGACGACCGTCCGGTCGCACGGCTTCCGGTTCCGCGGCCAGTACGACGAGGAGATCAAGCACGATCTCGACAGCGGCGGCGTGGAGATCACGGCGGGGATCCCGGGCGAGAACGCCGACCGGAAGACGGTGTAGGGAGAGGATATGGCGACAGTCACGACGACGAAAGCCGCGAGCGAGGACAAGGAGCTTCTGATCTCGGGCAGCGAGGCGGTGGCCGAGTCTCTGACGCTGGCCGACATCGATGTCGTCACCGCGTATCCGATCCGGCCCTACGACACCGTCATGCAGGCCATCGCGAAGAAGATCGCCAACGGCCAGCTCGTGGCCGAGTACATCGTGGCCGAGGGCGAGCACAGCCAGTTCGAGATCGTGAAGCACGCGTCCACCGTGGGCGCGCGTGTGTTCTGCGGCTCGTCGGGTGTGGGCTGGATGTACGCGATGGAGTGCCTGGTGGTGACGCCGCCGCTGCGCGTGCCGATGGTCTGCCTCGTCGGCAACCGGGCCCTCGACGATCCCGGCGCCTTCGGCGTCGAGCACAACGACGCGCTCGTCGTGCGCGACCTCGGCTGGATGCTCTGCTGGATCGACACCTCGCAGGAGGCGCTCGACACCACGCTGATCGCGTACCGGGTGGCCGAGGACCGGCGGATCTTCCTGCCGCTGGCGATCTCCGCCGACGGCGCCTTCCTCACCCACTCCCAGGCCATCACGATGGTGCCGCCGAAGGAGAAGGTGGACCGGTTCCTGCCGCGCTACGACCGCGGCGACCTCCTGCTGCACCCCGACAACCCGATCACCGTCGCCCCGCAGGCGAACGAGGACTGGGTCATCGAGATCCGGCGCCAGAACGACGAGGCGATGAAGCGCGCGGTGGGCGTGATCGAGGAGGCCTACGCGGACTTCCGCCGCATCTTCGGGCGCGGGCCCGAGAACCCGTGGTTCGAGGAGTACATGGCGGACGACGCCGAGGTGATCCTGATCGGCATGGGCACCATCTCGCTGCCGATCAAGGTGGCCATCCGCGAGATGCGCGCGAAGGGCAAGAAGGTGGGCCTCATCCGGCTGCGCTGGTTCCGGCCGTTCCCGTTCGAGCGGCTGGTCAAGGCGCTGTCGGGGGCCAAGGCCATCGGCGTCATCGACCGCGATTACTCGTTCGGCTCGCCGTTCCACTCGGGCGTGGTGGCCAACGAGATCCGCGCCTCGCTCTACAACGCCGACAAGCGTCCGCCGCTGCTGAGCTTCATCTGCGGCCTCGGCGGTCGCGAGGTCACGCTGGAGGACGTGAACAAGGCCGTGGACATGTGCGATGCGGCCGCGAGGTCGGGCAAGTCCGACGCCAAGACGCACTGGCTCGGCGTGCGGGAATAGGAGACGACGGCCATGGCTGAGACGACGTTCGGCAACGCGACGCAGGTCCTCGAGCCGTTCCGGGGGATCAAGAAGGTCACCCTCGAGGAGTACTTCACCTCCGGGCACCGGACGTGCCAGGGCTGCGAGTCGGCCCTGGTCATGAAGCTGATGGTCAAGGCCGCCGGCCCGCGCACGATCGTGCTCGGCTCGACCGGCTGCATGTACGTGGCGAACACGACGTACTACACCACGCCCTGGGTGGTGCCGTGGATGCACACGCAGCTCGGCTCGTCCGGCTCGGCGGCGCTCGGAACCGCGGCCGGCCTGAAGGCGTTGATGCGCAAAGGCAAGATGAAGGCCGAGCCCATCAACGTCATCGCGTTCTGCGGCGACGGCGGCGGCGCCGACATGGGGCTGGGCGCCATCTCGGCGACGCTCACGCACAAGGAGTACAACTCGCTGATCCTGCTCTACGACAACGAGTCGTACGCCAACACTGACATCCAGCTTTCCGGGATGACGCCGTACGGGGCGCACACCACGTTCAGCCCGCCCGGCAAGGTGCACCGGCTGATCCACAAGCGCTGGAAGAAGAACGTCGCCGGCCTGATGGCGGCCGGCCACCCCGAGTGCCGCTACGTCGCCACCGTCTGCGCGTCGTACGCGGTGGAGATGATGAACAAGGTCCGGCGCGCGCTGACCATCGGCGGGCCGACCTTCATCCACTCGCTGGATCCGTGCCCGAAGGGCTGGGACTACGACCCGATGCTCAGCCACGAGCTGGGCGAGCTCGCCATCGAGACGGGCATCTTCCCGCTCTACGAGGTCGAGGACGGCGTCGTGAAGTACTACGGCAAGACGAAGGCCATCGTGGAGGGCCGGCCACGCAAGCCGGTTCGCGACTACCTGCTCAAGCAGGGGCGCTTCGCCCACTTCACCGAGGAAGACCTCGCCTATTTCCAGGAGAAGGTCGACCAGCAGTGGGAGCAGTGGGAGATTCCGGGCGTCGTACCGTTCCGGAAGCTCGACGCCGCGCAGGCCGCCTTGAACGTCAAATAACGACGGGAGTCGGTGACCAGCCGGTCCGTCGAGTGGTGCGGGGCCGGGCGCTCAGCGTCCGGCCCCGTCGTGTATTCGGGCTGGCGCACCGCAACCGTCGCGCCGCGCTGAACCGTCTCGGGCACCTCGAGGGAGGCAGCGATGAGACAGATCTCGACGAGCGTTTTGCTCCTGATGCTCCTGGCCGGAACGCTCCTGGCGACTTCCGCCGCCGCGTGGGAGCCCACCAAGCCTATCGAGTTCGTCGTTCCCGCCGGCACCGGCGGCGGCGCCGACCAGATGGCCCGGCTCATCCACGGCATCGCCGAGAAGCACAAGCTCTCGCCGCGGCCGATCATCGTCGTCAACAAGTCGGGCGGCGCCGGCGCCGAGGGCTTCTTGCACGTGAAGGGCAAGAAGGGTGACGCGCACACCATCATCATCACCCTCTCGAACCTGTTCACGACCCCGCTCCATACCGGCGTGCCGTTCTCCTGGAAGGACCTGACCCCCGTGACGCGCCTGGCCCTCGACCAGTTCATCCTCTGGGTCAACGCCGAGACGCCGTACAAGACCGCGAAGGAGTACATCGCGGCGGTCAAGGAGAAGAACGGCACGATGAAGATGGGCGGCACCGGCTCCGCCCAGGAAGACCAGATCCTCACGATCATGCTCGAGCAGGCGCAGGGCGTGAAGTTCATCTACGTGCCGTTCAAGGGCGGCGGCGAGGTCTGCGTGAACCTGGTCGGCAAGCACGTGGACTCCACCGTGAACAACCCCGCCGAGTGCGTGAGCCACTGGAAAGCCAACCGCGTTCGCCCGCTGGCCGTCTTCGACACCGAGCGCATCCCCGTCGGCGAGTGGAAGGGCATCCCGACCATCAAGGAGGCGCTCGGGTCGGACATCCACTACCTGATGCTGCGCGGGATCTTCGGCGCGCCGGATATGCCGAAGGAGGCCGTGGACTGGTACGTCGGCTTCCTCAAGAAGGTCACCGAGACGCCGGACTGGAAGAAGTACATGGAGGACAACGCGCTGAAGCCTGCCTTCACCAGCGGCGCCGAGTACGTGAAGTGGGTGGAGGAGAACGAGCAGCTCCACCGTGACCTGATGGCGAAGGGCGGCCTGCTCAAGCAATGACGCGGACGGCGGACCTCGCCACCGCCGCGCTGCTGCTACTCATCGGGCTGATCGCGGTCGTCGACTCGCTGCGCCTCGGCGCGGGATGGGGCAGCGACGGCCCCAAGAGCGGCTTCTTCCCGTTCTGGCTCGGCACGCTGCTGCTCGTGGTCACCGTCGTCATTGCCGTCCAGGCCTGGCGCCGCGGTCCCGGCAAGCCGTTCGTCACGCGCGAGCAGTTGCGGCCTGTCATGCAGGTGCTGTGGCCGGCGGTGGCGATGGTCGCGCTCACGGCGGTGATCGGGCTCTACGTGGCCTCCGCGCTCTATCTCGCGTTCTACATGCGCTGGGTCGGTCGCCACCGCTGGCTCACGGTGGTGCTCATCTCCATCGGCATTCCCGTCGTGACGTTTCTGGTCTTCGAGCAGTGGTTCCTGGTGCCGATGCCCAAAGGTCCGCTCGAGACCTGGCTCGGCTACTGATGGGGCTCGAAAACCTCCTCCTCGGCTTTTCGATCGCGGTCACGCCCTTCAACCTGTTCGTCGCCGTGGTCGGCATCACGCTCGGCACCATCATCGGCGTGCTGCCCGGGCTCGGGGGAGCCAACGGCGTCGCCATCCTGCTGCCGCTGACGTTCACGATGCCGCCGACCTCCGCGATCATCCTCCTGACGTCCCTGTACTGGGGCGCGCTCTTCGGGGGCGCCATCACGTCGATCCTCTTCAACATTCCCGGCGAGCCGTGGTCGGTGGCCACGACCTTCGACGGATATCCGCTGGCGCGTCAGGGGCAGGGCGGGCAGGCGCTGACGGCGGCGTTCACCTCCTCGTTCGTCGGCGCGCTTTTCTCCATCGTCCTCATCACGCTCTTCGCCCCCTTGCTGGCCGAGATCGCCCTGCGCTTCGGGCCGCCCGAGTTCTTCGCCATCCAGCTCCTGACGTTCTCGAGCTTCGTGGGGCTCGGCGGCGGCAACCCGCTCAAGTCGCTCGTGTCGATCCTGCTCGGGTTCATTCTGGCGGCCGTGGGCCTGGACATCGTCACCGGGCAGCTGCGGATGACCTTCGGGATCACGGATCTGATGAAGGGCTTCGACTTCATCATCGCGGTCATTGGCCTCTTCGGCATCGGCGAGATCCTCCTGTCGGTGGAGGAGGGGCTGACCTTTCGCGGCGCCGCCACGGGCATGAACCTCAAGGTCGTGCTCCAGACGTGGAAGATCCTGCCGCGCTATGCGCGCACGTTCGTGCGCGGCGCGTTCATCGGCTTCTGGATGGGCTTCAAGCCGGGCGGCGCCACGCCCGCATCGTTCATGTCGTACGCGTTCGCCAAGCGGTTCAGCAAGCACCCGGAGCGCTTCGGCAAGGGAGAGCTCGAAGGCGTGGTGGCGCCGGAGACGGCCGCGCACGCCGCGGGCGTCGCCGCCATCTTACCGATGATCACCCTCGGCATCCCCGGCTCGCCCACGGCGGCCGTGATGCTGGGCGGCCTGATCATCTGGGGCCTGCAGCCGGGGCCGCTGCTCTTCACGGAGAAGCCGGACTTCGTCTGGGGCCTCATCGCCAGCATGTACACGGGCAACATCATCGGCGTCCTGATGGTGCTGGCCGGCGTGCCGTTCTTCGCGGCGATCCTCCGGGTCCCGTTCGCGATCCTGACGCCGCTCATCGTCGTCGTCTGCGCGGTCGGCGCCTACGCGGTGCACTCGAGCATGATCGACGTCTGGTACATGATGATCTTCGGTGTCGTGGGCTACGTCTTCAAGAAGCTCGACTACCCGCTGGCGCCGCTCGTGCTGGCGCTGGTGCTGGGTGACCTCGCCGAGAACGCGCTGCGCCAGAGCCTCATCATGTCGCAGGGCTCGCTCACCGTGTTCTTCACCCGGCCGATCGCGTGCGTGATCACCGTCGCCGCGCTATTCTTCCTGTTCATGCCGATCCTGACGCCCTGGTGGCGTCGGCTGCGCGGCCTGCCGCCGACGCCGAGCGCGCCCGCCGAAGCCTGAGCCGGCGATGGCGCTCCTGGTCGAGCCGGAGTTCTGGGCCCGCCTCTTCGGCATCGGCGTGCTGAACCTCCTGCTCTCAGGCGACAACGCGCTCGTGATCGCGCTCGCGGTGCGGGCGCTGCCGCCGAAGCAGCGGGTGCTGGGGCAGATCTGGGGCGCGCTGGGCGCGGTCGCCCTGCGCGTGGTCTTCGTGGCGATCGTCACGCTGCTGCTGCGGGTGCCGTTGCTCCAGCTGGCCGGCGGCCTGCTCCTGCTGTGGATCGCGGTGAGGCTCGTGCGCCCGGAAGACGCGGAGGACGGCGGCGGGCGCCACGGCTCGTCGGTGTGGGAGGCGGTCTGGATCATCGTCGTGGCCGACATCACGATGAGCCTCGACAACGTGCTCGCCATCGCCGCCGCCGCCAAGGGCGAGATGATCCTGGTGGTCATCGGCATCGCGCTCTCGCTGCCCATCGTCGTCTGGGGCGCGGGGTTGCTCGCGAAGCTCATGAACCGCTGGGCGTGGATCGTCTGGCTCGGCGGTGGGTTCCTCGCCTACGTCGCGGTGGAGATGGTCTTCGAGGACAAGGCGGTCCACGGCTGGCGCGGCGGCGCGGGCGAGGGGCTGAAGCTGCCGGTGGCGGTGGCGATGGGCGCGGTGGTGGCAACGCTGGGCTGGTGGCTGTCGCGGCGTCCGCACGCCGCGGTACCGGAGGACGTCTGACATGGCGGATGAGGCGCGGCGCCGGGGCCCGACCGGGGACGAGGCGATGAGCATCGCCCCCATCAAGTCCACGCGGATCTACCAGGAGATCGTTCGACAGGTCAAAGCCATGATCGCCGAGGGCCGGCTCAAGAGCGGCGACCAGCTGCCGCCGGAGCGCGACCTCGCCGAGAAATTCGTCGTCAGCCGGACGTCGGTCCGCGAGGCCCTGCGCGCGCTCGAGAGCCTCGGGCTCGTGGAGATCCGGCCGGGCGAAGGCACGTTCGTGCGCGAGGTCTCGGTGGAGTCGCTGATCGAGCCGCTCGCGCTGGTGATGGCCTCGCAGCGCGAGGCGATCGGCGAGCTGTTCGAGGCGCGGCGCATGATCGAGCCCGCGCTGGCCGCGCTGGCCGCCCGCCGGGCGACGCCCGAGGAACTGCACGAGATGGAGCGGATCCTCGAGGAGCAGGCCAAGGAGGTTGCGGCCGGCCGCACCGGGCTCGAACAGGACGCCGAGTTCCACTCCGCCATCGGCGCCGCCGCCCACAACCGCGCCATCACGCGCATCGCGCACGCCGTCATGGACCTGCTGCGGCAGAGCCGGGAGGAGTCGCTCAATACTCCCGGGCGCCCCACGCGCTCCCACGAAGACCATCGGCGTCTGCTCGCGGCCATCCGCGCGCGCAACGAGGCGGCGGCGCGGCAGGCGATGGTCGACCACCTCCAGGCCGTCGAGGGGCTCGTGCTGGGCGACGACGAGACGCCCCGTTCGACGTCCGCGCCAGGGCGAGGAAAGACGCCTTGACGCGGTCGGAGCGCGCTGGCTATACTGCGCGCGCTATGACGCTGACGCCGCGGATGCTGTCGCTGGGACTGATTCTGGTCCTGCCGGGCCTGCCCGGAGCGTCCGCGACCTGATAGAGCGCGGGACGCCACGGGCAGGAGCAAGCCCGTGGCTGAAAGAACATCAGGGGCCACGGGTTGCCGACCCGTGGCCCTTTTTCTTTGTCGTCGCGAGGGTGGGACCGAGGAGGGTGTGAAACGTTGACTTCGGTGTCCGGTATCCAATAGAATTGAAAGACTTTTTCCCTCGTCGATCGACGGAGACAGGCCGCCCTATGGCGACGATCACATACGTCTACTCGTTTGGCTCAGGCAAGGCGGAAGGCTCGTCCGTCATGCGCAACCTTCTCGGCGGCAAGGGCTGCGAGCTCGCCGAGATGACCAACCTCGGCATTCCCGTGCCGCCGGGCTTCACGATCACCACCCAGGCGTGGGCGGCGTACAACCGGACGGGGCGCACGTTCCCCGACGGCATGTGGACGCAGGTGAGCGACGCGCTCGAGAAGCTCGAGCACGACGCAGGGCTGGGGTTCGGCGATCCCAAGCGTCCGCTCCTCGTCTCCGTCCGCTCCGGCGCGCGCGTCTCCATGCCGGGGATGATGGAGACCGTTCTCAACCTCGGCCTCAACGACGAGACGGTCGAGGGCCTGGCGGCGTGGACGCGCAACGAGCGCTTCGCGTGGGACTGCTACCGCCGGTTCGTCACGATGTTCGGCGACGTGGTGCTCGGCATCCGCCGCGACGTGTTCGACGAGCACTTGGTCGCGACCAAGGCGCGGCTCGGCGTGAAGACCGATCCTGAGGTGCCGGCGGGCGAGCTGCGCAAGCTCGTGCAGACGTTCAAGGACGTCGTCGTCTCGCGGACCAACGCGCCGTTCCCCCAGGATCCGCGCGAGCAGCTAGAGCTCGCGGTGCGCGCGGTGTTCGACTCCTGGTACGGCAAGAAGGCCGTCGAGTACCGGCGGATCAACAACATCCCAGCCGACTGGGGTACCGCCGTGACCGTGATGTCGATGGTGTTCGGCAACCTCGGCGACACCTCGGGCACCGGCGTCGGCTTCACACGCGACCCGCGCACGGGCGAGCGGCGCTTCTACGCCGAGTTCCTCGCCAACGCCCAGGGCGAGGACGTGGTGGCCGGCATCCGCACGCCCGAGCACATCGACGACCTCAAGCGCCGGATGCCGGAGATCTACGACGAGCTGCTCGCCATCGCGGGCCGCCTGGAGCGCCACTACAAGGACATGCAGGACATCGAGTTCACCATTCAGGAGGGCAAGCTCTACCTCCTGCAGACGCGCGCCGGCAAGCGGTCGGCGGCGGCGGCGGTGAAGGTGGCGGTGGACCTCGTGCACGAGGCCGTCATCGACCAGCACACCGCGCTCCTGCGCGTGAACCCGCGCGACCTCGCCAAGCTCTTCGTGCCCCTGCTCGACCCGCGCGACAGGCAGCGCGCGCTCGACGGGGGCCGGCTTCTCGCGCGCGGCCTGCCCGCGGCGCCGGGCGGCGCCGTCGGCCAGGTGGTGTTCGACGCCGATCGCGCCGTGGAGCTGGCGAAGAACGGCCAGCAGGTGATCCTGGTGCGGCCCGAGACCTCACCGGAGGACGTGGCCGGCATGTACGCGGCTGAGGGCATCGTGACCGCGCGGGGCGGGCGGACCTCGCACGCGGCGGTGGTCGCCGTCGGCATGGGCAAGCCGTGCATCGTGGGCGCGAGCGACATCGTCGTCCACGAGGAGCGGCGCGTGTTCGAGGCGGGCGGGCGCATGGTGCGCGAGGGCGACGTGATCGCCATCGACGGTGAGACCGGCGAGGTGATCCTCGACGCGATCGAGCGCACCACGCCCGAGGTCAGCGGGTTCGCCCAGGAGTTCCTCGGCTGGGCCGATCGGTACCGCAAGCTCGGCGTGCGCGCCAATGCCGACACGCCGGAGGACGCGGTGCGCGCCCGCTCGTTCGGCGCCGAGGGCATCGGGCTCGTGCGCACGGAGCACATGTTCTTCGCGACCGATCGCATCCCGATCGTGCGCGACATGATCATGGCCGCGGACGACCCCGATCGCCGCGCCGAGCTCCGGGCGGCGCTCGACAAGCTGAAGCCCATGCAGCGCGACGACTTCAGCGGAATCTTCCGCGCCATGGACGGCCTGCCCGTCACCATCCGGCTCCTCGATCCGCCGCTCCACGAGTTCCTCGCGAACCCGAAGGAGTACCGTGAGATGCTCGAGGAGAGCGCGCGGCTGGACGCGCTTGCGATCAATCCGGCCCGCAAGGCGGCCCTCGACGAGAAGCTGGCCAAGATCGACTCGCTGCGTGAGGCGAATCCCATGCTCGGCCACCGTGGCTGCCGGCTCGGGATCACGAACCCGGAAATCTACGGCATGCAGGTCGAGGCGATCATGGAGGCGGCCTGCATCGCCGCGGAGCAGGGCGTGAAGGTCGAGCCCGAGATCATGATTCCGCTGACGGGTACCGTCGGCGAGATGCACGTGACGCACGACCAGACGAAGAAGGTCGCCGACGGCGTCGTCGCGCGGATGGGCGTCCCCGTCAAGTACACGATCGGCACGATGATCGAGGTGCCGCGCGCCGCGCTCATCGCCGACAAGATCGCCCACGACGCCGAGTTCTTCTCGTTCGGCACCAACGACCTCACGCAGCTGACCTTCGGCTACAGCCGGGACGACGTCGCCAAGTTTCTGCCCGCCTATCTCCAGAAGGGGATCGTTCAACACGACCCGTTCTCGGTCCTCGACCAGGAGGGCGTGGGCGAGCTGATCCGAATCGGCATCGAACGCGGGCGGCGCACGCGCCCGGATCTCAAGATCGGTATCTGCGGCGAGCACGGCGGAGAGCCGTCGTCGGTGGAGTTCTGTCACAAGGTAGGGATGACGTACGTGTCCTGTTCGCCGTTCATGATTCCGATCGCGCGGCTGAGCGCGGCGCAGGCGCGTCTCCGGGCGCGCGAGGCCTCCGCCGAGGGCGCGCCGAATGCGTAAGGACGGGTGCCGTGATCGCGGGGCGCCCCGGCTCCGCCGGGGCGCCCCGAGCGTGGCCGGGGGAGTCCGAGGGGGGCGTAGCCTCCTTCGCTTGAAGAATGTGGGGGCCATGTCGGGGCCCCCATGGAGGAGAAGGTGAAACTGCCAGGGGCGAAGATCGTGCTGGAGTGCATCAAGCGGGAGGGCGTGGACATCATCTTCGGCCTCCCCGGCGGCGCCGTGCTGCCGATTTACGACGCGCTGTACGACTTCGAAGGCCTGCGTCACATCCTGGTCCGCCAGGAAGCGGCGGCCGGGCACGCCGCCGAGGGGTACGCGCGTGCGACGGGGAAGGTCGGCGTCTGTCTGGTGACCTCCGGACCCGCGTGCACCAACCTCGTCACCGCACTTCAAGACGCGATGATGGATTCGATTCCGATTGTGGCATTCACTGGTCAAGTGCCCACGCATCTGATTGGAAACGACGCGTTCCAGGAGGCCGATAACGTCGGCATCACGCGCTCGGCCACCAAGCACAACTTCCTCGTGAAGGACGGCAAGGATCTCGGCCCCATCATCCGCGAGGCGTTCCACATCGCGGCCACGGGCCGGCCGGGTCCCGTGCACGTGGACCTGCCCAAGGACATCCTCGTGAAGGAGGCGGAGCTCATCTGGCCGGAGAAGGTCACCATGCGCTCCTACAATCCGAACTACGAGGGCCACGCCGGCCAGATCAAGCGCGCCGCGAAAGCCATGCTGCGCGCGAAGAAGCCGGTCCTCTACGTCGGCGGCGGCGTCATCTCGTCGAACGCGCACGCGGAGCTGCGCGAGCTGGCCGAGCTGACCCAGATCCCGGTGACCACGACCCTCATGGGGCTGGGCGCGTTTCCGTCGGAGCATCCGCTGTCCATCGAGATGCTCGGCATGCACGGGACCTACTACGCGAACATGGCCGTCCACCATTCCGACGTGCTCGTCGCGGTGGGCGCCCGCTTCGACGATCGGGTGACCGGGCGGGTGGACGCCTTCGCGCCGCACGCGGAGATCATCCACATCGACATCGATCCGTCGTCGATCTCCAAGAACATCAAGGTCGACGTGCCGATCGTCGGCGACTGCCGCCGCGTGCTACGGGCGCTCGTCGAGGCGGTCCGCGAGGAGGCGAAGGCCGGCGGCGACGGCCAGGAGGGCCAGAAGCCCTGGCACGCGCAGATCGCCGAGTGGAAGGTGAAGGAGCCGCTCCGCTACGAGTGGAGCGACGACGTCATCAAGCCGCAATACGTGATCCAGGAGATCTCCAACGCCACGCGCGGGGAGGCGATGATCGTCACCGGCGTCGGCCAGCACCAGATGTGGGCGGCCCAGTACTACAAGTTCACGCACCCGCGCGCGTGGTTCACCTCGGGCGGGCTCGGCACCATGGGCTACGGCCTGCCCACGGCCATGGGCGTGCAGGCCGCGCACCCCGGCCGGCACGTGGTCAACATCGACGGCGACGGCTCCTTCGCGATGAACAGCCAGGAGCTGGCCACGTGCTTCGTCGAGAAGCTCCCGGTGAAGACGGTCATCATCAACAACAGCGGCCACGGCATGGTCCGGCAGTGGCAGCGCATCATCTACAAGGAGCGTTACTGCGCGATCGACCTGCCCGGCATCCCCGACTGGGTGAAGCTGGCCGAGGCCTACGGTTGCGTCGGGCTGCGGGTGACGAAGCCGAGCGAGGTGGTGCCGGCCATCGAGAAGATGCTGAGCACGCCGGCGCCGGTCGTCCTGGACGTGTGCGTGGACAAGGACGAGTGCGTCTTCCCGATGGTCCCGGCGGGGGGCGCCAACACGGACATGATCCTGGCCCCCCCGACCCGCGAGGTTCGCGACCGGGCCGAGAAGTCGCAGACGGGGTTCTGACATGAGACATGGTGTGGCGATACCGAGGCGCGCCACGGCTGCGCCGGGGCGCGTCCGAGCGATGGGGGTCTGGGGGCCATGTCGGGGCCCCCAGGAAGAAAGATGAGCATGAACGGCACCGAGCCCCGCAAGCACACGATCTCCGTGCTCGTCGAGAACAAGTTCGGCGTGCTCTCGCGCGTGGCCGGGCTGTTCTCGGCGCGCGGCTACAACATCGAGAGCCTGTCGGTGGGCGAGACGCTCGACCCGACGGTGTCGCGGATGACCCTCGTGGTCGGCGGCGACGAGTTCGTCATCGAGCAAGTGATGAAGCAGCTCCACAAGCTCATCGACGTGATCAAGGTCAACGACCTCACCGACGAGAGCCACGTCGAGCGCGAGCTGATGCTGATCCGCGTGAACGCCGAGCCCCAGCATCGCGAGGAGATCCTGCGCACCGCGGACATCTTCCGCGCCAAGGTGGTGGACGTCACCCAGGTGTCGTTCGTGCTCGAGGCGACCGGCGACGAGGGCAAGCTGGAGGCACTCATCGAGCTGCTGCGGCCGATGGGCATCCAGGAGATCGTGCGCACGGGCAAGGTGGCGATCTCGCGCGGGCCCAAGACGCGCGTTCGAAAGGCCGAGCCGGCGAAGCGCCCGCGCGTGTCCGACGACCCGCGCGTGGTGGGCTTCGCGGACTAACCCACGACAGAGGGAAAGGACCACGTATGCCGGCGAAGATCTATTACGACCAGGACGCCGACCTCGGCCTCCTCAAGGGCAAGAAGATCGCGATCATCGGATATGGCAGCCAGGGCCACGCTCACGCGCTCAACCTCAAGGACTCGGGCCAGGACGTGATCGTCGGCCTGTACCAGGGCAGCAAGTCCTGGGCGAAGGCGGAGAAGGACGGGCTGAAGGTCGCGCCCGTCGCCGACGCCGCCAAAGCCGGCGACGTCGTGATGATCCTGCTGCCGGACCAGACGCAGCGCTCGGTCTTCGAGGAGTCGATCCGCAAGGGACTCGGCAAGGGCAAGATGCTGATGTTCGCCCACGGCTTCAACATCCACTTCAACCAGGTGGTGCCGCCGCCCGACGTCGACGTCACGATGATCGCGCCCAAGGCGCCCGGGCACGTCATGCGCGACCTCTTCACACAGGGTCCTGGCGTGCCCGCGCTCGTGGCTGTCCAGCAGGACGTGACGGGCAAGGCGCGCGACCTCGCGCTGGCGTACGGCCGCGGCGTCGGCTGCACGCGCGCCGGCGTCATCGAGACGACCTTCAAGGAAGAGACGGAGACGGACCTCTTCGGCGAGCAGACGACGCTCTGCGGCGGCGTCTCGCACCTGATCAAGGCCGCCTTCGAGACGCTGGTCGAGGCGGGCTATCAGCCGGAGGTCGCCTACTTCGAGTGCATGCACGAGATGAAGCTGATCGTCGACCTGTTCTACCAGGGCGGTCTCGCGTACATGCGCTATTCGGTCTCGGACACCGCGGAGTACGGCGACTACACGCGGGGCCCGCGCGTCGTCAGCGACGAGACGAAGCGGGAGATGAAGAAGATCCTGGGTGAGATCCAGTCCGGGCAGTTCGCGCGCGAGTGGGTGCTGGAGAACCAGGCCAACCGCGCGGGCTTCCTGGCCATGCGGCGGCGCGACGCCGACCACCAGATCGAGGAAGTGGGCAAGCGGCTGCGCTCGATGATGTCCTGGATCAAGCCGCCGAGGATGTAGCGATGGAGAGAAAGACGCTGCCCATCGCCAGTGAGGGCTGGCCCTTCATCGTGGGGCCGGCGGTGATCGCGCTCGGCCTCCGCCTGCTCGGCCACCGCCGGCTGGCCCTGCCGTTCTGGGCAGCGTCGGTGGCGTCGCTCGGCTTCTTTCGTGACCCCGTGCGCGAGATTCCCGCCGTCTCCAACGGCGTGCTCTCGCCGGCCGACGGCCGCGTGCTCGGGGTCGAGGACGCGGTGGATCCGTTCGTGGGGCCGTCGACGCGCGTGTCGATCTTCCTGTCGCCCCTCGACGTCCACGTCAACCGCGCGCCGATCGGCGGGCTCGTGGTCGACGTCGTCTATACGCCGGGCCGGTTCGTCGCCGCCTACGATCCCGACGCCGGCGACAACGAGCGCTGCGCGGTCCGCCTGCAGGGCGACGCCGCGCGCGTCACCGTGGTGCAGATCGCGGGCGTGGTGGCGCGGCGGATCGTGTGCCGCGTCGGTCCCGGGGACAAGCTGGCCGCGGGCGAGCGCTTCGGCATGATCCGGTTCGGCTCGCGCACCGACTGCTACGTGCCGCGCGGCAGCGACGTCCGCGTGCGGCCGGGCGACCGGGTCATCGGGGGCGTCACCGTGATCGGACTCCTGCCATGATTCCCCGGCGTCACGGGGGCAAGCGACCGCGGCGGCGCCCGTGGCAGGAGCTGCGCGAGCGGCGGCGGAAGAGCGTCTTCCTGCTGCCGAGCCTGCTCACCACCGGCAACCTCTTCTGCGGCTTCTTCGCGATGCTGCTGACGGTGGAGGCGCGCTACACGGAGGCGACGCTCGCGATCTTCGTCGCCATGATCATGGACATGCTGGACGGCCGCGTGGCGCGGCTCATGAAGGCCACGAGCCAGTTCGGCGTCGAGTACGACTCGCTGGCGGACGTCGTCTCGTTCGGGGTGGCCCCGGCGTTCCTGCTCTACTCGTTCGCGCTGCGCGACCTGGGCCGTCCGGCCTGGTTCGCCGCGTTTCTCTTCGTGATCTGCGGGGCGCTCCGGCTGGCGCGCTTCAACGTCATCACCGGCAGCACCGACAAGCGGTACTTCATCGGGCTGCCGATCCCGGCCGGCGCCGCGGTGGCGTGCTCGGTGGTCATCCTGCTCCAGGGCGAGGAGCTCACCCGCTGGATGCGGTTGAGCGTGGCCATCGTCACGTATCTGGTGGCGCTGCTCATGGTCTCGACGTTCCGGTACTGGAGCTTCAAGGAGTTCGACTGGGCGAAGCGCCCGCCCCTTCACACGCTGCTGATCGTCGTCCTGGCCGGGATGATCGTGGCCACGAAGCACGAGGTGTTCCTCTTCCTCGTGTTCGGCGGCTACGCGGTCTCCGGGCCGGTGCGGCGGCTGGTCGCGGGGCAGACGCCGGCGCCGGCGCCGAGCGATGTGCCCGGCAAGGAATATTCGTGAGGGAGAAGGAAGGACAGGGGGAGAAGGCCATGGACCGAGTCATCATCTTCGACACCACGCTCCGCGACGGCGAGCAGTCACCCGGGTTCTCGATGAATGCGATGGAGAAGCTGGAGATGGCCCGGCAGCTGGCGCGTCTGAACGTGGACGTCATCGAGGCGGGCTTCCCGATCTCCTCGGAGGAGGATTTCGAGGCGACACGCGAGGTGGCCAAGCAGGTCGGCACCCTCGCGGGCGCGCCGGCGATCTGCGGGCTCTCCCGCGTGGGCCTCGGCGACATCGACCGGTGCTGGGAGGCGGTGAAGTACGCGACGAAGCCGCGGATCCACACCTTCGTGGCCACCTCAGACATCCACCTCAAGTACAAGCTGCGGAAGTCGCGCGCCGAGGTGCTGAAGGCGTCCGTGGAGGCGGTGCGGCACGCGCGCGGCTACTGCCAGGACGTCGAGTTCTCGCCGGAGGACGCCTCGCGCTCCGACTTCGACTACATGTGCGACGTCCTCGAGGCCTGCGTCGATGCCGGCGCGCGCACGATCAACATTCCCGACACGGTCGGCTACGCCATCCCGCGCGAGTGGGGCGAGCGGATCGCGCGCATCCAGGAGCGGCTCAAGCGCCACGCGGGCGCGTACGTGCTCTCGGTCCACTGCCACAACGACCTCGGCCAGGCGGTGGCCAACTCGCTCACGGGCGTGATGAACGGCGCGCGGCAGGTGGAGTGCACCATCAACGGGATCGGCGAGCGAGCCGGCAACGCCTCGCTCGAGGAGCTCGTGATGGCGCTCCACACGCGCAAGGACTACTTCGGCGCCGACACGCGCGTGAAGACGGAGGAGATCTTCCGGACCTCGCGGCTGCTCTCCCACATCACCGGCGTCCACGTCCAGCCGAACAAGGCCATCGTGGGGGAGAACGCGTTCGCCCACGAGGCGGGCATCCACCAGGACGGCGTGCTCAAGGAGAAGCTGACCTACGAGATCATGAAGCCCGAGGACATCGGGCGGCCGTCCAACAAGCTCGTCCTCGGCAAGCACTCCGGGCGCCACGCGCTGGCCGCGCGGCTCAAGGACCTCGGCCTCGACCTCGCGGGCGGCGACCTGGACCGCGCGTTCAAGGCCTTCAAGGACCTCGCCGACAGGAAGAAGGAGGTCTACGACGAGGATCTCATCGCCATCGTCACCGACGAGGCGACCCAGACGGACGCCGTGTACCAGCTCGAGTACCTGCACGTCATCAGCGGCACCGGCGTGATCCCGTCGGCCACGGTGAAGCTCAAGAAGGACGGCGAGTCGTACCAGGACTCGGGCGTCGGCGACGGGCCGGTCGACGCCGCGCTGGCGGCCATCGACGCGATCACGGGCCTGAAGGGCCGTCTTCAAGATTACGCGATCCGCGCGGCGACCTCGGGCAAGGACGCGCTGGGCGAGGTGGCGGTGAAGGTGGACTTCGACGGCACGCTGGTCTCCGGGAAGGGCTCCTCGACCGACGTCATCGAGGCGAGCGCGCGCGCCTACCTGAGCGCGCTCAACCGCATGTTACGGAGCGGACAACGCACCAAGGACGCCGGGGGCGTGTGACGGGCCGTATGGCCACCCACACGATCGCGGTGCTGCCCGGCGACGGGATCGGGCAGGAGGTGACGCCGGAGGCGGTGCGCGTGCTGCGCGCCGTCGGCAAGCGCGCCGGCGTCACGTTCGAGTTCGAGGAGGCGCTGATCGGCGGCGCCGCGATCGACGCCACCGGCACGCCGCTGCCCCCGGAGACGCTCGCGCTCTGCCGAAAGGCCGACGCCATCCTCTTCGGCGCCGTGGGCGGGCCCAAGTGGGACCACCTGCCTCAAGAATCGCGCGCGGAGCGCGGGCTGCTCGCCCTGCGCAAGGAGCTCGACCTCTACGCCAACCTGCGACCCGCGATCTGCTTCCCGATGCTGATCGACGCCTCGCCGCTCAAGCGCTCGGTGGTCGAGGGCACCGATCTGATGGTGATCCGGGAGCTGACCGGCGGGCTCTACTTCGGCGAGCCGCGCGGCCGCGAGTCGTTCGCCGACGGCGGCGAGCGCGCCATCAACACCATGGCGTACACGACGCGCGAGATCGAGCGGGTGGCCCGCGTGGCCTTCGACGTCGCGCGCAAACGGCGCAAGCGCCTCGCCTCCGTCGACAAGGCCAACGTCCTCGTCGTCTCCCAGCTCTGGCGCGAGGTGGTCACGCGCCTCGCCAGGGACTACCCGGACGTCGCGCTGGAGCACGTCCTCGTCGACAACTGCGCGATGGCCCTGGTCCACAAGCCGACACACTTCGACACCATCGTCACCGAGAACACGTTCGGCGACATCCTGTCGGACGAGGCGGCCATCCTGGCGGGATCGATGGGCATGCTGCCGTCGGCGTCGCTGGGCCCCGCGGCCGCGGGCGGTCGCAACGTCGGGCTCTACGAGCCGGTCCACGGCACGGCGCCGGACATCGCCGGCAAGGGCGTCGCCAACCCGCTCGCCGCCATTTTGTCGGCCGGCCTGCTGCTGCGGTACTCTCTGAACATGACGGCCGCGGCGGCCTGGGTCGAGGCCGCGGTCCAGCGCGTGCTCGAGCAGGGCCGGCGGACGGGCGACATCGCCAAGCCGGGCGAGAAGGTGCTCGGGACACGCGAGATGAGCGATCACGTCGTGCACGAGCTGGAGGGCTGATGGCTTCGGGAGTCACCATCGCGGTGGTCGGCGCCACGGGCGCGGCCGGACAGACGACGCTCAAGATCCTCGAGGAGCGCAAGTTCCCGGTGCGGGAGCTGCGCGCCTTCGCCTCCGAGCGCTCCGTCGGCAAGACGGTCAGCTTCCGCGGCGAGGACATCCGGGTCGCGCGCGTCGAGCCGGCGGCCTTCAAGGGCGTCGAGATCGCCATCTGCTCGGCGGGCACCGCGCAGGCGAAGGAATACGCGCCGATGATCGCGAGGGCCGGCGCTGTCGTCGTGGACAAGTCCAACGCCTGGCGCATGGACCCGAAGGTCCCGCTCGTGGTGCCGGAGATCAATCCGCACGCGGTGAGGACTCACCGGGGGATCGTGGCCTCGCCCAACTGCACGACGATCGTGGCCGTCATGCCGCTCAAGCCCCTGCACGACGCCGCGCGGATCCGTCGCGTGGTCGCGACCTCGTACCAGTCCGTCTCGGGCGCCGGCGTCAATGGGATCGACGACCTGCGGCAACAGGCGCTGGCCTGGGCGCGCGGCGAGGCGATGGTGCCGCGGCACTTCGCGCATCGCATCGCGTTCAACCTGATTCCCGCCATCGACGCGTTCGCGCCGGACGGTTACACGGGCGAGGAGTGGAAGCTGATCAACGAGACGCGCAAGATCCTCGAGGCGCCGGATCTCATGATCTCGCCCACGACCGTTCGCGTCCCGGTCTTCACATGCCACTCCGTAGCCGTGAACGTCGAGACGGAAGAGAAGATCACCGCCGCGCGCGCGCGCGAGCTCCTCGGCCGCTTCCCGGGGCTCAAGGTATGGGACGAGCCCGCCCAGGGGCGCTATCCGATGCCGGTGGACGTGGAGGGACAGGACGACTGTTGGGTGGGGCGCGTGCGGGAGGACCTCTCGCATCCGCGCGCGCTGAACTTCTGGGTGGTCGGTGACCAGTTACGGAAGGGGGCGGCGACCAACGCCGTGCAGATCGCCGAGCTGCTGCTCGCCACCTAGGGCGCCGAGCCCCAGGGAGGTCGCGGGATGAGGACTCTTCGCCGCGCCTACCGCCGCCGGTTCGGTCGCCACGGCCGGTTCAACTTCGCCGTCGTGCTCACCATCCTCGTCGTCGCCTGGGTCGCCGTCCCGAGCGTCGCGCGCTTCGTCAACGCGTGGGCCGGCTATGCGCCGCTGCATTACGAGCCCAAGGACCTCGAGCGGCAGACCTGGCTCGAGCGCCACGACCCGGACTCGCTGCTGGGACGCCTGGAGTGGAACGACGTGATCGGCATCGGACTCTTTCTCCTCGTCGCGGTGGTCTGGCTGACGCTGGTGCCGGACCGCGCGTCGCGGCGGCGTCCGCCGCAATAGGGACGCGTACCGTCCGTCTCGTCCTCGCCTACGACGGCACCGACTTCCACGGCTGGCAGGTCCAGCCCGACGCGCCGACGGTGCAGGGCGCGATTCTGGAGGCGGCGCGCCGCTTCCTCGGTCCCGACGCGCGCGTGACCGGCGCCAGCCGCACCGACGCCGGCGTCCACGCGCTCCGCCAAACGGCCTCGCTCAGCACGGAGGCGACGCTGGCGCCCGCGGCCGTGCAGGCGGCGCTCAACGCGGCGTTGCCGCCGAGCGTGCGCGTGCTGGACGCTCGCGAGGCGCCGGCGGACTTCGATGCCCGCCGCTCGGCCGCCGGCAAGCGCTATCTCTATCTGCTCGACAACGGATCGATCGCCGCGCCCCTGTTGCGGCGCTTCGCCTGGCACGTGCCCGGCGCGCTGGATCTCGGCGCCATGCGCGCCGCGCTGGCGGCGGTGCGCGGCCCGCACGACTTCAGCGCGTTCTGCGCCGCCCCCGGCCGCGACACGGATCCCGTCTGCCGCGTGCGGGCCGCCCACGTCCTCCGCCGCCGCGCCCTGGTCGCGGTGTTGATCTCCGCCGACCGCTTCCTCCACCACATGGTGCGAAACCTCGTCGGCAGCGCCGTCGAGGTCGGCCGGGGCGCCCGCCCCGCGAAGTGGCTTGGCGAGGTGCTCGCCGGCCGCGATCGCACTCGTGCCGGACCGACGGCCCCCGCGCACGGTCTCGTCCTCGTCCGCGTGCGCTATCCCGACTAGGGGGTCCCACTTCGCCCACCGCCGGGCGGCCGCACCCGCGCCACCCCGCCAGCTCGCCCGCGCCGACGGTCCCCGCGGCCGATCCGCGCTAGAATAGCGACGCGATGCGCACGTACGTCACCGTCCGGGGCGGTCGCGTGAGCGAAGTGGCGGCCGACGTCGTCCGGGAGCAGCCGCTCACCATCCACGTCAACGGCGAGAAGTTCCTCACGCTGCTCTGCTCCCCGATGATGCTCGAAGCGCTCGTCGTCGGCTATCTCTGGATGGAGAAGGTGATCGGCGACGTCGAGGAGATCGCCCGCGTGGAGGTCTCGCCCGTCGACGGCCGCGCCGACGTCACGTTGACCCATCCGGTGACCCTGCCCACCGAGCGCATCCTCACCTCTGGCTGCGGCGGCGGCATCACATTCCGTATCGACCACCGGCTCTTCCCGCGGCTGCACTCGTCGCTGCGCGTGCGGCCGGCCGATCTGGCGAACGGCATGAAGCAGCTCTTCCAGGCGGCCACCCAGTACCAGCGCTCGCGGGGCATCCACGGCGCCGCGCTCTCGGACGGCACGCGGCTGCTCGTCGTCGCCGAGGACGTCGGCCGTCACAACGCCGTCGACAAGGTGAAGGGGCAGGCGCTGCTGGAGGGGATCCCCACCGCCGATCGCATCTTGTTGTCCACCGGCCGCGTCTCGTCCGAGATGCTGCTCAAGGCCGCGCGCATGGGCGTGCCCGTGGTCGCCTCGCGGACGTCGCCGACCGAGATGGCCGTGGCGCTGGCGGAGCAATTGAACGTGACCGTCTGCGGCTACGTGCGGCCCGACGGCCTCAACCTCTACGCCGGCGAGGCGCTCGTGCTGGACGCTGAGCCTGCGTCGCATGGCTGAGCAGCCCGGCGACCGGATCGAGTCGGCCGCCGAGAAGGCCTTCAAGCGGCGGTTCGGCGGCAAGGACAAGGGGCGGGACAAGCGGGAGGACTACGCCCTCGACCTGTTCCGCGAGGCTGCGGCCTACCTGGACGACCACGAGCGGGTGAACCGTGTCCTTCGCGAGCTCGGCAAGCTCTACAACCCGGTCAAAAATGCCCCAATCGTCGACCTGGAAACCCGGCAGCGGATCATGACGCTGCTCGGGGCAGGGGCCCGGGAGGAGGCTGCCAGGGTCCTTGACGAGCGGCGACGCTTGTATGCCCCGCTCGATCAGGCGGACGATTCGCGCTTACGTTCACAAGAACAGTGGGATACGCAGTAGTGCAATCTTGACATTCTGGTCGGACCGGCCTAGCATGCGATCAGCCCTATGCCGGCCACAGTGCCGGACTCACCGGGGAGGAGGCGCGCCATGAGCCTCACCGACTCGATCCAGCAGGATCGCCACATCATCGTCGCCGTGGACACCGCCAGGAACACCGTCCGGATCAAGGGTGTCGCCGACGCCTGCACCGACCTCTCGTGCTCCGCGCAGACCCTCGTCGTCAGTGACGAGGGGAGTCGCGCGGACCTCACGGCGCTGAACGCGGGCGACATCGTCAGGCTCGAGGGGCCGGTCGGCCGTCCCGAGCGCATCGTCGTCGTCCGACGGGTCTGGGACGAGCTCTCGAGTCCAGAGTGGTGATAAGGAGGCTTCGATGAGCCTTTCACGTCGTGACTTCCTGAAGTACGGGGGAGCGACCGCCACGGCAGGCGCGCTCGGCGCGGGCGTCGACATGCTGCCCGTCGAAGCCGCGGCGGTCTCGCTCAAGATCAAGGAAGCGAAGGCGTTCGCCGGCGTCTGCCCGTATTGCGCGGTGGGCTGCGGGCAGCTCATCTACACCAGGGACAACAAGATCATCGACATCGAAGGGAACCCGGACACCCCGCACACGCTGGGCCGGCTCTGCCCTAAAGGTGCTGCCACCATCCAGCTGTCGAACAACCCGCTGCGGCCGACCAAGGCGCTCTACCGCGCGCCCGGCTCCGACAAGTGGGAAGAGAAGCCGATCGCCTGGATGTACGACCAGATCGCCAAGCGCTACTACGACGCCCGCGAGAAGTACTTCATCACGAAGGAAAAGGACAAGGACGGCCACGACGTCACGGTGAACCGGCTCGAGGCGATCGCCTCGCTCGGGTCGGCGTGCATCGACAACGAGGAATGCTACCTCCTGTCGAAGCTGAACCGGACCTTCGGCATCGTCTACCACGAGCACCAGGCCAGGGTCTGACACAGCGCCACGGTCCCAGCTTTGGGGACCACGTTCGGTCGCGGGGCGATGACGACCAACCTGATCGACCTCCAGCACTCGGATGTGATCATGGCGACGTCGAACATGGCCGAGAACCACCCCGTCGGCTTCCAGTGGGTGATGAAGGCCAAGGAGCGCGGGGCCAAGCTCATCCACGTGGACCCGCGCTACACGCGCACCAGCGCGGCGGCGGACATCCACGTGCCGCTGCGGTCGGGGACGAACATCGCGTTCTTCGGCGGCCTGATGAGCTACGCGATCCAGAAGAACCTCTACTTCAAGGACTACGTCGTTCACTACACGAACGCCTCGTTCCTGCTCGATCCGGCGTTCAAGACGCCCACCGATCTCAACGGCCTGTTCACGGGCTTCGACGGAACCAAGAAGTCGTACGATCGGGCGTCCTGGAAGTATCAGCTCGACGGCGAGGGCAACCCCAAGCGTGACCTCTCGCTGAAGGACCCGCAGACCGTCTTCCAGCACCTCAAGCGGCACTACAGCCGCTACACGCCGGAGATGGTCGAGAAAGTCTGCGGCATCCCGAAGGCGAAATTCGAGGAGGTCGCCAAGCTCTACTGCGGCACGTCGGGGCCCGACAAGACGGGCACCATCACGTACGCCCTGAACCTCACGCAGCACACCAACGGCGTGGAGAACATCCGCTCGCTGTGCATGCTCCAGCTCCTGCTCGGCAACATCGGGCGGCCGGGCGGCGGCGTCACCGCGCTGCGCGGCCACGCCAACGTGCAGGGGGCGACGGACCTCGAGCTGCTCTACCACGAGCTGCCCGGGTACCTCGCCATGCCGTTGCGTGACGCGCATCCCGACCTCAAGACGTATCTCGAGAAGGAGACGCCCAAGGGCGGGTTCTGGACGAACAAGCCGAAGTTCATGGTCAGCCTGCTCAAGGCGTTCTACGACGACGCTGCGACGAAGGACAACGAGTTCGGCTACCAGTGGATCCCGAAGCGCGCGTCCGCCGACGCCTATAGCCACCAGCACATGTTCGTGGACATGTACAACGGCATCATCAAGGGCTTCCTCGCCGACGGCCAGAACCCGGCGGTGGGCGGCCCCAACGCCAAGCTCGCGCGGGCGGCCATGCAGCGGCTCGACTGGCTGGTGGTCGTCGACATCTTCCTGACGGAGACCGCGGAGGTCTGGAAGGAGCCCGGCAAGGATCCGAAGGAGGTCAAGACCGAGGTGTTCTTCATTCCCGCGGCGCCGGCCGCGGAGAAGGACGGCAGCCTCACCAACACCATGCGGCTGATCCAGTGGCACGAGAAGGCGGTGGATCCGCCGGGCGACGTGCAGACCGACGCGCAGTTCATCTGCACGCTGGCCCACCGACTCCAGAAGATGTACGCGAGCAGCAAGAAGGAGCGGGACAAGGGATTTCGGGCCGCGAACTTCACCTACGGCGCGAAGCCCGACCATCCCGAGATGGTCGAGGTCCTGAAGGAGGTCAACGGCGTCGCGACCGAGGACATCACCGACAAGGAAGGCAAGGTCCTCTACAAGAAGGGCCAGCCGATCGCCTCATTCGCGCAGCTCACGGACGACGGCAAGACGACGTCCGGTTGCTGGATCTATACGGGCGTCACCGTGGAGAGCCCGGACGGCAAGCTCATCAACAAGGCGGCCTCGCGCAAGCCGGCCGACGGCACCGACTACCTGGCACACGGCTGGGGTTTCTCGTGGCCGGCGAACCGCCGCATCCTCTACAACCGCGCCTCCGCCGATCTCCACGGCAAGCCGTGGAGCGAGAAGAAGAAGCTGATCTGGTGGGATCCGGCCGCCCCGGGGGCGAAGCCGGAGGACAAGCCGGGCAAATGGGTCGGGCTCGACGTTCCCGATTTCAACGCCTTCCTGGCGCCCGACGCGAAGAACGGCGACAAGCCGTTCATCATGCGCGCCGACCTCGTGGGTGGGTTCTTCGGGCCGCTCAACGACGGGCCGTTCCCCGAGCACTACGAGCCGATCGAGTCACCGACGAAGAATCTGTTGTCGAGGCAGCAGAACAACCCGGTCGCGAAGATCTGGAAGGTGCCTGACCAGAAGAACGAGCTGGCACCGGTCGGCTCGAAGGACTACCCGTACGTCATCACGACGTATCGCCTGACGGAGCACCATCTGTCCGGCGTCATGTCCCGCTACCTGCCGATGCTGGCCGAGCTGCACCACTCGCACTTCGCCGAGATCAGCCACGAGCTGGCCAAGGAGCTCCGGATCGAGAACGGCGAGAAAATCACGGTGCTGAGCCCGCGCGGCAAGGTCCACGTGACCGCGATGGTCACGAACCGCATCAAGCCGTTCATCATCGACGGCAAGACCGTGCACCAGATCGGCGTCCCCTGGCACTGGGGCTGGAAGGGCGTCGATCAGCTGCCGGGCAGCAAGGGCGACATCACCAATGACCTGTCGGCCACCGTCGGCGACCCCAACGTCTACATCCAGGAGACGAAAGCCTTTCTCTGCAATGTGAAGAAGGGGGTGGTGTAGCCATGGCGCGCACGCTGGCGATGTTCACGGACACGTCCCTGTGCATCGGCTGTCGGGCCTGCCAGGTGGCGTGCAAGCAGTGGAACGAGCTCGGGCTCGAGGTGCCCGAGTGGACCGGCGGCTACCAGAACCACGCCCACTTCACCGACAAGACGTACCGGCTCGTGCGGTTCGTCGAGGCACCAGGCGCCAAGCCGAACGGTGATCTCGCCTGGCTGCTCATGTCGGACGTCTGCAAGCACTGCGCTCAGGCGGGCTGCCTGGACGCCTGCCCGACGGGCGCCATCTACCGGACCGAGTTCGGCACGGTCAACATCAACCAGGACGTCTGCAATGGCTGCCGTTACTGCGTGGCCTCGTGCCCGTTCGGCGTCGTGTCGTTCAACGAGCAGACGGGCACCGCGAAGAAGTGCACCTTCTGCAACGACCGCATCCACAACGGCCTCGGGCCCGCCTGCGCCAAGGCGTGCCCCACCGACTCCATCCAGTTCGGCTTCCGCGACGAGCTGGTTGCCAAGGCGAACAAGCGCGTCGAGACGCTGAAGGGGATGGGCTTCAAGGACGCCCAGCTCTACGGCGCCGACAGCGGCGGCTTCCTGGGAGGCCTCAACGCGTTTTTCCTGCTGCTCGCCAAGCCGGCCACGTACAACCTGCCGGACAATCCCAAGCTCCCGCAGCGCAACGTCGTGGTGGATTCGCTCCTCTCCATCGGCTCGGCGGTCCTGGTCGGCCTCGGCGCGATGCTTGCCTTCCGCGAGCGCGGGAAGGGGGGCAGGTGATGCTCAAGGCGCCCGGCTGGGAGATGTCGATCGTCTGGTACTTCTTTCTCGGCGGCATCGCCGGCGGTGCGTACTTCACGGCGGCCATCGCCGACAACTTCGGCTCGCTCCGCGACCGGTCGGTGGCGCGCGTCGGCTATCTCCTCTCGCTTCCGCTCGTCGCCATCTGCGGCGTGCTGCTGATCGCCGACCTCGGCGTGCCGGCGCGGTTCATGAACATGATCCTGCACTTCAAGTTCTGGGACCCGATGTCCATCGGCGCGTGGGCGGTGGGCGTCTTCGGCGGATTCACGTTCGTGTCGTCGGTGCTGTCGTTCACGTCGTCGGACTCGCTGGCATCGCTGCGGCGCAAGATCTCGCTGGTGGGGATGCTGTTCGGGTTCTTCCTCGCGGGCTACACCGGCGTCCTGCTGAGCAACTCGGCGATGCCCTTCTGGGGCGACTCGCGGCTCATGGGCGCGCTCTTCCTCGCCTCGGGCGCCTCCACCGGCATGGCCGCGGTGGCGCTGATCATGTTCCTCAGCGGGGGCTCGGCGGGCGAGGGCTGGCACAAGATCGAGGTGGCGGACCGCTTCTCGATGATCGTCGAGGTCATCGTGCTCGGGGTCTTCCTGGCACTCCTCGGCTCCGCCGCGCGTCCGATCACCAGCGGCCACTTCGGGCCGCTGTTCTGGGGCGGTCTCGTCGGGGCCGGGCTGATTCTCCCGCTGGTCTTGAACTTCTTCGGCGGTCGAGTGCGCGCGCTCGGCGCGGTGTCGGCCGCGCTCGTCCTGATGGGCGGCTTCATCCTGCGGTACGTCGTCGTCATGTCGATCCAGGGCTGACGCGGACGACGCTGACGACGGCCGCATCGTTGCGGCCGGGAGGTCTGGGGGGCCGGCTCGGGGCCCCCCGGATTGTTTCTGGAAGCTGTGAGGGCTCCTGATGACTGAGCTGCGCCAGGCCTGGACCGAGCTGCTCGCGCGGCGCCGGAGTCTGGCCGCGAGTCTGGCGCCCTACGGCGAGATGCTCGAGCGCTGGGCCGCATGGACGCCGCCGCGCCGCTCGCTGAGCTGGTCGGCGCAGCGTTGCCGCGAATCCTGGGCGCGCGCCGTCCCGCTCGCGGCGGAGGCGCCGCCGCCGCTCGACGCCGGCGACGTCGAAGATCTGCTCGGCGGCGCCATGGAGGAGGTCGCGGCCGTGGACCCCGCGCGCGCCCCGGCGCTCCAGCGGCTGGCGGGTGCGTGGGACGCGGGCGCGATCGGCCCCGACGCGCTGCTGCCACGACGCGACGGGCTCGGCGACGGCAGCGTGGAAGCCGCGAGCGGTCTCGACGCCCGGGCGGTGGCCTTCCTCTCGTATGCGACGCTGCGCCCCGTGCTGGAGGCTTGGCTCGAGCCGGCGCGTCCGCACTTCACGGAGGTCGACTGGGGCCGTGGCGTGTGTCCGTTCTGCGGCGCGCCGCCGGGCTTCGCCGACGTCGTCGAAGGCGGCCACCGCCGTCTCGCGTGTCACTTCTGCGGCGGCGCCTGGGGCTTCGCGAAGCTGCGCTGCCCGCTGTGCGGCGTGGAAGGTTCCAAGGACCTCCAGCGCCTTCAGGCCGAGGGCGAGGACGCCGGCTACGTGATCTCCGGCTGTCGCGCCTGCCGCGGCTACCTCAAGGAGCTGGATCGGCGCGAGCGCTGGAACGGCGGCCCGCCGTTGCTGGAAGACTGGGCGTCGCCCCACCTCGACGTCGTTGCCCGCCGTGAGGGGCTTCGCAAGCCGCTGCCGGCGCTGCTCGACCTCGCCCGGACACCCTGATCCCGCTCCGCGCATCGGGAATGTGGTAAACTCCCGGTGCGATTGATGTTTTAGCGGTCATGCATCCGCACTTACAGAACATCGCGATCATCGCCTACGTCTGCGCCATGGGACTGGCGCTGGCGCACCTCGTCCAGCGCCAGACGCTCGTTCATCGTCTGGCTGTGCTCGCCACGCTGGTCGGCTGGATCGCCCACACCCTGGCGCTGGTGGTCCACGCCATCGAGATCGGCGGCCCGCCGCTCGGCACGCTGCCGAACGCGGTGTCCGTGGTCGTCTGGGTCGTCGTGCTGCTCGAGATGCTGGTCGAGCGGCAATCGGGCGTCACGGTGCTCGGCGCGTTCGTGATGCCCGTGGTCGTCGTGCTGAGCCTCAAGTCCTCGGTGGCGCGCCCGGTCACGCTGGCCCCGGCGCTGGGCAACGCGTGGATCTGGATCCACATCGCGCTCGCGCTGGTGGGCATCGCGGCCTTCGTCCTCAATTTCGCGGGCGCCATCATGTACCTGCTGCAGGAGCGCCAGATCCGCCACAAGCGGCCGGGCCGCTTCTATCATCGCCTGCCGCCGCTCCAGACGCTCGATCGCTGGACGTACCGCACGCTTGCGCTGGGCTTTCCGTTCCTCACCACGGGGCTCATTCTCGGCGCCGTGTGGGCGCGCACGGCGTGGGGCAGCGTCTTCGCCTTCGACCCGCTCGCGTTCTTCTCGCTGGTGGCCTGGGTGATCTACGCCGGCACGCTCGCCGGCCGCGCCGCCGGCGGCTGGCACGGGCGGCGCGCGGCGTACTTCGCGATCGTCGGCTTCGCGGCGCTCGTGCTCACCCTCGGCGCCGGGCTCTTCCTGCCCGGGCGACACGGCGCCTGATGCCGCTGTTCGCCGCCGGCGTCAGCCACAAGAACGCGCCGCTGGCGCTGCGCGAGCAGCTCGCCGCCGACGAGGACAAGGTCCGCGAGATCCTGCGCGACCTCGTGGGCGGCGGCACGCTGCGCGAGGCCGTGATCCTGTCGACGTGCAACCGCGTCGAGGTCTACGGCGTCGCCGACGTGCCGGGCGAGGCGCGCGCGGCGGCGTTCCGCCACCTGTGCCGGCAGCGGGGCGTGGCAAGCGCCGCCGTCGAGGGACTCCTCTACACGTACGCCGAGGAGGACGCGATCCGGCACGCCTTCCGCGTCGCGGCGAGCCTCGACTCGATGATGATCGGCGAGCCGCAGATCCTCGGCCAGGTGAAGGACGCCTTCGCGCTCGCGCAGGGCTGCGAGGCGGTGGGCCCCGCGCTGCACACGCTCTTCACGCAGGCCTTTGCCGTGGCCAAGCGCGTGCGCACCGAGACGGAGATCGCGCGGCACGCCGTGTCGGTCTCGTTCGCGGCCGTCGAGCTGGCCAAGACGATCTTCGCGAAGCTGGCTGGGCGCGCCGTGCTGCTGCTGGGCGCCGGCAAGATGAGCGAGCTGGCGGCCAAGCACCTCGTGGAGCAGGGCGCCTTCCCGATCTACGTCGTGAACCGCACGTGGGCGCGCGCCCAGGAGCTGGCGCGCGCGCTGTCGGGCACGGCGGTGCCGTTCGAGGAGCTGGGGACGGCGCTGGCCGCGGTCGACATCGTGATCACGTCCACGGGAGCGGCGGCGCCGATCGTCACGCGCGACATGGTCGCCCCCGTCGTGCGGGGCCGCGGCACCCGGCCGCTCTTCTTCATCGACATCGCGGTGCCGCGCGACGTCGAGCCGGGCGTCGACGCGCTGCCGGGCGTCTATCGCTACGACATCGACGATCTCCAGCAGGTGGTCGACGCGAACATTCGTGAGCGGCTGCGCGAGGCGCAGCGTGGAGAGGCGCTCGTCGAGCGTGAGGTGGCGAAGTTCCGCGCGCGGCTGGGCGACGTGGAGGTCATCCCGACCATCGTGTCGCTGCGCGAGCGCCTGGAGGAGATCCGCGCCGGCGAGGTGCGGAGGACCCTGGCGCGACTGCCCGACGCCTCGCCCGAGACGCGCGCCGCCCTCGAGGCGCTGTCGGCGGGGATCGTGAACAAGATCCTGCACGCGCCGATCACCAAGCTGCGCGAGTCGTCGCGCGCCGGCGCGCACCGCTCGTGGCTCGCGCTCGTGCACGAGCTGTTCGGCCTGGGGCGGCGCTCGTGATCCGCCTGGCGACGCGCGGCAGCGTGCTGGCGCTGGCCCAGGCGCGGGTCGTCGCCTCCGGGCTCGAGGCGGCCGGCCTGCGCGTGGAGATCGTGCCGATGCGCACGGAGGGCGACCGCCGGGCCGAGGCGCGGCTGGCCGCCATCGGCGGCAAGGGCCTGTTCGTGCGTGAGATCGAGGACGCGCTGCTGCGCGGTGACGCCGACGTCGCCGTGCACAGCCTCAAGGACCTGCCGGCCGATCTGCCGCGCGGTCTGACCCTCGCGGTCTTTCCCGAGCGCGAGGACCCGCGTGATGTGCTCGTCGCGCGCGAAGCGGGCGGCCTCGAGACGCTGCCGCGCGGCGCGATGGTCGGCACCTCGAGCCCGCGCCGTCGGGCGATCGCGCTGTCGCTGCGTCCCGATCTCCGTGTGGCGCCGATCCGCGGCAACGTCGACACGCGGCTGGTCAAGCTCCAGACCGGCGAGTGGGGCGCCGTCCTGCTCGCGGCGGCGGGGCTGCGGCGCCTCGGCCTCGAGCCGCGCCACGCGACGCCCCTGGCGCCCGAGGTGTTCGTGCCCGCGGTGGGGCAGGGGGTGCTCGGCGTGCAGGCGCGCGCGGACGACGCGGCGACGCTGGCCGCACTGCGCCCGCTCGATCACGCGGCCACGCGCGCCTGCGCGCTGGCCGAGCGCGCGTTCCTGGCGCGGCTCGGGGCCTCGTGCGTGACGCCGATGGCCGCGCACGCGCGGCTCACCGACGGGCGACTGGTCGTGCATGGTCTCGTCGCGAGCGAGGACGGGCGGGAGGTCCTGCGCGAGCGCGGCGAGGGCGCCGCCGCCGAGGCGGAGACCCTCGGTCGTGCCGTGGCCGACGCGCTGCTCGCACGCGGCGCCGCCGGCGTGACCGCGCTGCGGCCGGCGGAGGTGAGCGGTGGACGCTGATCGCGGCGCGCCGCCCCGCTCGTCCTCCCGCGCCGCGTCGCGAGCGCAGGCGCGTCCGCTGGAAGGCCGGACCATCGTGGTGACGCGGGCGGCCGCCCAGGCGCAGCGTTTCACGCAGCTCCTCGAGGCCGCCGGCGCGCGCGTGATCGAGGCGCCGGCGATCGTCATCGGGCCGCCCGCCTCGTGGGAGCACCTCGACGCCGCGCTCGGCGCGCTGTCGACGTTCAGCTGGCTCGTCTTCACGAGCGTCAACGGCGTCACCATGGTGGACCGCCGGCTGTCGGCGCTCGGGCTCGCGTGGTCAGGCCTGACGGGCCGGCGGGTGGCGGCGATCGGGCCGGCGACCGCCGACGCGCTGCGCGAGCACGGCGTGCGCGTCGACGTGGTGCCCGCGGAGTACCGCGCGGAGGGCCTCGTGGAGCGCCTGCGCGGCCTGCTGGGCCGCGGCGATCGCGTGCTCCTGCCGCGCGCGGCCCAGACCCGCGACGTGCTGGTGACCTCACTGCGCGCCCTCGGCGTGGAGGTCGTCGAGGTGCCGGCGTACGCCACCCGCCGCGCCGAGGGCAACAGCGCGCGGCTGGGCGAGGCGCTGAGCGCCGGCGCCGTGGACGCGGTGACCTTCACCTCGTCGTCCACCGCGCGAAACTTCGCCGAGATGTTCAGCGAGGCGGAGCGGCGGGCGTGGCGCGGCCGCGTTGCGGTCGCCTCGATCGGGCCCATCACGGCGGCCACCGCCGCCGAGTACGGCCTGGCCACCGACATCATGCCCGCGGAGTACACGATCCCCGCCCTCGCGCGGGCGATCGTCGAGTGGTTCGCGCGGATCCCGAAGCGCCCCGGCCCGCGGGGCAGGAGGAGCGACTGATGGCCCACGGCATGTTCCGCCCGCGTCGGCTGCGCGAGAAGCCGCTGTTGCGGAAGCTCGTGCGCGAGACGGCGCTGTCGGTCGACGACTTCGTCTACCCGCTGTTCGTCGTGCACGGACGCGGCGTGCGCGAGCCGATCGCGCCGATGCCGGGTCAGCACCGCTTCTCGGTGGACGAGCTGGTCAAGGAGTGCAAGGACGCCGCCGGCATGGGCATCCCCGGCGTGCTTCTGTTCGGCATCCCGTCGGACAAGGACCCGCGCGGCTCGGAGGCGTACGCCGACGACGGCATCGTCCAGCAGGCGGTGCGCGCCGTGAAGGACACGGTGCCCGACCTCCTCGTCATCACCGACGTGTGCCTGTGCGAGTACACGAGCCACGGCCACTGCGGCGTGGTCGAGGACGGCGCCGTGCGCAACGACCCGACGCTGGAGTTGCTCGCGCGCACCGCGGTCTCGCACGCGGAGGCCGGCGCCGACATGGTCGCGCCCTCGGACATGATGGACGGGCGCGTGGGCGCGATTCGCGAGGCGCTCGACGAGTCCTCGTTCGCCGAGACGCCGATCATGGCCTACTCGGCGAAGTACGCGTCCTGCTTCTTCGAGCCGTTCCGGGCCGCCGCGGAATCGACGCCGCAGTTCGGGGACCGGCGCTCGTACCAGATGGATCCCGCCAACGCGCAGGAGGCGATGCGCGAGATCGCCCTGGATCTGGACGAGGGCGCGGACATCGTCATGGTCAAGCCCGCGCTGCCCTACCTCGACGTGATCTCGCGCGCGAAGCTCGAGTTCGGAGTGCCGCTGGCCGCCTACTCGGTGTCCGGCGAGTACGCGATGATCCGCGCCGCCGGCCAGCTCGGCTGGCTCGACGAGGAGCGCGCGATGCTCGAGGCCCTGACCGGGATCCGCCGCGCCGGCGCCGACATCGTCATCACCTACTTCGCCCGGCAGGCGGCGCGGCTGCTCGAGCGCGGCCTGGGCGCGCGGTGAGGCCGCGCGGATGAGGATCTCGGCCAAGGGCGAGTATGCGATCAAGGCCATGCTCGACCTGGCGCTGCAGCGCGAGCGCGGGCTGATCCCCATCCAGGAGATCGCCGAGCGGCAGTCGATCCCGCAGCGCTACCTCGAACAGGTGCTCCTGTCGCTCAAACGCGCCGGGCTCCTGACCTCCAAGCGCGGCTCGACGGGCGGCTATCATCTCACTCGCGATCCCGAGGACATCACGGTCGGCGCCGTGCTGCGCGCCGTCGAGGGCACGCGCGCCGCCTTCCAGGCGGGCGCCTCCGTCGACCTCGCGGACCTCTGGCTGGAGATCTCGGAGGCGGTGTCGAAGGTGGTGGATCGCGTCACCTTCGGTGAACTGGTCGCGCGGGCGCGGGAGCGTCGCAGCCGCGCGCGGCCGATGTACCACATCTAATGGAAAGACCCATGACGATCCACGATTCCGTGCTGGAGCTGATCGGTGGCACCCCGCTCGTGCGCCTGCGGCGGCTGCCCAGGCCCGGGGGCGCGGTGGTGGTGGCCAAGGTGGAGTCGCGCAATCCCGGCGGCAGCGTGAAGGACCGGATCGCGCTCGCGATGATCGAGGACGCCGAGCGGACGGGCGCGCTGAAGCCCGGCGGCACCATCGTGGAGCCGACGAGCGGCAACACGGGCATCGGGCTGGCGATGGTGGCCGCCGTGAAGGGCTACCGCCTGATCCTCACGATGCCGGAGGACATGAGCGTCGAGCGCCAGCGATTGCTCGCGCGCTTCGGCGCCGAGATCCACCTCACGCCGGCCATCGAGGGCATGTCGGGCGCCGTGTTCGCGGCCGAGGAGCTGATGCGCGAGCACCCGGCCTACTTCATGCCGCAGCAGTTCCTGAACCCCGCCAATCCGGCCGTGCACCGCCGCACGACGGCGCTGGAGATCCTGGGCTCGGTCGGCGGCCGCCTCGACGCCTTCGTCGCCGGCGTCGGCACCGGCGGCACGCTCACCGGGGTGGGGGAGGTGCTCAAGGAGAAGATGCCCGGAGTCCTCGTGGTGGCCGTCGAGCCGGCGAAGTCGCCGGTGCTCGCGGGCGGCAAGCCGCGGCCCCACGGGATCCAGGGCATCGGCGCCTCCTTCGTGCCCGGCGTGTTGAACCGCGCGATCATCGATCGCATCGTGGCGGTGAAGGACGAGGACGCGACGGCGTGGGCGCGCCGGCTGACGCGCGAGGAGGGCCTGCTGGCCGGGATCTCCGCCGGCGCGGCGGTCTGGGCGGCCTGCGAGGTCGCGGCCGCCATGCGACCCGAGCAGCTCGTCCTCACCGTGCTGCCCGACACCGGCGAGCGCTACCTGAGTCTCGGCTAGGAGGTCCGCGCCGATCATGGCCGTCACCGTGTACATCCCCACGCCGTTCCGCCGCGCCACCGGGAATCGCGACCGCGTCGAGGTGCGCGCGAAGGACGTCCGCGCGATGCTCGACGAGCTGGAGACAGCCCACGCCGGGCTCAAGGGGCTCGTGCGCGCCGACACCGGCGCGCTGCACCGCCACGTCACGATCTACGTGAACAGCGAGCCGATCGAGGGGCTCGCCACGCCGCTCAAGGACGGCGACGAGGTCGCGATCATTCCGGCGCTGGCGGGCGGCGCATGCTGATCACGCGGGAGGAGCTCGCCGCCATCAAGGAGCAGGCGGCGGCCGAGTACCCGAACGAGTGCTGCGGCGTGATCCTCGCGCGCGGCGCCGAGCGCCGGCACGTGCCGTGCCGCAACGTCCAGGACCAGATGCACGCGCGCGACCCGATCACGTTTCCGCGCACCGCGCGCAACGCGTATTACATGGATCCCATCGACGCGCTCCGGCTCAACCGGCTCGCGGACGAAGGCTTCGCGTTCGCGGTGATCTACCACTCGCACCCGAACGCCGGCGCCTACTTCTCGGAGACCGATCGGGGCCAGGCGCTGATCAAGGGCGAGCCCGCGTACCCGGGCGCGGTGTACGTCGTCGTCTCCGTCGTGGGCCGCGAGGTGAAGGCGCTCGCCGCCTACCGGTGGAACGCCGAGCGCCGCGTGTTCGACCGCGCCGACACGGGCGACCTCGACCCGGCGGAGCCCGCGGTCTCCCGGCGCCTGCTGGCCGCCGCCGAGCGCCGCATCCCCGGCGGCGTCAACAGTCCGGTGCGCGCGTTCCGCTCCGTGGGCGGCGAGCCGCGCTTCGTCGCGCGCGCCGAGGGCGCGCGGCTCTGGGACGCCGACGGACGCGCGTACCTCGACTTCGTCGGCTCGTGGGGGCCGCTCGTGCTCGGCCACGCGCCGCGCGCGGTGGTGGAGGCGGTGACGGCGGCGGCGGCGGGCGGGACGAGCTACGGCGCGCCCACGCGACAGGAGGTCGAGCTCGCCGAGGCGATCGCGACCGCGTATCCGTCGATGGAGCTGGTGCGGCTCGTCTCCTCGGGGACGGAGGCGGCCATGAGCGCCATTCGCGTCGCGCGGGGCGCCACCGGCCGCGACCTCCTCGTCAAGTTCGACGGCTGCTACCACGGCCACGCCGACAGCCTGCTCGTGAAGGCGGGCTCGGGCGGCGCGACCTTCGGCATTCCCGACAGCCGCGGGGTGCCGTCGGCGCTCGCCGCGCTGACGCTGACGCTGCCCTTCAACGACCTCGAGGCGGTGCGGGCGCTGTTCGGCGCGCGCGGCTCCGAGATCGCCGCGCTCATCGTGGAGCCCGTGGCCGGCAACATGGGCGTGGTGGCGCCGGCCCCGGGCTTCCTCGCCGGGCTGCGCGAGGTCACCGCGCAGCACGGGGCGCTCCTGATCTTCGACGAGGTGATCACGGGCTTCCGCGTCGCCTACGGCGGCGCCCAGGAGCTCTACGGCGTGCGCCCCGACCTCACGTGCCTGGGCAAGATCATCGGCGGCGGACTGCCCGTGGGCGCCTACGGCGGGCGGCGCGACGTGATGGACCACGTGGCGCCGCTCGGCGGCGTGTACCAGGCGGGCACGCTGTCGGGTAACCCGCTCGCGGTGGCGGCCGGGCTCGCCACCCTGCGCGCGCTCGAGGACCGCAAGGCCTACGCGCGGCTCGAGGCGCTCGGCGCCCGCCTGGAGCGCGGGCTGCGCGACGCCGCCGACAAGGCGGGCATCCCGTTCGCGCTCAACCGCGTCGGCTCCATGCTCACGGGCTTCTTCTGCGCGGGCCCCGTGCGCGACTACGCGGACGCGAAGACCGCCGACACCGCCCGCTACGCGCGCTTCTATCACGGGATGCTCGATCGCGGCGTCTATCTGGCGCCTTCCCAGTTCGAGGCGGCGTTCGTCTCGCTCGCCCACGGCGAGGACGATCTCGATCACGCCGCGCGCGCCGCCGCCGACGCGATGGCCGCCGCCGTCTAACGGCAAATTCCCTAGACGAACGCCGACGCCTCGTGTATATATTCACGAGCAATCCAGGCCGCTTCCCGGGAGGTCGTGCGACTGTCGATGACGAAGGCGGGCGTGGGCGCGCTGGGCGTCGTACTCCTGGCCGTCCTGATCTTCCTCGTCGTGTCGTCCTGGAGCCGCCAGCCGGCGGCCGCGAAGCCGTCGGTCCAGCCGATCAACTTCCCGCACAACACCCACGTGCAAACGTACAAGATCGACTGCCAGTACTGCCACGCCGACGCCCGCCGCTCCGAGTACGCGGGGCTGCCGTCGGTGCAGCGGTGCCTCGGCTGCCACAAGATCACCGCCGCCGACCGCCCCGAGATCAAGAAGCTGGCCGAGTACGGGGCCAAGGGCGAGCCAATCCCGTGGACGCGCGTCTACAAGCTGCCCGAGTTCACATACTTCCCGCACAAGGCCCACGTGCGCTTCGGGGTGGCCTGCCAGACGTGTCACGGCGCCGTGGAGACGATGACCACGGTGTCGGCGCGCACGGGGCCGACGCTCACCAACGACCTCCTCAACGTGGCCGGATTCCGCGCGGCGCCGCCGCCGCTGACGATGGGCTGGTGCATCGACTGCCATCGCGAGCAGAACGCGACGCGCCAGGCCCGCGCGCCGCTGGACTGCATCGCGTGCCACCACTGATGCTCGGAGAACAATCCATGACGTGCCGACGGTTCGCCGTTGGGGGTGTGGGCCGGGGGTACGAGGGGGGCGTCAGCCCCTCTCGCACAATCAAGGCCGGCGCCGCTCCCTCCCCACGTTGAAATGAAGCGACGCGACTTCTTCAAGATCGTGGCCACGACCGGGGCGGCGGCCGCCGCCGGCGGCTGCCAGCAGGCGACGGAGACGATCCTCCCGCTCGTCGTGCCCAACGAGCACCTCGTGCCCGGCGTCGCCGCGTGGTTCGCCACCGTGTGCCGCGAGTGTCCCGCCGGCTGCGGCGTCCTCGCGCGCAACCGCGACGGCCGCGTCGTGAAGCTCGAGGGCAATCCCGACCACCCGGTGAATCGCGGCGGCCTCTGCATCCGGGGCCAGGCCGCGCTCCAGGGGCTGTACCATCCGGACCGCTTCGCGGGACCGCAGCGCCGCGAGGGCGCCATCTTCAAGGCGCTCGGCTGGGACGACGCGCTCAAGGCGCTCGCCGAGCGGCTGGCCGCGGCGCGCGGCGCCGGCAAGGGGCGCGGCGTGGCCCTCGTCACGCAGCTCGAGACGGGCAGCCTGGGCGCTCTGATGGACCGTTGGACGCAGGCGCTGGGCGCGCGGCCGCGCGTCGCCTTCGAGCCGTTCGGCCACGAGGCCATCCGCGCGGCCAACCGCTCGGCGTTCGGCCGCGACGCCGTGCCGTACTACGCCTTCGAGGACGCGCAGGTCATCCTGAACTTCGGCGCCGACTGGGTGGAGACGTGGATCAACAACGTCGCCTTGCCGTCGAGCTTCGCGCGGATGCACGCGTTCCGCGAGGGCCGAAGCGGCACCTACATCCACGTCGAGCCGCGGCAGTCGCTGACGGCGGCGAACGCCGACCAGTGGGTGCGCAACGCGCCGGGCACCGAGCTGATGATCGTGGCGGCCATCCTGAAGCTGATCGTCGAGGAGGGGAGAGGCGCCGACCGCGCGGTCGCGGCCGCCGTCGCGCAGGTGGACCCGAAGAAGGTCGCCGCCGAGAGCGGGCTGTCCTACGAAACCCTCGTCGGGCTGGCGAGCGCGCTCGCCCACGGCAGGCCGAGCCTCGTCATCGCGGGCGGCGCCGCGGCGAGCGGGCCCGACGCGACCCTGGTGCAGTATGCCGTCTCGCTCCTCAACGCGGCACTCGGCAACGTGGGCAAGACCGTACGCTTCGGCTCGGACTGGGCATACGGCAAGGCCACGCCGTACGCCGAGGTCGCGAAGCTGGTGCAGGCCATGGCGGCGGGCGAGATCGAGGTGCTGCTGCTCGGACCCGGCGTCAACCCGGCGTTCACGCTCCCGGGGGGCCTCAAGGCCGCGGATGCCATCAAGAACGTTCCGTTCGTCGTCTCGTTCGCCAACCAGCCCGACGAGACGACGGCGCTCGCCCACCTGATCCTGCCCGACACGCACTGGCTGGAGTCGTGGGGGGATTACGCGCCGCGCGAGGGCGTGACCGGCCTCATGCAGCCGACGATGAAGCCGATCCGCGACGCGCGTCCCCTGGGTGACGTGCTGCTGAGCGTCGGCCGCGCCGTGCTCGGCACCGAGGAAGGCAAGGGCCCCCTGCCGTGGCCGGGCTTCGAGCCCTATCTGAGACAGGCGTGGGAGCCGCTGGTGAAGGGGGATCTCGCCGCCGCCCAGCGCCAGGGCGGGGTGTGGCGCGACGTGCCTGCCGCGGCCGTCGTAGGCGCCCGGGCCACGGCCGTGGAGGCCGTGCCCGCGAAGCTCGAGGGCGACGCCGGCGGCTACGCGCTGCTCGCCTACCCGTCGCTGCGGATGTACGACGGCCGCGGCGCCTCGCGCGCCTGGCTGCAGGAGGCGCCCGATCCGATCACCTCGGTGGCGTGGGACGCGTGGGTGGAGATCGCGAGCGAGACCGCGAAGTCGCTCGGTATCGCGCGCGGCGACGTCGTGCGCGTGACATCGCCCCACGGCGCGATCGAGCTGCCCGCGTATCCGACGCCGACCCTTCACCCCAAGGCGGTGGCGATCCCCATCGGCCATCGCTACGCGCGCTACCACGTGCCGCGCTACGTCGGCATGCCGCCGACGTCGCAGAATCCGGTGGCGCTGCTCTCCGGCGCGCCGGAGGCCCTCGGCGGCGGCGTGCAGTACCTCGGCGTGCGCGTGACCCTGGCGAAGACCGGCGCGCGCCGGCCGCTGGCCGTGCTGCAGGCGACGTTCGACCAGGACCATCGCGAGCTGGCGCGCCACGTCGAGCTCGGCGCGGCGCGGGAGCAGGCGCTGCGCGGCCGAACCGAGGCGCACGAGGTCGTCACCATGTACACGGGCCAGCGCTATCCCGGCTATCGCTGGGGCATGGCGGTGGACGTCGACGCGTGTGTCGGCTGCGGCGCGTGCGTGGTGGCGTGCATCGCGGAGAACAACGTGCCCGTGGTCGGCAAGGCGGAGGCGGCGTACGGGCGCCAGGTCCACTGGCTGCGCGTCGAGCGCTGGCTCGAGGACGGCAAGGGGCCGGAGGCGCCGAACTTCTTCATGCCGATGTTCTGCCAGCACTGTGAAGTCGCGCCGTGCGAGCCGGTGTGTCCTGTTTTTGCGGCCTATCGAACCGACGAAGGCCTCAATGGCCAGGTCTATAACCGTTGTGTCGGGACTCGATATTGCGGCAACAACTGCCCGTACCACGTGCGCCGGTTCAACTGGTACAACTACGACTTTCCCGAGCCGCTCGAGGTGCAGCTGAATCCGGACGTCACCGTGCGCCAGCTCGGCGTCATGGAAAAGTGCACGATGTGCATCCAGCGCATCATGGCGGGCAAGGACCACGCCCACCGCGACGAGAAGCGCGTCGTGCGTGACGGCGACATCGTCACCGCGTGCCAGCAGACCTGCCCGACGCGCGCGATCACATTCGGGAACCTCAAGGACGACAGCAGCACGGTGTCGAAGCTCACACACTCGCCGCGCGCGTACCAGGTGCTCGACGAGCTGGGGACCCGCCCCGGCGTGAGCTATCTGCGCAAAGTCGTCCGGGCGGCGGGCCACGCGTGAGCGTCGCCGGAGAGCGCCACATACCCCCAGGGGGGGCACAAGCCGCGACGCCGAGCTACGGCGACGTCAACCGCGACGTCCTGGCCACGCTGCGGCCGCCCGGCAATCTCTATTTCGCCTGGATGTGCATCGTCGGCCTGCTGCTGACCTGCTTCTTCCTCGCCTGGGGCTACCAGATCTTCGCGGGCATGGGCACCGCCGGCAAGCGGACGCCGCAGATGTGGGCGATGTACATCACGAGCTTCGTGTTCTGGATCGGCATTGGCCACGCCGGCACGCTGATCTCGGCCGTCCTCTACCTGTTCCGCGCGCGCTGGCGCACCTCGATCTACCGCGCGGCGGAGGCCATGACCATCTTCGCGGTGATGACGGCCGGCCTGTTCCCCCTCATCCATGCCGGCCGGATGTGGTTCGCCTACTTCCTGCTGCCGTACCCGAACCAGCGCTACCTCTGGCCGAACTTCAAGTCGCCGCTCGTGTGGGACGTGTTCGCGATCTCCACGTACCTGTCGATCAGCGCCGTGTTCTTCATCGTCGGCCTCGTCCCCGACATCGCGGCGGTGCGCGACGGCTCCGTGGGCTGGCGGCGGCGCATCTATGCGATGCTGGCGCTCGGCTGGGAGGGATCCGACAGCCAGTGGCGGCACTACCGCCGGGCCTACGGCCTGCTCGCCGCGCTCGCGACGCCCCTCGTGCTCTCGGTGCACAGCGTGGTGTCGTGGGACTTCGCGATGGCGCTCGTTCCCGGCTGGCACTCGACGCTGTTCGCGCCGTTCTTCGTCGACGGCGCCATCTTCTCGGGCTTCGCCATGGTGCTCGTGCTGGTGCTGCCCATGCGCTACTTCTTCAACCTGAACGCCTACATCACCGCGCGGCATCTCGACATGATGGCCAAGCTCATCCTCGTGACCGGCCTCGTGCTGACGTACTTCTACGTGTGCGAGCTGTTCACGTCGTGGTACAGCGGCGAGCACATCGAAAAAGCCTCGCTGTTCTGGCGGCTGACGAGCTCGTACGCGTGGGCGCTCTTCACGATGTACTTCTGCAACTGCGTGTCGCCGCTGATCCTCTTCTGGAAGAAGGCGCGCACGAGCCCGGTGATCCTCTACGTCGTGTCGATCCTCGTGCTCATCGGGATGTGGTTCGAGCGCTTCAACATCATCGTGCCGTCGCTGGGCCACGACTTCTACCCGTACACGTGGGGCATCTACGTGCCGACGGTGACGGACTCCACGATCGTCATCGGCAGCTTCGCGTGGTTCTTCCTCCTGTTCCTCGGGTTCATCAAGGTGATGCCCTCGCTCTCGGTGGTCGAGGTGAAGGAGACCCTGCCACCCCCGATGAAGGACGCGGCGCATGGCGGCCATCACTGAGACCGTGCTCGGCGTCTTCGCCCACGTGGACACGACCGTCCGCGCCCTGGAGGAGCTGCGCGCGAAGGGCTACCACGATCTCACCGTGTACACGCCGATCCCGGTGCACGAGATCGAGGACGTGCTGGAGCGGGACCGGCCGGTGAGCCGCGTGCGGATCTTCACGCTGCTGGGCGGCCTGCTGGGGCTCGCGTCGGCGTGGATCCTCACCGCGTGGACGTCGCTCCAGTGGGGCCTCTTCCTGGGCGGCAAGCCGCCGATCGGCTTGCCCGTGAGCCCACCGTACGTCGTCATCATGTTCGAGATGATGGTGCTGTTCGGCGGCGTCGCGACGGTGATCGGCATGGTCGTGCTGGGGCGGCTGCCGCGCCTGTGGCCCTCGCCGAGCTTCGACCGGCGCTTCACCAACGACCGCTTCGGCGTGGCCGTGCACTGCACGCCCGCGCGGAGCGCGTCGGTGCGCGAGATCCTCCGCGCCGCCGGCGCCGACGAGGTGCGCGCGTGAAGTACGTCTTCCTCCTCGTGCTCCTGTGCATCGGCGGCGCCGCCGGCCTCATGGGCGCGATCATCGCGTACCGCTGGGTCCACGACATGACGCAGACGCCGCGTATCGTGCCGGGCGAGCGCGTGTTCTCCATGCCCGCCGGCGTGGTGCCGCGGGGCGCGGAGGCCGTGATCCCGAGAGAGCAGCGCGACGTGGCGGCGAAGGTCCCGAATCCCGTGAAGGCGTCGCCGGAGTCGATCGCCCTCGGCCGCGCCCGCTTCGGGACGTTTTGCGTGCCGTGCCATGGTCCCGAGGCCAAGGGCGGGGTGACGGGGCCGGTGGCGACGAAGTTCATCCCGCCGCCGGACCTCACGAACGGTGATCTCCAGCGCCAGCGCACCGATGGCTACTGGCACAGCTACATCGTCGTCGGCGGCGCCGTCATGCCGGCCTACGGCGAAGCGCTCTCCTCGCAGGAGGCGTGGCACGTCGTCAACTACCTGCGCTCGCTCGGACCGGGCGGCGCCGCCGCCCGAACGGCGACCAGGGCGGCCAAGCCGTGACGCCGGTCTGGGGCGTGCTGGCAGCGGTGGGCGCCGTGGCGTTCCTCGTCGGCGCGCGCTCCCCCGATGCGCCCGCCACGTGGTCGATCTACCTCGTCAACCTGGTCTTCTGGTCGGCGCTGGCCGTCACGGGGCCGGCCATCGCGGCCATGATGCAGCTGACCGAAGCGCGCTGGTCGCCGAGCGTGCGGCGCCTCGCCGTCACCACCGTCGGCTTCCTGCCCGTCTCCTTCGTGCTGCTGGTCGTGCTGTTCGCCGGCCGCGACGTCCTCTACTCGTGGGTCTCCCACCCGATCGCGGTGAAGGCCGCCTGGCTCAACACGAAGTTCTTCTTCGGGCGCACGCTCGTGCTGGCGGCCATCCTCTTCGGCGTGTGCTTCGCGTTCGCGGCGGCGATCCTGCGCGACACCGTCCCGCCCGGCGACGAGCGCGTGCGCGTGCACCGTAACCGGCTGGCGACCGTGCTCCTGTTCGCCTGGATCATCACCGTGTCGCTCTGGGGCTTCGACCTCGTGATGTCGTTGGACCCGCACTGGTACAGCGGGCTCTTCGGCGGCTACTTCGCGGTGAGCTCGCTCTACACCGCGTTCTGCCTGCTCGCCATCCTCACCGTGCGCGCGAACTCCCGCGGGCTGGCGGCCATCCCGCCCGCGGCCGTGCAGGACGTGGCGAAGCTGCAGTTCACGATGTCGATCATGTGGATGTACTTCTTCTGGTCGCAGTATCTCGTGATCTGGTACGGCAACGTGCCGGTGGAGACGCGCTTCTTCGTCCATCGCTTCTTCCTGCAGCCCTGGCAGACGCTGGCCTGGGTGATCTTCGCGATGGGCTGGCTCATCCCGTTCGCCTACCTCGTCAAGCGTCTGACCGGCCGGCCGCCGCAGCGCCACGCGCCGCTCGTCGTCGTCGCGCTGATGGGCCTCGTGGCCATCTTCCTCGAGCGCGTGTTCGTCGTCTTCCCGTCGGTCTCGGCGCAGAGCCGCCTGCCGTTCGGAGTGCGTGACCTCCTCGTCACGCTCGGCTTCCTCTCGCTGTTCATGCTCAGCCGGCGCCTGTACATGCAGCGCGTCCGGCCGGTCTTCAACCTGCCACACCCGACACATTAGTGGGGCGTGTAGGGGAGCGCCGCATTTGTTGAACATGGGGGACTCGAAGTCCCCCATACCCCCTGATCGAGGCCACTCGACGTCCCCCATCCCCCCTGAGGCCGGCCACTCGAAGTCCTCGACGTCCCCCATACCCCCTGAGGCAGGGAAAGCCGGATCGCTCCTCGGGATCACCGCCCTCGTCATCGCGGACGCATTGAGCAAGATCACGGCCGTCCTGCTCTTGCCGGCGGGGGAGCCCGTGCGTCGCGAGGCGGCCCTTCAGCTCGTCCTCAGCCTCAACGACCTCGGCCTCGGGAGCTGGGCGCGCACGCTCGCCGACCGCAACGACGAGTTCGAGTGGGATCTCCCGAAGGCCGTCGCCCTCTTCGCGCTGGCGGGCGCCGTGCTGTTCGTCCGGCGCTTCCCGCACCGACGCTCGACGCGCTTCTGGTTTCTCGTGGCCGTCGCGATCTTCGCCCTCACGTCCGCGGTCTCCGTGGTGCTGGCCGAGATCACGCCGTCGGTCAGCCACCGAACCGCGGTGCTGCTGACGCGCGCCGGGCAGTCGGCGCTCTGGCTCACGCTGTGGAGCATCGGCGCGGCGGGAGTGTGGCGGCACGCCTGCGCGCTGATGGCCGCGAGCGCGCTCGGAAACTTTCTCTCCCTCTGCTACCCTCCGTACGCCATCGTCGACTTCGTCTACTCGGCGATCACGCGCCGGGTCTTCGGGCTCGGCGTGTTCAACCTGGCCGACGTCTTCCACCTGATCGGACTGGCGTTGCTCGGCGTGGCGGTCGTTCGGTGGGCCGCGCGCCGCCTGCTCGTGGCCACCGGCCGCCGCGTCGCGACGTAGTACACTCCGCCCATGCTGTCCGTCGAGCAGGCGCAGGCCGAGATCCTGGGACGCGTGCGGGCGCTGCCGACCGAGCGCGTCGACGTCCTCGCGTCGCTCGGCCGCGTGCTCGCCGAGCCGATCCGCTCCACGCGGCGCATTCCGCCGTGGCCGAACTCCTCGATGGACGGCTACGCCGTGCGCGCCGCGGACGCGCGCCCGTCGGCGACGCTGCGCGTGGTCGATCGCGTCATCGCGGGCAGCCTGCCCACGCGCGCCGTCGGCGCCGGGGAAGCCGTGCGCATCTTCACGGGCGCGCCGCTGCCCGACGGGGCCGACGCCGTGGTGCCGCAGGAGGACGTCGACGCGCGCGACGGCGTGATCGCGCTGCGCGGCACGGTGGCGCCGGGCGCCTTCGTGCGGCCGGCGGGGGAGGACGTGCGCGAGGGCGACCTCGTGCTCGAGCCCGGCCGGCCGATCGGCGCCGCGGAGATCGGGATCCTGGCCACGCTCGGCCGCACGCAGGTGACGGTGGGGCGGCGGCCGCGCGTCGCGGTGCTCTCGACGGGCAACGAGCTGGCCGACCTCGGCACGGAGCCGACGGCCGCACAGATCCCGAACGCCAACACGTACTCGCTGATGGCGCAGATCGTGGAGGCCGGCGGCCTGCCGCTCAACCTCGGCGTCGCTCCCGACCGGCTCGACGCGATCGCCGAGCGCATCGCCCGGGGCACGGAGGCCGACATGCTCGTGTCGTCCGCCGGCGTCTCCGTCGGCGAGCTCGACCTGGTGCGCGAGGCGCTCGTCAACGCCGGCGCCGACCTGCACCTGTGGAAGGTCGACATGCGGCCCGGCAAGCCGATCACGTTCGGCTCGCTCGCCGGCAAGCCCGTGTTCGGTCTGCCGGGCAACCCGGTCTCCGCGATGGTGACCTTCGAGCTGTTCGTGCGTCCGATGCTGCTGGCCATGCAGGGTCGGCGCGGCGCCGCCCGCCCGATCGTGAGGGCGACGGCGCTTACGCCCATCGTCAACCGGGGTTCGCGACGGGGCTACCTCCGGGTCGTCCTCGAAGCCCGGAACGGGCGGTGGAGCGCCCGGCTCACCGGCGACCAGGGGTCGGGAATCCTCCGGTCGATGGTGGAGGCCGATGGGCTGGCCGTTTTGCAGGGCGATACGAGCGTGGCCACAGGGGGAGAGGTGGAAGTGATGGTTCTGAGAGAGGTTAGGACCTGATCCCTCTGAGAGTTCTCGAAGCGTACCCTCGACTTTTGACATCCTTTTATAGTGCGTGCTACGGTCGCGCCGCGATGCATCGGGCTCTCCCGGCGCTCGCCGCCGTCGCGCTGCTCGCGACCGGCTGCGCCTCGCGCGGCTCGGCTCGTCAGGTGCAGGACGATCTGGCCGGCCTGCACGCGGACGTGAGCGAGCTTCGCCACTCCTACGAGGTGTCCGCGCGGGAGCTGGCGCGCATGATGGAGGAGTTGCGCGCGCTGGACGCCCGCAACGCGGAGCTCCAGGCGGCCATCCGCGAGCAGGGTGCCGAGGCGGCGCGCCTGCGCGCGCGCCTCGACGCCGCCGAGCAGGAGTTGCGCGAGACCAGGACGCTGATCGCGTCGCCGCCGCCGGTCGGGGCGCCGGCGCCGCCAGCCGCCGCGCCCGCGCCGGCCCCGCGGCCCGACACGCTCCACCCCGACGGCGCCGAGCCGGCGTACAACGCCGCGCTGGTGCTCTTCCGCGCACGCGAGCACGGGCAGGCGGTGCTCGACCTGCTCGACTTCATCGCGAAGTATCCCGAGCATCTGCTGGCGCCCAACGCGCAGTACTGGATCGGCGAGGCGTACTATCTGCAGCGCGACTACCGGCAGGCGCTCGTCGAGTTCGAGCGCGTGGTCGACATGGCGCCGGCCTCGCCCAAGGCCGCCGACGCGCTGCTGAAAATGGGTCTCTCGTACACCAACCTTCGTGAGAACTCGCGCGCCCAGCAGGCGTGGCAGCGCGTGGTGCGCGACTACCCGGCCACCGAGTCGGCCGGCAAGGCGCGCGCGCTCTTGCGCGCTCACGCGGCGCGCCGACCGTAGGCGTATCCGCCGCGAGGCGTTGACCCTCCGCGGGCGGAGAGGCACACTCGCCGCCGCCATCACGACGACCATCCGTCATCTGCGCTCCGACGATCCCGGCTACCCGGCGCGCCTGGGTGAGCTCGCGCCCGCACCCGCGTTGTGGCTGCGCGGCACGCTGGACGACGACGACGCGCTCGCGATCGCGATCGTCGGCTCGCGCCGCGCGACGCCGTACGGGCTCGAGGTCGCGGCACGACTGGCCGGCGATCTCGCCGCGCGCGGCGTGACCATCGTGAGCGGCTTCGCGCGCGGCATCGACTCCGCCGCGCAGCGCGCGGCACTGGACGCGGGCGGGCGCACGATCGCCGTGCTCGGCTGCGGCATCGACGTCGTGTACCCGCCGGAGAACACGCGGCTCGCCGACGCGGTGGCCGCGCGCGGCGCGCTCGTCACGCAGTTCCCACCCGGCACCCCGCCGCTGCCGCATCACTTCCCGACGCGCAATCGCACGCTGGCCGCGCTGGCGCTGGGGGTCGTGGTGGTGGAAGCGGCGGAGCGCAGCGGGAGCCTGTCGACGGCTGGTTTTGCCGCCGACCTCGGGCGCGAAGTGTTCGCCGTGCCTGGCAAAATCACGTCGCCGACCAGCGCGGGCGTCCATAAGCTCCTGAGAGACGGTGCTAGACTTGTAGAGAGCTGGACAGATGTCGTGCAAGAATTACCGGATGCGTGGCGTCGTCGCGTGCGTGACACGGGCGTCGCAACGATCGAGGCGGCGCAGCCGTCGAAAGGGAGTGACGAGGAGCGGATGCTGCGACTGTTGATGCGTGACGAGGCGCAACACATCGAGCGACTGATCGCTCGGGCGGGGTTGGACGCCGCGCGTGCAAGCGCGATCCTGACCGGTCTCGAGCTCGGCGGGTGGGCCCGCCAGCTCGGCGGCCAACGGTGGATCGCGGCCGGCGCGCGGTCGGAGGGAGCCTAGCCGTGACGAAGTCGCTCGTGGTGGTGGAATCGCCGACGAAGGTGAAGACGATCCAGAAGTATCTGGACTCGAAGTTCATCGTCAAGGCTTCCATGGGACACGTGCGCGATCTGCCGAAGTCGCAGCTCGGCGTCGATCCCAAGAAGAATTTCAAGCCGAAGTACGTCATCTCTCCGACGAAGAAGAAGATCCTCGACGAGCTCAAAAAGGCCGCGGAGAAGGCCGACTCGCTCTACGTCGCGACCGACCCTGATCGCGAGGGCGAGGCCATCGGCTGGCATCTCGCCCAGGAGCTGCCCTTCGACAAGAAGCACATCTTCCGCATCACCTTCAACGAGATCACCGAGCGCGCCGTGAAGGCGGCCTTCACCAAGCCGGGCAAGATCGACATGCACAAGGTCGATGCCCAGCAGGCGCGCCGCGTGCTCGACCGGCTCGTCGGCTACAGTCTGTCACCGCTCCTCTGGGACAAGGTGCGCCGCGGGTTGTCCGCCGGCCGCGTGCAGTCGGTGGCCGTGCGGCTGATCGTCGACCGCGAGCGCGAGATCGAGGCCTTCGTGCCCGTCGAATACTGGTCGCTGCACGCCATGCTGGCCGGCAAACGGCCGCCGGAGTTCGAGGCGACCCTGCGCGAGGTGCGTGGCGAGAAGGCGTCGCTGGCGACCGAGGTCGACACGCGCGCGCTCATGGGCGGCCTCGAGGGCCGTGCGTTCGTCGTCCGCTCCGTCACGCGCGGCGAGCGCCGCCGCAACCCGGCGCCGCCCTTCATCACCTCCAGCCTCCAGCAGGACGCGGGGCGCAAGCTCGGCTTCTCGGCGAAGAAGACGATGACGGTGGCCCAGCAGCTCTACGAGGGCGTCGAGCTGGGCGAGGAGGGCGCCGTCGGCCTCATCACCTACATGCGAACCGACTCCGTGCGGGTCGCGCAGGAGGCCCAGGAAGAGGCGCGACGCTGGGCGACCGAGCGTCTGGGCGCGGAGTACCTGCCGGAGGCGCCGCCCGTCTACAAGTCGCGCGGCAGCGCCCAGGAGGCGCACGAGGCCATCCGCCCCTCGGAGGTCACGCGCGATCCGAAGTCGATGGCGCGCTTCCTCACGAAGGATCAGCTCGCGCTCTACCGCCTGATCTGGGAGCGCTTCCTGGCCAGCCAGCTCATGCCGGCCGTCTACGACACCGTGACCGCGGACATCGACGCGGGCGAGTGCCTGTTCCGCGCCCAGGGCCAGACGATGAAATTCAAGGGCTTCACCGCCATCTACGTCGAGAGCCGCGAGGACCACGAGGCGGTCGAGGACGAGACCGAGCGCCCGATGCCGCAGCTCGAGGAGGGCGAGACGCTCCGGCTCATCGCGCTCGATCCGCGCCAGCACTTCACCCAGCCGCCGGCGCGCTTCACGGAGGCCTCGCTCATCAAGGTCCTGGAGGAGCTGGGGATCGGCCGGCCGTCGACGTACGCGTCGATCCTCGGCACCATCATCAACGATCGCGGCTACGTGCACCGCGAGCGGCGCACGCTGTTCCCCACCGAGCTCGGCAAAGAAGTCACCGATCTCCTGCTGCCGTTCTTCCGCGACATCATGGACGTGGAGTTCACCGCCCAGATGGAGGAGCACCTCGACAAGGTCGCGGAGGGCGAGCGCAAGTGGGCGGACACCGTGCAGGAGTTCTACGAGCCCTTCAAGCGCGACCTCGCCGCGGCCAAGAAGAAGATGCGCAACGTGAAGAAGGGCGAGGAGACCGGCGAGCCCTGCCCCGAGTGCGGGGAGCCGCTGCTCGAACGCTGGGGCCGCCTGGGCAAGTTCCTCGGCTGCTCGGGCTATCCGGAGTGCCGCTACACGCGCAACCTCAACGGCGTGGAGCGGGCGGAGGACCAGCCGACGGACGAGACGTGCCCGACCTGCGGCAAGCCGATGGTGATCAAGCACGGCCGCTTCGGCAAGTTCATCGCGTGCTCGGGCTATCCCGAGTGCAAGACGACGAAGCCCGTCACGCTCGGGATCAAGTGCCCGGAGCCCGGCTGCGTCGGCGAGCTGGTGGAGCGCCGCTCCAAGAAGGGCCGCACGTTCTTCGGCTGCTCCGCGTACCCCAACTGCAAGTTCGTCGTGTGGCAGCGGCCGATCAACGAGCCGTGCCCGCAGTGCGGCGCGCAGTTCCTCACCGAGCGCGTGGCCAAGGGCCGCCAGGTCCGGACGTGCGCGCGGGAGAGCTGCGACTTCAAGCAGGAGGCCGAGATCACCGTCGCATGAAGGAGCCGGTCACAGCCTTCCTGCGTCACCTCGAGGTGGAGAAGCACGCTTCACCCCATACCATTCGGGCGTATCGCGGCGACCTGCAGCACTTCGCGCGCAGTGTCGGCGTCGTTGGTACGGCGACCGGGCGCGACGTGCGCGCCTGGCTCGCCTCGCTCCACGCGCGCGGCCTCGACGCGGTCTCCGTCGGACGCAAGCTGGCGGCCGTGCGCAGCCTCTACCGCTTCCTCGCACGGCGCGGGGTGGTGCGGCGCAACCCGGCGCGCGAGGTGCGGGCGCCGCGTCCGGCGCGAAAGCTCGTGACGTTTCTCCCGGCCGACGAGGCGGCGGCGGTGGTCGACGCGCGCGGCCTCGCCGGCGCCGCACGCGACCGCGACGTGGCGGTGCTCGAGATGCTCTACGCGACGGGGCTGCGAGTCTCCGAGCTGGCGGGCCTCGACCTCGACGCGCTCGACCGCGATGCGCGCACCGTCCGCGTGCTCGGCAAGGGAAGCAAGGAGCGCATGGTGCCCTACGGCGCGCCGGCCGCGCGCGCGCTGGACGCCTATCTCGGGCGGCGCGCCGCCCGCAGCGGGCCGGTCTTCGTCAACCATCGGGGCGGGCGGCTCGGCGTGCGCTCGATCCATACGATCGTCCGGCGCGCGGTCCGCGCCGCCGGCGTCACGCGCCGCGTGAGCCCGCACACGCTGCGCCACACGTTCGCCACGCACCTGCTCGACCACGGCGCCGACCTCCGGATGATCCAGGAGCTGCTCGGCCACAGCCGGCTCTCGACCACGCAGCGCTACACCCATGTCAGCACCGCCCGGCTCTTGCAGACGTACGAAGCCGCGCATCCCCGGGCTCGCGCGGCGTCGTCGTGACCACGGTCCACGCCACCACGGTGCTGGCGGTCCGGCACCGGGGGCAGGTGGCGATGGCGGGCGACGGGCAGGTGAGCATCGGCCAGACCATCGTCAAGGCCGGCGCGCGCAAGGTCCGCAAGGTCCACGGCGACCGCATCCTCGCGGGCTTCGCAGGCACCGCCGCCGACGCCTTCACCCTCTTCGCGCGCTTCGAGGCCAAGCTGGAGGAGCACCGCGGCAACCTGCCGCGCGCCGCCGTCGAGCTGGCCAAGGACTGGCGCACCGACCGCGTGCTGCGCCGGCTCGAGGCGCTCCTCGCCGTGGCCGACCGCGACCATTCGCTGATCGTGTCGGGCACGGGCGACGTCATCGAACCCGACGACGGCCTGATCGGGATCGGCTCGGGCGGGCCGTACGCGCTCGCCGCCGCGCGCGCGCTCGTCGCGCATTCGGAGCTCGACGCCAAGGCGATCGTCACCGAGGCGATGCGCGTGGCCGCGTCGATCTGCGTCTACACGAACGACCAGATCACGGTAGAGACGCTGTGAGCAGCGGGCTGACCCCCGCGCAAATCGTCCTGGAGCTCGATCGCTACATCGTCGGCCAGGGCAAGGCCAAGCGCGCGGTGGCCATCGCGCTGCGCAACCGGTGGCGGCGCCAGAGCCTGCCGCCCGAGCTGCGCGACGAGGTGGCGCCGAAGAACATCATCATGATCGGCCCCACCGGCGTTGGTAAAACCGAGATCGCGAGGCGGCTCGCCAAGCTTGCTCAAGCGCCGTTCATCAAGGTCGAAGCCTCCAAGTACACCGAAGTCGGTTATGTGGGTCGCGATGTCGAATCGATGATCCGCGACCTGACCGAGCTCGGCGTCAACATGGTGAAGGCCGAGCTGATGGTGCAGGTGCAGGAGAAGGCGGAGCGGCTCGCCGAGGATCGGCTGCTCGACCTGCTGCTGCCGCGCACGGGCGCCGAGCCGTTCGGGAGCGCCTCGCTCGAGCAGGTCAGCGCGGGCGCCTCGCGCGACGCCACCCTGGAGAAGCTGCGCGCGCAGCTGCGCGCCGGGCGTCTCGACGAGCGCATGGTCGAGCTGGAGACCCAGCAGCAGGCCATGCCGATGCTCGAGATCTTCTCGGGCCAGGGCATGGAGGAGATGGGCATCCACCTCAAGGACATGCTCTCGAACATGATGCCCTCGCGGACGAAGCGCCGGCGCGTCCGCGTCGCCGAGGCGCGCCGGATCCTCGCCCAGGAGGAGGCCGCCAAGCTCGTCGACATGGAGGAGGTCGTCGCCCAGGCCATCCGCCGCGTCGAGAACTCGGGCATCGTGTTCCTGGACGAGCTCGACAAGGTGGCCGGACGCCAGAGCGCCGGCCACGGCCCGGACGTCTCGCGCGAAGGGGTGCAGCGCGACCTGCTGCCGATCGTCGAGGGCTCGGCGGTCACGACCAAGTACGGGGTGGTCCGCACCGACCACGTGCTGTTCATCGCCGCCGGCGCCTTCCACGTCGCCAAGCCGTCGGACCTGATCCCCGAGCTGCAGGGCCGGTTTCCGATCCGCGTGGAGCTCGAGCCCTTGACGCGGGAGGATTTCGTCCGCATCCTGACCGAGCCCCGGAACGCGCTGGTACGGCAATACGTGGAGCTGCTGAAGACGGAAAGCGTCACGCTCCACGTCCTGCCGGAGGCGGTGGAGGCCATCGCCGAGATCGCCATGCGCGTGAACGAGAGCACGGAGAACATCGGCGCGCGGCGCCTGTACACGGTGATGGAGAAGCTCTTGGAGGACATCTCGTTCGACGCCCCGGACTTGCCGGGCAAGGAGCTGACGATCGACGCGGAGCACGTCCGGCAGCGGCTCGCCGACATCTGGCGGGACCAGGACCTCTCCCGGTACATCCTCTAGTCATGGGAGTGAGAGCCGCAGCCGTAGGCGAGGCGAGCCTGTGATGGAAAATCAGGTCAAGCGCGTCGAGATCCTCATGGAGGCGCTCCCGTACATCCGGGAGTTCCGGGGGAAATCCGTCGTCATCAAGTACGGCGGCGCCGCCATGGACCAGGCCGACCTCAAGGAGACGTTCGCGCTGGACGTCATCCTCCTGCACCTCGTCGGCATCAACCCCGTCATCGTCCACGGCGGCGGGCCGCAGATCGGCGCCCTCATGAAGCGGCTCGGCAAGGAGCCGACGTTCGTGGGCGGCATGCGCGTCACCGACGAGGAGACGGTCGAGATCGTCGAGATGGTGCTGGTCGGCAAGATCAACAAGGAGATCGTCGGCCTCATCAACCACCACGGCGGCAAGGCGGTGGGGCTGTCGGGCAAGGACGGCACGCTGCTGCTCGCGCGTCGCCGGCTGCACCGGCTGGAGAACGGCACGGCGGTCGACATCGGGCTCGTCGGCGAGGTGGAGCGGGTCAACGCCGATCCGATCCGCCTGCTGGAGGAGCGCGGCTACATCCCGGTGATCGCGCCCGTCGGCGTGGGTGGCGGCGGCGAGACCTACAACATCAACGCGGATCTCGTGGCCGGCGAGATCGCGGCCGCGCTCGGCGCCGAGAAGCTGATCCACCTCACGGACGTGCAGGGCATCCAAGGCAAGGACGGAAAGCTCGTGAGCACGCTCGCGCGCAAGGACGCCGAGCGGCTCGTGAAGGCGGGCGTGATCGACGGCGGGATGCTGCCGAAGGTCGAGTCGTCGCTGCGCGCGCTGGAGGGCGGCACCGCCAAGGCGCACATCATCGACGGCCGGCTGCCCCATGCGATCCTCCTCGAGCTGTTCACACGCGAAGGCATCGGCACGGAGATCGTACTGTGAAGGACGACAAGGTCGACACCAGGACGCTGCTCGAGTGGTCCGCCAAGTACCACACGCCCAACTACGGCCGGACGCCGATCCTCCTCGTCCGCGGCGAGGGCACGCGCGTGTGGGACTCCGACGGGCGCGAGTACCTCGACTTCACCACGGGCATCTCGGTGACCTCGCTCGGCCACTGCCATCCCGTCGTGACCGGCGCCATCCGCGAGGCGGCGGCGACGCTGCTGCACGTCTCCAACATCTTCCACGCGGCGCCGCAGATCCACCTCGCGAAGCTGCTGGTCGAGAACTCGTTCGCCGATCGCGTGTTCTTCTGCAACTCGGGGGCGGAGGCCAACGAGGCGGCGCTGAAGCTGGCGCGCAAGTACGGCAAGGAGAAGCTGGCCGACGACCGCTACGAGGTCATCGCCACCAACAATTCCTTCCACGGGCGCACGCTGGCGACGGTGACCGCCACCGGCCAGCCGAAGTACCAGCACGGCTTCGAGCCGCTCATGCCGGGGTTCAAGCACGTGCCGTACAACGACCTGCGCGCCATGGAGCGCGCGATGGACAGCCACACGGCGGCCATCCTCGTCGAGCCGATCCAGGGCGAGGGCGGCGTGAACGTCCCCGACGACGACTACCTGCCGGGGCTGCGAAAGTTGTGCGACGAGTCGGGAGCGCTGCTGATCTTCGACGAGATCCAGACGGGCGTCGGCCGCACCGGCAGGCTGTGGGCCTACGAGCACGCCGGCGTCGAGCCCGACGTGATGACGCTCGCGAAGGCGCTCGCCAACGGCGTGCCCATCGGCGCCATGCTCTGCCGGGACGAGGCCGCGTCCGTGCTGACGGCGGGCTCGCACGGCTCGACCTTCGGCGGCACGCCGTTCGTCACGCAGGTCGCCCTCGCCACGCTGACGACCGTGATCGGCGACAAGCTGCCCGAGCGCGCCGCGCGGATGGGCCGCGAGCTGATGGACGGCCTGCGCGCGCTGCAGCCCGCGTGCCCGGTCGTCAAGCAGGTCCGCGGCCGCGGCCTCCTCATCGGCGTCGAGCTCTCGACGCCGGCGGCGCCGATCGTCGACGCCTGTCGCGAGGCGGGGCTCCTCGTCCTCAGCGCCGGCGAGAAGGTCGTGAGGCTGGTGCCGCCGCTCATCGTCGAGTCCGCGGACGTCCGCCGGGCCCTCGGCATCTTGAACACCGTGCTCGCCAAGGCCAAGGCGTGAGGCACTTCGTCTCCGCGGGCGACCTCACGCGCGAGCAGGTCCTGGCCCTCTTCGCGCTCGCCGCGGAGCTCAAGCAGCGCTGGAAGTCGGGCCGCCGCGGGGCGCCGCTGGCCAGCCGCTCGCTGGCGCTCATCTTCGAGAAGCCGTCGCTGCGCACGCGGGTGACGTTCGAGGTCGGCGTCGTCCAGCTGGGGGGGAGGGCCGTCTACCTCTCCGGCCAGGAGATCGGCCTCGGCACCCGCGAGTCGGTGCCGGACGTCGCGCGCAACCTCTCGCGCTGGGTCGACGGGATCGCCGCGCGCGTCTTTGCCCACGCCACCGTCGACACGCTCGCGCGCCACGCGAGCATCCCGGTGATCAACGCGCTCTCCGACTTCGAGCACCCCTGCCAGGCGATCGCCGACTGGTTCACGCTGTGGGAGCGCGGGCTCGATCCGGCCAGGACGCGGTTGGCCTGGATCGGCGACGGCAACAACGTCTGCCACTCGGTGGTGCTCGTCGGCGCGCTCCTCGGCGCCTCGATGATCGTCGCGTGCCCGCCGGGGTACGAGCCCGACAGGCGCGTGCTGGAGCAGGCGCGCCGGCTCGGTGGCCGGCTCGAGGTCACCGAGGACGCCAGGCGGGCCGCCACCGGCGCCGACGTGCTCTACACCGACGTGTGGATCTCGATGGGGCAGGAGGCGGAGAAGGTGAAGCGGCAGGAGGCCTTCAGCCGCTACCAGCTCAACGACACGCTGGTCGGCTTCGCCAAGCCGAGCGCGCTCGTCATGCACTGCCTGCCCGCGCACCGCGGCGAGGAGATCACCGACGCGGTCCTCGACAGCCCGCGCTCGATCGTGCTGGACCAGTCGGAGAACCGCCTGCACGCGCAGAAAGCCATGATCCTCGACCTCCTCGGAGGCTCGGCCGACGATGCCTGACGTGAAGCGGGTGGTGCTCGCCTATTCCGGCGGGCTCGACACCTCGGTCATCCTCCGCTGGCTCATCGAGACCTACAAGTGCGAGGTCGTCGCGTACTGCGCCGACCTCGGCCAGGGCGAGGAGCTGATCCCCATCCGCGACAAGGCGCTCAAGACGGGCGCCGTGGGCGTGCACGTGGTGGACCTGCGCGAGACCTTCGTGCGCGACTTCATCTTCCCGATGCTGCGCGCCAACGCCGTGTACGAGGGCGCCTACCTCCTTGGCACCTCGATCGCGCGGCCGCTCATCGCCCAGGCGCAGGTCGAGATCGCGCTCAAGGAGCGCGCGGACGCCGTGGCGCATGGGGCGACCGGGAAGGGGAACGACCAGGTGCGCTTCGAGCTGACGTACGCCGCGCTCGCGCCACAGCTCACGGTCATCGCGCCCTGGCGCGAGTGGGACCTGAACTCGCGCAGCGCGCTGATGGACTTCGCGCGGCGCCACGACATCGCGGTGCCGGTGACGGCCGAGCGTCCGTACTCCACCGACCGCAACCTGTTCCACATCTCGTACGAGGGCGGGATCCTCGAGGATCCGTGGGCGGAGCCGCCGGACAAGATGTTCCAGCTCACGCAGTCCCCGGAATCGGCGCCCGACATTCCCGTCGAGGTGCGGCTGGAGTTCGAGCACGGCGACCCCGTCGCCGTCGACGGCCGCCGGCTCGGCCCGGTCGAGCTGCTCACCGCGCTGAACCGCCTGGGCGGCGAGCACGGGATCGGCCGCGTGGATCTCGTGGAGAACCGCTACGTCGGCATGAAGTCGCGCGGCGTGTACGAGACGCCGGGCGGGACGATCCTCCACGTGGCGCGGCGGGCCCTCGAGTCGCTCACGCTCGACCGCGAGGTGCTGCACCTGCGCGACGGGCTCGTGCCGCGCTACGCCGAGATGATCTACTACGGCTTCTGGTTCGCGCCCGAGCGCCGCGCCCTGCAGACGCTGATGGACGAGTGCGCGCAGGATGTGACGGGCACGGTGCGGCTCAAGCTCTACAAGGGCAACGTGACCGTGGCCGGCCGCCGCTCCCCGCGCTCGCTCTACCGCACGGACTTCGCGACGTTCGAGGCGGACACCGTCTACCGGCAGCGCGACGCCGAGGGCTTCATCAACCTCAACGCGCTCCGTCTCAGGATCCGCTCGCTGCGCGACCGCCGGGGCTGAGCGTGCGCGTCGACGTCGCCGTCACCCCTGACGGCCTCGACCGGGCGGCCGTCCCGACCTCCACCGTTCTCGTCGTCGACGTCCTGCGCGCCTCCACCTGCATCGTCACCGCGCTCGCCAACGGCTGCGCGGCCATCGTGCCGGTGGCCACGCCCGAGGAGGCCCGCGCGCGACTGGCCGGACTGCCCGAGGCGCTGGTGGCCGGCGAGCGGCGCGGCGAGCCGCTCCAGGGCTTCGACCTCGGCAACTCGCCGCTCGAGTTCACGCGCGCGCGCATCGGCGGCCGCGCCGTGATCATGACGACCAGCAACGGCACGCGTGCCCTGCTGGCCGCGCGGGGCGCCGCCGCCATCGGGGTGGCCGCCTTCGTGAACCTCGGCGCCGCCGCGGCGTGGGCGCTCGCCGGGCGACGCGACGTGCTCCTGCTCTGCTCGGGGGAGCGGGGGGCCCGCTCGCTGGAGGACCACGTGTGCGCCGGGCTGCTGGCCGAGCGGCTGCTGGCCGCCGAGCCCGGGGCGGACGCGACGTCGGCCGCCAGGGAAGCGGCGGAGCTGGCGCGGCCGTACGGCAAGGACGTGGGACGGCTGGCCCGGGACTCGTCGTGGGCCCGGCACCTGGCCTCGCGCGGACGCGCGGCCGACGTCGCCGCCTGCCTGACCCTGGACACGGCCAGCGTGGTGCCCGTCTACCGTGCCGACGTTGACAAGGTCGTCGCGGGGCGCGGATAATGGCGCAGCCCAGCGGTCGGGCGAGCGGGAGCGAAGCGTGAACTTACCGATCGGGCTCACCCTCACGCGGATCGTCGCGGTTCCACTGCTGATCCTTTTCCTGATCTCCAGCTCCCGCGTGCACGCGCTCATCGCGGCGGCCATCTTCACGGCGGCGGCGCTGACGGACTGGCTCGACGGCGTGCTGGCGCGACGCCGCAACCAGGTGACCACGCTCGGCACGCTGCTCGACCCGATCGCCGACAAGCTGCTTGTCGCCGCCGCCCTCGTGTCGCTGCTCACCATCGACAAGATCGCCGCCTGGGCGGTGGTGGTGATCATCGGGCGCGAGCTGGCCGTGACCGGGCTGCGCGCGGTGTCGGCCGGCCACGGCGTCATCGTGCCCGCCTCGCGGCTGGCGAAATGGAAGACGGCGAGCCAGTACGTCGCGATCACGATGCTCATCCTCGAGAAGGGAATCGTCTCGCCCACGTTCCACGGCGCGGCCGTCGGCGTGCTCTGGGTCGCCGTTGCGCTCACCCTTGTCTCGGCCGTCGACTACTTCTACCGGTTCTTCCGCAAGGCGGACTACCGCGCGATCGTGCCGGACGAAGAACGCTGGTCGTGATCGTCCTCGCGGCCGTCGCCGCGTACCTCGTCGGAGCCGTCCCGGTCGGATACCTCGTCGCGCGGCTGTTCGGCGTGGCCGACATCCGCCGCCACGGCAGCGGCAGCATCGGGGCGACCAACGTCCTGCGCACGGCCGGCCGGCTCCCCGGGATCGTCACGCTGCTCGGTGACATCGTGAAGGGCTATCTCGCCGTCGCGCTCGCGGGCTGGATCGATGGCGGCGCTCCCCGCGCGCTGGCCGTGGGGGCGGTGGCGGCCGTGGTCGGCAACTGCTGGTCGCTCTTTCTCGGCTTCCGCGGGGGCAAGGGCGTGGCCACCGGCCTGGGCGCGCTGCTCAGGCTGATCCCGCTGGCAACCCTCGCCGCGCTCCCCGTGTTTCTGGTGGTGGTGATCACGACGCGCTTCGTCTCTCTCGGCTCGCTCCTCGGCGCCGCGTGCGTTCCGTTCGGCGCGCTGGCGCTCGGCGCCCCGCGCCCGGCGGTGGCCGGCGCCGTCGCGGTGGCCGCGATCGTCGTGCTGCGCCACCACGAGAACATCGCGCGCCTGCGTGCGGGCACCGAGCGTCGCCTCGGCGAGCGCCGCGCCTCCGGCGCCCAGGACCCCGCGCCATGATCGCCGTCGTCGGAGCCGGCTCCTGGGGCACCGCCCTCACCATCCACCTGGCGCGCACCGGCGCGCCGGTCCGGCTGTGGGCGCGCGAGACCGAGATCGTCGACGGGATCCGCGCGCGCCGCCGGAATCCGATCTACATGCCCGACTTCGACCTGCCGGCCGGCGTCGAAGCGACCGGCGACGTCGCGGCCGCGGTGGACGGTGCCGAGGTCATCGTGATGGTCGTGCCCTCGGAGTTCTTCGCCGCCACGCTGGCGAGCGTGCCGGCCCGTCGCGAGACGATCATCGTCTCGGCGACCAAGGGCTTCGATCCCGTGCGCCACGTCCGGATGAGCGAGCTGGTGCGGGAGCGCTTTCCCCAGGCGCGCGTGGCCGCGCTCTCGGGGCCCACGTTCGCGCGCGAGGTGGCCCAGGGCAGCCCGACGGCCGCCGTCATCGCCGCCGCCGACGACGCGCTCACGTCGATGCTGCAGGGCAAGCTCGGCGCCCGCGCCTTCCGACTCTACGCCAACCGCGACATCGTCGGCGTCGAGGCGGGCGGCGCGCTGAAGAACGTCGTCGCGCTGGCCACGGGGCTGTCCGACGGCCTCGGCCTCGGCGAGAACGCCCGCGCCGCGCTGGTCACGCGCGGGCTCGCGGAGATGACGCGGCTGGCGGTGGCGCTCGGCGGCGAGCCGACCACGCTCGCCGGCCTCGCGGGGATGGGCGACCTCGTGCTCACCGCGACGGGAACCCTGTCGCGCAACCGCTCGCTGGGCATGGCGCTGGCGCGCGGCGACAGTCTCACCGCGGCGTCGGCGAAGACGCCCATGGTCGCGGAGGGCGTGCCGACGGTCCGCTCGGCGCTGGCGCTGGCGACCCGCCACGGCGTCTCGCTGCCGATCTGCGCCGAGGTCGCCGCCGTGCTCTTCGACGGCAAGCCCGCCGCCGACGCGCTGGCGTCGCTGCTCGGCCGCGCGCCCACGCGCGAAGACGCGCCGCTCGAGGGCCGCCGTGCCTGAGCTGCGCAAGGATCCGGTCGTCGGCCGCTGGGTGATCATCTCGACCGAGCGGGCGCGCCGACCGAATGACTTCAACACCGAGCCGGTGCGGCCGCGCGGCGGGCCGTGCGTGTTCTGCACGGGCAACGAGGACAAGACGCCGCCCGAGATCGTGGCCGTGCGCCCGCCCGACACCACGCGCGACGGGCCCGGCTGGTCGCTGCGCGTCGTCCCCAACAAGTTCCCGGCGCTGCGCATCGAGGGTGACCTCGAGCCGTCCGGCGAGGGCCTCTACGACCGGATGAACGGCGTCGGCGCCCACGAGGTCGTGATCGAGACGCCCGACCACTACGCGTCGCTGGCCACGATGTCGATCGACGCGGTGGCCGACGTGTTCCTCACGTTCCGCGACCGCATCCTCGACCTCAAGAAGGACCCGCGCTTCGAGTACGTGCTCGTGTTCAAGAACCACGGCGAGGCCGCCGGCGCCTCGCTCGAGCACCCGCACAGCCAGCTCATCGCGACGCCGATCATCCCGATCATGGTGACCGAGGAGCTGGCGGGCTCGCAGCAGTACTGGCAGCGCAAGGAGCGCTGCGTGTGGTGCGACGTCATCCGCCAGGAGCGGCGCGACCGGCGGCGGGTCGTCGCCGAGAGCGCCGGGTTCATCGTGCTCGAGCCGTTCGCGCCGCGCTTTCCGTTCGAGACGTGGATCCTGCCCGTGCGCCACCGCTCGGCCTTCGAGGAGTCGGGCGTCGAGGAGCTGCGCGGGCTGGCCGAGATGGTCGGCACCTTCCTGCGTCTGATGAACCGCACGCTCGGCTCGCCACCGTTCAACTTCATGCTCCACACGGCGCCGTTGCGCGAAGGGGCGGTGGAGTACTTCCACTGGCACCTGGAGATCATCCCGAAGCTCACGCGCGTGGCCGGCTACGAGTGGGGGAGCGGCTTCTTCATCAATCCCGCCCCGCCGGAGGACGCCGCGGAGGCCCTGCGGGCCGCCGCCCCCTGAGGGGCGTGGTACAATTCGACTCCGCTGGAACGCGGGAATAGCTCAGTGGTAGAGCACGACCTTGCCAAGGTCGGGGTCGCGGGTTCGAATCCCGTTTCCCGCTCCAGCGTTTCACTTCTTCCTCGCGCACGGCGGCGTACCCAAGTGGTTAAGGGAGCGGACTGCAAATCCGCGATGCGCCGGTTCGAATCCGGCCGCCGCCTCCATTTCTTTCGCTCCGGGACAGGTCGCCGTGTACGCTGAATCACTGGAAGCGGGGGCGTTGCTGAACTGGTATAAGCGGAGGGCTTAAAACCCTTTGTCCCGACAGGGAATTGCAGGTTCGAATCCTGCCGCCCCCACCAATCCCAGCCGGTTCCTCGAAAGCGGCTTCGATCTGCTTGCCGAGCATCAACACTCGGCCTACGCTTATCTTCTCGGTGTGTATCTCGGCGACGGCTGCATCGAGCGACACCCTCGAACGTCGCGTCTGACGATCTATCTCAATCGCAACCGGCCCGACATCATCCGAAGCTGCGCTGCCGCCATGTTCGTCGTGCTTCCCGAGAGACGCGTCGGGCTCGTGAAGCATGGAGAAAACTGCATCTACGTCAGCTCATACTCTCGCGCGTGGTTGAGACTATTCCCGCAGCATGGGCCCGGCCCGAAGCACACGCGGGCCATCGTTCTGGAGCCGTGGCAAGGGGCGCTCGTTCGGTTGCATCCGATGAACTTCGTCCGTGGCTGCATCGAGTCCGATGGGTGTCGCCACCGTCGCATCGTCAACGGGAAAGACTATCCGACCTGCTCGTTCGACAACCGTTCCGAAGACATCCTGACGCTGTTCACGTGGGCGTGCGGGCTGATCGGCATTCCGGCCCTGGGGCTCCCTCGCCGAAGCCGTCGCGTTTCTTGGACTAACCGCCTCCCACGGTTTATCGTAGTCCGTCATGTTCGCGTCACCCGGCGCCATCGCGTTCCAGATCCCTGCGATCTTCGGGTTCGGGCCGTTCCCCGTGCGCTGGTACGGGATCCTCATGGCGACCTCGATCGTGGTCGGGCTCTGGGTCGCCCATCGCCAGGCCAAGCGCGAGGGCCTGCCGGCCGACGACATCATCAGCGTGGCGCAGTGGTCCATCCTCGCCGGGATCATCGGCGCTCGGTTCTACGAGGTGATCTTCAACTGGGACTACTACGGCCAGCAGCCGTGGAAGATCCCCGCGGTGTGGGAGGGCGGCCTCGCGATGCACGGCGGGCTGATCGTCGGCCCCCTGGTCGGCGTGCTGCTCGCGTGGAAGTGGCACGTGCCGATCCTGAAAGGGCTCGACGTCATCGCGCCGGCCATGGTCCTCGGCCAGGCCATTGGACGCTGGGGGAACTTCTTCAACGAGGAGGCGTTCGGCCGGCCGACCGACGTGGCGTGGAAGCTCTACATCTCGCCCGCGCATCGGCCGCCGGGCTTCGGGCAGTTCGAGTACTTCCACCCGACGTTCTTGTACGAGTCGATCTGGGACTTCGCCGTCTTCGTCGCGCTGGTCAGCTGGCTGCGCCCGTCGCTGCGCCAGTACCCGGGCGCGCTCTTCTTCTGCTACATCGGCCTCTACTCGATCGGGCGCTTCGCCATCGAGGCGCTGCGGCTCGACAGCTTCTGGCTCGGCAACTTTCGCGTGCCGCAGCTCGCGAGCGTGCTCGGCGTGCTCGTGGCCGTGATCGGCCTCGCGTGGACGCGGCATCGCTCCTCGCCGGTGCCGGCGAGCTGAGCCCCGCGGTGGGCGATGCGCGTCGAGCAGGTCGGTCCGTACCTCTGGCGCATCCCGCCTGACGCGGCGCCCGGCATGCGCGTGCCGGGGCTCGTCGTCGCCGACGAGCCGCTGATGCGCCAGATCCGCACCGACGCCGCGCTCGCGCAGCTCGCCAACGGCGCCACGCTGCCGGGCATCGTGCGCGCCGCGCTCGCCATGCCGGACATCCATCAGGGCTACGGGCTGCCCGTCGGGGGCGTGGTGGCCACCGACGTGCGCAGCGGCGTGGTGAGCCCCGGCGCGATCGGCTTCGACATCAACTGCGGCGTGCGGCTCCTGCGCACGGGCCTGGAGGCGTCCGCGGTGGCGCCGCGGGTGAGCGCGCTCGTCGAGGCGCTCTACGCGACGGTGCCCACCGGCGTCGGCGGGCGCGGCTCGGTCAGCCTCGACGCGCGCGAGCTCGGCCGCGTGATGGCGGACGGCGCGGGGTGGGCGGTCGGGCGCGGCCACGGCACGCGCGAGGATCTCGAGGCCATCGAGTCCGCCGGCGCCGTTCCCGGCGCCGACCCCGAGGCCGTCTCGCGCCAGGCCATCGAGCGCGGCGTGCGCCAGCTCGGCTCGCTCGGCTCCGGCAACCACTTCATGGAGGTGCAGGTCGTCGACGAGGTGTACGACGAGGCCGTCGCGGCGCGGCTCGGCTTGCACGCGGGCGGGGTCACGCTGATGATCCACACCGGCTCGCGCGGCCTCGGGCACCAGGTGTGCACCGACTTCTTGAAGACAACGGGCGCCGCGCTCGCGCGCTACGGCATCAGCGTCCCCGACCGCCAGCTGGCGTGCGCGCCCATCGACTCGCCGGAAGCGCGCGCGTATCTCGGCGCGATGCGGGCGGCCGCCAACTTCGCCTTCGCCAACCGCCAGGTGCTGGCCGAGGCGGCGCGGCACGTCTTCGAGCGCGTTCTCGGCGTCACGCCGGCCGGGCTGGCCATGCGCGTGGTCTACGACGTCGCCCACAACATCGCCAAGGAAGAGGAGCACGACGTCGACGGTACGCGCCGCCGGCTCCTGGTCCACCGCAAGGGCGCGACGCGCTCGTTCCCCGGGCAGCCCGTGATCGTGCCGGGCGACATGGGACGCTACTCGTTCGTGCTGGTGGGCACGGAGGCGGCCATGCGCGAGACGTTCGGCTCGACCTGCCACGGCGCCGGCCGCGTGATGAGCCGCACGGCCGCGGTGAAGGCCGCCAGGGGCCGGCGGATCGTGGACGAGCTGGCGCAGCGCGGGGTCGTCGCCCGGGCCGCGGGCTTCCAGTCGCTCGCCGAGGAGATGCCCGAGGCCTACAAGGACGTGCGAGAGGTCGTCGACGTCGTCCATCGCTTCGGCATCTCGACGCGCGTGGCGCGCCTGAAGCCGATCGGCGTGATCAAGGGCTGAGCCGGACGACGTGGTAGACTGATCCGGATGTCATGGAAACTTAAGCAAAAAGCGCAGGCACTGCTGGCCGCCGAGCAGGGGACGGTGTACCGGGACTGGGGCGGCCGCGTCTCGATCGCGCTCGTCTACCCCAACACCTACGCCGTCGGGATGTCGAACCTCGGCTTTCAGACGATCTATCGCCACCTCAACGCGCTGCCCGCGGTCGTGTGCGAGCGCGTGTTCCTGCCCGAGCCGGCCGATCTCGACGAGATGCGGCGGACGTCGACGCCGCCGCTGTCGCTCGAATCGCAGCGCCCGCTCACCGACTTCCAGCTCATCGGGTTTTCGGTGACCTACGAGGGCGATTACATCAACGTCCTGCGCCTGCTCGAGCTCGCGAAGATCCCGCTGCGCGCCGCCGAGCGGCGGTACCACGATCCGCTGATCCTGATGGGTGGCGTCTGCGCCTTCTCCAACCCGGAGCCGATCGCGCCCTTCATGGACTTCATCGTGGTCGGCGAGGGTGAGGAGCTGGTCGGCGAGCTGATGCAGGCGTATCGCGAGGGCTACCGCGAGCGTGAGACGTTCCTCGACGGCCTCGTGCGGCTCGAGGGCGTCTACGTGCCCGAGCGCCACGACGTCACCTACGCGCCGGACGGGACGGTGGCCGACGTGCGGCCCCAGCGCGGCGCGCCGCCGATCGTGGTGAAGCGACGGCTCAAGCAGGTCGACGAGTTCCGCACGATCGCGGCCGTCAAGACGCCGAACGCCGAGTACGGCCACATGGCCCTCCTGGAGGTCGGCAAGGGGTGCGGCCGTGGTTGCCGCTTCTGCCTCGAGGGCCAGGTCTATCGGCCGGTCAGGCACCGGAGCGTGGCCGCGCTGAGCGCCACCATCGCCGACCTCGCCGCTCAGGGCGAGAAGCGGATCGGCCTCGTCGGGGCCTGCGTGTCGGACTATCCGTGGATCGGCGAGCTGCTGAAGATCGTCGAGGACAATGGCATGGAGCTGTCGATCTCCTCGCTGCGCGCCGACAGCCTCACCGACGACCTCGTCGCCTCGCTCGCGCGCGGCGGCCACCGCACGCTCACGATGGCGCCGGAGGCGGGGACCGAGCGGCTGCGGCGCGCCATCCGCAAGGCGATCACCGACGCGCAGCTCATGGCCGCCTGCGACCTCGTGCGCGCCCGGGGCATCCCGAATCTCAAGTGCTACTTCATGATCGGCCAGCCCACGGAGACGTCCGAGGACGTGGCGGCGATTCCCGACCTCGCGGGCCGGATGCTCGAGCGGCTGCGCGTGCTCGATCCCACCGGCAAGCCGTTCGGCAAGCTCACGCTGTCGATCTCGTCGTTCGTGCCCAAGCCATGGACGCCGTTCCAGTGGGCGCCCTTCGACGGCGCCGAGTCGCTCAGCGCCAAGCTCGAGACGATCAAGCGCGGTGTGCGTACCTTCTCGAACGTCCGGGTGCTGCACGAGAATCCGCGCGAGGCGGCGCTGCAGGCGTTGCTCGCGCGCGGCGACCGGCGCGTGGGCGACTTCCTCGAGCTGGCGGCCCGCCTGGAGGGCGACTGGCGGCGCGCGCTGCGCGAGTGGGACGGCGACGCCGGCTTCTACACGACGCGCGAGCGGCCGGTCGGCGAGCGGATGCCCTGGGATCACTTCGAGGTCGGCGTGAAGAAGGCGGGTCTCGTGCGCGAGTGGGAGCGCGCGCTGGCCGCCGAGCCGGCGCTGGCGGGGACCGCCTGACCGACATGGCCACCGCGCTCGTCGACACGCGCAACCGTCCGCTCCGAAACCTCCGGGTCTCGGTCACCGATCGGTGCAACCTGCGCTGCGGCTACTGCATGCCCGAAGAGGAGTACGTCTGGCTGCCGCGAGAGGAGATCCTCCACTTCGAGGAGGTCAGCCGCCTCGTCGACGTCTTCATCGAGCTCGGCGTGGACAAGGTCCGCCTCACGGGTGGTGAGCCGCTGCTGCGGCGCGGCCTGCCGGCGCTCATCCGGCTGCTCGCGGCCCGGCCCGCGCTCCGCGACCTCGCGATCACGACGAACGGCGTGCTCCTCGCCGAGCATGCCCCCGCGCTGCGCGCCGCCGGTCTGCACCGCGTGACCGTCAGCCTCGACACGCTGCGGCCCGAGCGGTTTGCGGCGCTCACCCGGCGGAACCACCACGCGCAGGTGCTCGAGGGCATCGCGGCCGTGCCGCGCGCCGGCTTCAGCGGCACCAAGCTCGACACGGTGGTGATCCGCGGCGTCAACGACGACGAGCTGGCCGACCTCATCGAGTTCGGCCGGCGCGTGCCCGCCGAGGTGCGGTTCATCGAGTACATGGACGTCGGCGGCGCCACGCGCTGGTCGGCCGAGCAGGTCGTGAGCCGCACGGAGATGCTGGACGTGCTGGCGCGGCGCTACGGTGGGATCGTGCCCGTGGTCGAGACGTCGTCGGCGCCGGCCGATCGGTTCCGGCTGCCGGACGGCACCGTCTTCGGCATCATCGCCTCCACGACGGCGCCGTTCTGCGCGGAGTGCGACCGCAGCCGGCTCACCGCCGACGGCCTCTGGTATCTCTGCCTCTACGCGATGCGCGGCATCGACCTGCGCGGCCCGCTGCGGGGCGGCGCGTCGAGCGCCCAGCTCAAGGCGCTGATCACCGGCGGCTGGACGGCGCGGACGGACCGCGGCGCCGAGGACCGCCTGGCGCTGGGCGAGCGGACGCCGCTCGTGCAGATCAGCGGCCTCAAGCGCGACCCGCACCTCGAGATGCACACGCGGGGAGGCTGAGGGTGAGCGCGGGCGTCGGGCAACCGGGCGGAGAGCAGGTCAAGGCCGACGTCCGCGAGCGCGGCGCCGGCGGCCAGCACGCCGACCGCCGCCTCTTCATGCAGCTCCAGGTGCTCGGAGGCTGCGCCGATCCCAAGCCGCTCGTCACCGCGCTGGAGACGAGCCGCCTCGAGGCGGTGCTATACCAAGACGTCAACGACCCACGCGGCGTCGGCGTGCTCGCCATGAGCGAGGACCCGACCGCCCTCGTCGGCGCGTATCGCGACCTGCTCAACACCGAGCCGTTCGCCGGCCTGTCGCTGCGTCGCGAGCTCACCATGCTCGGACGCACGTACGCCGCGGGCTTCGAGCAGGACCTCGAGGAGTGGTTGTTCCTCCGGCCGCGGCGGACCGTGCTCAACTCGGCGTGGCCGTGGGCGATCTGGTACCCGCTGCGCCGCACGGGGGCGTTCGGGCGCCTCTCGCCGAAGGAGCAGGGGGAGATCATCCGCGAGCACTCGATCCTCGGCCGCGCGTACGGCGACGCCGACCTCGCCCACGATGTCCGGCTGGCTTGCCACGGCCTCGACGTCCACGACAACGACTTCGTGATCGGCCTCATCGGCCGCGAGCTCCACCCGCTGTCGCACCTGGTGCAGACGATGCGCAAGACCGCCCAGACCTCGCAGTATCTCCAGACGCTCGGTCCCTTCTTCGTCGGGCACGTGCGCTGGCAGAGCGCCGCGCCGCGCTGAGCGCCGGCCTGGAGGCATGACGATGACGACGCGCGCGATCGCGTGGCTGGCCCTGGCGCTGCTGCTCGCGCCGCTCCTGTCGGCCGGCGCCGCCGAGCCGGTGAAGGTCGTCTATCACCTCAACGAGGGCGTCGAGCAGGCCGCGCGCACGATGACCAACATCCGCAATCACCTGTCGGCGGACCCGACGGCGAAGATCGTGGTGGTCGCCCACGGCCGCGGCATCGACTTCCTGCTCAAGGAGGCGAAGACGCCGGGCGGGACCGCGTTCGTCACCGACGTCGACGAGCTGGCCTTGCGCGGCGTCGAGTTCCGCGTGTGCCGCTTCACGCTGGAGCGCCGGAACATCGAGCCCTCGCGGGTGGTGCCGGACGCCAAGCTCGTCCCCTCCGGCGTCGCGGAGGTGGCCCGCCTGCAGTCGCGCGAGCACTATTCGTACCTGAAGCCCTGAAGCGCCGCGCCGTCGTCCCCGCGCTGGCGGTCCTCGGCCTCGCGCTGTGGCTGCCGCCGTGGCTCGCCGACCTGCCGCTCGCCGGCCAGCGCGCGCTGCTCGTGATGCTGATCGCGATCGTGCTGTGGACGAGCGAGACGCTGGAGCCCGGCGTCACCGCGCTGCTCGCCGTCACCCTGCTGCCGCTCAGCGGCGCCACGCCGACGATGCGCGCGGCGCTGCAGGGGTTCGCGAGCCCCGTGCCGTACTTCCTGGTCGGCGTGCTCACGATGGGCGCCGCCGTCGTGAAGAGCGGGCTCGCGGAGCGGCTGGCGCGCACGATCCTCGAGCGCGCGCGCGGCCGCAGCCTCGCCGTCTACGTGCAGCTGGTGCTGGCGTTCCCCGTGCTGACCTTCGTGCTGCCGTCGGCGACGACGCGCTCGGGCATCCTCATCCATATCTACGACGAAGTGTTCGCGCTGGGCCGCGTGCCCCGCGGCGCCGACATCGCGAAGGCCGTGATGCTGGCGCTGTCCTCGATCAACCGCCTCGCCTCCACGGCGCTGCTCACCGGGGGCATCACGCCGGTGATGAGCGCGGCGATCATCGGCGGGCTCTCGTGGACGGGCTGGTTCGCGCTCATGGCGGTGCCGTACTGGGCGATCCTGGTGCTGGGCGGCCTCCTGACGTACGCGCTCTACCGGCGCGGCTTCGCCCACGGCCTGCCGGTGCCCGAGCGCGAGCGTCGCCGGCCGATCTCGGGCACCGAGTGGCGGACGCTGGCGATCATCCTGGGCGCCTCGGCGCTGTGGCTCACCGACCCGCTGCACCACCTCGATCCCGCGATCCCGGCGCTGCTGGCCTTCGCGGCGCTGCTCACGCCGGGCCTCGGTCCGCTCGGCTGGTCCGATCTCGAGCGCGGCGTGGGGTGGGCGAACTTCTTCGTCATCGCGGCCTCGATCTCGCTCGCCCACGCCCTCGACGCGAGCGGCGCGGCGCCGTGGCTCGGACGCCTGCTCGTCGGCGGCCTGCCCGGGCTGAGCCGGAGCGCCGTCGGTACGATCGTGTTCCTCGTGCTGGGGGCCACGCTGCTCCGGGCGCTGGTGCCGAACATCTCGGCGTTCCTGGCCCTGGCGCTGCCGATCGCGATGTCCGTCGGCCGCGAGGCGGGGCTGAATCCGGTCGTCTGTGCGCTGGCGGTGATGATGACGGGCGACGCCGTCGTCTACTACCCCGCGCAGAGCTCCTCCGCGCTCGTCATCTACGAGCGCGGCCACGTCTCGGCCGGCGAGATCTTCCGCTTCGGGCTCTGGATGACGCTGCTGGGCTGGGTGACCGTGCTCGTCGTCGCGCTGCCGTGGTGGTCGCTGGTGGGCGAGCCGTTGATACCACGGTGAGGCGGGCGCTTCGAGCGCCGGCTTTGCCGGCGCCATCGATCTTTGGGGGAGGCATCGGAGGGGGCCGTCGAGGCCCCCTCCGAATGAAAGCGCGGTCACGTCTCGGCCGGCGAGATCTTCCGCTTCGGGCTCTGGATGACGCTGCTGGGCTGGGTGACCGTGCTCGTCGTCGCGCTGCCGTGGTGGTCGCTGGTGGGCGAGCCGCTGACCGGTCCTTAGTGTCTCGCCACCCATGCGAGCACCGCCGGGACGAGCTCGCGCAGGCAGCGACGGCTCAGGACGAGGCCCCAGTGTGACGCGTCCGCCTCGAGCCAGTCCGACGTCAGCGGCAGATCCGCGTAGCGGCTGCGTGGCCACTGCCTGTCTTGCGTGCCCACGACGATCAGCAGCGGACACGGCAGCCGAGCGAGCACGATGCCGGCCTGCCGGTCGTCCCGCGCGAGCAACGACTCCGGGCCCAGCGAGGCGAGGGCGATGAGCCGCTCGTCACGATCGAGATCGGGCATCATCGCGTCCTGCCGGTCCGGATCGCGATCGACGATGCCGTACGCCTCGGGCCCGAAGACCCCGGGGCGCAGCGGCACGCGAGGATCCCGTTTCGTCGCCGGCGTGCTCGGGGCGAGCCCCACGCACGCGTGCGCGCCGCCGCGCGCGGCCGCCATGAGTGCGGCCAGCCCGCCCATGCTCCAGCCGACGAGCACGGGTGGGGTGCCGAGCCGATCGATCGCACGCCGGACGTCGTCGGCGTAGTCCGCCATCGCCGTGTGGGCGAGGTCCGCCCGCGGGCCGTCGCCATGCCCGCGCAAATCGAGCGCGTCGGCGGTCACGCCGTGCGCGGCCAGCGCGGCGCGCCAGTACGTCCAGACGCGCGCCGAGTTGGCGGCGCCGTGGACGAGGAGGAACGGGGGCGAGGCGCTCAGGTCAGGGCAGCGGCGCCGGGAGCTCGGTGGCGCCCATCAGCCAGCGGTCGACGCCGGCCGCGCACGAGCGCCCCTCGGCGATCGCCCACACGATCAGCGACTGGCCGCGCTGCATGTCGCCGCACGTGAAGACGCCCGGCACGCTCGTCATCCAGTTGGCGTCGCGCCCGACGTTGCCGCGCTCGGTGAGCGTGACGCCGAGGTCCGCGAGCATGCCCGGCCTCTCGGGGCCGACGAAGCCCATGGCGAGCAGCACGAGGTCGACGTCCAGCGTGAACTCGCTGCCGCCCACCGGCTTGAAGTCGAGCCGGCCGCCCGCGCGCACCATCTCGACCGTCTGCGCCTCGAGCTTCTTCACGCGGCCGCCCTCGCCGAGGAAGCGCTGGGTCGAGACCGAGTAGACGCGCTCGCCGCCCTCCTCGTGCGCCGAGGACACGCGGAAGATGTTGGGCCACTGCGGCCACGGATTGTCGGCCGCGCGGGCGTCGGGCGGGCGCGGCAGCAGCTCGAACTGATGGACGGAGAGCGCGCCCTGGCGGTGCACCGTGCCGAGGCAGTCGGCGCCCGTGTCGCCGCCGCCGATGATGACCACGCGCTTGCCCTTGGCGGTGATGAACGCCTCGTCGGGAACGGGGTCGCCCTCGCAGCGCTTGTTCGAGAGGGTCAGGTACTCCATCGCGAAGTGGATCCCGCCCAGCTCGCGGCCGGGGATCGGCAGATCGCGCGGCGCGCAGGCGCCGCCCGCGAGCACGATCGCGTCGAAGTCTTTCTTGAGATCCGCCACCGGCACGTTGACGCCGACGTGGGCGTTGGTCTGGAAGACCACGCCTTCCTTCTCCATCAGCCCCAGCCGCCGATCGAGGTGCCGCTTTTCCATCTTGAACTCGGGGATGCCGTAGCGGAGCAGGCCGCCGATGCGATCGGCGCGTTCGAACACCATCACCGAGTGCCCCGCGCGGTTGAGCTGCTGGGCGACGGCGAGCCCGGCGGGACCGGAGCCGACCACGGCGACCTTCTTGCCCGTGCGCACGGCCGGCATGTCCGGATGCACCCAGCCGTGCTCGAACGCGTGGTCGATGATCGAGACCTCGATGGCCTTGATGGTGACCGCGTCATCGTTGATGCCGAGCACGCACGAGCCCTCGCACGGCGCCGGGCAGAGCCGCCCCGTGAACTCCGGGAAGTTGTTGGTCGCGTGCAGCCGCTCGATGGCGTCCCGCCAGCGGTCCTTGTAGACGAGGTCGTTCCAGTCCGGGATCAGGTTGCCGAGCGGGCAGCCCTGGTGGCAGAAGGGGACGCCGCAGTCCATGCAGCGCGCGCCCTGCTTGCGGAGGTCCTCGACCGGAAACGGAAGGTAGACCTCTTTCCAGTCGCGCAGCCGCTCGGCGATCGGCCGCGTCGGAAACTTCTTGCGCTGGATCTCCAGGAAGCCGGTGGCCTTACCCACTCGTGGCCCCGACCAGCTCGGCGAACGTCGGCTCGCGCCCCTCGGCGCGCGCCTTGTTCTCCGCCGCCAGCACGCGCTTGAAGTCCTTCGGCGTCACCTTCACGAAGCGCGGCCGCATCGCCCGCCACTCGGCGAGGATCTTCGCGGCGTGCGCGGAGTGGGTGTAGGTCACGTGGCGGTCGATCAGCTCGCCCACCAGCGACACGTCGGCCGGCTGGTCGAGCGGCTCGAGGTCCACCATCTCGCGGTTGCAGAGGCGGTGGAAGTCGCCGTCGAGATCGAGCACGAAGGCGAGGCCGCCCGACATCCCCGCCGCGAAGTTGCGTCCCGTCCGGCCGATGACGACCACGCGGCCGCCCGTCATGTACTCGCAGCCGTGGTCGCCGAGGCCCTCGACGACCGCGTGGGCGCCGCTGTTGCGCACGGCGAAGCGCTCGCCGGCCACGCCCCGCACGTAGGCCTCACCGCTCGTGGCGCCGTAGAGGGCGACGTTGCCGATGACGATGTTGTCCTCGGGCACGAAAGTCGCGCGACGGGGCGGGTGGACGATGAGACGTCCGCCCGACAGGCCCTTGCCCCAGTAGTCGTTGGCGTCGCCCTCGAGCGTGAACGAGATGCCGCGGGGGAGGAACGCGCCGAAGGACTGGCCGGCGGAGCCCGTGAAATGAACCTTGATCGTGTCGTCGGGCAGGCCGGCGGCGCCACGCTTCAGCGTCACCTCGTAGCCCAGGGTGGTGCCGACGGTGCGGTTGACGTTGCGGATCGGCAGCGAGAGCTCCACGCGGGTGCCGTGATCGATCGCGTCGCGGCAGGCCGGGATCAGCGTCGTGTGGTCGAGCGACTTCTCGAGGGCGTGGTCTTGCGCCACCACGCAGCGCCGCGCCACCTCCGGCGGCATCGCCGGCGAATACAGGATCGACGACAGGTCGAGCCCGCGAGCCTTCCAGTGGTCCACGGCAGCCGAGACGTCGAGACAGTCCGCGCGGCCGATCATCTCGCTCATCGACCGGAAGCCGAGCGAGGCCATCAGCTCGCGGACCTCCTGGGCGACGAAGCGGAAGAAGTTGACGACGTGCTCGGGCCGGCCCGCGAACCGCTTGCGCAGCTCGGGGTCCTGCGTGGCCACGCCGACAGGACACGTGTTCAGGTGGCAGACGCGCATCATGATGCAGCCGAGCACGACCAGCGGCGCCGTCGAGAAGCCGTATTCCTCGGCGCCGAGCAGGGCGGCGATCACGACGTCGCGGCCGCTCTTCATCTGGCCATCGGTCTGCACGACGATCCGGTCGCGCAGCTTGTTGAGCACCAGCACCTGCTGCGTCTCGGCGAGACCGAGCTCCCACGGCACGCCGCCGTGCTTGATCGACGTCAGGGGCGAGGCGCCGGTGCCGCCGTCGTGGCCCGAGATCAGCACCACGTCGGCGTGGGCCTTGGCCACGCCGGCGGCGACAGTCCCCACACCCACTTCGGCGACGAGCTTGACGTGGATGCGGGCGCTGGGATTCGCGCTCTTCAGATCGTGGATCAGCTGCGCCAGGTCTTCGATCGAGTAGATGTCGTGGTGCGGGGGCGGGGAGATCAGCCCCACGCCCGGCATCGCGTAGCGCACCTTGGCGATCCACGGATAAACCTTGTGGCCGGGCAGCTGGCCGCCCTCGCCGGGCTTGGCGCCCTGGGCCATCTTGATCTGCAGATCCGTGGCGTTGACGAGGTACTCGCTGGTCACGCCGAAGCGGCCCGACGCCACCTGCTTGACCGCGCTGCGCCGCCAGTCGCCGTTGGGATCGCGCACGTAGCGCGCGGGATCCTCGCCGCCCTCGCCGGTGTTCGAGCGCCCGCCGATGCGGTTCATGGCGATGGCGAGCGTCTCGTGCGCCTCCTGGCTGATCGAGCCGTACGACATGGCGCCGGTGGCGAAGCGCTTCAGGATCGACTCCACCGACTCGACCTCGTCGAGCGGCACCGACGGGCCGGCCGGCTTGAGCGTGAAGAGCCCGCGCAGCGTCGCGCGGTGGCGGCTCTGGTCGTCGACGATCTTCGAGTATTCCTTGAAGGCGGCGTAGCTGCCCGCCCGCGTGGAGGCCTGCAGCTTCGCGATCATGTCGGGGTTCACCTGGTGATGCTCGCCGTCACGCCGCCACTGGTACTCCCCGCCCCAGTCCAGCTCGGGCTTCTCGACGGGCCGCTCCGGGTAGGCCGCGGCGTGACGTTGCCGCACTTCCTCGGCGATGACGTCGATGCCGATGCCGCCCACGCGCGACGCGGTGCCGGTGAAGTAGCGGTCGACCACGGCACGGTTCAGGCCGATGGCCTCGAAGATCTGGGCGCCGCAGTAGGACTGCAGCGTCGAGATCCCCATCTTGGCCATGACCTTGAGGATTCCTTTGTTCAGCGCCTTGATGTAGTTCTTCACGGCCTTGGCGCGGTCGAGGCCGGCCAGCACGCCCTCCTGGATGAGGTCGTCGAGCGTCTCGAAGGCCACCCACGGGTTCACGGCGCCGGCGCCGTAGCCGATCAGCAGGCACATGTGGTGGACTTCGCGCGCGTCGCCCGTCTCGACGACGAGGCCGCAGCGCGTGCGCTCGCCGTGGCGCACGAGGTGGTGATGCACGGCGGCGGTGGCCAGCAGGCTCGGGATCGGCGCGAGCTCGCGCGTGACGCCGCGATCGGAGAGCACGAGGACGTTGTGGCCGTCGGCGATCGCGCGGCTCGCGCGCTGCTGCAGCGCCTCGATGGCGCGCTCGAGCCCGGGCGCGCCCTCGGTCACCGGGTAGAGCATCGGCAGCGTCACCGCCTTGAAGCCCAGCGCGGAGACGTGCGCGAGCTTCGCCAGATCCTCGTTGGACAGCACCGGGTCCTTCAGCACGATCTGGCGGCACGACCCGGGCTCGGCGGCCAAGAGGTTCCCCTCGGGCCCGATCGTGGACTCCATCGCCGTCACCAGCTCCTCGCGGATCTGGTCCAGCGGCGGGTTGGTCACCTGCGCGAAGAGCTGCTTGAAATAATCGTAGAGCGGCCGCGGCCGGTCGGACAGCACGGCCAGCGCGGTGTCGGTGCCCATCGAGCCGATCGGCTCCTCGCCGTTCTTGGCCATGGGCGCCAGCAGCAGTCTCAAATCTTCGTGCGTGTAACCGAACGCCATCTGCCGCGTCAGCACGGTGGCGTGGTCGGACTCCGTGACCGGCGCCGCCGCCACGTCCTCCAGCCGCACCTGGTTCTGGCGGAGCCAGTCGCCGTACGGGTGCTCGGCGGCGAGCTGCGCCTTGATCTCGTCGTCGTCGATGATGCGGCCCTGCGCGGTGTCGACGAGGAAGATCTTGCCCGGGTGCAGCCGCTCCTTGACCAGCACCTTTTCGGGCGGGATGTCGAGCACACCGACCTCGGAGGCCATGACCACGAGATCGTCCCGCGTGACGTAGTAGCGCGACGGCCGCAGCCCGTTGCGGTCGAGCACGGCGCCGATGACGGTGCCGTCCGTGAACGCGATGGAGGCGGGGCCGTCCCACGGCTCCATCAGCGAGGAGTGGTAGTCGTAGAACGCGCGCCGCTCGGGGCTCATCGACTCGTGGTGCTGCCACGGCTCCGGGATCATCATGAGAATCGCGTGGGGCAGCGAGCGGCCGTTCATGACGAGGAACTCGAGGACGTTGTCGAAGGTCGCGGAGTCCGACAGCCCCTCGCGGGTCACGGGCAGCACCTTGGCGAGGTCGTCGCCGAGCACGTCGGAGCGGCACAGCGCCTCGCGCGCGCGCATCCAGTTGATGTTGCCGCGCAGCGTGTTGATCTCGCCGTTGTGTGCGACGTAGCGGTACGGGTGCGCGAGCGGCCAGGACGGGAAGGTGTTGGTGCTGAACCGCTGGTGGACCAGCGCCAGCGCCGACTCCATGTCGGGGTCGAGCAGGTCGGGGTACATCGACTCGATCTGGTCGGCCGACAGCATCCCCTTGTAGATGAGCGTGTTGCTGCTGAGGCTCGGGAGGTACGTCAGCCGCTTCTCGGAGAAGTCCATCGCCTCCACGGCGTGCTCGATGCGCTTGCGGACGACGTAGAGCTTGCGCTCGAAATGGGCGGCGTCGCGCGCCGCGCCGCGGCCGATGAACACCTGCTTGATGGTCGGCTCGACGTTGAGGGCGCTGGCGCCCAGCAGGCGGTCGTCGGTGGGGACGTCACGCCAGCCCAGAAGACGCTGGCCTTCCTCGGCGACGATCGTCGCGATGAGCGCCTGGACCTTCTCGCGCTGCATGGCGTCGCGCGGCAGGAACACGCAGCCCACGCCGTAGTCCTTCGGCCCGGGCAGGGGAATGCCGAGCCGACCACACTGCTTGCGGAGGAACTTGTCGGGGACCTGCAGCAGGATGCCCGCGCCGTCGCCGGTGTTCGGCTCGCAGCCGCACGCGCCGCGGTGCAGGAGGTTGATCAGCACCAGCAGGCCCTGGCGGACGATCGCGTGGGACTTGCGGCCCTTGATGTCGACCACGAAGCCGACGCCGCACGCGTCGTGCTCGTGGGCGGGGTCGTACAGACCCTGCGGGGGAACTTCGCCGATGGTCGCGACCGGCGTCTGCTCCTTCATCGTCCTACCCCTATGTGAACAGTTGCACGATACTACCGGAGGAACCAGTATTAGTCAGCAGCGAAAACACGGATGGTAGGTATCAGCCTGGCTAATGGTGTAGAGTGGGCCCGTGCACCTGGAGACGCTGCGCCTCTACTGCGACGTGGTCCGGCTCCGCTCCTTCTCCAAGGGCGCCGAGCAGAACTTCGTCTCCCAGTCCGCCGCCAGTCAGGCCGTCCAGCAGCTCGAGGCGCAGGTGGGGGCGCCTCTCATCGACCGGACCAAGCGGCCGTTCGCGGTGAGCCCACAAGGGAAGGCCCTCTACGAGGCTTGCCGGTCGATGCTGGCGGCGTGGGAACAGGCCAAAGCGGAGGTGGCGGCGGTGAAGGCGCGGCTGGACGGCACGGTGCGCGTCGCCGCCATCTATTCGGTGGGCTTGCACGACGTCAGCCGGCCGATGCAGCAGTTCGCCTCGCTCTATCCCGCGGCGCGCGTCCAGCTCGAGTGCCTGCACCCTCACAAGGTGGTCGAGGCGGTGATCAATGGCGACGCCGATCTCGGGATCATGTCGTACCCACCCTCCGACCGCTCGCTCACCGTGGTGCCGTTGCGGGTGGAGCCGATGGCGGTCGTCTGCCATCCCAACCACCGGTTCGCGCGCCGACGGCTCGTCATGCCCGCCGACCTGAACGGCGAGCGCTTCATCGCCTTCGACCGGGCGCTACCGATCCGCAAGGCCATCGACCGGGCGTTGCGGCAGCACGGCGCGAAGGCCAATATCGTGATGGAATTCGACAACATCGAGACGATCAAGCAGGCCATCATCATCGCGGCCGGCGTCAGCGTCCTGCCGCGTCACACGGTGGAAAAGGAAGCGGGGATCCGCACGCTGGCCACGGTGCCCCTCGGCGTGCCGGACCTCGCACGGCCGGTCGGGATCATCTATCGTCGTCAGAAGCCGCTCACCCCGACCGCCAGCCGCTTCGTCGAGATGCTGAAGGAGGCGAGCGCCGTGCCCGCCCAGGTCGCGGCCGGCGACCGCTGAGTGGCCGTGCGAGCCGCAGGCCGTTCGACGGCCGAGGCGAGCCTATGAAGCGCGGAGGAGCCGTCATGACGGAGTTCGACGATCGCGCCCAGGACATCGAGGACGAGTTGCAGGAAGTACGCGGCGCCCTGCTGGACGACACCATCGCTACGCTCGGCCCCGCCGAGCCGATCTGCATGGCGCCGACGGCGACGGTCGAGGAGGCCATCGCGCGGATGCTCGAGCGCCGGCAGGCCTGCGTGCTCGTCGTCGACGGCGACGGCCGGCTGACGGGGATCCTGACCGAGCGCGACGTGCTCATGCGCGTTGCGGGCGCGGGACGCGAGCCGCGCCGTACCGTGCTGCGCGACGTCATGACGCCGAACCCCGAGGCGCTGACGGCGGGTCACCGGGTGGCGTATGCCGTGCACTGCATGAGCGTGGCGGGCTTCCGCACGGTGCCGCTCGTCGACGCCGAGCGCCGCCCGATCGGCGTGGTGACGGTCAGCGACGTGATCCGCTGGCTGGCGCAGCTGTTCCCGGAGGCGGTCCTGAACCTGCCGCCCGGCGATACGCTCAAGCACCCGCACGAAATGGACGCGGGATAGGGCGGTCGGTGGTCTAACCACCGAATTAACCTTGCCGAATGAGCACACGTCCATTAAAATGAAGCACGCCCTGTCGACACCGTTGACCGACGGGCGGCCTCAGCGCAAATCCCGCGCGACCCGAACGACGCACGGGCGGTGTGCGCGCGAGGCCCGGACGATGACGACCAGGCTCAGGAGAGGGAATCGATGAGCGAGACGGCGGCGCCCGTGAAGGGGGCCAAAGCGCGGCGCGAGCTTCAACGCGCCGTGATCCGGTTCGCCGGAGACTCCGGCGATGGCATGCAGCTGACGGGCGAGCAGTTCACCACCGAGTCGGCGTGGGCGGGCAATGACATCGCCACGCTGCCGAACTTCCCCGCCGAGATCCGCGCCCCGGCCGGCACGCTGTTCGGCGTCTCCAGCTTCCAGCTGCAGTTCGGCAGCCAGCGCGTGTACACGCCGGGCGACCGTCTCGACTGCCTGGTGGCGATGAATCCGGCTGCGCTCAAGGTGCATCTTCGCGACCTCAAGGGCGGCGGCCTGCTGATCGTCAACACCGCGGCCTTCGAAAAGCGCAACCTCGACAAGGCCGGCTACGCGCAGAACCCGCTGGACGATCCCGCGCTGGCCGAGCGCTACCGCCTGCACAAGGTCGACATGACCGGCCTCACGCACAAGGCCATCGCCGACCTCAAGCTCGACACGAAAGAGAAGGACCGCACGAAGAATTTCTTCGCGCTGGGCCTCGTCTCCTGGATCTACACGCGGCCGCTGGAGCCGACGCTCGAGTGGATCGGCAAGAAGTTCACGAAGAGCGCCGATATCGCGGAGGCCAACACGCGCGTGCTCAAGGCGGGCCACGCCTTCGGCGAGACGGCGGAGTTCTTCGAGGAGGCCTACACCGTCGAGCCGGCGGAGATGGCACCCGGGCTCTACCGCGCCATGACGGGCAACCGCGCGCTCGCCTGGGGCCTGCTGGCCGCGGCCGAGCGCTCGAAAGTGCAGATCGTGTACGGCGCCTATCCGATCACGCCCGCCTCCGGCGTGCTCGAAGAGCTGGCGATGCACAAGCGCTTCCGCATCCGAACCATCCAGGCCGAGGACGAGATCGCGGCGGTGACGGCGGCCATCGGCGCGGCCTTCGGTGGCGCCATCGGCGTCACGTGCTCGAGCGGGCCCGGCATCGCCCTCAAGGGCGAAGGGATCGGCCTCGCGGTGACGGCGGAGCTGCCGCTGGTGATCCTCAACATCCAGCGTGCCGGCCCGTCGACGGGCATGCCGACCAAGACCGAGCAGGCGGACCTGATGCAGGCGCTCTACGGCCGCAACAGCGAGTCGCCGGTGGTGGTGCTGGCGCCCGCGACGCCGGGCGACTGCTTCTACATCGCCTACGAGGCGGTGCGCATCGCCGCCAAGTACATGGTGCCGGTCATCGTGCTCTCCGACGGCTTCCTCGCCAACGGCTCCGAGCCGTGGCTCATCCCCGATCCGACGACGCTGCCGACGATCGACGTCCAGTTCCGCACGGAGAAGGAGGGCTTCTTCCCGTACCTGCGCGATGCCGCCACGCTGTCGCGGCCGTGGGTCCGGCCCGGCACGCCGGGGCTCGAGCACCGTATCGGCGGCATCGAGAAGCAGGACGTCACCGGCAACATCTCCTACGATCCGGACAACCACGACCACATGGTCCGGACGCGCGCCGAGAAGGTGCGGCGCGTGGCGCAGGAGATTCCGCCGACCACGATCAACGGCCCGGCCACCGGCGACCTGCTCGTGGTCGGCTGGGGCGGGACGTACGGCTCGATCACGGCGGCGGTGGAGCGCGCGCAGGCGGCCGGACATTCGGTCGCGTCGATCCATCTGCGGCACCTGAACCCGCTGCCGCCGGACCTCGGCCACATCCTGCGCGAGTATCGCAAGGTGCTGGTGCCCGAGATCAACAGCGGCCAGCTCGTTCGCGTGCTGCGCGCGGAATATCTCGTCGACGCCGTCGGCTTCAATCGCGTGCGCGGGTTGCCGCTGGCGAGCGAGGAACTCCTTGAAGCGATCCATCAACTCATCGGGAGCACACCATGAGCGCCCAGGAGGCAGGGGCGGCGGCCGCGCCGACGCCCAAGTACACGAAGAAGGATTTCGAGTCGGACCAGGACGTTCGCTGGTGCCCGGGGTGCGGCGACTACGCCATCCTCAGCGCCGTGCAGAAGTCCATGCCGGACCTCGGCATCCCGCGCGAGAACATCGTGTTCATCTCGGGCATCGGCTGCTCGAGCCGGTTCCCGTACTACATGAACACGTACGGCTTCCACACGATCCACGGCCGCGCGCCGGCGATCGCCACCGGGCTGCGCGTGGCGCGCCCCGACCTCAAGGTGTTCGTGGTCACGGGCGACGGCGACGGGCTGTCGATCGGCGGCAACCACATGCTGCACGTGCTGCGCCGCAACGTGAACCTCACCATCTTGCTGTTCAACAACCGGATCTACGGGCTCACGAAGGGCCAGTACTCACCGACGAGCGAGCTCGGCAAGGTGACGAAGTCGACGCCGATGGGATCGGCGGACCGGCCCGTGAATCCGCTCGCGTTCGCGCTCGGCTGTGGGGCGACATTCGTCGCCCGGACCGTGGACCGCAACATCCAGCACATGGAGGAGACGCTCAAGCGCGCGGCCGCCCACAAGGGCGCCGGGTTCATCGAGATCCTCCAGAACTGCAACGTGTACAACGATCTCGCCTGGAACGTCATCTACGACAAGACCTCGAAACTCGCCTACGAGCTCCGGCTCGAGCACGGCAAGCCGCTGCTCTACGGGCCTCCCGACGCCAGGAAGGCCGTGATCATGGACGGCGTGATGCCGAAGGTCGTCGACGCCAAGGACGTCCAGGAGAGCGCGCTCTGGATCCACGACGAGAAGAACGTCAACGCAGCCAAGATCCTCGCCGATCTCTTCGCGCCGGACTTCCCGGTGCCCATCGGCGTGCTGGAGGCGATCGAGGCTCCGATCTACGAGGAGGTCATACTCGAGCAGGAGCAGCGGGCGATCTCCGACCGCGGGCCGGGGAACATCGCCAAGCTCTTGACGTCGGGCGACACCTGGAAGATCGGCTGATCCGCGTCACGCCGTGGCGCTTTCCGCCAGCGTAGTCGCCGGGCTCCAGCACCTGCTCGGACCGGCGGGCGTCGTGCTCACCCGCGAGGGCCGCCTCACCTACGAGAGCGACATGCTCACGCTCTACAAGGGCATGCCCGACGCCGTCGTCCTGCCCACGAGCACCGAGGAGGTCCAGGCCGTCGTCCGGATCTGCCGCGAGGCCAGGGTGCCCGTGGTGCCGCGCGGCTCGGGCACGGGGCTCATCGGCGGCGCCACCGCCCCGCAGGGCGGCGTGATGGTCTCGATGACGCGCATGACCCGGATCCTCGAGCTGGACCTCGCGAACCGCTGCGCCACCGTCCAGCCCGGCCTCATCAACCTCTGGCTCACCAACGCCGTGCGCGACCGCGGCTGGTTCTTCGCGCCCGATCCGTCCAGCCAGATGGTCTCCTCGATCGGCGGTAACGTCGCCACCAACGCCGGCGGCCCGCACTGCCTCAAGTACGGCATCACCACCAACCACGTGCTCGGCCTCGAGATGGTCATCGGCACCGGAGAAGTCGTAAGCGTCGGCGGCAAGGCCGCCGACCGGCCGGGCTACGACCTCACCGGCACGATGGTCGGCAACGAGGGCACCTTCGGGCTCGTGACGGCGATCACCGTGCGGCTCCTGCACCTGCCGGAGGCGGTGAAGACAGCCCTCGCGTCGTTCGCCAGCCTCGTCGAGGCCTCCGAGGCGGTGTCGGCGATCATCGCCGCGGGGATCATCCCGGCCGCGCTGGAGATGCTCGACGACGCGATGATCGGCGCCGTCAACGCCGCGGTGGGCAAGGTGTATCCCGACGGCGCCGGCGCCGTGCTCCTCATCGAGCTCGACGGCCCCCGCGCCGAGGTGGAGGCTCAGGCCGAGCGCGTCGCGGCGATCTGCCGCGAGCGGCAGGCGCTCATGGTGACCGTCGCGCGCGACGAGACCGAGCGCGCGCTGCTGTGGAAGGGGCGCAAGGAGGCCGCGGGCGCCGTCGGCCGGATCACCGCCGCCTACCTGCTCCAGGACGCCGTGGTGCCGCGCAGCAAGCTGCCGCAGATCATGCGCGAGATGGTCGCGATCAGCAAGCGTCACCGTCTCCTCTTCGCGAACGTCTTCCACGCCGGCGACGGGAACCTGCACCCGCTGATCTGCTACGACGACCGCAAGCCGGGTGAGCTGGAGCGCGCGCAGCAGGCCAACGAGGAGCTGCTCCACGCGTGCATCGCGCTCGGCGGCAGCGTGAGCGGCGAGCACGGCATCGGCATGGACAAGGCCAAGAACCTGCCGCTGCAGTACGCCGAGGCCGACCTGAACTTCATGTTCCGCCTGCGCCGCGTCTTCGACCCCGACGGCCTCATGAACCCGGCGAAGCTGCTGCCCTCGCACCCCGCGTGCGGCGAGGGCTTTCGGCCGGCGCGCCCGACGCTGCCCGCGGGCACGTGGGTCTAGCGCGGTGGTGGTGACGACGCCCGCGCTCGGCGGCGCGCTCCGCGCGATCGTCGGCACCGAGCACCTGCACGAGGGCGGCGCGCCGGTGGACGGCGCCGCGCCACGCTGGACGGCGGCGCCGGCCACGATCGAGCAGGCGGCGGCGCTGGTGGCGCTCGCCCACGACGAGCGCCTGGCGGTCGTCCCGCGCGGCAGCGGCGCCGCCCTCGAGCTGGGGCACCCGCCCACGCGCGTCGATCTCGTGCTCGACACCCGGCGGCTCGACGCCGTGCTCGAGTACAACCCCGACGACCTGACCGTCAGCGTGCAGGCCGGGTGCACCGCCGGCGCGCTGGCCGCGCGCCTGGCCGGCCGGCGGCAGATCCTGCCGCTCGACCCGCCGGGCTGGGCCGCGCGCTCGCTCGGCGGGATCGCGGCGACCCAGGCGAGCGGCCCGCTGCGCCAGCGCTACGGGACGATGCGCGATCTCCTGCTCGGCGTGCGCTTCGCGCAGGCGGACGGCGTCCTGACATGGGGCGGCGCGAAGGTCGTGAAGTCGGTGAGCGGCTACGACGTCCCGAAGCTCATGGTCGGCGCCCTCGGCACGCTCGGCGTGCTGCTCGAGCTGACGCTGCGCCTGCATCCCGCGCCGGACCACGAGGCGACGTGGCTCGCGAGCTTCCGGACGCCGGCCCACGCCCAGGACTGCGTCGCCGCGCTGCTCGACTCGACGGTGCAGACGAACCGCCTCGAGGTCCTCGACGGCCGCGTGCTCGCCGCGTGCAGCCTGCCGGTCAGCGCGGCGGCCCTGGCGATCTCGATCGCCACGGTGGAGCCCGCGGTCCGCGCGCAGGAGGGGCTCGTGAAGGCGATCGTCCAGCGCGCGCCCGGCGCGGTGCAGACGATGGGCGCCTCCTTCTGGAAGACCTACGACCGCGCGCTGGCCGGCTTCGACGGCGTCACGCTCCGGATCGGCACCGTCCCGGCGCGCCTGGTGGAAACGCTCGGCGCCGTGCAGGCGGTGCTGCCCGGCGCCGCGGTGGCCGGCGCCGCCGGGCTCGGCGCGCTCCGCGCGCTCGTCACGCACGCCGACGTGTCCGTGCTGCTCCCGCCGCTCGAGCGGCTGCGCGCGACGGTGGGCGAGGTCGGCGGCGGCGTGACCGTCGAGCGCGCGCCGCGCGCCCTGCGCGAGCGCCTCGATCCCTGGGGTCCGGTGCCGGCGGCGGCCCTGGCCGTCATGCGCGCGATCAAGACCGAGTTCGATCCGCGCGGCGTGCTCAACCCCGGTCGCTTCGTCGGACGGCTGTGATGGCGACGGGGACCGACCGGTTGGCCGCGCCGGCCACCCTCGACGACATTCGCTCGTGCGTGCACTGCGGCATCTGCCTGCCGGCGTGTCCGACCTACCGCGCGCTCGGCGAGGAGATGGACTCGCCGCGCGGTCGCATCTATCTGATGCGCGCCGTCGCGGAGGGCCGGCTCGACGTCACCGAGACTTACACGCACCACCTCGACCTCTGTCTCGGCTGTCGCGCGTGCGAGACCGCGTGCCCGGCGGGCGTGCCGTTCGGCTCGTTGCTCGAGACGGCGCGCGCGGAGATCGAGCGCGGCGGCCGGCGCCCCCTGCGGCGGCGGCTGCTCGAGGCCTTCATCTTCGGCGTCTTCCCGCATCCCCACCGGCTCGCCATCGTGCTCGGCCTGCTGCGGCGGTATCGGCGCTGGGGCCTCCAGGCGCTCGTGCGGCGCTCGGGTCTGCTGCGGCGCATCCCGCCGCTGGCCGCGATGGACGCGCTGCTGCACGACATTCCGAGGACCGACGGCGCGCCGCCCGAGTTCCTGGCCGCGCGCGGCCGCGCGCTCGGGCGCGTCGCGCTGCTGACCGGCTGCGTGCAGCGTCACCTCTTCGCGGACGTCAACCACGACACGATGCGACTGCTCGCCCTGGCGGGCTGGGACGTCGTCGCGCCGCGCGAGCAGGGCTGCTGCGGCGCGCTCGAGCTGCACGGCGGGCGGCTCGACGCCTTCCGGGCCCGGGCGCGGGCGCTGGCCGCGACGCTGCCGTCCGACGTCGACTGGATCGTCACCAACGCCGCGGGCTGCGGCTCGGCGCTGCGCGACTACGGCCACTGGGTGGACGAGGATGCCACCCGGCGCGTCGCCGCCCGCTCCCGCGACGTCACCGAGCTGCTCGTGGAGGCCGACCTGCCGCTCGGCTCGCTGCCGCTGACGGTGACGTACCACGATCCCTGCCACCTCGCCCACGGCCAGCGCGTGCGCACGGCGCCGCGGGCGCTGCTGGGCCGCATCCCGGACCTCGCCGTGGTCCCGCTCGCCGACAGCGACCTGTGCTGCGGCAGCGCCGGGGTCTACAACGTGCTCGAGCCCGAGATGGCCGACCGGCTGCTCGCGCTGAAGATCGCGCGGATCGTCGAGACCGGCGCGCGCACCGTCGTCACCGGCAACCCGGGCTGCCTCATGCAGATCGCGCGCGGCGCCCGGGCGCGCGGGCTCGACCTCGAGCTCGTGCATCCGGTGACGCTGCTCGCCCGCGCGATGCGATGGGAGGACCGATGAAGATCCGGCTCGCCGACCGCGCGAAGTACCAGCCCGACAAGATGGCGAAGATCGCCCTCGCGTCCACGCCGCGTGCCCAGGTCGATCTCTACTGCCTCGAGCCGGGCCAGAGCCAGAAGGTGCACGCCCACGACGGTCAGGACAAGGTCTACGTCGTGCTCGAGGGGCGGGGCCGCTTCACGCTCGACGGCGGCGAGCACGCGTTGCAGGCGGGGGAGGCGCTGGTGGCCGCGGCCGGCAGCCAGCATGGCGTCGCCAACGACTCGCGCGAGCGCCTGCTGCTCCTCGTCTTCGTGGCGCCGCCGCCGCCCCACGCATGACCGCGAGCCCGACCCCGCCCGCAGCGCCCCGGCGCGTCGCGCTGATGATCACGTGCCTCGCGGACATGTTCTATCCCGAGGTCGGCGAGCGAATCGTCGGGCTCCTGCGCCGGCTCGGCGTCGAGGTGACGCTGCCGGCGGGCCAGACGTGCTGTGGCCTGCCGCTCTTCAATTCGGGCTATCACGCCGAGGCAGCGGCCGTCGCGCGGCGGACGGTCGCGGTGTTCCGCGACGCCGACGCCGTGGTCGTGCCGTCGGGATCCTGCGCCTGGATGGTCAAGCACGAGTACCCGGGCCTGCTACGCGGCACCCCGGAGGCGCCAGCCGAGGCGCATGACGCCGAGCGGCTGGCCGAGCGCACCTGGGAGTTCTCCCAGTTCCTCGTCCGCGCACTGGAGCGCACCGAGTTCGAGAGCGCGGTCGAGGGCCCCCTCGCGTACCACGACTCGTGTCATCTTCTGCGCGGGCTGCACGAGGGCGAATCGCCGCGCGTGCTGCTGCGCCATCTCAAGGGCGCGGCGGCGGTGCCCCTGCCGGGCAGCGACGAGTGCTGCGGCTTCGGCGGCTCGTTCTCGGTGCGGCTGCCGGAGGTCTCGACCGCGATCCTCGACAAGAAGCTCGCCAACCTCGAGGCCTCCGGGGCGCGCTGCCTGGTGGCGTGCGACGCGGGCTGCCTCATGCAGATCCGCGGTGGCCTCCTGCGCCGCAATTCACCGCTGCGCGCGCTGCACCTGGCCGAGGTTCTCGAGTACCCCCAGGAGGGGCATCGATGAGACATCCTGTGTCAAGCCCGAGGCGCGCCACGGCTGCGCCGGGGCGCGTCCGAGCGATGGCCGGGGGAGTCCGAGGGGGGCGTAGCCCCTTTCGCTTGAAGGATCTGGGGGGCCATATCGGGGCCCCCCACGACGATCGATGAGCGAGCCGATCGTCACCACGCCCCTCCGCGAGCGCGCCTCCAACGCCCTGCGGGACCGCTTCCTGCACGAGGCGCTCGACATCGCGACGACGAAGTTCATCGCGCTGCGCCGCGAGGCCTTCGGGGACTTTCCCCAGGGCGAGGCGCTGCGCGACCGCGCCCGCGCCATCAAGGAGGCGACGCTCCAGCGGCTGGACGCGCACCTCGAGACGCTCGTCGCCAACGTCGAGCGGGTCGGCGGCCACGTGCACTTCGCGACGACGGCCGAGGAGGCACGCCGGATCATCCTCGACATCGCCAGGCGCACCGGCGCGCGCATGGCCGTGAAGTCCAAGTCGATGGCCACGGAAGAGATCCACCTCAACGACGCGCTGGAGGCGATCGGCGTGACGCCGGTGGAGACCGACCTCGGCGAGTACATCATCCAGCTCGCCCACGAGCGCCCCTCGCATATCATCGCGCCGGCCATCCACAAGACGAAGGGGCAGGTGGCCGAGCTGTTCTCGCGTGAGCTGCACCGGCCCGGCCTGGCCGCCGACCCGGAGGTCCTCACGAAGATCGCGCGCGAGGAATTGCGCGAGAAGTTCCTCCAGGCCGATCTCGGGATCACCGGCGCCAACTTTGCGGTGGCCGAGACGGGCACGGTGGTCCTCGTCACCAACGAGGGCAACGGCCGCATGACGACGTCGCTGCCGCGCGTGCACGTGGCCGTGATGGGCGTGGAGAAGGTCATCCCGTCGATGACCGACCTCGCCGTGTTCCTCGCCATCCTCGCCAAGAGCGCGACCGGCCAGAAGCTCTCCGTCTACACGACGCTGGTGCAGGGGCCCCGGCGGCCGGGCGAGCTCGAGGGGCCCGACGAGTTCCATCTGGTCCTGCTCGACAACGGCCGCATCGCGCAGATCGCGGGCCCGCTGCGCGAGTCGCTCTACTGCCTGCGCTGCGGCGCGTGCCTCAACGTCTGTCCCGTCTATCGCCAGATCGGCGGCCACGCGTACGGCTACACGTACCCGGGCCCGATCGGCATCCTCCTCACCGCGATGCTCAACGGCCCCGCGTCGGTGAAGGATCTGGCGCACGCCTCGTCGCTCTGCGGCGCCTGCGCGGATGCCTGCCCGGTGCGCATCGACATTCCGAAGATGCTGATCGAGCTGCGGCGCCAGGTCGACGAGGAGCGCATCGCGCCCTGGCCCGAGCGCGTCGTCTTCAAGGCCTTCGCGCACATTCTGGCTCATCCCGTGCTCTATCGCCTCGGGGCCCGGATCGGCCGCACGCTCCAGCGCCCGTTCGTGCGTGACGGCCGCATCCGGGCCCTGCCGTCCTTCTTCGGGCAGTGGACGCGGACGCGCGACCTGCCGCCCGTGGCCGCGCGCACCTTCCAGGAGCGCTGGCGTGACCGTTCATAGGCTCGCCTCGGACGGCGGGGCCCCAGCCCCACGACGTCCTGCGGCTCGCACGACCAAGGCAGAGTTCCTGGCGCGGATCCGCGGGGAGATGGCGAAGACGCGTGGGCTCTTCCCCGCCTCGCCCGCCGAGCGGCCCACGCAGCCCCGGCAGCGGCTGGATCTGCTGCGCCGCGAGCTGAGCGAGCGGTGCCCGCAGACCCTGGCCCGCTTCCGCTCGGAGTTCGAGCGCGTCGCCGGCGTCTTCCACCGCGTGGCGAGCGCCTCCGACGTGCCCGCGGAGCTCGAGCGGATCTGCCACGAGCGCGCGGCGCGGCGGCTGATCGCGTGGCCAGCCGAGGAGCTCGGCGTGGCCATCGCTCCCGCGCTCTCCGCGGCGGGCATCGCCGTCGAGAGCATGCCGCACGATCGGCCCCCCGACGCCGAGCGGCGCCGCCTGCGCGCGCTGATCGCCGAGGCCGACCTCGGCGTCACGGGCGCCGACCTCGCCGTCGCCGAAACCGGCACGCTGGTCCTCGTCTCGGCAGCCGGACGGCCACGCACCACGTCGCTGCTGCCGCCGTGCCACGTGGCCGTCTTCGATCGCACCGCGCTCGTGGAGTCGCTGGAGCAGGTCGGCCTGGTCCTCGAGGCGTGGCACGACGGCCCGGCGCCGCCGGAGCGCGGCGCGGCGATCAACTTCATCACCGGGCCCAGCCGCACCGCCGACATCGAGCTGACGCTCACGCGGGGCGTGCATGGGCCGAAGGAGATCCACGCGATCTTCGTGGACGGCGGCCTGGGCCTTCATGGCTGAGCGCTACTTCGAGCCGGCCGAGGTGGAGCGGCTGATCCCGACGCTCACGCGGCTGATGGCCGGCGTGATGCGCGCGAACGAGGAGGCCACGACGATCGCGGGACGGCTCGAGGCCGAGCGCGAGCGGATCGGCCTGGCGGGCGGAGGCGTCATCGACCGGGCGGCGTGGAAGGCCGACACGGACCGCGTGGTCCGGCTCATCGAGACCGTGAAGGCGGGTCTCGGCGAGATCGCCGTGATGGGCGGCACCATCAAGGACCTGGCGCTCGGGCTCGTCGACTTCCCGCACCTGCGCGGCGGGCGCGTCGTGAACCTGTGCTGGAAGTACGGCGAGACGGTGGTCAGTCACTGGCACGGCCTCGACGAGGGCTTCGCCAGCCGGAAGCCGCTGTGAGCCTTGCCTTCGGGAGGCCGCGCCGCTACGACGCGATCTTCTTCGACCTCTTCGACACCCTCGTGCACTTCGACCGAGAGCGGCTGCCGCAGATCGACGTGGACGGGCGCAGCATCCGCTCGACCGCGGGCTGCCTGCACGCGCTGCTCCAGCCCCACGCGCCGTCGGTCAGCCTCGCCCAGTGCTACGAGGCGCTCGTCGCGTCGTGGAAGGAGGCCGAGCGGCTGCGTGCGATCGACCACCGCGAGGTGTCCGCGCCCGAGCGCTTCCGCGACTTCTTCGACCGGCTGGCCCTCGAGCACGCCACGCTCGCGCCGGACCTCGCGGCCGTCCTGATCGAGGCGCACAGAGCCGAGCTGTCCAAGGCCGCGTCGTTCCCGCCGCACTACGGCCCGTTGCTCCGGCGGCTGGCGAAGGACTACCGGCTCGCCGTCGTCTCCAACTTCGACTACACGCCGACCGCGATCGGCATCCTCGAGGCGGCCGGCGTGCTGGACCTCTTCGCCGCGGTGATCGTGTCCGACGCGGTCGGCTGGCGCAAGCCGCGCCCGGACATCTTCCGCCGCGCGCTGGACGCGACGGGCGCGGACCCCGCGCACACCCTCTTCGTGGGCGACCGCGCCGACATCGACGTCGAGGGAGCGCACCGCGTCGGCATGGACGCCGCGTGGATCAATCCGGACCGTGAGCCGCTGCCCGAAGGCGTCACCCCGCCGGAGTACGAGATCCGCGACCTCGCCGACCTCGCGCCGATCCTCGGCCTGACGTGAGGCCCGGCGGATCTCCCGGCATGGTGCCTGCATCTCAAGGGCGGGGAGAGAATCGACACACGATGGCCACGCCACGCAAGGTGATTATCATCGGCTCCGGCCCGGCCGGTTACACGGCCGCGATCTACGCGGCGCGCGCGAACCTGGCGCCGCTCATGATCAACGGTGTCCAGGCCGGCGGCCAGCTGATGCTCACGACGCACGTCGAGAACTACCCGGGCTTCGTCGACCCCGTGCTGGGCCCCGAGCTGATGGAGACGATGCGCAAGCAGGCCGAACGGTTCGGCACCGACATGCTCGGCGAGGACGTCATCGAGGTGGATTTCACCCGCCGGCCGTTCGTCGTGCGCACCGCCGACGCCGCGTTCGAGGGCCAGACGATCGTCATCGCGACCGGCGCCACTGCCAGGATGCTCGGGCTGCCGTCGGAGACCCTCCTCATCGGCCACGGCGTCTCCACCTGCGCGACCTGCGACGGGTTCTTCTTCAAGGACCAGGACGTCGTGGTCGTCGGCGGCGGTGACTCCGCGCTCGAGGAGGCGCTCTATCTCGCGCGGCTCGTGCGGAGCGTCGCGGTCGTCCACCGGCGCGACACGCTGCGCGCATCGAAGATCATGCAGGACCGCGCCTTCGCGAATCCCAAGATCTCGTTCGTCTGGAAGAGCGAGGTGGTGGACATCCTCGATCCCGCCGGCGGCAAGGTCACCGGCGTCGTGTTGCGCGACGTCGTGACGGGCGCCCGCTCCGAGCGGCGCGCGGACGGCGTCTTCGTCGCGATCGGTCACCTGCCCAACACCGCCATCTTCAGGGGCCAGGTGGATCTCCTGCCGAGCGGGTACGTGCGCGTGGAGCCGGGAACGACGCGCACCTCGGTGCCCGGCGTGTTCGCCGCAGGCGACGCGCAGGACTCCGTGTTCCGTCAGGCGGTGACCGCGGCGGGGACGGGCTGCATGGCCGCGCTCGAGGCCGAGCGCTGGCTCGAGGCTCAGCACCTGGGCTGACGGGAAACGAGGAGCGTCACGAGACCGCCCGCGCCGCGACGTACAGACGCTCGGTGGCGTGCTCGAACGCGTAGGGTGGCCGCACCTCGACGGACTCGACGGCGAATCCCGCGCGCCGCACCTGTGCGGCGAACGCCGCCGGGGGCCGATGGTGCAGCTCGACGGCGATGGCCACGCCCTTGTAGTCGGTGAAGCGCTGGGCGCCCGTGCCGCCGTGGACAGCCACGAGGAGCCGGCCGCCGTCACGCAGGACGCGCCGCAGCTCGGCCAGCATCACCGCCGTGGCCTCGTCCCCGCCGTAGATCAGCGAATAAAACGCGACGATGCCCGCGCAGACGCCGTCGGCGACGGGCAGCGCGCTGACGTCGGCCGCGACGAAGCTCAGCGTCGGATTCAGACGGCTCGCGAGGATCACGGACCGCTCCGAGAAGTCGACGCCGATCACCGCCCGGTCGGGGCGCGTGCCGAGGTCCGCCACGAAGCGTCCGACGTGGCCGGCGGCGCCGCAGCCGACGTCGAGCACCGGCCCCGGCGGGCAGGCGGCCCCGAAGCGGCGCAGCCGCTCGACGTCCCACGGCTTGCGCGTCAGCTCGTCGGCGAAGTCGGCGGCGTACTGCTCGGCGATGCGATCGAACGCGGCGCGAACGGGATCGGTCACGAGCCGCGGGCGAGCTGCCGGTCCTGGACGCGTGCGAGCAGGAGCTGGGCGATGAGGGCGCCGCAGAGGGCCATGAACATGTCCCACTGCGTGTCCCATGGGTCGCCCTGCGTCCCCAGGAACGCCTCGGCGCGGGCGCCCGTGAGGAGCGCCGTCCACCACTCGATGAGCTCGTAGAGCGCGCTGATCGCCAGCGCCACCGCCGTCACCAGCGTGAAGAGCCAGCCGCCCGCCCGCAGCGGCGTCTTGCGTAGCAGGATCTCGCGCGCGAGCAGCGCAGGCACGAAGCCCTGCAGGAAGTGTCCCAGCCGGTCGTAGTGGTTGCGCGCGAGGCCGAGCGCGTCCCGCAGCCAGAAGCCCACCGGCACCTCGGCGTAGGTGTAGTGGCCGCCGACCATCAACACGCACGCGTGGACGAAGAGCAGGCGATAGAGCAGCGGCGAGAGCCGAAAACGCCGCCGGGTGGCCACCAGGATCGGCGCGCCGATCAGGATGGGCGCGACTTCCAGGACCCACGTGAAGCGGTCGCGAGGCGCGATGCCCGAGAGGACGAGGAGGACCACGCCGGCGACGAGCAGCGCGAGAGGCTCGCGCTGGGCGGTCGGCACTATGTGCTTTCGGAGATGCGGCACTACGTGCCGATGCGCTGGGTGGCCCCGAGGTCGCGCAGCAGCGCGATCGTCGAGAGGTAGGAGAGCCGGCCGGTGCGCGGGTTCTCGGACGGCACGTTCTCGACCTGGATCTGCAGCGAGCCGAACTCGCCCTCGACGCGAATCCGGTGCGTGTTGAAGGTCAGCCCGGGCACCGCGTAGATCTTCGTCCGCGTCTGCTGCGGCCCGATGCCGGCCAGCGAGAGGGCGGCCAGCACGTTCACGTTGGCGGGGAAGGCGCGGCAGGCCTCGGTGGCCGGTCCCTCGAAGATGAGCGTCTCCTCGCGCAGGGCGTCGAGATCGATCTTCCGCTCGACGACCCACGGCGCGCCGGCGAGCCCCTTCGGGGGCTTGCGCGATTCCATCGTCACCGAGGTGATGCGGCCGATCGCCGCGCCCTTCACGCCGTCGAGCCCGGCGATGGCGCCAGACGGCACGAGGATTCGCGCGCCCTTCGCCTCCGCGAGAGCGATCCAATCCTCGCGGCCGAGCAGCGCGCCGCAGGAGAGCACGACGAGGTCGCGGCCGGCGCCGAGCGCCTTCGGGGCGATCTCGTGCAAGTGCGCCTGCGTGGACGCCTCGACCACCAGATCCGAGGCGGCCACGAGGGCGTCGAGGTCGAGAAAGGGCGGCCGCGACTTGAGGCTCGCGAGGAACGACTCGGCGCGCTCGCGCGTCCGGGCGGTGGCGCCGGCGAGCACGAGGCCCGGCAGCCCCGCGTCGATGGCCCGGCAGACCTGGCGGCCGATCGCGCCGAGGCCGACGATGCCGACTTTGATCGGACCGCGCGCGGCACGCATCGCGGCGCATGGTATCATGCGGCAAGTTGACGTCACCCGCCGCGCTGCGACAACCCCTCGAGCGGCTCTATCGCGATTTCGACTACGAGGCGCGTCTCGGCCGCGACGCCATCCAGTATCCCCTGCGCTACGCCGACGCCGCCGACCGCGAGATCGTCGCCCTCCTCACCGCGTGCCTGGCCTACGGCCGCGTGGATCTCTTCGGCCGCGCTCTCGAGCGGGCGCTGTCGGTGATGGGCCCGTCGCCCGCGGCCTTCGTCCGCGAGTTCGATGCCGCGCGGGACGCCGCCGTTTTCGCCGGCTTCATCTATCGGTTCAACCGGCCGCGCGACCTCGTGGCCTTCTGCGTGGCCGCGCGGGACGTGCTGGCGCGCCACGGCACGCTGGAGAAGTGCTTCCTCGCGGGCGACGCCGAGCCGCGCGGGCCGATCGGCCCGGCCCTGGAGCGCTTCGCGCGCGCCTTCCTGGACGCGGACCTCCGTGCCGTGTTTCCCCACGGCCGCAGCTCGCGCGGCTACCGCCACCTGTTTCCGCTGCCGTCCGTCGGCGGGCCCTGCAAGCGCCTGCTGCTCTTCCTGCGCTGGATGGTGCGGCGGGAGGCGCCCGACTTCGGCCTCTGGACGGGCGTGTCGCCGTCGCGGCTGCTGATCCCCGTCGACACCCACGTCGAGAACATGAGCCGGGCCGTCGGCCTCACGCGCCGGCGCTCGCGGAACTGGAAGATGGCGGAAGAGATCACCGGGCGCCTGGCGCTGCTCGATCCCGCCGATCCGGTGAAGTACGACTTCGCGCTGTGTCACACGCGCATGGCCGGCGACTGCCTCGACCGCCGCGACCCGGTGGTGTGCCGGCCGTGCGGACTGCGCGAGGTCTGCCGTCACTGGAAGCGGGGTCAGGCCCGCCGGAGGCGTCGATGACCGAGGTCACGGGCATCCTGCTGGGCGCGCTGCTCGTCGTCCTCGCCGTCGTGGCGTGGACGCTGTTCGCGGCGCGCCGCGAGCTGGCGCAGATGCGCTCTCAGCCCCCGGTGCCCGACCCGTCGGTCGCCCTCCTCAGGCAGGAGATCGAGAGCGTGCGTCACGAGGGGCGCGAGGACCAGGAGCACCTGCGCCGCGAGGTCGGCGCCCTCACCGGCGAGGTCACACGGCAGCTCGAGGAGGGGATGAAGCTGATCCACGCCGGCCAGACGAGCATCGGCGCGCGGCTCGACGCCGCCACCAAGGTCGTGGGCGACGTGCAGGGCAGCCTCGGCACGCTGCAGGAGGCCACGCGCCGCGTGGCGGAGATCGGCCGCGAGATCCAGGGGCTGGAGCAGGTGCTGAAGTCGCCGAAGATGCGCGGCGGCCTCGGCGAGACGCTGCTCGAGCGGCTGCTCGACGAGATGCTGCCGCGTGAGCACTGGACGACCCAGCATGGCTTCCGCTCGGGCGAGAAGGTGGACGCCGCCATCACCATCGGCGAGCGGATCGTGCCCGTCGACGCCAAGTTCCCGCTCGAGAACTTCCGCCGGATGCTCGGCGAGAGCGACGACACGCAGCGGCGCCAGCACCGCAAGGCGTTCGCGCGCGACGTGAAGCTTCGCGTGGACGAGATCGCCAAGAAATACATCCTGCCGGACGAGGGCACCTACGACTTCGCGCTCATGTACGTTCCCGCCGAGAACGTGTACTACGAGATCGCCGTGCGTCCTGAGGACGCCGAGGACGAGCCGATCGCGGCCTATGCGCTCTCGCGCCGTGTGGTGCCGGTCTCGCCGAACAGCATCTTCGCCTACCTGCAAGTGATCGTCCTCGGCCTGAAAGGCCTCCGCATCGAGGCCAACGCGCGCCGGATCCAGGAAGACCTGGCTCGGCTCGGCGGCGACGTCGCCAAGCTGCGTGGTCCGCTCGCCACGCTCGGGCGGCACCTGGGCAACGCGCAGAAGCAGTACGAGGACGCGCAGCGCGAGCTGGACAGGCTGGAGACGAAGCTCGACGAGATCGGCCGCAAGGGCGCGGCGACGGAGCTCGGCGAGGCGCCGCCCGAGCCGCCGACGCTACCCGGAGTGGTATAGTTCGACCTATGACGAACATCCCCATCCAGGTCTACGGCATCAATCTCCTCGTCAAGATGATGGCCGAAGCGCCTGCCGACATCCGCGTGAACTGCCCGAAGGGCTCGCCGATCCGGTACGGGGAAGTGGTGGCTCGCGGTGACGGCTTCGACGAGGGCGCCAACGCCTTCCGCGAGATGCCCGAGCTCAAGACGGTCGTCGCCTTCGAGGAGAGCGCGGAGGAAGTCGAGGGCCACTACTTCTACATCGCCCTCGAGGAATACCGCGTCATCCGTCTCGACTCCGTGATCCTCTCGTTTCCGCACGAGTAGCCGCCGGGCCGAGCCGCGGCCGTGTCGACCCTGACGCGCGCGCTGTCCCTGATCGATCGCGACGAGCTGGTGGCGCTCACGCGCGAGCTCGTGCGCATCCCGAGTGTCTTCCGCCCGGGTGATCCGAGCGCCAACGAGGCGGCCGTCGCCGCCCACGTCGAGCGCTGGCTGCGCGCGCAGGGCTTCGAGGTCGAGATCCAGCCGGTGGCGCCCGGCCGTCCCAACGTGCTCGGCATCCTGGACGGGGCTGCGCCGCGGGGCGACCGCGCGGCGGTCCCGACGCTCCTGCTGGAGGGCCACACCGACGTCGTGACCGAGGGCGATCCCGCCGCGTGGACGCACGCGCCGTTTTCCGCCGAGCTCGTCGACGGCCGGATCTACGGGCGGGGGGCCGCCGACATGAAGTCGGGGCTCGCGGCCGCCATGATCGCCGCCGCGGCGATCCGGCGGAGCGGCGCGTCCCTGGCGGGCCGGCTCGTCGTCGGCGCGCTCGTCGACGAGGAAGGCGACATGCTCGGCGCCAGGCATCTCTGCACGACACCGATCGGGCGCGAGCTGTCGGCCGCCATCGTGTGCGAGCCGGAGCAGAACGAGCTCTGCCTCGAGCAGCGCGGGGTGATCTGGGCGCGCGTCACCGCGCGCGGCCGCATGGCCCACGGCGCGATGCCGGAGGCCGGCGCCAATCCGATCTCGGCGCTGGCGGCCCTCGTCACGGGCGCGTCGCGGCTCGAGCGCCGTCTGCGCGCGCTCTGCACCCGCAGCCGCTATCTCAAGCCGCCCACGGTGACGCCGACCATCATGGCGGCGCCCGTGGCCGGCGTGCCGCAGTCGAACGTCATTCCCGCCACCGCGCAGGCGACGCTCGACGTGAGGCTCACCCCCGGTCCCGACGCGGACGCGGTGGCGAAGGAGATCGACGAGGCGTGCCGTCGCGCGGCCGACGCGTGCCCCGGCGTGAGCGTCGAGTGGACACCCGTCAACGGCTTCCGCATGGCGACGCGGGTGGAGCGCACCGAGCCGCTGGTGCGCGCGATGGTCGGCGCCGTGCGCCGAGCCACCGGCCGTCCCGCGCGCTGGGGCGGCGTCCCCGGCTCGACCGACGGCACCATCTTGAGAATGGAGCTCGGGATCCCGATCGTCACCTGCGGCCCGGGCCACCGGCTGATCCCGCATCAGGTGGACGAATACGTCGAGGTCGCGGAGCTGGTCGACGCCGCGCGCATCTACACCGCCGCCGCGCTCGCGTATCTGAAGCCGTGACGCGCGCGCGCCGGCCGCGCCTGCGCGGCGTCGAGGCCTTCCCCGTCGAGCACGAGGGCACGCGCTTCCTGGCGCTGCGTGATCCCGCCGGGTACACGTCCTCCACCGTGCTGCTCCCGCTGGCGCTGCTCGAGATCGTCTCGCTCTTCGACGGCGGCCACGACGTCGCCTCGATCCAGCAGGCGGTCCTGCGCCAGCGCGGCGAGCAGGTCGACGCCACGCGTATCGAGGAGCTGGCACAGGCGCTGGACGCCCACGGCTTCCTCGAAGGCCCCGCCTTCGAGGCGCGGCGCGCCGAGGTCGACGGCGTGTTCCTGGCGACCCCGATGCGTCCGGCCAGCCACGCCGGCGGCGCCTATCCGGCCGACGGCGTGGCGTTGCGGGCGATGCTCGACGGCTTCTTCAAGCGTCCGCACGGCCCGGGGCCGGTCGATGGCGTCGGGGCGACGGCGAAGCCGGTCCGCGCGCTCATCGCGCCGCACATCGACTTTCACCGCGGCGGCCCCGCCTACGCATGGGGCTACCGCGACCTCGCCGAGCGCTGCCACGCGGACGTGTTCGTGATCTTCGGGACCTGTCACGCGGGCATGCGGCACCCCTTCGCGCTCACGCGCAAGCCGTACGAGACGCCCCTCGGGCCCGCGCCGGTGGACGTGGACTTCGTCGAGCGTCTCGCGGCGCGGGCCGGGCAGGACTGCTTTGCCGCCGAGCTGGCGCACCGCACCGAGCACTCGATCGAGTTCCAGGCCGTGTTCCTCCGCTACCTCTTCGCGGGCCGGCGCGAGGTGGCGATCGTGCCGGTGCTCACGAGCTTCGCGCACGAGGCGCTGGCGCGCGGCAAGCGGCCCCAGGATGACCGGCGCGTGGCGCGGTTCCTCGACGCCCTCGGCGAGACGGTTGCCGCCAGCGGCCGCCGCGTCGCCTTCGTCGCCGGCGCCGATCTCGCCCACGTCGGGCCGCGCTTCGGCGACGCCGAGCCGGTCTCGCCGGAGGAGGCGGCGCGGCTCGCCGGCGCCGACCGCGCGATGCTCGAGACCGTGACGGCCGGCGACGCCGACGCGTTCTTCGCCGACGTCGCGCGCGACGGCGACGCCCGGCGCGTGTGCGGGCTCTCCCCCATCTGGACGCTGCTGCGCGCGACGGGTGGGGCGCCGGGCGTGCTGCGGCGCTATGCGCAGACGCCGGACCCGCAGTGCGTCGTGACGTTTGCGAGCGTGGTCTTTTAGAATACGTGGCTGATGGCTGCGCTGCCGCCGGGCTGGAAGCTCCCCGACCTTCGCATCGACGTCGATGGCGACTGGTACGATGAGGGCATTCAAGTGACGCATCCGGGGATTCTCGCCAACTTGCGGGGGAACTTGAAGAAAGACGCCGAGGGATACTTCATTCAGACGCGGGTCCGCATTCCGGTCAGGGTGGACGACGCGCCATTCGTGTTGACGCGGATCGAGCGGCAGGGCGAGGGGCTGCATGTCGTGGTCAACGACGGCACCGAGGACACCGTGGACCCGGCGACGGTCCGGCTCGGCCGGGGCGACGTCCCCTACTGCGCGGTGAAGGGCGGAGACTTCCAGGCGCGCTTCTCGCGCGCGGCGACGTTCCAGCTGCTCGCCCTCGCGGAGTACGACGAGGCCACCGGCCGCGGCGCCCTGCGGCTCGGCGGCCGCGAGTACCCGCTGGCGAGGGCGTCGTGAGGCGCCGTGTCCTGCCGGCCCTCGCCGTCACGGCCGGCGTCGTGGGCCTCCTGGTGCTCGGCATCCAGTGGGCCGCGCGCGGCCAGGGCCCGGTGACCCCGGGGCAGAGCCCGGTGACGCGGGCGCAGAGCGCCCCAATCAAGGACGAGATCGGCGACGAGGTCCAGACCGTTCCGCGCGGCCGGCTGCCGGTGTTCGCCGGGGTGGCCGATGTCCGCGGTCTGTACCAGTTCGCGACGACGCGCGGGGACGTGCTGCGCTTCATGCCGTGCACCTGCGGGTGCGCCCAGCTCGGCCACACCTCGAACCGCTCCTGCTACGTCAAGGCCGAGAGCGACGCGAGCGTGACGTACACGAGCCACGCCGCGACCTGAACGCTCTGCATGGACGTCACGCGTGACGTGATGCGGCTCACGGAGCAGGGGAAGACGCCGGGCGAGATCCGGACGTTCATCGATGCCAGATACGTGCCGCAGGGACGGCCGATGGACACGCCGCGGCCACCGCGCTGATGCAGGTCGCCGCCCGACTGATCGAGATCCTCCGCGCCGCCGGCGTCGGCTACCTCTTCGGCAACCCCGGCACCACCGAGCTGCCGTTCCTCGACGCGCTCGACGGCTCCGGACTGACGTACGTCGTCGCGCTCCAGGAGGCGACGGCGGCGGCCGCCGCCGACGGATACGCGCAGGCGTCGGGACGGCTCGGCGTCGTCAACCTCCACGTGGCGCCGGGCCTCGCCAACGCGCTGTCGATCGTCCACAACGCCTCGCGCGCGAAAACGCCGCTGCTCGTGACCGCGGGTCAGCAAGACACGCGCCTGCTCCTCGACGCGCCGATCCTCGCGGGTGACATGGTGAAGATGACGGACGGCCTGACCAAGTGGTCGTACGAGCTTCGCAACGCGGCGGAGGCCCCGAGCGCGCTGCGCCGCGCCATCCACCTGGCGCTCTCGCCGCCGACCGGCCCGGTCTTCCTCTCGCTGCCGATGGACCTCATGAGCGAGCCCTGCGACGACACCGGCGCCGCGCCGGGGCCCGTCGCCGCGCGCCCGGCGCCCGAGCCCGAGGCGATCGCACGCGCCGCGGCGCTGTTCGCCGCCGCGAAGGCGCCCGTGATCGTGGCCGGCGACGGCGTCGCCCGGGCCGGCGCCCAGGCCGAGCTGGTCGCGCTCGCCGAGACCATTGGCGCCGCGGTGCACGGCGAGCCGATCCACCGGCGGCTCTCCTTCCCCGGCGACCATCCCCTCTGGCGCGGCGGGCTCTATCCGACGGCGACCGCCGTGGCCAAGGCGCTGGAGCGCTTCGACGCGGTGCTGATCGCCGGGGCCAACGTCTTCACGTGGCTCTTCCACGCGCCGGGATCGCCGTTCGGCGCCAACCAGCGCGTCGTCCAGATCGACGACGACCCGCGCGAGATCAGCCGCAGCTATCCCGTCACGCTCGGCATCGTCGCGGCCGTGCGCGCGGCCCTGAGCGACCTGCACGAGGCGGTGGCCAAGCGCCAGGACGATTCCGCGCGCGCCGCCGCCCGCGAGCGCACGGCGACCCTCGCCCGCGCGCGTGACGAGCACGCGCGGCGCGTCGCCGCCACCGCCGACGCCGCCGCCAGCCGTGTGCCGATCGCGCCCGAGTACCTGATGCGGACGCTGGCGACGCTGCTGCCCCCGGACGCGCTCATCGTCGACGAGTCGGCCTCGTCGCTCGCGCACGTGCTCCGGCACCTGCCGTTCGGCGCGGGCTCGGACTTCTTCGGGAGCAAGACGGGCACGCTCGGCTGGGCGATGGGCGCGGCGCTGGGCGTGCAGCTGGCGCACCCGCGGCGCAAGGTCGTGGCCACGATCGGCGACGGCTCGGTGATGTACGCGCCGCAGGCGCTGTGGACGGCCGCGCATCGAAACCTCCCCGTGACCTACGTCGTCGCCAACAACGCGTCATACGCGATCTTGAAGTCCGGGATGCTGACGTTCGGTCTGCCGGCCGCCAAGCGGGGCGTCTTCCCCGGCATGGATCTCGTCGATCCCGAGATCGATTACCTCGCGCTGGCGCGCTCCATGGGTGTGCTCGCCGTGCGCGTGGACAAGCCGGGCGGGCTGCGCGACGTCCTGGCGCGCGCCCTCGCCCACGAGGGCCCGGCGCTGGTGGACGTCCTCATCGACCGCGGCTTCGAGGCGATGCGGTGACGGCACCGACGGGCGGCGAGTGGGTGATCCGCTCGCTGGAGCGCGAGGGCGTCCGCCACGTCTTCGGCATCCCCGGCGTGCACAACCTGGCGGTCTACGACGCGCTGCTGCGGCAGTCGGCGATCACCCACGTGCTCGCGCGCCACGAGCAGGGCGCCGCGTTCATGGCCGACGGCTACGCGCGCGCCTCGGGGACGCCCGGGGTCGTCGTCGTGACCAGCGGGCCGGCGGCCACCAACACGCTCACGCCGCTCGCCGAGTCCTACTCCGGCTCCGTGCCCGTCTTCGTGGTCATGTCCGACATCGCCTCGGCCCTGGTCGGCCGCGACCTCGGCGCGCTGCACGAGGTGCCGAACCAGATCGACTGCTTTCGTCCCGTCACGCGCTGGGCGGAGGCGCTGACCGAAACGGCCGCGATCCCGACGAGCCTCGCCGCCGCCTTCGAGCTGGCGCGCACCGGCCGGCCGGGTCCCGTGGCGCTCTCGATCCCGAACGACTTGCTGTTCGCGCGCGCCGAGGCCACCGCGCCGCCGCCTTCGACGGCGCGGCGCCCGCCGTGTCACGTCGCCGACGTCGAGACGGCGGCGCGGCGGCTCCGTGTCGCGACGCGCCCCCTCGTCATCACCGGCGGCGGCGTCGTCGCCGCCGGCGCCGAGCGGGAGCTGGCGGCGCTCGCGCGGCGGCTCGGCGCTCCCGTGGTCAGCACGGTCGGCGGCCGCGGCGCGCTCGACGAGCGTGATCCGCTCTGGCACAGCGTGCTGCCCGATCGCCGCGCGACGGCCGGCGCGCTGGGCAGAGCCGACGTCGTGCTCGCGGTCGGCACCAAGCTCGGCCACCGCTCGCTCGAGAAGCTCGGCGTCACCCTGGGGGCGGGGCAGACGCTGATCCACCTCGATCTGGATCCGGCCGTCATCGGCCGCGCGTTCAAGGCCGAGGTGGCGGTGGTGGGCGACGCTCGCGACGGCCTGGCCCGCCTCGTCCAGGCGCTTGGCCCCGGGCCGGCGGCGACGGGGTGGGACCGGGCGTGGCTCGCGGAGTCACGGAAGGATGCCGGACCGCGCTTCACACCCGAGGTCGCCGCGGCGATCGCGACGCTGCGCCGCGCGCTACCCGACGACGCGATCGTCGTCAACGACCAGACGGGGCTGACCTACTGGATGGAGTACCGCTTCCCCGTGTACGCGCCGCGGACGTTCCTCTATCCGACGGGCTCGGCGGTGCTCGGCTACGCCGTGCCGGCGGCGATCGGGGCCAAGCTCGCGCGCCCCGAGCGCGCGGTCGTCGCGGTCGCGGGCGACGGCGGCTTCATGTTCTCGGTGGCCGAGCTGGCGACGGCGGTGAAGTACCACCTGCCGATCGTGTTCCTCGTGGTCAACGACGAGCGCTACGGCGCGATCAAGTATCTCCAGCAGCGGATGTACGAGGGGCGCTGGGGCGAGGCCGATCTGAGCAATCCCGACTTCCCCGCGCTGGCGCGCGCGTTCGGCGCGCGGGGGGAGCGCCTGGCGGGAATCGACGCGCTGCCTGACGCGATCGGCCGCGCCCTCGCCGGCGATGGGCCAACGCTGCTGGAGCTCCGGATGACGATCGAGCCGCCCTGGGAGTAGAATCCTGCCATATGAAACGTATGATTCCGACTCTTGCGCTCGCCCTCGTCCTCGCCGCTCGCGTCGTCGTATCCGCCGCCGTCGTCGACTATCCGCTCGTCGGAGCCTCCGGGGTCTACACGCTCGTGAACCTGCACCCGGACGAGCAGCGGCTGCGGCTGTACTCGGTGAACTACCAGCAGTCGGGGCTGATCCCGCTGTGCTCGAAGGTCAAGATCGAGTCGGTCGAAACGCGGAAGCTGACGTTCCGCCTCCTCGACAGCGGCCGCGAGTACGAATACCTCTTCCACAACTCGCTGCGCGATCCGATCGCCAAGCACCTCGACAAGGTGTTCGGCAAGAAGTGTGACGCGGCGAGCGTCGAGAAGATGAGCGAGGTCGATCGCAAGGGGGTCCGCTCGGGTACCGTCCTGCCGGGGATGACGAAGCGCGGGGTGATCCTCGCCATCGGCTACCCGCCCGAGCACGCCACGCCGTCGCTCGACTCCGACGTCTGGACGTACTGGAAGAACCGCTTCGGCAAGATGAAGGTGAACTTCACCAACGGCAAGGTCTCCGAGATCAGCGACTAGCCGCGCATGACGTCCACGTCCGACGTCGCGACCGCGCCCACGTCTCCCGGCGCCGCCGCGCGCCTGGCCCGGTCGCAGCGCAGCATGGCCCGCGGCTGGCGTGTGCTGAGGACCGGCGTGGCCTTCGTGACGTTCGGCGTCGGCGCCATCGTCGTGGCCGGCATCGTGTGGCCGGTGCGCCTGCTGGACCGCAGAGCGGCCGGTCGACGCGAAGTGCGAACGCAGCGCGTCGTCCACGGGGCGTCTCGTCTCTTCGTCTGGTGGATGAAGCGCCTCGGGATCCTCCGGCTGTCCTGGATCGGCGCCGAGCGCCTGCAGGCACGCGCGCCCCGCCTCATCGTCGCGAATCACCCGAGCCTGATCGACGTGGTGCTGCTGCTGGCGCGGCTGCCGCAGGCCGATTGCATCGTGAAGAAGGCCGCGCGGCGTAACCCCTTCATGCGGAGCCTCGTGACCAGCGCCGGCTACCTCGCCAACGACGACGGCGACGCGCTCGTCGACGCCTGCGCCGACCGGATCAATCACGGACGCTCCGTGGTGCTCTTCCCCGAGGGAACCCGCTCCCCGCGAGAAGGCCTGCACCGGTTCCAGCGAGGCGCCGCCCACATCGCGTTGAAGAGCGGCTGCGCGATCGTGCCGGTCGTCATCACGTGCCGGCCGCCGACCCTGCTCAAGGGCCAGGCGTGGCACGACGTGCCGGATCGGACGGCGCGCTTCGTGCTGCGTGTCGAGGAGCCGATCGATCCCGCACGGTATCTGGGCGCGGAGACGACACTGCCGGTGGCCGCGCGACGGCTCACCGCGGATTTGCAGATGCTTTACGAACGACGGCTCGACGCCGACGAGGGCACGACATGAACCAACCCGAGGTGTCCAAGGACGAGATCTTCAAACGGTTGCGCGACGTGCTCGTGGCGGGGTTCGAGCTGCGAGACGAGCAGATCGTTCCCACCGCCCGCCTGATCGACGATCTGGAGCTCGACAGCCTCGATCTCGTCGATTTCGCCGTCCGTCTCGAGCAGCAGGTCGATCTCGAGATCGCCGAAGACGAGCTGAAGGGGATCAAGACGGTGCAGGACATCGTCGACCTGGCCTACCAGAAGCTCAACGCCGGGCGCCCCTGATCGCGTGCGCGTGCTCGTCGCCGTCGTGGGGCTCGGATACCCGCTGCTCGTCTACGCGGGGCTGCTGGTCTTCGAGCCTCGGGTCCTCGTGGCGATCGCCGGCGGCCTCCTGCTGGCGCGTGGCGCGTCGGGCTGGCGGGCGTGGAATCGACGGGACGTCCGGCGCGTGATGATGCCGGTGTCCCTCGTGGCGGCCGTGCTCGCCGTGGCCGCGATCCTCAACGACGGTCGAGCCTTCCTCTTCGTCCCCGCGCTCGTCAACGGCGCCCTGCTGATCGGGTTCGGCCGCTCGCTGGTCCGCGGGCCGAGCATGATCGAGACGTATGCCCGGCTCCGGCACCCCGAGATGCCCGCGAGCCGTGCCCCCTACCTCCGCACCCTCACCGGGATGTGGTGCGTCGTCTTCGCCGTCAACCTCACGATCTCGCTGCTGCTCGCCCTGTACGGAACGCTCGAGGCGTGGACCCTCTACAACGGCATCCTCGCCTACGCCCTGATCGGCAGCCTGCTCGCGGCCGAGCGCGTCTACCGTTACTGGCGGTTCCGCGGCTATCACGGCGACCTGCTCGACCCGTTGTTCCGGCGGGTGTTTCCTCCGCCCGCGGCCGGAGGCCCGCGCTGACTCGTCCGGCGGCGGGCCCGCGCGAACACGCCGCGACGGGGCCCGATGTCCTCCGAGCCTCCCGCGGCGAGGGGCGTTGCGAGCGCGTCATGAAGGTCCCCGCGGACCTCGAGTGTCTGGACGGGCATTTCCCGGGATTCCCCGTGGTGCCGGGCGTCGCGCAAATCGGCTGGGTCCTCGACGCCGCGCGCGAGCTGCTCGGGGGGTCCGCCGCGCTCACGGGCATCGAGGCGCTGAAGTTCAAGCGCCTGCTGCGCCCCGCCGACGTCTTCCACCTCAGGGTCGAGCTCTCGCCGGACCGCACCGCGGTGGCGTTTCGGCTCTGGGACGACGCGAGCGTCTTTTCCTCGGGCCGGTTGCGCTTCGCGCCGAACGCCGAGGCCGCGCGCCGGGTCGACCCGTGTCTGGTCGTTCCGATCTTCGACCACGGCGAGACGATCGAGGGCGTCCTGGAAGGGCTCGCGCCGCTCGGGCTGCCCTGCCTCGTCGTCAACGACGGGAGCGGGCCCGAGACGACCGAGGTGTTGTCCCGCCTCGCGGCGCGGTTTCCCTGGGTCGAGCTCGCGCATCTCGCCGTCAACCGCGGCCGGGGCGCCGCGCTCCGGCATGGCTACCGGGCGGCCCACCGGCGCGGCTTCTCGCACGTCGTGCAGCTGGACGCCGACGGCCAGCACGACCCGGCGGAGGTCGGCAAGCTTCTGGCCGCGGCCGAGCACGATCCCGGCGCCCTCGTCCTGGGCGAGCCCCGCTTCGACGAGACCGCGCCGAAGAACCGTCTCTACGGGCGCCGTCTCTCCCAGTTGATCGTCTGGGGCTACACCGGGTCGTTCGCGGTCCGCGACCCGCTCTGCGGCTTCCGCTGCTTCCCCCTGGCGCCCACGGTCGCGCTGCTGGATCGCTACCGGCTCGGCGACCGCATGGATTTCGATCCGGAGATCGTCGTCCGCCTCGCCTGGGAAGGGGTGCCGATCGTCAACGTGCCGGTCCGGGTCCGGTATTTTCCGCAGGGGCGCTCGCATTTTCGTCTCATTCGGGACAACGTGCGGATCGCGGCGACCTACGGCCGCTTGCTCCTGGCGCGGATCGGACGGGCCCGCGTGCTCGGCCGCGGCGCGGGACGCCGCGCATGAAGGCGGGGACCGGGTGGCTCTCGGTCGCCGAGCGGGGCTCGCTCCTCGGGATGTACTTCATCGTCGGGTGCTATCGCGTTTTCGGCCGCCGGGTCTGCTCGTACCTGATCGTGCCGGTGGTCGGCTACTTCTTCGTCACCGGCGGGAGGGCCCGGCGGGCGTCGCGCCAGTACCTCCAGCGTCTGCACCGCTGGTCGGGGCGTCACGGCAACGGCGGCGCCGCGCGCGCGCCGGGGCTGCTCGCCTCGTTCCGGCACTTTCACCAGTTCGCGCTGAACATCATCGACCGCGCGTCGTTCTTCGTCGGCGACACGGCTGACTTCGCGGCCGTCGTGCACGGCCGCGAGCACCTGGAGCGGCTCGCCAGGGCCGGGCGCGGCGCCCTCGTGCTCAGCGCCCATCTCGGCAGCTTCGATGCGCTGCGCCTCGTGGCCGACGAGGGCGGCGTGCCGCTCAACGTCGCCATGTTCCTGCGCAACGCCCGGATGATCAACGCCGTCTTCACGCGTCTCAACCCCTCGCGCCCGCTGCGCATCATCGATCTCGAGCGCGCCGCGCCGCGCAGCGTCTTCGACATCCGCGCGTGCATCCAGCGCGGCGAGTTCGTGGGCATGCTGGGCGACCGCGTCGGGATCGGCGACGACGCGCGGATCTCCTGGGTGCCCTTCCTGGGGGAGCGCGCCGCCATTCCGCACGGCCCGTTCCTGCTCGCGAGCGTCCTGAAGTGTCCCGTGTTGCTGATGATCGGCTTGCGGGTCGACCACGCGACCTACGAGGTGTTCGTGGAGGTGCTGGCGGAGCAGATCATGCTGCCGGCGATGGATCGCGGCGGCGCCCTCGACGCGCTCGCGAGGGACTACGTGGGCCGGCTCGAGCACTACTGTCTGCGGGCGCCGTATCAATGGTTCAACTTCTATGAATTCTGGGACGATCTCTCCCCGAGCGCGACATGACCGGGCCGACGTATCCCGGCATCGAGGAGGTCCTGCCGCAGGCGGGGCGCATGGTCCTCTTGACGCGGATCGTGGGACACACGGAGGAGCGGACGACCTGCGCCGTGGAGGTCTCCACCGCGTCGCCCTTCTACGACGGGCAGGGCGGCGTTCCCGCCTGGGTTGCCCTCGAGTACATGGCCCAGTGCGTGGCAGCGCACGGCGGGCTGCGGGCGCGCGCCGCGGGCGATCCCGTGACGATCGGCTTCTTGCTCGGCTCGCGATCCATCGCGCTCCACACGCCGGGATTCCGGCCGGGGCAGGAGCTCGAGGTCGAGGCCGCGCATCTCTGGGGCGAGCAGGACTTCTTTTCGTTCGCCTGCACGGTGCGTGACGCCCGGACGCGGGTCACCCTGGTCGAGGCCACGCTCGCGGTCGCGCGAGCGGCCGGCGCCGACGCGCTCACCGGTCGCGGACGCCCGGAGGCGCCGTGAGACGGCGCGTCGTCGTGACGGGCATGGCCGGGCTGTGCCCGCTGGGAAGCGATTGGCCCACGGTGCGCACGGGCCTGCGCGCCGGACGCTCCGGCGTCCGCGTGATGCGCGAATGGGACGCGTACGAGGGGCTCGACACGCGGCTCGGCGCCCCCGTGCTGGAATTCTCCGTCCCGAGCCACTACACGCGAAAGAAGGTGCGCAGCATGGGTCGCGTCGCGCTGCTGGCGACGCGGGCCACCGAACTCGCGCTGGCCGACGCCGGGCTCGCCGGCAGCTCGATCCTCACCGATGGCTCGACCGGCATCGCCTACGGCTCGACGAGCGGCAGCCCGCCCGCCATGGAGATCTACGCCGAGGCGTTCTACACCAAGCACAGCGTCAAGGGCATCGCGGGCACCGACTATCTGCAGTTCATGAGCCACACGTGCGCCGCCAATCTCGCCCAGTTCTTCGGCATCACGGGCCGGATCGTGCCCACCTGCAGCGCCTGCACGGCCGGGAGCCAGGGCATCGGCTACGGCTACGAGGCCATCGTGAGCGGCCGGCAGACCGTGATGGTCGCCGGGGGCGCGGAGGAGCTCCACGCCGTCAACGCCGCCGTCTTCGACATCATGTTCGCCACGTCGAAGCGCAATCACGAGCCCCATCGCACGCCCCGTCCGTTCGACCGCCAGCGTGACGGCCTCGTCGTCGGCGAGGGGGCCGGCACTCTCGTGCTGGAGGAGCTGGATCACGCGCGGGCGCGCGGCGCGCGCATCTACGCGGAGGTCGCGGGGTTCGGCACGAACGGCGACGGAACGCACATCACCAATCCCGACGTCCGTGGCATGCAGACGGTGATGGAGCTCGCGCTGAAGGACGCCGGCCTCACGGCGGGCGCGGTCGGCTACGTCAATGCGCACGGGACGGCCACGGAGTCCGGCGACATCGCCGAGAGCCTCGCGACGCATCGGGTCTTCGGCGACCGCGCCCCGATCAGCTCGCTGAAGAGCTACCTCGGGCACACGCTCGGCGCCGCCGGCGCCCTGGAAGCATGGATCACGATCTTGATGATGCGGGAAGACTGGTTCGCGCCGACCCTGAACCTCGAGGACCCCGACCCTCGGTGCGCGCCGCTGGACTACGTGCGGGGCGAGCCGCGCGGGCTCCGCGTCGACCACGTGATGAGCAACAACTTCGCCTTCGGCGGGGTCAACACCTCCCTGATCTTCACGCGCTGGCCCGGCGACTAGCGCTCAGTTAGCCCGCTTTCATCACAGTAAGGCACCAGTTGGGCACCAATCACTGACGTATGAAAACCGCTGAAAAGCGGAGCTGGCGTAGCCAATGCTGCCTGTCGCTCCGTTCTCTCGTTGTTCAACTGGATGTCGCGCGCGCGGCAGCAGCGCGGGCGCGCCGACTCAGACAATCCTCGTCGTGTGCCTCCGCTCGCGAAACGTCCATCGCAAAAGGCAATGGCATTGGAGTCCGAGTGACATGATCGCAAATATCGCGGTAAACGTAAGGACCGCACCAACGTCAAGCGACGATGTCGCAGGCTGTCGTCTCGATAGAGACACGAGCCAGGCTAAGCCAAGCAAAGCTAGCGAGGTTCCGACCGCAACAGCGATGGATACTCCAAATGCTGACCTCGACGCGAGGATGCACACCAGTCGAGCTTGCGGCGACGCGTCGCCTCGCTTAGGCTCGACCATCCGGTCAATCCGGCCGAACAAGCTTCTGTACGGATTGAGCCGTCGCACATACAAAAAGGCCAGCGCAACGAGGGGTCCGCTACCGGTCGGGACGTAGTAGAGCCAAACATTGTTAAACTTGCTCAAAATGAAGAAGAGCATGGCGAAGGACATCCCTAACCCAGGCCCAATGCTCCGGATGCTTGAGAACTCCTCGAACAGCCCTGGAAGTTTGCCGCGCAGGTCATCCGGAATGATTGATTTTCGCCGATTGGTCACTGGTTGAGCATACACGGCCGACCGCGAAGCGTATCCAGTAAGAGATCTCTAAAGCAGGCCCAGTTGACTGAGAGCCGCCATCTGTCGTCGGCAATAGTTACGAACCACGTTCGAACGGTTCGTCCTCAATTTCGTATGGGGTCTATTTCCGCACCGTCCTTGTAATACCCACGAACCCCCACTTGGTTTGGACGATGATGGCCTCACCCACTGAGTTGCCGTGGCCTTCTTTGGTATAAGTACCGCTCATCGTCTCATCGCCAACGTCGCTGTCGTGAACGCGCCGAACAGCGTTTACTCTGCCAGAATTGATCGACCCTTTCAGGGTCTGGGCCAATGTCACACCGTCGGGATCATACAATTTGGCAGTCAGTTGCCCGCCATTGACGTTCACATCCGCGGGACCATGCACTGTTACCCAGCCTGACGGACTCGCATCTCCGCCGATCCACTTCCAGCCTGGTTCAGCGCATGCGAGACCCCTTAACGCCGAGACGCCAAGCGCCCCGACGAGCAAGGGCGTCAGCATGTACAACCCGAATAGTGCCACTGTCCGCTTTACCATGAGTCGCTCACTCTAGCGGCCGTCGGTGGCCAGGAGGGCGGGCCTGTCGGTGCGGCCCTCCCATCCCGGCAGGTAACGCTCCTTCTTGCGCTGAATGCTGGACCACTGCGTGCGCGCCCACGCCTCGGACCGCTCGGTGTTCGCCACCCACGTGCACGAGTCGGCGCATCGCTTAACGTCCCGCTGGTACAGATCGTCGGGACGAAGCGGGCGAAACACGAACTGGCGCTCGCCCAGGCTGCCCAGGACGATGCCGACGTGATAGGTCTTGCCCGCGACCAGATCCGCGTCCATGAAGTTGGCGCTCTGGCCGACGAGCATGAAGCGCGTTCGGCCCGGCGCGGCGACGTACACCATGCGCGAGTCGGCGACCAGAATCCCGATGAACCGGTCTTGCGGCCCGTGCAGCTCGAAGAGCGACGTCGAGATCGACCCGCCGGTCCACCGCATGAAGACGACGGCCGCCTGGTCGGCGGGCGCACTCACGCTGACCTGTTCGACGGGCACTGCGCGCATACCGCGCAGCGGATAGCAGCCGCCGAGGAGCACACCGACGACGAGCAGCGCCGCCACAGGAGTCTTCGTCATCCCCTTACCTCCTTGAGCACGCCCAGCATCTCCGGGTGGACCACGCCGTTGGTCGCGAGCAGCGTCGGCGCGTCGACGTCGAGCGGCCCGCCGTCGACGGCGGTGACGAGGCCGCCCGCCTCCTCGACGAGCACGCTGCCCGCCGCCACGTCCCACGAGCCCAGCCGCAGCTCCCAGAAGCCGTCGAAGCGGCCGCACGCGACGTAGGCGAGATCGAGCACGGCGGAGCCCATCCGTCGCACCGCGCGCGCGCGCACGCTGAAGGCCGCGTACTCGGGCAGATTCGTGTCGCGCGTCTCGCGGATGTTGTAGGGGAAGCCCGTGGCGAGCAGGCTCTCGTCCAGTGACGCCGTCGCCGACACGCGGATCGGGGCGTCGTTGAGGGTGGCTCCGCGGCCCCGCTCGCCGACGAACAGCTCGTCGCGGGAGGGATCGTAGACGACGCCGAGCACGACGCGGCGCCCGGCCTGAAGCGCGATCGAGACACCGAAGACGGGCAGGCCGTGGGCGTAGTTCGTCGTGCCATCGAGGGGGTCCACGATCCAGCGCCGGCCCGAGCTCCCGGCCGCCGCCACCCCGTGCTCCTCCGACAGGATCGCGTCGTCGGGAAAGGCGCCGCGCAGACGCGCGAGGATCTCGGCCTCCGCGCGCTGGTCCATCTCGGTCACGAGGTTGGTGGGCATGCCCTTGTAGGCGATGCGCCGGACGCCGGAGACCTCGTCGCGCAGGAGATGGCCGGCCGCGCGCGCGACGTCGACGGCCACGCGACGCTCGAGCGATGACATGCCGGGCGACTCTATCACACGCTCCCTTGACAACCAACGGACCCTCCCGGAGCATGGCCCGTAGCGATGGCTGACGAGCGCCTCAAGCGACGGCTGAGCGCCGGACTCGGCACGCGGCGGCATCGCGTGGCGCGCGTACGGCCCGGCACGCAGCCCGGCACGCTCGTCGCCGCCGGCACACCGGCGCCGGCGCGCGTCTCCGTCATCGCCTACAACCGCGAGGGCGCCACCGAGCGCCGCGACGTGACCATCGACGATGGGCTGGCCGCCCTCGCGCCCGGCGGCGTGACGTGGATCAACGTCGACGGCCTCGGCGACACCACAGTGCTCACGCGGCTCGGCGAGCGCTTCGGCCTGCACGCGCTCGCCCTCGAGGACGTCCTCAACGCGCCGCAGCGGCCGAAGGTGGAGCGCTACGACAAACACATGTTCGTGGTCATGCGGACCATGCGCCTCGCGGAGGGCGAGGTCGCCGAGGAGCAGGTGAGCCTCTTCTTCGGCCCGGGCTGGCTGATCACCGTCCAGGAGCGCCCCGACGGCGACTGCTTCGGCGCCGTGCGCGAGGCCATTCGCCAGGGCCGCGGCCGTGTGCGCGAGGCCGGCGCCGATTACCTCGCCTATCTCTTGGTCGACTCGGTCGTCGACGCCTACTTCCCGGTGATCGAGCACTTCGGCGAGCGCATCCAGCACCTCGAGAGCGCCGCCATCGACGACCCGAGTCCGCTCGTGCTGGTGCAGATGCAGCGGGTGCGGCACCAGCTGCTGGCCCTGCGCCGCGCCGTCTGGCCGATGCGCGAGGAGGTCGCCATCCTCATCCGTGAGGAATCGGACCTCGTCACGCCCGAGACGCGCATCTTCCTGCGCGACGTCTACGACCACGCCGTGCAGGCGCTGGAGATCGTGGAGTCACTGCGGGAGACGGCAGTCTCCGTGATGGAGGTGTACCTGTCCGTGCAGAACCAGCGGCTGCAAGAGGTCATGAAGGTCCTGACGGTCATCGCGACAATCTTCATCCCGCTGACGTTCATCGCCTCGATCTACGGGATGAACTTCGAGCACATGCCGGAGCTGAAGGCGCGCTATGGCTACGCCTGGGCCCTCGGCCTCATGCTCGCGACCGCCGTCGGGATGATCGGGTATTTCAAGCGCAAGGGCTGGTGGTGATGCGCATCGCCGTCGTCGGCGCGGGCGGGGTGGGCGGCTACTTCGGCGCCAAGCTGGCGCGCTCGGGGGAGTCGGTCGTCGTCCTCGCGCGCGGCGCGCATCTGGAGGCGATCCGGCGCGATGGCCTGCGCGTGCGCTCCGCGGTGGAGGGCGAGTTCACCGCCAAGGTTGACGCCGTCGACTCGTTCGCGGGTCAGCCGGCCGTGGACATGGCGCTCTTCTGCGTGAAGTCGTTCGACACGCGCACCGCCGCCGGGACGCTGCGGCCGGTGCTGGGGCCGGACACCGGCGTGGTGTCGCTGCAGAACGGCGTCGACAACGAGGAGATCCTCGACGAGGTGCTCGGCGCCGGCCGGGCGCTGGGCGGCGCCGCGTTCGTCTTCACGACCATCGAGTCGCCCGGCGTCATCGCGCACACGCTGCTGGGGCGGATCGTGTTCGGGGAGCTGGACGGCCGGGTGAGCGAGCGCGCCACGCGCCTGCGCGACGCGCTGGCGCGGGCCGGCGTACCGGTGGAGCTCTCCACCGACGTCCGCCGTGTGCTCTGGGAGAAATATCTGTTGATCAGCGCCCAGGCCGGGACGACCGCGCTCACGCGGGCGCCGATCGGGGTGATCCGCGAGACGCCCGAGACGTGGCGGATGTACCGGCGCATCGTCGAGGAGCTGGCGGCGGTGGCGCGCGCTGCCGGCGTCGCGCTCCCGGACGACGTGGTCGAACGCATCATGAAAGGCGCGGCGGGGCTGGCGCCGACCGCGTTCTCCTCGCTCCACCACGACCTCGTCCACGGTCGCCGCCTCGAGCTGGAGGCGCTGCACGGCCACGCCGTCCGTCTGGGCGAGCGCCTCGGCGTGCCCACGCCGACCGTCTTCGCGGTCTACGCCGCCCTCAAGCCGCACGCGGCGGGGAGCCGCGGCTGACCCCTGCCGCTCACGCCGTCGCGCGCGCCGCCCTGCGGTATCGCGCGCGCTATGCGACCGGCGCGTTCTGTCTGGTCGCGGCCACCGGCTTCTCGCTGGCCATCCCGTGGACGGTCAAGCACGCGATCGACGCGCTGGCGCGCGAGGGCGCCGCCGCCGCCCTCGGCGGTTACGTGGGCCTGATCCTGGCGCTGGCCGCGGCCAACGGCGTGACGCGGCTGGGCTCGCGGTTCGCGATCCTCGGCGCGGGCCAGCGCGTCGAGGCCGACCTGCGCGATCAGCTCTACGCCGCGCTCCAGACGTTCCCGCCCGAGCTCTTCGCGCGTCACTCGACGGGCGATCTCATGACGCGCGCCTCGAGCGACGTCTCCGCCGTGCGGAGCCTGGTCGGCTTCGGCGTGGTGAGCCTCTTCAGCACCACGCTCGCCTTCGGCGGCGCGCTGGCCGCGATGCTCGCGGTGGACCCGTGGCTCACCGCGTGCGCGATGGCCGCGATGCCCGTGCTCGTCTTGCTGGCGCGGCGCTTCAACGTGTCGCTCAACGAGCGCACACAGGCCATGCAGGAGCAGCTCGGCACGCTCTCGGGGCGCGTCCAGGAGACGCTGGCCGGCATGGCCGCCGTGCGTGCGTACACGATGGAGCGGCGCGCGGCCGCCGCCTTCGCCGAGGCCAACCGCACGCTGCTCGAGCGCAGCGTCGCGGTGGCGGCCATCCAGGCCCGATTCACGCCCCTCATGTCGCTCATCGCCGGCGCCGGCGTCCTCGTCGTGATCTGGGTGGGCGGGCTCGACGTGGCCGCGGGGCGGATCACGCTCGGCGACCTCGTGGCCTTCAACGGATACCTCGCCTACCTCGCGTGGCCGACGGTGGCGCTGGGGCTCACCCTCTCGGTGGTGCGCCGCGGCCTCACCTCGATGGAACGGATCCAGGAGATCGTCACCGCCGCGCGGCCCGCGCCGGCCGAGGCGGCGCCGCTCGCGGCTCCGCCGTCGCTGGCATTCGAGGACCTCACGTGGGGCTACCCCGGCCGCAGCGCCGCGCTGAGCGGCGTCACGTTCTCGGTGGCGCCGGGGGGCATGGTCGCGGTGGTCGGCCCGACGGGGGCCGGAAAGACGACACTCGGCCTGCTGCTCGCGCGGCTCTGGGAGCCGCCGCCGGGCACGGTGTTCGTCGGCGGGCGCGACGTCACGACGCTGCCGCTGGCCACGCTGCGCGCCACCGTCGGCTGGGTGCCGCAGGAGGCCTTCCTCTTCTCGCGCTCGATCGAGGACAACGTCACGCTCGGCCGCGCCGGCCTCGACGTCGCCGCCGCCGCCCGCGAAGCCGCGGTGGACGCGGAAGTCGCCGCCTTCTCCGGCGGCTACGCCACCATCGTCGGCGAGCGCGGGCTCACCGTGTCGGGCGGCCAGCGCCAGCGGTTGGCGCTGGCGCGCGCGCTGGCCGGCCGGCCGCGCATCCTCGTCCTCGACGACGTCTTCGCGAGCGTGGATACGGTGACGGAGGACGCCATCGTGCGCACCCTGCGCGCCTCCGGCCTGACCATACTCGTCGCGACCCATCGCCTGCGTGTCGCGCAGGCCGCGGATCGCATCGTGGTCCTGGACGGCGGGCGGCTGGTGGCGAGCGGCGATCACCCGAGCCTGCTCGCAGCCGGCGGGCTCTACGCGCGGCTCTGGCGCCGGCAGCAGCTCGAGGAGCAGATCGCGCGTGCCTGAGCGCGGCTCGCTCGACCACGACGAGGTCCTCGGCCGCGCCTTCGACCGCCGGCTGGCGCGGCGCCTGTGGGCCGCGGCCCGCGCCCAGCGGCCGCTCCTCTACGGAACGCTGGCCCTGTTCCCCGCGATCGCGCTGGCAGAGCTGGCCCAGCCCTATCTGATGAAGGTCGCGATCGACGATCACATTCTCGCGGGGGACTGGCTCGGGCTCTCGGTGACGGCCGCCGCCTACGCGGGCACGCTCGGCGTCCTCTATGCGCTGCGCAGCCTCGAGGGCTATCTGATGGCGCTCGTCGGCCAGCGCGTCACCCACGACCTCCGCGAGGCGCTCTTCGGCCACCTCCTGCGCCTGGAGGCCGGGTTCTACGACCGCAATCCCGTCGGGCGCCTGATGACTCGCGTGCTCAACGACGTCGAGGCCGTCAGCGAGGCGTTCACGAGCGGCCTGCTGGCCATCGCGGCTGACGTCATCACGCTGGCCGGCGTCGTGGCCGTGATGCTCTGGATGGACTGGCGGCTGGCGCTGGTGACGTTCGCCATCGTGCCCCTGCTGGCGGCCGTGGCCGCGTACTTCCGCATCCGCGCGCGCGACGCCTACCGCGAGGCGCGGCGGCGCCTCGCGACCTTGAACGCGTTCCTTCAAGAATCACTTCAAGGCGTCACCGTCGTCCAGCTCTTCGCGCGCGAGCGCCACGAGCACGCCATCTTCCGGCGGCTCAACGACGACTATCGCCGGGCGCTCTTCAATTCCACCGTCTTCGAGGCCTCGCTCTACTCCTCGGTGGAGGCGCTCGGCGCAGTCGCGCTGGCCCTGCTGATCTGGTACGGCGGCGGCCAGATCGGCGCGGGCGCGCTCACGTTCGGGGCGCTCGTCGCCTTCATCCAGTACACCAACCGCTTCTTCCTGCCCATCCGCGACCTCGGGGCCAAGTACACGGTGATGCAGTCGGCCATGGCGTCGGCGGAGAGGATCTTCGGGCTGCTGGATCGCGAGCCGACGATCGTGGCTCCGGAGGCCCGGTCTGTCGTCCCGGAGCCGCGGTCTTCCGTTCCGGCCATCGAGTTCCAGAGCGTCTGGTTCGCGTACGACGGCGATGCGTACGTCCTCCGCGACTGCACGTTCCGCGTGGCGGCCGGCGAGCACGTCGGCCTCGTCGGCGCGACGGGCGAGGGCAAGTCCACGTGCGCGCGCCTGCTCATCCGCGCCTACGACGTCACGCGCGGCCGCGTGCTGGTGGATGGCGTGGACGTGCGCGACTGGGATCTCGAGCGCCTGCGGCGGCGCGTGGGCACCGTGTTCCAGGACACGGTGCTCTTCACCGGTACCGTCGCCGACAACGTCACCCTCGGCGCGCCCGTCGAGCCCGACGCGCTCGGCCACGCGCTCGAGGCGGCGCGCGCGCGCGACTTCGTGGACGCGCTGCCGCGACGACGCGACGAGCCGCTGGGCGAGCGCGGCGCGAATCTCTCGCACGGCCAGCGTCAGCTGCTGGCCATCGCGCGGGCGCTCGTGTACAATCCCGCAATCCTCGTTCTCGACGAAGCGACCTCGAGCGTCGATCCGGAATCGGAATGGAGAATCCGCGAGGCCATGCAGCGACTCCTGACCGGCCGCACCAGCATCACGATCGCCCACCGGCTGTCGACGGTTCAGCACGCCGACCGCATCCTCGTCCTGCATCGCGGGCGCGTGCACGAGGAGGGGACGCACGCGGCGCTCGTGCGCGGCGGCGGGCTCTACGCGCGGCTCTGGGAGCTGGGCCTCGCGGCGCCGGACGGAACGGGGAGCAACGCAGCGCCGGCGCGCTGACGTTCCGGCGCGCGGTCTATCGGTTCGTGCGCCGGGTGCCGCGCGGCTTCGTGGTCACGTACGGACAGGTCGCGGCGATGGTCGGGGCGCCGCGCTCGGCGCGCGCGGTCGGGGGCGCGATGCGACACTGCCCCGACGACGTGCCGTGGCATCGCGTGGTCAACGCGCAGGGCCGGATCAGCCGCCGCCGGCCGGAGGCGGGGATGCTCACGCAGCGCATCCGGCTCGAGCAGGAGGGCGTCGCGCTGCGGCGCGGGCGCGTGCGGCTCGACCGGTACCGCTGGGAAGGATAGGAGCGAGGCGATGCGACTGGCCCTGAGCCTGAACTACTCGGGCGCGAACCTCGCCCTCGACGTCGACCGTGTCCTCGAGGCCGAGCGGCTGGGGTACGACTCCATCTGGACGGCCGAGGCCTACGGCTCGGACGCCGTGTCGCCGGCGGCGTGGGTGGCCGCGCGCACGATGCGCGTCCACGTGGGCACCGGCATCATGCAGATCCCCGCGCGGACGCCGGCGATGACGGCCATGACCGCGATGACGCTCGACGCGCTCTCCGGTGGCCGCTTCCGGCTCGGCCTCGGGGTCTCGGGGCCGCAGGTGGTCGAGGGCTGGCATGGCCAGCCGTTCGGCAAGCCACTCGTCAAGACGCGCGAGTACGTCGAGATCGTGCGCGCGATCCTCCGGCGGGAGAAGCCGCTCGAGTTCCGCGGCGAGTACTACCAGATCCCGTACGCGGGACCGAACGCCACCGGCCTCGGCAAGCCGCTGAAGTCCATCCTGCACGGCCGCGCCTCGCTGCCGATCTACCTGGCTGCGGTCGGGCCCAAGAACGTCGCGCTCGCCGCCGAGATCGCCGACGGCTGGATCCCGGTGTTCTTCTCGGCGCGCCGCAGCCGGATGTTCCGCGAGTGGCTCGACGAGGGCTTCAAGGCCGGCGGCCGCTCGCCGCAGGGATTCGACGTCATGCCGATGGTCGCGGTCGTCGCCGGCCCCGACGTCGCGGCGTGCCGCGCCGTCGTCAAGCCGCGCCTCGCGCTCTACGTCGGCGGCATGGGCGCGCGCGGGCGGAACTTCTACAACGACATCGCGCGTCGCTACGGCTACGAGGACGCGGCGAAGACCATCCAGGACCACTACCTGGCGGGCCGGAAGGCGGAGGCGGAGGCGGCGGTGCCGGACGCGCTGGTGGACGAGGTGGCGCTCTGCGGGCCGAAGGAGCGCATCCGCGAGCAGCTCGCCGAGTGGAAGGGATCGGGCGTGACGACGCTGCTGGTCACCGGGGACGCGGTCGCCGTCCGCACGCTGGCCGAGCTGGCGCTCTAGAGACGCGGGGGAACGCGATGAGACTACGAGACAAGGTCGCGATCGTGACGGGCGCGGGGTCGGGGATCGGCGCGGCGGCGGCGGTGGCGATGGCCGCGGAGGGTGCGCGCGTGCTCGTGGCGGACATCAACGAGGCCGGCGCGAAGGCGACCGTGCAGAGGATCGAAGGCGCGCGCGGCCAGGCCATCGCGCTGACCGCCGACGTCACGCGCGCCGCCGACAACCAGGCGCTGGTCGAGCGCGCGACGGCGGCGTGGGGCCGGCTCGACGTCTTCTTCGCCAACGCCGGCGTCCCGCAGTGGAAGACGGACGTCGAGGAGGTCGACGAGAAGACCTTCGACACGATCTTCGACGTCAACGTGAAGGGCGTGTACCTCGGCGCGAAGTACGCGCTGCCCGTGATGAAGCGCGCCGGGCGCGGCGTCTTCCTGATCACCGCGTCGACGGCGGCCATCCGCCCGCGCCCGGGCGGGCAGATCTACGCCGCGTCGAAGGGCGCCGTGGTCACGCTGGCCAAGGCGCTGGCCCTCGAGGCGGCGCCGCACGGCGTGCGCGTGGTGGCCATCGCGCCCGTGGCCACGCACACGCCGATGCTGCCGACCTTCATGGGCAAGCAGCAGGTGGACGCCGAGGGGCTGGCGCGCTACGAGCAGACGGTGCCGCTCGGCCGGCTCAACCAGCCGGAGGACATCGCGCACGCCGCGGTCTTCCTCGCCTCCGACGAGGCCGCCATGATCACGGGCAGTGTGCTCGAAGTCGACGGGGGGCGCTGCATCTGAGCCTCGTGATACTTCCGTCCTTCTTATGTGCCGTCGGGGCGCCTTCGCAGGGCGACCCACGCAGGCTCGCCTCGCCCTCGGCTGCGGCTCGCACCACGGCCCGACGGTCGGCGAAACCCCGGTGAGAGTCATTCCTCTCGCCGCCGAGTCGCTCGGGGTCCGCTCGATGGCCACCTACGTCGAGGCGGGGGACCTCGGGATCCTCATCGATCCCGGCGCGACCCTCGCGCCGGCGCGCTGGGGGCTGCCCCCGGCCGACGCGGAGTGGCAGGCGCTGCGGCGCGCCAACGATCGCATCTCCGCGTACGCCGCGCGCGCCCGCCTCATCTTCGTCAGCCACTACCACGACGATCACTTCCGCAGCGATCCCGTCACCTACGCGGGCCACACCGTCCTCGCGAAGGACCCGCGGCGCATGATCGCCGGGGCCCAGGCGCGCCGGGGCCTCGCGCTGTGGAAGGCGCTGGAGGGCCAGGCGACCGTAGAGTCGGCGGATGGCTGGCGGCGGCGCGACGGCGCCGTCGAGCTGTCCGTGTCGCCGCCGCTGCCCCACGGCGTCGACGGCACATCGCTCGGTCACGTGGTGGGCCTGGCCGTGTGCGATCTGGTGCAGCGCGAGCGCTTCGTGTTCGCCTCCGACGTGCAGGGACCGCTCTCCTCGGTGGCGGCGGCGTGGCTCATCCAGCAGCGGCCGACGCTCCTCTATCTCTCGGGGCCGCCGTCCTACGTCGAGCGCGAGCTGCCGGCGGGGGCGGTGCAGCGCGGCGTCGACAATCTCCGGCGCGTGCTCGACGCGACGGGCTGCCGCGCGATCATGGACCACCACGCGCTGCGCGACCCCGGCTTCGCCGCGCGCTTCGAGCCGCTCTGGAGCACCGGGCGTGTGGTGACCGCGGCCGCGCACCTCGGGCTGCCGGCGGTGCCGCTCGAGGCGCAGCGCCGCGCGCTGTGGAGCGACGCGCGCAAGCCGCCGGCGCCCGTGCGGCGGACGGTCGAGACGGGCGATGCTATCATGACTCGCTCGAAACGCACTTTCGCCAGAAGGGGGAACGCTCAGTGACGGATCAAAAGACGCTCAACGTGGGCGACCAGGCGCCGGCCTTCACGCTGAAGACCATCGGCATGAAGGACGTGAGCCTGGGCGACTACAAGGGAAAGAACGTCGTCCTGCTGTTCTATCCGCTGGACTGGACGCCGGGCTGAAGCAAGTGCATGCCGGCCTTCGACAAGCGCATCGGCGACTTCGACAAGGCCAATACCCAGGTGCTGGGTATCTCCACCGACAGCCCCTTCAGCCACGACAACTGGGCGAAGTCCGTCGGCATCAGCCACTACCCGCTGCTGTCCGACATGCAGCGCAGCGTGGCGAAGGACTACGGCATCCACATGGCCGAGATGAACATCAACAGCCGGGCGACCTTCATCGTCGACAGGACCGGCAAGGTCCGCTTCGCCGAGAAGTACGGCAAGGGTGAGCTGCCAGATCCAGACAAAATTCTGGCCGAGGTCAAGAAGCTGTAACCGCCGGCGCCTATGAAGATTGGGGGGGTCGAGGCGACCCCCCCAATTCCCCCCCGGCTCGCGTCCCGCCCGACGACCGTCGCGTCGCTCCACCCGTCGTCAGCGCGACCCCGCCCAACACCAGAGTCACACCGGCCACCTGCCAGGGGCCGATCGGCTCGCCGAGCAGCACCGCCGCCAGCGCCATCCCCACCAGCGGAGTGACGTTCAGGAAGATCGCCGCGCGGCTCGGTCCCACGCGCTCGACCGCCGCGTACCACCAGAGGTGCGCGATGGCGCCGAGGATCGCGTGGTAGACGAGCACGACCCATGCGACCGGTGAGGCCAGCCGCGGCCGCGGCATGAACGGCAGCGTGACGATCGCGAGCGGCACGAGCACGAGCGTGCCGCACACGTAGGCGCCCGTCGTCGCCAGCGACGGCGGCACCGTCGCGATCAGGCGCTTGCCGTAGACCGTGTACACCGTCCACGCGGTGAGCCCCAGCAACGTGAGGAAGTCGCCGAGGCGCCACTCCGAGGGCGCCAGCTCGGCCAGCTGCCCCTCGGTGACGACGAGCAGCACGCCGAGCATCGAGAGCGCGACGCCGGCCTGCTGCAGGCGCCGCAGCCGCTCGCCGAGATAGAGACGCGCGCCCAGCGCGATCATCACCGGCGAGGCGGCCTGCAGGATGGCCGCGTTCGCCGCCGTCGTCGTGTAGATGCCCCAGTAGGCGATGTGCATCGACAGCCCGACGCCGGCCACGCCCAGCACGACGAAGGCGCGCAGCGTCTCGGGCGTGGGCGCCCGCACGGCGTCGGCGCTCGAGCGCGCGAGCAGCGCGACCAGGAAGGTCGAGGCGACGATCGCGCGGGCGGCGGTGAGGAGCGTCGGCGGCAGATCGTCGAGGGCGAGCTTGGAGGTGGCGGGAAACGTGCCCCAGAGCGCCGCGATCAGCAGCAACGCGAGGTAGGCGCGCGTTTGACTGAGGCGGGGCACCCGCCTATGATAGCCCGCGCGTCATGGCCGACCACGTCATGGAGTCGCGCGTGTGGCTGGCGCGGCCGCGTCCCGACGTCTTCGCGTTCCTCGCCGATCCCAGCAATCTCGCGCGCGTGATGCCGCCGGCCCTCCGCCTTCGCCTCCTCACGCCCGGTGTGCGAATGGACGCGGGCGCCGTGCTCGACTTCCGCCTCGCCTGGCTGGGCGTGCCGCTGCGCTGGCGGCTGTTCGTGCGTGAGTGGGATCCGCCCTATCGCTTCGTGGACGTGCAGGTCAATGGGCCGTATGCGCGCTGGGAGCACCGCCATCGGCTGCTGGAAGAGGGCGGCGGGACCTGGGTCGAGGACCGCGTGACCTACCGGCTGCCCGCCGGCCCGCTGGGCCGGGCCGCGCACGCGCTGCTGGTGGGCCACCAGCTCCGCGCGGCCTGGGCGTTCCGGCGTGAGCGGCTGATCGCGCTGCTGACGCCGGTCAGCGCGCCGGCAGGCTGATGCCGAGCCGCTCGAGCCGCGGCCGCACGCGGTCGCCGAGCAGCCCGATGCGGGCCAGGTTCTGCACCATCGAGGAATGCATGTCCTTGCGGAAATACTTCCGGAATGGCGCGAAGTCGTTGGAGGCGGCGGTCTCACGGCGGTAGCGACGAATCTCATCCATCTCAGCCGGGCTGAACCCCATGTCCTGATACGCTTCCGCCGGGAAGAAGCCCGTGAGCGTTTTTTCGAGCGCGAAGCAGGTGTAGTCCTCGAGCTCGCGCCGCTCGCTCTCCGACGCCTCGGCCACCACGCGCGGCAGCGACAGCATGCCGAAGCCCATGTGCCGCGACTCGTCCTGGAGCACGCGCTTGCACACCTCGGCGAGCACCGGGTCCTTGGCGCTCTCGCCCATCATCTTGAAGAGCGCCACCGCGAAGGTCTCCGCCACGAGCTGCAGGGCGATGGTCTTGAGGTACCAGCGGCTCTCGGTGAGGATCGAGTCGAAGAGGTCGCGCTCGTTCTGGGGCACGCCGTAGCGGATGCCCACGCGCTCGGTGATGTAGCGGTCGAGCACCTCGTTGTGGCGGGCCTCGTCCATGACCTGGGTGGCCTGGAAGAACTTGTGGTCGGCGCCCTCGACGACGTCCACGAGCTGGCTGCACGCGAGCATCGCGCCCTGCTCGCCGTACATGAGGGTCGACAGCCGCCAGGCGGCGATGCGCCGGTTGAGCTCCACGCGCTGCGCTTCGGACAGTCGCTCCCAGAGCGACGAGCCGTAGATGTCGATCAGCTCGTCGGCGATGACGCGGCCGTCGGCCGGGGCGGGCTCCTTCCAGGGGATGTCCTTCGAGGCGTTCCACTGGTCGCGCTTGGCGTTCTCGTAGAGCCGGCGGAGGTCCATCTCGGCCGTGCTGTAGTCGTACTCGAACATCGTGGTCATCGTGGTCGGAATCGGCCGCGGCTGCATACGCGCCTCCAGGGGAAACCGATGAGTTTCTGAAGGGAACTGGTCGGTTCCCATTATGCCGCGCCGGGTCCTGCCGGCGCAAGGTGATAGGCTGGGACCGGATGCGCCTGACGGTGTGCGAGCTTGCTGATGAAACCAAGCGCAGAGGTCACGCCTGGGCGGAACTGACTCGCCATCTCGACGCCTCCCCGACCGATATCCTGGTCCTCCCCGAAATGCCCTTCGTCGAGTGGACCGCCTTCACGAGCCGAACGTTCGATCCGAAGGTGTGGCAGCAAGCCCTCATCGACCACGACGCGATGGTCTCGCGCTTCAGCGAGCTCCGGGCAGAGGTCGTGCTCGCGTCCAGGCCCGTCGAGGATGCGGGTCGGCGGCTCAATCAAGGCTTCGCGTGGACGCGGGCGAACGGCTATCAGAGCAGTCGGAGCAAGGTGTACCTCCCCGATGGGCCCGACGGCTGGGAGGCGACGTGGTTCGATCGGGGAAGCCTCGAGACCTCTCCGCTGACCTGGAACGACGTACGGGTGGGTTTCCAGCTGTGCACCGAGATGCTGTTCACCGACCTCTCGTGGAGGATCGGGCGTGCCGACGCGCACATCATCGCCGCCCCGCGAGCCACCGGTGGACACCGCCGCTGGCGGCTCGCGGCGTCACTCATGGCCATCGTGTCGGGTTGCTTCGTCGCCTCGGCCAATCGCCGTTCCTACGCGCGAGATGACTTCGTGGGACAGAGCTGGATCGTCTCCCCCGAAGGCGACATCCTCGCCGAGACGACCGCGGAGGCGCCGATCGTCAGCGTTGACATCGATGTCCGAGAGGCCACCTCTGCCAAGCGGACGTACCCGCGGAATCTCGCTCTGGGGGGTGACGGGTCGAAGCTCGGGGATGGCTTCACGCCGAGACACGACTGGCGCGGCCGGTGACCCGGGCTGCCGACGAGCTGGGCGCGCACGTGTCGGTCGCGGGCGGACTGGCCCTGGCGCCGGCGCGGGGCCGCGAGCTCGGCTGCGGCGCCATCCAGATCTTCCTCAAGAACCAGCGCCAGTGGGCGGCGCCGCCGCTCGACCCCGCCGCCGCCCGCGCGTTCCGCGTCGCCCGGCGGCGCGCCGGCATCCGGCACGCGTTCGCCCACGGCAGCTATCTCGTCAACCTCGCCACGCCGGTGCCCGCGGCCTGGCGGCAGGCCGTCGACACGTTCACGGACGAGCTGCAGCGCGCGGAGGCGCTCGGCCTCGGGTGCCTCGTCGTGCACCCGGGCTCGCACATGGGCGCCGGGCGGGAAGCCGGCCTCGACGCGGTGGCGCGGGCGGTGGACGAGGCGCTCGCACTCACGCCTCGCGCACGGGTGCGGGTGGCGCTCGAGAACACGGCCGGCGCGGGCCACGCGCTCGGCGGGACGTTCGAGGACCTGGCGGGCATCATCGGGCGCGTGCGCCGCTCCGAGCGGGTCGGCGTGTGCCTGGACACCTGCCATCTCTTCGTGGCCGGCTACGACATCCGCACGCCCGTGGGCTACTCGGCGGCCATCGAGCGCTGCGCGCGCACGGTCGGCCTCGGCCGCGTGCTCGCGTTCCACCTGAACGACGCCAGCGCCCCGCTCGGCTCCGGCCTCGACCGCCACGAGCACATCGGGCGCGGCCGGCTCGGGCTGCGTCCGTTCCGGCTGCTGCTGAACGACCCGCGCTTCGCGCGCATCCCCAAAGTGTTGGAGACGCCCAAGGAGCCCGAGCCGAGCGCCGATCTGAAGAACCTCGCGACGCTGCGCCGGCTGCGACGCGGCTAAATGTGCGCGCGATCGAGGGGTGGCCCGGCTTCGCCGGGCCGCCCCGAGCGTTGGCCGGGGAGTCCCAGGGGGCGTAGCCCTCTCGCTTGAACGATCTGGGGCGCCATCTCGGGGCCCCCATCAACGAGAGGTCGTGACGCCGACGCGGCGGCAGAGGGCGCTGACCGGGCACGTCGAGCAGCGCGGCGAGAGGGGCGTGCAGACGTTCTGGCCGAAGGCCACCAGCAGGTCGTTGTAACCGATCCAGAACCGCCGCGGCAGCCGCCCGCGCAGCGCCATCTCGGTCTGCTCCGGGTGGCGCGTGCGAACGTAGCCGAGCCGGTTGCTGATCCGGTGCACGTGCGTGTCCACGCAGATGCCGGGCTTGTTGAAGCCCATCGTCACCACGAGGTTGGCCGTCTTGCGGCCGACACCCTTGAGGGTGAGCAGGGCGTCGATGTCGTCCGGCACGCGCCCGCCGAAGCGCTCCAGCAGATCGCGGCACAGCCCGAGGATCACGCGTGCCTTCGTGCGATAGAAGCCGACCGGATAGATCAGCGTCTCGATCTGCCTCGCGGGCAGGCGCAGCATGGCGGCGGGCGTGTCGGCGAGCGCGAAGAGCCGCGCGGCGGCGGGGCCGGTCGTCGTGTCCTGCGTGCGCAGCGACAGGATGCAGGCCACGAGCACGCGGAAGGGGTCGCGCTGCTGCTCGGCGATCAGCGCCAGCGCGGTGCGGTTCCAGCGCGGCTTCGTCCGCCGCAGCCGGCGGATGACGCGCGCGATGTCTACCGCTTGTCCTTGATGGACTCGAGCAGCGTGCGGGCGCGTGGGGCGTCCTTGACGGTCCAATCCGCGACGATCCTGGGGGCGCGCTCCTGGAGCACGCGCGTCAATTCCTGCCGCGCCTCCGGGTAGCGCCCGGTGGAGATGTAGAGCCGGGCGAGGTCGACGCGCAGCACCGTGAAGCGCGGGTCGATGGCCAGGCCCTTCTTGAAGTAATCCTCGGCGCGGGCGCGGTCGCCGCCGGCGATCCGCGGCACCTCCATGTAGACGTTGCCGGCCAGCGAGTGGGCGCGGATGTTCTTGGGCTCGAGGGAGAGGATCGTGTCGATCTCGCGCTGGACGGTGGGCAGCAGGAAGAGCGAGCGCATGATGCCCTTCGTCTGGCCGTAGCGGGCTGTGTTGATCGCGTACCACACGTGGGCCTCGGCGTTCTTCGGCGCCAGCTCCACCGCGCGCTCGCCGAGCTGGCGGCCCTGGTCGTATGCCGCGAGCTTCTCGTCGTCGGTCTTCGCGCGAGTATCGCCCCAGAGGAAGTACACGTACGACAGCATGATCATCGTCTCGACCTGGCGGTCCTTCGCGAGCGCCACCTCCAGCAGGCCCCGCGCGCGGTCGATCGCCGCCGGGTCTTCGTGGTAGCGGGCGACCAGCGTGTGCGCCGTCTCCACGGGCGTCTGCGCGACGGCGGCGGTGGCGACGGCGAGGATCACGGCGGCGACGGCGACGAGGCGCGCGGGCATCGGCCGAACTCTAGCACGTTGACAGCCGCCGCCAGCGTCCACGATCCTCGCCGCGTGATCGCGATCGGCGTGCAGACGTGGGGCACCGACGTCGCGGCGCTGCGGCGCTACTGGGCCGCTGCCGACGCGCTCGGCTACGCGCGCGTGACCTACGGCGACGGCCTCTGGGGCTGGACGCACGACGGCTGGACGCTGCTCGCCGCGCTGGCGCTCGAGACACGCCGCTGTCGCATCGGTCCCGCCGTGACCTATGCCTTCGACGCGGCCGCCCACCATCCCTCGTGGCTCGCCAAGCGCGCGGTGGCGATCGATCATCTCTCGCAGGGCCGTCTCGACCTGCGCTTCGCCGTGGGCGCCGAGGCGCCCGACGTCGCCGCGTCATGGGAGCGACACGGCATCGCGTACCCGCCGGCGCGCGAGCGGCTCGCGAGGCTCGAGGCCACGATCGATGCGATCCGGCGCCTGTGGGCGGGTGCGTCGGTGACGTCGCGGGCGCTCGGGCTTCGCGACGCTCGGATCGAGCCGCCGCCGGTTCAGCGCCCCGGCCCGCCCGTGTGGGTGGCGGCGATGGGACCGCGCGCGATCGCGCTCGCCGCACGCTGCGCCGACGGCTGGGAGGCGTCGTTCCTCGCGCCCGCCGCCTTCGCCGCGGCGGCCTCACGGCTCGACGCGGGGCTCGCGCCGGCGGGCCGGGCCCGCGGCGCCGTGCGCCGCTCCGTCGAGGTGGACGCGGCCCTCGCCGAGTCAGCGGAGGAGGCCGCGGCCGCCGTCGAGCGGTTCTGCGAGCGGCGGAACATCGCTCGCGATCACCCGCTGCTCGACGGGGCGCTCGTCGGTAATGCCGACGCCGTTCTCGCGCGGGCGCGCGCTTACGGCGAGGCGGGCGCGACGGACCTCATGGTGGGCTTCGCCGACTTTCCGGCCACGGCGATGCTCGAGCAGTTCGCCACGCGCGTGCTCCCCGCGCTCACGGCGCAACCTCGCGTCCGGTGAGCACGGTCAAGGCCTTCAGGCGATCGGCGACCGCGGAGGGCGGCTCCAGCGCGAGCGCCTCGGCGGCGGCGAGCAGGAGCCACGCGAGCATCTCCGCCGGTGTCGCCACGCCGCCGCGCGCCGAGGGCGGCGTGGCTTCGACGAGCTCTTGCAGCGCCAGCCGCACCTGCTCGCGCGCCCACGCCAGGGCGAGCGCGCCGGTCTTGTCGCCGCGCGTCGCCAGGAACGCGTGCGCGACGGCGCGCGACAGCGGCGCGTCGGGGGCGTAGGCGGCGGCGAGCGCGCGCAGCGCGCGCGGCAGCGCGTCGCGGCCGAGCCCGCCGAGCTCGCGTGCCAGCGCCAGGAGCCGTCGCTCCGCTTCGCTCGCCGTCGGCGGCGAGGGCCGGCGCGTGCGGCGAGCGGGGCGCGGCGCGACGTTGCGTCGACGCGGCATCGCGCTCAAAGATAGCAGACGCCCCCCCTCAAGAATCACTTGAACTATCTCCGCCGAGGCCAGCGACCCTGGAGTAGCCGCCGCACGTTCCGTGATCGTGAGACGGCGGGGTCGGGGTGGCGGGGCTCGACTGCGAGGCGCGGGGCGCGGGGCTACTCGTAGCGAAGCGCTTCGATCGGATCGAGCCGCGAGGCTTTGCGCGCCGGGTAGAAGCCGAAGAAGATCCCGATGGCGGCGGCGAAGCCGAAGGCGAGAACGATCGCGGACGGCGCCAGCACCGTGCGCCACTCCGCCAGCGCGCTGATGGCGTTGCTGCCGCCGATGCCGAGGGCGATGCCGATGACGCCGCCGATCAGCGACAGCGTGACGGCCTCCACGAGGAACTGGGTGAGGATATCGCGGGAGCGGGCGCCCACGGCCATGCGCAGGCCGATCTCGCGCGTCCGCTCGGTCACCGACACCAGCATGATGTTCATGATGCCGATGCCGCCGACCAGCAGCGACACGGACGCGATCGCCGCCAACAGGTATGTCATCACCTTCGACGACTCCTCCTGCGTCTGGAGCACCTCGGACAGGTTGCGCAGCCAGAAGTCGTCGTCCTGGTAGGGCTGCAGCCGGTGCCGCTGGCGCAGGAGGGCGCGGATCTGCGTCTCGGCCTCGGCCATGTCTTCGTCGGGACGGATCTTGATCGAGATCGAGCCGACCGAGCGCGCGTTGGCCTGGCTGACGCCGAGCACCTTCTTCTTGGCCGTCGAGAGCGGAATGAGGATCACGTCGTCCTGGTCCTGCCCCCACGAGCTCTGGCCCTTGCGGCTGAGCAGGCCGACCACGGTGAAGGGGACCTTCTTGATGCGGATGATCTGGCCGATGGGATCCGCGTCGCCGAAGAGGTTCAGCGCCGTCGTCTGCCCGAGCAGCGCGACCTTGGTCGCGCCGTCCACGTCCTCCTGGAGCACCGGCCGGCCGACCTCGACGGGCCAGTCGCGCGCCTCGAAGTAATCCGCCGTCACGCCCTGGATGCCGGTCGACCAGTTGAGGTTGCCGTAGACGACCTGCGCGTTGCCGCGCGATGAGGGCGCGGCCACCTGCACGAGCGGGACCTCGCGCGCGATGGCGGACGCGTCGTCCTCGGTGATGGTCGTCTGGCTGCCCTGGCCGAGCCGAACGCCCGCGGCGTTGCTGCTGCCCGAGAGCACGATGATCAGGTTCGAGCCGAGGCTCTGGATCTGCTCGGCGACGCGGGCCTGGGCGCCGGCGCCCACCGAGACCATGGCGATGACGGCGGCGACGCCGATCATGATGCCGAGCATCGTCAGCGCCGTGCGCAGCTTGTTCACCTTCAGCGAGCGCAGCGCGATTCGCAGCGCCTGGAGCAGCATCAAGCCACCGCCTCGTCTTCTTCGGGCAGGCTCTTGAGCGCCTCGACGGCGTCGAGCGGCTCCGCGTGATCGTCGGTGCGCAGCCGCCCGTCGCGGAAGACGAGGCGCCGGCTGGCGTAGTTGGCGATGTCCGGCTCGTGGGTGACGAGCACGATCGTGAGGCCCTGACGGTTGAGCCGCTGGAGCAGCGCGAGGATCTCCACGCTCGTGCGCGTGTCGAGATTGCCCGTGGGCTCGTCGGCGAGGATGACGGCCGGATCGTTGACGAGCGCGCGCGCGATGGCCACGCGCTGCTGCTGACCGCCCGAGAGCTGGCTCGGATGGTGGTGCTCGCGGTCGGCGAGGCCCACCGCCTGCAGCCGAGCCCGCCCGCGCTGCCGACGCTCGCGCGACGAGATCCCGCCGTAGAGAAGCGGCAGCTCGACGTTCTCGAGCGCGCTCGTGCGGGGCAGCAGGTTGAACATCTGGAAGACGAAGCCGATCTTCGCGTTGCGCACGGTGGCCAGCTGGTCGCGCGACAGCCGCGCCACGTCCTGGCCGTCGAGCCAGTAGCGCCCCGCCGACGGGCGGTCGAGGCAGCCGAGCAGGTTCATGAAGGTGGACTTGCCCGAGCCCGACGGGCCCATGACGGCCACGAACTCACCGGGCTCGATCGACACCGACACGCCGCGCAACGCGTGCACCGTGTGCGGGCCGAGGTGATAGTCCTTGCCGAGCTCCTCGGTCGCGATGATCGCCACGGCGCTCAGAGCCTCAGGCGCGGTCCGCCGGGGGTGCTGCCGGACGTCCCTGGGCGATTCTGCTGGCCGGCGGCCGCGAGGCCGGTGATGACCTCCTGGCCTTCCTTGAGATCGCCGCGCAGCACCTCCGTGGCCGTGCCGTCGCTGAGGCCGAGCGTGAGGGCTACCGCCTTCGGTTTGCCGTCCGTGTCGAGGATCCACACGCGCCCGGCGTTGCCGCCACCGCCGAACGCCGGCGCGGCGCCCGCGCTGCGCCCCTCGCGTCCCGCGAGCTCCTCGTACTTCGCGCGCTGCTCGGGCGGCAGGATCTCGCGGATCTTGGCGCGCGTGGCCTCGCGAATCGTCGCGGCGCGCGCCTGGCGCTCACCCTCCGGGAGACCGCGCAGCGCCATCATCTGCTGCCGCGTGTCGGCCAGGATCGGGTCGAGTTTCTTCTGCTGCTCGGCGCTGAGCCCGAGGCCCGTCACCAGCCGCTCGCGCATCTCGCCCGGCGACCGGCCCCCGCCCGCGACGTCGCCGCGCGGCGGTTGACCGGCGACGGGCGGCCCGGCGCTCGGCGCGCCGCCCTGGCCGCGCGTGGACCCGACGGGTCCGGCGTCCGCGCCGGCGGGGCGGAAGCGGAGCGCCGCGTTCGGCACCTTGAGCACGCTCGGCTTCTCGGCATAGACGAGCTTCACGTTGGCGGTCATCCCGGGCAGCAGGCGGCCGCCGGGATTGTCGACCGAGATCACGACGGTGTAGGTCACGACGTTCTGCACGATCTGCGCGGCCTTGCGGATCTGCGTGACGATGCCCGAGAACGTCTGGCCGGAGAACGCGTCGACCGTGAAGGTGGCGCGGTCCTCGAGCTTGACGCGCCCGATGTCGGCCTCGTCCACGCTCGTCTCGACCTGCATCTTGGTCAGGTCCTGCGCGATCGTGAAGAGCGTCGGCGCCTGGAGGCTGGCCGCCACCGTCTGGCCAACGTCGACGGCGCGCGAGACCACGATGCCGTCCACCGGCGCGCGGATCGTCGTGTAGTCGAGGTTCGTCTGGGCCTGCGCGAGCGCCGCCGTCTTCTGGTCGACCTGGGCGTGCGCCGACTTCAGCGCGGCCTCCTGCACGCGGAGCTGGGCCAGGCTGGAATCGATGTTGGCTGCGAGCGCCTTTTCGCTGGCGCGCGACGACTCCGACTGCGCGACCGCCTGCTCGTAGTTGGCCTGCGCGGTGTCGCGGTCCGCCTGGGCGATGAGCTGCCGATTGAAGAGCTCCGCGTTGCGATCGAAGATGCGTTTGCTGTCGGCCTGCGCCGCGTCGGCCTTGGCCGTCTGCGCCTTGCCCTGGGCCAGGGCCGCGCGCGCGTTCTCCACGTCGGCACGGGCCTTCTCCACGCTGGCGGCCTGGTTGAGGACGGCGGCCTTGGCGGTCTCGACGTCGGCCTTGGCCTGGTTGACCTGGGCCTCGAAGATCTGGGGATCGATCCGGGCGATGGTCTGGCCCTTCTTGACCACCGAGTTGAAATCGACCAGGAGCTCCTTGATCTGGCCCGAGACCTGGCTACCGACCTGGACGATGATGACGGCGTTGAGGTTGCCGGTGGCGGAGACGGCGGCGGTGAGGGGGCCCTGCTCGACCTGGACGAGGCGATACTTCGGCGAGCTGTTCCGTCCCTGAGCGTACAGGTAGCCCCAGACCCCCGCTCCGAGGAGCAGAGCGACGACGACGATGGAGACGAAGCGTTTCATCGTCTTTTGGACGGTCGGGAACCTCCGGATATTTGGAAATTACCGGCGGCCGACGGCGCGGTCCAGCCGGGCGAGCGCGATTCGGTAGTCGGCCAGGGCCTGGGCCTCGGTGTTCTGGGCCTGGGTCAGGGCGAGCTGGGCGTCGGTGAGCTCGAGGATCGTGCCGACGCCCGCGTCGAACCGGCCCTGGGCGAGGCGGAAGTTCTCCTGGGCGGAGACGACGGCGACCTGCGCGGCCTGGATGCGCTCGTCGGCCTCGATGACGTTGTTGATCGACTGCTCGACCTCGCGGGAAATGTCGAGCTCACTGGCCTTCACGCGGGCCTGGGCAGCCTCGAGGTTGGCGCGCGCTTCGCGGTACCGCGCGATGCGGTTGCCGCCGTCGTACAGCGTCCAGTTCAGCGAGAGGTTCAACTCCCAGATCTCGTTCATGTCCGCCCGTTGGGCGCCGTAGAACCCGCCGCCGGTGATGTCCGGGAAGAAGTCGCGGAAGGACCGGCGCAGCCGCGCGTCGTTGGCCTCGGCGTTGAGCCGCGCCTGGCGGTACTCGGGGCGCTGGCGGAGCGCGTCCTCGGCGAGCCGAGCGCGGTCGAGGGTGACGGGCTGGTAGAGGAGGTTGTCCTGGATCTGCAGCGGCGTGGTGGCCGGGAGCCCCATGGCCGTCGCCAACGCGACGCGGGCGAGCCGCTCCGCGTTACGCGCGCGGATCAGGTCGACCTTGGCGTTGGCGACGTCGACCTCGGCGCGGGCGACGTCCGACTTCGGCCGCGTGCCCACCTCGAAGAAGCCGCGCGCCGACCGGAGGTTCAGCTCGGCGCGCTCGACGGCCTGCTGGTTCACCTGGATGAGGCGCACGGCGAAGTTGATGTTGGTGTACGACTCTTTCACCGTCTGGGTCACGAGCTGGCGCTGCAGCTCGGTGTCCTCGAGGGCGACGTCGGCGAGCTTGCGCGCGGCCTCGGTCGACGCGAAGTTCTTCCCGAAGTCGAAGAGGATCTGCGACAGCGACACACGCGCGACCGTGCTCGTCGTCCAGGTGGTGACCGTCCGCAGGGGCTGGCTCGAGGTCGTGCCGCCGGAGGTGGAGACGTTCTGGTCGCGGGCGGCCGTCCAGGAGCCGGTGATCTGCGGCAGCAGCGGCGCCAGCGCCTGGTCGACGCGGAACGCCGCGGCGATGTAGTCGCTGATCCGCGCCTTGATGTTGGGCTGGGTGTCGAGCGCGATGGCCACCGCGTCCTCGACCGAGAGCACCTTGCCGAAGACCTGTGACTGCGGGCTCGTCACCGGCGGGGACGTCACGGGCGGAACGACGGGCGGCGTAGTCTGCGCGGCCGGCGGCGTCTGCGTGGGTGGCGGCGCGGTGGGAGCCTGCGCCGCAGCGTTCGTCGTCGCGACCACCAGGAGTGCGCCTGCCAGCAGCAACCTCCGAACGCCCATCCTCATCGCACTCGCTCTCCCCGGGCCAGAACGTCGCCCATCTAACGACCTGTCAGGACCGCGAACCACGGCGAGGATATCACGCACCCCTCGACTCCCACGCAGGTCGGCGTCGCACGACGCCAAACGGCGCGCTCACGCACGGTGGACGAGCGGTGGATAAGAGGGGGACGCGCCGGGGACGGGCGGTGGACACGTTTTTCCTTGACGAGCGCGATATGCTGCGTGGTACATTGTCCCTCACCACAAGATATAGGAGGTACCCCCCATGCTGTCGGAGACCCGTCCCGCCAAGGTCGGCACGTGGACCGAGCCCGCCCTGCGCGTCCTTCGGGAACGTTACCTGCTCCGCAAGGACGGAGAGGTGATCGAGACGCCGGAGGAAATGTGCTGGCGGGTCGCGGTCTCGATTGCCGCGGGCGAGGGCCGATACGGCCGTAGCCAGGCGGCGGTTCGGGAGGTCGCCGAGGCCTTCTACGACATGATGGTGGACGGCTACTTCATCCCGAACTCACCGACCCTGATGAACGCGGGCAAGGGCAACGGGCTGCAGTACTCGGCCTGCTACGTCCTGCCTGTCGGCGACTCGATGGAGGAGATCTTCGACTCCGTCAAGGCGGCCGCCATCATCCACAAGTCGGGCGGCGGCACGGGCTTCGCGTTCTCGCGGCTGCGCCCCAAGGACGACATCGTGTCGTCGACGGGCGGCCGGGCCTCCGGCCCGGTGTCCTTCCTGCGCGTCTTCAACGGCGCGACGGAAGCGGTCAAGCAGGGCGGCACGCGGCGCGGCGCGAACATGGGGATCCTGAAGGTCGATCATCCCGACATCCTCGAGTTCATCGACTGCAAGCTCGACGGCGGGATCACGAACTTCAACATCTCCGTGGCCGCCACCGACACGTTCATGGAAGCGCTCTCCCGCGGCGAGGAGTACGACCTCGTCAACCCGCACACCAGGAAGGTGGTGGGGCGGCTCTCCGCCAGAGAAGTCTTCGACCGCATGGTGAGCGCGGCGTGGCGAACCGGCGATCCGGGCATGGTGTTCATCGACCGGATCAATGCGAGCCCTGCCAACCCGACGCCCGATCTCGGTCAGGTCGAGGCGACAAACCCGTGTGGTGAACAACCGCTTTTGCCGAACGAAGCCTGCAACCTTGGCTCGCTGAACGTCTCCAAGTTCGCGCGCCCGGGCGACGACAGTGAGCTGTCGATCGATTGGGACGAGATGGAGCGGGTGGTGCGGCTCGCCGTGCGCTTCCTCGACGACGTCATCGAGATGAACCCGTACCCGCTGCCCGAGATCGACGCGACGGTCAAGTCCAACCGGCGCATCGGCCTCGGCATCATGGGCTGGGCGGATCTCCTGTTCATCATGGGCATCCCGTACGACAGCCAGGAGGCGATCGACCTCGCCGAGCGGCTCATGTCGTTCGTGAAGGACAAGGGGCACGACCAGTGCGCCAAGCTGGCCGAGGAGCGCGGGCCGTTCCCGAACTGGTCGAAGTCGATCTACAAGGACGTCCGGCCCATGCGCAACTCGACGGTCACCACGATCGCGCCGACCGGCACGATCTCGATGATCGCCGGGTGCTCGTCGGGCATCGAGCCGATCTTCGCGCTGGCCTTCCAGCACCGCGTGAAGCAGCCCGACGGCGAGCGCGTGCTCACCTTCGTCAACGAGACGTTCGAGGCCATCGCCAAGGCGCGCGGCTTCTACTCCGACGCGCTGAAAGAGGAGATCGCCCGGCGCGGATCGCTGCACGGCATCCCGGGCCTGCCCGAGAACGCCGCCAACGTCTTCAAGACCTCCCACGACATCCCGTTCGAGTGGCACGTCCGGCACCAGGCGGCCTTCCAGCGCTACACCGACAACGGCGTGTCGAAGACAATCAACCTGCCCAACGACGCCAGCGAGGAGGACGTCGCCTCCGCGTACCGGCTCGCGTGGGAGCTCGGCTGCCTCGGCATCACCGTGTTCCGCGACGGCTGCAAGGGCGAGCAGGTGCTCAACGTCGGCCTCGGCAAGAAGGACAAGTCGCCGGCCCAGCTGCCGACGGCGGGGCAGCAGGTCATCCGGCCGCGGCCGCACAGCCTGGCGGGCAAGACCTACCGCAAGGAGACGCCGATCGGCACCGCCTTCATCACGGTCAACGAGACCGAGGACGGCGAGCCCTTCGAGGTCTTCGTTCAGGTGGGCAAGGGCGGCTCCGACACCATGGCCGTGGCCGAGGCGCTCGGACGGCTGATTTCGCTCACGTTGAGGCTACCTTCACCGCTCACGCCTCAGCGCCGGCTCGAAGAGGTCATCAGCCAGCTCTCGCGCATCGGCGGCGCCCAGCCGATGGGCTTCGGCGCCGGCAAGGTGCTGTCGCTGCCCGACGCGCTCGGCCGCACGCTGGCCGAGCACATCGGCCAGGTCAAGGTGGCCGGTCCGCCATCGACGAAGGCCGACGAGCGCCGGCGCATCGGCGACCTCTGCAAGGAGTGCGGCCAGGCGACCTTCGTGTACGAGGAAGGCTGCAAGAAGTGCCTGTCGTGCGGGTTCAACGAATGCTGATCCGGTTGCTGCTCCGGCGGGCGCGCAGCGCCCGCCAGCAGCGCAGCCGCCGCCGGATTCGCCCGAGACGGTAGTCAGTCAACGTCGCGGGGAGCGACGCCGCTCCCCGCGCGGCGGCAGTCACGCGGTCGAACCCTGCTACAATCCGCGCATGTTTTCGGGCGGCTCCTACGACGACGTCAAGCGCTGGCTCCACATGTTCCTCAACTCGCACGCCAAGCGTGAGAACCCGCGCGTCGAGGCAGTGCTGGACGACGACGACGAGCGCGAGGGCCGCTCGTACGGCGCCTGGCTGCGGCTGGGCGAGCACTCGACCGGCCTGATGGAGTTCGATTACCATGAGGTCGCGCAGCATCGCGGCGAGCTGGCGTGGTGCGCCGCGCTCGCCGAGCGCGTCCGCCAAGAGGCGAGGACGCTCCTCGCCGGCAGCACCACCGCCAACGTCCGCGCCCGCTGAGTCCCGCGCATCGCGCTGGGTGGCGGCCGGCGACGTCAACGGCTTCCTCGGCCTCGCCCTCGACAACGTCACGAACCTCGTCATCCTGTCCTCGCTCCTGATCGGGGTCTTCGGCTTTCCCGCCGACCTCGTGCTCGGGCGCATGGTGCCCGGCACCGCCCTCGGCGTCCTCGTGGGCGATCTCGCCTACACGTGGCTCGCGCTGCGACTCATGCGCCGCAGCGGCCGCGCCGACGTGACCGCGATGCCCTTCGGCATCGACACGCCGACGCTCTTCGCGATGGTCTTCGGCGTGCTGGGGCCGGTGAAAGTCGCGACGGGCGACGCGATGCTCGCGTGGAAGGTCGGCATGGTCGCGACGCTGGCCATCGGCCTCGTCAAGACGGCGCTCGCCTTCGCCGGCGACTGGACCCGACGCGTGGTGCCGCGCGCGGCCCTGCTCGGCTCCATCGCGGGCGTCGCCATCTTGTTGATCGCGTTCCTGCCCACGCTCAAGATGCTGCGCGATCCGCTGGTGGGGTTGGTCGCGCTCGGCGTGCTGTTGCTGGCGCTCGTCGGCGGTGTTCGCATGCCGCTCGGCCTGCCCGGCGCCTTCGCGGCGGTGCTCGCCGGCACCGTGGTGCACTGGGGCGGCGTCTGGCTCACGGGCCGCGTCGATCGCGCGTTCACCGTGGGCACGCCGGTGATGGCGCTGCCGTGGCCGACGCTCGCCTGGCTCGACGCGCTGGACGCCGCGCTGCCATACCTCTCGGTCGCGCTGCCGTTCGCGCTGGTGACGATCATCGGCGGCATCGACAACACCGAGTCGGCGGCCGCCGCCGGCGACGAGTACCGCGCGCGCGACATCCTCTTGACCGAAGCCGTCGCCACGCTCGTGGCCGGGCTGTGCGGCGGCGTCGTGCAGAACACGCCCTACATCGGCCACCCCGCGTACAAGGCGATGGGGGCGCGCGCCGGCTACACGCTCGCCACCGGGCTCGTCATCGGCGTCGGCGCGATGGTCGGCGTGCTCTCGATTCTCGTCACGCTGCTGCCGGAGGCCGCGGTGGCGCCGATTCTCGTCTTCATCGGCCTGGCGATCACCGCCCAGGCATTCCTCGCCTCGCCGCCGCGCCACGGCCCGGCCGTGGCCATCACGTTCGTGCCGGTGGCGGCGGCCGTCGTGCTGATCCAGCTCGGCGGCGTGCTCGCCGCCCTCGGCAAGTCGCCGGCCGACCTCCGCGGCGACGCCGCGCTGACCTACCGCACGCTGCTCGTCCTCGGCAACGGCTTCATCCTCACCGCCGTGCTCTGGGGCTGGGCGGTGGTGACGATGATCGACCGGCGCTTCCTCGTCACCGCCGCCGTGCTGGCCGTCGCCAGCCTCGCCACGCTCGTCGGCCTCGTGCACTCGCCGCTGCCGGGGGGCGCGCTCTTCTGGCCGTGGGCCGAGGGCGCGCCGCGCGCCCAGGCCCTGCCGCTGGCCGGCGCCTACGGCGTGCTGGCCGCGCTCTGCGCGGCGGCGAGCCTGCGCCGGCTGTAAGATCGGAGCCGCCGACGCCGGGGGGCGCAGGCGGAAGGAGAGTCCCATGACCATCGCGAGCCTCCTCGCCAAGAAGGGGCCCAAGGTCGTTACCGTGCAGCCGGAGCAGACGATCCGCCAGGCGCTCGCCCTGCTCGCCGAGCACAACATCGGCGCCCTCGTCGTCGTGGACCCGGAGAGCCGGCCGATCGGCATCCTCTCCGAGCGCGACGTCGTGCGCGCCGCCGTGCGCGACGAGGCGGTGTTCACCAAGACGGTGAGCGCGCTCATGACCAGGGACGTGATCCTCGGCCTGCCGCAGGACGACCTGGAGTCCGTCGGCCGCACCATGACCGACAAGCGCATCCGCCACCTGCCGGTGGTCGACCAGCGGCGGCTGGTCGGCATCATCTCGATCGGCGACGTCGTCAAGGCTCAGCGCGATCTCTACCGCGGCGAGGTCGAGAACCTCCAGATGGAGCTGACCGAAGAGCACGGCAGGCCCACGGCCAGATGACGCGACCCGGCACCGAGGCGCAGCCGCTGCGCGTCGCGATCGTCGGGGCCGGTCCCGCCGGGTTCTACGCCACGGACCAGCTGTTCCGCACGCCGGGTCTCGTGGTCGAGGTGGACATGTACGACCGGGTGCCGACGCCCTACGGGCTCGTGCGCGCCGGCGTCGCCCCGGATCACCAGAAGATCAAGGCGGTGACCGCGGCGTTCGACAAGGTCGCGGCCAATCCGGCCTTTCGATTTTTCGGCGGCGTGGAGCTCGGACGCCACCTGAGCGTGGACGACCTCCGCGCCCATTACCACATGGTCCTCTACACGACGGGCGCGCAGACCGATCGGCGCATGGGGATCCCCGGCGAGGATCTCCAGCGCAGCCACGCCGCCACCGAGTTCGTCGCCTGGTACAACGGCCATCCCGACTATCGCGACCTCACGTTCGATCTCTCGCAGGAGCGCGCGGCCGTCGTCGGCGTCGGCAACGTTGCGGCCGACGTCGCGCGGATCCTCTCGCGCACGCCCGAGGAGCTGGCGGCGACCGACATCGCCGACTACGCGCTCGAGGCGCTGAGCGCGAGCCGCATCCGCGAGGTGTACGTGCTCGGCCGCCGCGGTCCGGCGCAGGCCGCGTTCACCAACCCCGAGGTGCGCGAGCTGGGCGAGCTCGCCGGCGCCGACGTCAGCGCCCAGCCCGAGGAGGTGGAGCCGGACGAGCTGACCCGGCAGGTGCTCGAGCGCGCGCCGGACCGTGCGACGCAGAAGAAGATCGAGATCATCAAGGAGTACGCGCGGCGCACGCCGACGGGCAAGCCCCGGCGGCTCGTCATGCGCTTCCTCGTCTCGCCCGTCGAGCTGCGTGACGACGGCACGGGCGCGGTGGGCGGCATGCGGCTGGTGAAGAATCGCCTCTACGCGACGGCCACCGGCACGCTGCAGCCGAAGGCGACGGACCAGGTCGAGGACCTGCCGGTCGGCCTGGTGTTCCGGTCCGTCGGCTATCGCGGCGTGCCGGTGCCCGGCGTGCCCTTCAACGATGACTGGGGCGTAATCCTCAACGCGAAGGGCCGCGTGCTCGACCCGCAGACGAAGCACCCGCTCGTCGGGCAGTACACGGCCGGCTGGATCAAGCGCGGGCCGACCGGCGTCATCGGGACCAACAAGCCCGACGCGGCGGAGACGGTGGCCGGCATGATCGAAGATCTGGCGCGCGACATCCACCTGAGGCCGGCCGATCCGTCGCCGGCAGCCGTCGAGCGGCTGATCCGCGAGCGGCAGCCCCAGTATCTTTCGTACCAGGACTGGCTGCGGCTCGACGAGATCGAGACTCGGCGCGGGAGGGAAACCGGGAAGCCCCGCGTGAAGTTCACTCGAGTGAAGGACATGCTGGCGGCCCTCGGCCGCGCGTGATATCGTGACGCCGTTCACGATCGTTTTCTTCCCGAGAGGAGATCCCATGAGGCCGTTCCGCAAGTCGTCGATCGTCGCCGCCGCCGCGCTCGCGATCGGAGTCGTTTCCGGCGTCTGGGCGCAGGGGGAGTGGAAAGCGCCGGCCGACGCGAAGAACACCAAGAACCCGCTCGCAGCCAAGAAGGGCGACGCGAAGCTCCTGGCCGACGCCAAGAAGCTCGCCGAGCAGAACTGCGCGACGTGCCACGGTCCCAGCGGCAAGGGCGACGGCCCGGCCGCGGCGGCGCTGCCGCCGCCGAAGCCCGCGGACTGGACGTCGAAGAAGCTCGCGAGCGAGACCGACGGGGAGCTCTTCTGGAAGATCAGCAACGGCCGCGGCGCGATGCCCCCGTGGAAGCACCTGCCGGAGGAGCAGCGCTGGGCCCTCATCAACTACATCCGGTCGCTGCAGCCGAAGAGCTAGAGGCGCCGCCGCGCAGGCCCTGATCTCACCACGCCCCGCCGACCCATCGGCGGGGCATTCGTCTGTCCGGCGACGGGCATGACGCGCCTCGCGACGATCGATCTCGGCACCAACACCGTCCACCTGCTCGTGGCCGAGGTGACGCCGCGCGCCCGCGGCTGGCGCACCGTGCTCGCCACGCAACGGGTGACACGGCTCGGCGAGGGCGTGTCCGCGACGGGCGCGCTCGGCGACCTTCCGGCCGCACGCACGGCGGCGGTCGTCGTCGACTACGTCGCGCGGGCGCGCGCCGCCGGCGCCGCGCGCGTGGCCATCGTGGCCACCAGCGCGGTGCGCGACGCCGCCAACGGTCGCGCCTTCGCCGCCGATCTCGAGCGCGCCACCGGCGTCGCCGTCCGCGTGATCAGCGGTGAGGAAGAGGCGCGGCTGACGCTCGCCGGCATCGTCGCCGGGCTCGGCCCGCTGCGAGGCGTCGCCATCGCGTTCGACATCGGCGGCGGATCGACGGAATACATCCTGACACGCGACGGCGCGCTGGTCACCGCGGCGAGCCTCCGGCTCGGCGTGGTGCCGCTCGCCGAGCGGTTTGCCTTCCCGGGCCCGGTGGAGCCGGTTCGCTACGCGACGCTGCGGGCCGAGGTGGACGCGCAGCTCGCGCGCGAGCTGCCGGCGGCGATCGCGACGGCGCGCGTGGACGTGCTCGTCGGCACCGCGGGCACCGTCACCACCCTGGCCGCGCTCGACCTCGGCCTCGCCGACTACGATCCCGCGCGCGTGCAGGGCCACACGCTCACCCGCGAGGCGATCGCGCGCCAGCACCGGCGGCTGGCGGCCCTGGACCTTGCCGGACGCGCGCGAGTGCCGTGCCTGGAGCCCGGGCGGGCCGACCTGATCGTCCCAGGCGTCGCCATCGTCGAGGCGACGCTGGCACGCCTTCACTGCGAGCGGCTGGTCGTGAGCGACTTTAGCCTGAGAGAGGGCATCCTGGCCGAGCTCGCCGCGCGCGAGGTTTGACAGGCCCGGAGCCGCCGTCTTATCCTGTTGTGGCCATGGATGAAGTAGCGGTACTCGTGTTGAACCATACGTTCGAGCCGCTACATTTCACCAACGCCCGTCGCGCCATCACGCTCCTGCTCGCCGGCAAGGCCGAATCCGTCGAGGGCTCGCCACGCGTGATCCGCTCGCCGTCGCGCGCCTTCCCGCTGCCGGCGGTGATCCGCCTCGCCGTCTACATCCGCAAGCCGTTCCTCGACCGCGTCGCGTTCAACAAGAAGAACATCCTCCGGCGCGACGGCTATACGTGCCAGTACTGCAACCGCCGTGGCGAGCGCCTCACCGTGGACCACGTCCTGCCGCGCTCGCGCGGCGGCGACACCACGTGGACGAACGTCGTCGCGGCCTGCCTGCGCTGCAACCTCAAGAAGGGGAACCGGCTACCGGAAGAGACCGGGATGCGTCTGGTTCGTGAGCCGATCCACCCCAAGTTCGTCTTCTCGACGCACATGCTGAGGCACCCGCACGCGCACTCGCTGCTGGATTCGTGGCGCAAGTACCTGGTCGCGGTACCCACGCCGTCCTAACGACGCGGCCCGCCGCGTTCAGGCTGTCCTCCGAGTACGAGCCCCGCGGAGACCAGCCGCGCGCCATCGAGGACCTCACGCGCCTCGTCGTGGAGGGGCGCCGCCACACCGTCCTGCGCGGCGTCACCGGCTCCGGCAAGACGTACACGATCGCCAACCTGATCGCCAATACCGGGCGGCCGACGCTGGTGCTCTCTCCCAACAAGACCCTGGCCGCTCAGCTGTTCAGTGAATTCAAAGCGTTCTTTCCCGACAATGCGATCGAATATTTCGTGTCGTATTACGACTACTACCAGCCCGAGGCCTACATCCCGCAGTCGGACACGTACATCGAGAAGGACGCGCTCATCAACGACGAGATCGACCGCATGCGCCACTCGGCGACGCGCTCGCTGCTCGAGCGGCGCGACGTGGTGGTGGTGGCCTCCGTCTCGTGCATCTACGGCATCGGCGCGCCCGAGACCTACAAGGAGATGCACCTGTCGGTGCGGGAAGGGGAGTCCCTCGACCGCGACGAGATCGTGCGGCGGCTGGTGGCCGTGCAGTACGAGCGCAACGACTACGACTTCCACCGTGGCACCTTCCGCGTGCGCGGCGACGTGGTCGAGATCTTCCCCGCCAACGAGGAGTCGCACGCCCTGCGCGTCGAGCTGTGGGGCGACGTGGTGGAGGCGATCCACCGCATCGACCCCCTCAAGGGCGCGGTGCTCGAGCGCCTGCCCGAGGTGCACGTCTACCCGGCCAGCCATTACGTGACGCCGGCCGAGCAGCTCGAGCGCGCGATGGTGACCATCCAGGAGGAGCTGGGCGAGCGCCTGGCCTTCCTCAAGACGCGCAACCGGCTGCTGGAAGCCCAGCGGCTCGAGCAGCGCACGCTGTTCGACCTCGAGATGCTGCGCGAGCTCGGGTACTGCCACGGCATCGAGAACTACTCGCGCCACCTCACCGGGCGGCGGCCGGGCGAGCCGCCGCCGGTGCTCATCGAGTACCTGCCGTCGGACGCGCTGGTGGTCATCGACGAGAGCCACGTGGCCGTCCCGCAGATCCGCGGCATGTATTACGGCGACCGCTCGCGCAAGGAGGCGCTCGTCGAGTACGGCTTCCGGCTGCCGTCGGCGTTCGACAACCGCCCGCTGACCTTCGAGGAGTTCACGCGGATCGTCAAGCAGACCGTGTACGTGTCGGCCACGCCCAGCGACTACGAGCTGCGGCTGGCCGACGACGCGGTGGCCGAGCAGGTCATCCGGCCCACCGGCCTGACGGACCCGAAGATCACCGTGCGCCCCGCCGGCGACCAGGTGGACGACCTGCTGCACGAGGTGCGCGCCCGCGCCGACCGCGAGGAGCGCGTGCTGGTGACCACGCTCACCAAGCGCATGGCCGAGGACCTCACCGAGTACTACCAGCAGCTCGGCCTCCGCGTGCGCTACCTGCACTCCGACATCGACACCCTCGACCGCGTGGCGCTCATCCGTGACCTGCGCCTCGGCAAGTTCGACTGCCTCATCGGCATCAATCTCCTGCGAGAGGGCCTCGACATCCCCGAGGTCTCGCTGGTGGCGATCCTCGACGCGGACAAGGAAGGCTACCTGCGCTCGGGCACGTCCCTGATCCAGACGGCGGGGCGGGCCGCGCGCAACCTCAACGGCGAGGTCATCATGTACGCCGACCACGTCACCGACTCCATGGCGCAGACCCTCAAGGAGACGGACCGGCGCCGCGCGCTGCAGGCCAAGTACAACGAGGAGCACGGCATCACGCCTGAGACCATCCGGTCGTCCATTCGCGAGCTGCTCCAGACGGTCTACGAGCGCGACTACTACACGGTCGAGGTCGAGGCGCCCGCGAAGGAGACGTTCGACTCGCCCGCCGACCTCGAGCGGCGGATCGCCGAGCTGGACGCGCAGATGAAGGACGCCGCCCGCCGGCTCGACTTCGAGCAGGCGGCCGAGCTGCGCGACCGCATCCGCGCCCTCCGCCGCCAGCAGGTCAGCTGAGCCGTCACCAGAAGATCGGGCGACGGTCGACCGGGCGAGTTGGAGCCACGCCCATCTAGATCAGGCCACCCACGTTCTTACCCGATCTCGCGGACCCCGCTACAATAAATACGTGAGTACGACGACACTCGACGACAAGCTCACCCGCCTTCCCGACCGACCTGGCGTCTACCTGTATCGCGACGCCAAGGCCCAGGTCATCTACGTCGGCAAGGCGGCCTCGCTGCGGGGCCGCGTCCGCTCCTACTTCCAGGAGTCGCGGCCGCGCGACGCGAAGACCGACGCGCTGGTCCGCCAGATCGCCGACCTCGAGTACATCGTGACCGACAACGAGCTCGAGGCGCTGATGCTGGAGGCGAACCTGGTGCGCAAGCACCGGCCCCGCTACAACATCATCCTGAGAGACGACAAGCATTACCCATTTCTGAAACTGACGACAAACGAGGCGTTTCCCCGGCTCCTGGTCGCCCGGCGGGTGCAGAGCGACGGCGCGCTGTATTTCGGTCCCTTCTACCCGGCCACGGCCATGCGCGAGACGCTGCGGCTCACGCGCCAGCTCTTTCCGCTGCGCACGTGCTCGATCGAGATCGACGGGACGCTGCCGCGGCCGTGCATCCAGTACGCGATCCATCGCTGCAACGCGCCGTGCACGGGCTGGGAGACGCGCGAGGGCTACGCGCAGACGGCCCGCGACGTCCAGCGCTTCCTGGAGGGCAAGAACGACGACCTGGCGCTCACGCTCACGCGGCAGATGGAGGAGGCGGCCACCGAGCAGAAGTTCGAGCGCGCCGCCGTGCTGCGCGACCAGATCCAGTCGCTCAACAAGGTGCGCGAGCGCCAGAAGATCATCTCGACCGAGGAGGTCGACCAGGACGTCCTCGGCGTCGTCCGCCAGGGCAACGACGCGTGCGTCGAGCTGTTCTTCGTGCGCAAGGGCCGGCTGGTCGGCCAGGAAGCGTTCTTCTTCGACAAGGTGGCGGGATGGAGCGACGGCGAGATCCTGTCGGCCTTCGTCCGCCAGTTCTACGCCAAGCCGGTGACGCCGGCGCCCGAGGTGCTCGTCTCCGACGAGATTCCGGAGCGCGAGCTGATCGAGCAGTGGCTGAGCGGTGTCGCGAGGAGCCGCGTGCAGGTGCTGGCGCCCCAGCGCGGCGGCAAGCGGGAGTTCGTGGCCATGGCCGAGGCCAACGCCGCCATCGCGCTGCAGAACCACCTGCTGTCGCGCGGCAACCGCCAGCAGCTCGTGCAGGAGGAGCTGACGCGCGCCCTGAGCCTGCCCGGCCTGCCCAACCGCATCGAGGGCTACGACATCTCCAACATCCAGGGCACCGAGCAGGTCGGCTCCATGGTGGTGTGGGAGAACGGCGGGATGAAGAAGGACGACTACAAGCGCTTCAAGATCCGCACCGTCAGCGGCGCCGACGACTTCGGGTCGCTGCGCGAGGTGCTGGGCCGGCGCTTCGGCCACGCGCTCGAGCAGGGGAGCGTGCTCCCCGACCTCGTCCTCATCGACGGCGGCCGCGGCCAGCTCAACGTCGGGCTGCAGGTGCTCCAGGATCTCGGGCTCGACTGGATCCCCGTTGTCGCGCTCGCCAAGCAGCAGGAGGAAGTCTACGCCGCCGACAGCCGTGAGCCGCTGCTGCTCGATCCGACGTCTCCCGCGCTGCACACGCTGCAGAAGATCCGGGACGAGGCGCACCGTTTCGCGATCACCTATCACAAGAAACTGCGCGGCCAGCGCACGATCCAGTCCGCGCTCGACGCCATCCCCGGCGTGGGGCCGACCATCCGCACGAGCCTGCTCAAGACGCTGGGCTCGGCGCGCCGCGTGCGGGAGTCGTCGGTGGCCGAGCTGGCCGCCGTGCCGAAGGTCACGCCGAAGATGGCGCAGAAGATCTACGAGCACTTCCACCCGCCTGAGACGGCGGAGGCCGAGCCCGCGGCGCCGGCGGCAGGGGAACCGCCGCAGGCCATCCGCGGTTGACTGCTAGAATGTTGCGCTGTGTTCCGAGGGGGTGAGTCCAAATGAGGAAGCTCCTGACCGTCACGGCCGTGGCCGTGAGTCTCGCGCTGACGAGTGGCGTCGCGCTCGCCAGCTCCTGTCCGAAAATCATCAAGGAGGGCCGCGACGCGGCCGCCACGATGAAGGCCGACGATCCCAAGGTGAAGGCGGCCGTCGCCAAGCTGGACGAGGCCCAGAAGCTGCACGACGGCGGCAAGCACGCCGACTCGATGGCCAAGGCCAACGAGGCCCTCGCCGACCTCGGCGTGAAAAAGCAGTAACGGTTCGGCAACTGTCCGGGGGTATGGGGGGCCCTTCGAGGCCCCCCATTCCAATATTGGGTACCCCCCGGCACGCAGCCACGCGCCACCCTGCACGCAGCCACGCGCCCGTCGCGACGCCCGGCACACATTGGGCCGCGCGCCGGCCTGCGGTCACGCGCGGCTTTTCGCCGCATCCCTGCTAAAATTCAGTCCGATGTCGTCCGACCGCTATCCGTTCCGTGAGATCGAGGTGAAGTGGCAGCGGATCTGGGACGAGCGCAAACAGTTCCGCGCCGTCGAGGATCCCGGCCGTCCGAAGTTCTACTGCCTCGAGATGTTCCCGTACCCGTCGGGCCGCATCCACATGGGCCACGTCCGCAACTACGCGATCGGTGACGTGCTCGCGCGGTTCAAGCGCATGCGCGGCTTCAACGTGCTCCATCCGATGGGGTGGGACGCCTTTGGCCTGCCCGCCGAGAACGCAGCCATCGAGCACGGCGTCCAGCCGGCCATCTGGACCCACGAGAACATCGATTACATGCGCGCCCAGTTCAAGCAGCTCGGCATCTCCTACGACTGGGAGCGCGAGCTCGCGACCTGCGACCCGTCCTATTACAAGTGGGAGCAGCTCGTCTTCATCAAGATGCTCGAGCGCGGGCTCGCGTACCGGCGTCGCTCGACGGTCAACTGGTGCCCGTCGTGTCAGACCGTGCTCGCCAACGAGCAGGTGGAGAACGGTCGCTGCTGGCGTTGCGACTCCGAGGTCACCCCGCGCGAGATCGACGGCTGGTTCTTCAAGATCACCGCGTACGCCGAGGAGCTGCTCGAGTGGTGCGACCGGCTTCCCGGCTGGCCCGAGCGCGTCATCACGATGCAGCGCAACTGGATCGGCCGCAGCGAGGGCGCGGAGTTCGACCTCCCGGTCGCCGGCCGCCCGGACCTCAAGATCCGCGTGTTCACCACGCGCCCCGACACCGCCTTCGGCATGACGTACGCGGTACTCGCCCCCGAGCACCCGTTGGTGGACAGCCTCGTGACCGACGAGGCAGAGCGGCGCGCGGTGGCCGAGTTCCGCGCTGAGGTCGCGCGCGAGTCGGAGATCGAGCGGCTCGCCGCCGATCGCCCCAAGCACGGGCGCCGGCTCCGCGCGAAGGTGGTCAACCCGTTCAACGTCGCCGAGATCCCGCTCTTCATCGCCGATTACGTGCTGATGGGCTACGGCACCGGCGCCATCATGGCCGTGCCGGGGGAGGACCAGCGCGACTGGGACTTCGCCAGGCAACACAGCCTGCCGATCATCGAGACGGTCAAGCGACCGGCGGGGTGGGTGGGCGAGGCGTACGGCGGCGACGGGATCAAGATCAACTCCGGCTTCCTCGACGGGCTCACCGTGGCCGAGGCCAAGCGCAAGGCCATCGACTGGCTCGTCGTGCGCGGGCTGGGCGTGGCCAAGGTCAATTACCGCCTGCGCGACTGGGGCATCAGCCGCCAGAGGTACTGGGGCGCGCCGATTCCGGTGCTCTACTGCGAGAAGGACGGCATGGTGCCGGAGGACGAGAAGAACCTGCCCGTCGTTCTCCCGCAAGACGTGCAGCTCTCCGGCAAGGGGGGCTCGCCGCTCGCGGAGGTCGCCTCGTTCGTCAACGCCACGTGCCCCCGGTGCGGCGGCAAGGCGCGCCGCGAGACGGACACCATGGACACCTTCGTCGAGTCGTCCTGGTACTTCCTGCGCTACTGCTCGCCGAGGTTCGATCGAGGCATGTTCGAGCGCAGCGCTGCCGAATACTGGATGCCGGTCGATCAATACATCGGTGGCATCGAGCACGCCGTGCTGCACCTGCTCTACGCGCGCTTCTACACGAAGGTGCTGCGCGACCTCGGCATGGTGAAGGTGGACGAGCCGTTCACCGCGCTCCTCAGCCAGGGCATGGTCATCAAGGACGGCGCGAAGATGTCGAAGTCGAAGGGTAACGTCGTCGATCCTGACGACCTCATCCGCACCCTGGGCGCCGACACCGCGCGGCTCTTCTCGCTCTTCGCCGCGCCGCCCGAGAAGGACCTCGACTGGAACGACCACGGCGTCGAGGGCGCCTCACGGTTCTTGAACCGCGTGTGGCGCTTCGTGGTGGCCCACGCCGACGCCCTGAAGTCCGCGCCCGCGACGTCGGCGCCGAGCACCGAGCCCGGGAAGACGTTCCGCCGCCAGATCCACGAGACGATCGCGAAGGCGACGCAGGACATCGAGCGCGACTTCCACTTCAACACCGCGATCAGCGCGGTGATGGAGCTCGTGAACGCGCTCTACGCGTTCGAGGCGACGTCCCACGACGGGATGCCGGCCGCCGAGCGGGCCGCCCTGATGCGCGAGGCGGTGGAGACGACGCTCTTGCTCCTCGGCCCGTTCTGCCCGCACGTGACGGAAGAGCTGTGGGCGCAGCTCGGCCACCGTGAGAGCCTCTTCATGCGGCCCTGGCCGGAGGCGGATCCGGTCGCGCTCGTGAAGAAGGAAGTGACGCTGGTGGTGCAGGTGGACGGCAAGGTCCGCAGCCGGCTCCAGGTCGACGTCGGCACGCCCGAGGAGCGGATCCAGCGTCTCGCGCTCGCCGATGACCGCGTGCAGCCGTGGGTGCGCGAGCGCTCCGTGGAGCGGGTGGTCGTCGTCGCCAATCGCCTCGTCAACATCGTGACGCGCGCGTGACGCCTCCCCGCCTCGGCGTGCTGGTGCTGGCCGTCGCGGCCCTGGGTCTCGGCGCGTGCGGCTACTCGTTCCGCGGCACGCTGCCGTCCCACGTCCGCACGGTCGCCGTGCCGATCTTCCTCAACCGCACGCAGGAGCCGGGCGTAGAGTCGATCATCACGCGGGCGGTCGTCCAGGCGTTCGCGACCAACGGCCGGCTCCGTGTCACGCGGCCGGCGGACGCCGACGCGATCCTCGAAGGTGAGATCACGAGCTACGGCGTCCAGGGCATCGCCTTCGACGAGACGCTCAACGTCCAGCAGTATCGGCTCCTGGTGGTCCTCAACCTCCGGATGCGCGACGTGCGGCGCAGTGAGGTCCTCTTCCAGCAGACCGGCGTGACGGAGCAGGCCGACTTCCGCGTGGTCGGCCCGGTCTCGTCGACGATCGCGCGCGAGGAGACGGCGCTGAGCCAGGCGGCGGCCGAGATCGCGCGCTCGATCGTGAGCCTCGCGATCGACCGCTTCTGACCGGCGGCCCGATGGACTACGCCGGCTTCGTCCAGGCCGCCGGCCGCGGCCAGCCGCCGCCGATCGCGCTCCTGCACGGACCCGACCCCCAGCTGCTCGACGACGCGCTGGCCGCCGCCACGCGCGGGCTCTTCCGTGCCGCGGGCGAGGCCGCGCTCGGCCGGGAGGTCTTCGAGGGGGCGGAGGCCTCCGTCGACGATGTCGTGCGCGCCGCGAGCACGCTGCCCTTCATGACCGGGATGCGGCTCGTCATCGTCCGCCGCGGCCAGGCGCTGCCCGTGAAGGGCGCCGACGCGCTCGCGGCGTACGCGCGCGACCCGAACCCGTCGAGCTGTCTCCTGCTGCTCGCCGACGAGTCGCTCGCCGCATCCCGCGATCGCCGCGCCGACCACTGGCTGCTGACGGCCGTGCCCCCCGCGGCCGTGGTGACGCTGCCGACGCGTGAGGGCCGCTCCGCGGAGACCTGGCTGCGGCAGCGTGCGGCCGCCGAGGGACTGACGGTGAGCGACGAGGCCGCGCGACTGCTCGTGCAGTGGGTGGGCGACGACGGCGCCAGCCTGCTCGGCGAGGCGCGCAAGGCGGCGCTGGCCGGCGGCAGCGACAACGCCGCCGTCGGAGTGAAGGAGGTCACCGCCGTCGTGGGCGAGCACCGCCTGAGCGGTGTCTTCGATCTCACGCGCGCCGTGCAGCGCCGCGAGGTCGGCGTCGCGCTCCGGACGCTCGACCGGTTGCTCGCGACCGAGGAGCCGATGCGGCTGCTGGCGCTGCTCACCGCCGACGTGCGCGCGACGCTCACCGTGGCCGACCTCACGGCGCGTGGGCAGCGCGCGGAGGAGATCGCACGCGTCGTGCGCAAGCCGGCGCCCGTCGTCGACGCCATCGCGCGTGGGCCCGCCGCCGCGCCGGCGCCGATCCTGGCGCGTCGGCTCGAGCGGTGCTGGGAGGCTGAGCGGCGTCTGAAGTCGAGCGGCGAGCCGCACGCCGAGCTCACCGCGCTCGTGCTCGACCTCTGCCGGTGAGCGCCCGGGCGCGTCGCGCGCTCGCGGCGTCCGTCGCGCTCGCTGCGCTCGCGGCCGCGGGCGCCGCGGCCGCGGCCCCGGGCCTCGCCGCCGCCCAGGGCGCGTGTCCCGGCTGCGTCGTCGCCGGCGCCGGCAAGGTACCGCTCACCGTGCCCGAGGGCACGCCGCTGGCGGGCTACGGCGGCTTTCACCGTCGCCTCGTCGTGCCCGACGTGCTCGATCGCTATCCGCACGCGTTCTGGTTCAAGCCGGGCCGCGCCGAGCGCGACCCGCTGGCCGCGCGGGCGCTCGTGCTGGAGCGCGATGGCACGCGGGTGGTGTGGGTGACGGTGGACCTCGTCGCGGTGGACCGCGCGTTCACCGAGACGGTCGCCACGCGGCTCGCGCGTGCCGGGGCGCGTCCCGGCGCCTTGATCGTCTCGGCCTCGCACACGCACTCGGGCCCCGGCGCGTTCGTGGAGTCCGCGCTCATGGGCTTCGTCGCGGCGGACCGCGAGGACGCGGCCGTGCGCGAGGCGCTGGTGGCGGCGGTGGTCGAGGCCGTGCGCCGCGCCGACGGCGGCCGCGGGCCCGCGCGCGTCGCCCTCGGCGTCGCCGCCGCGCCCCCGGTCGTGCGCAGCCGGCTCGGCGGACCCCTCGATCCCGAGGTGGCCGTGCTCGCCGTGCGACGCGCGGACGGCGCGCCGGTGGCGCTCGTCTGGAACTTCGCGATCCACGGCACGATGCTCGGCGCGCGGAACCTCCGCCTGTCCGGCGACGTGATGGGCGCCGCCTCGGAGGCGCTGGAGCACGCGGTCCACGCGCCCGCGCTCTTCGTGAACGGCGCCGTGGGCGATGTGAGTCCGGCCCGCCACGGCAGCCGCGCGCTCGGCGAGGTCGCGTCGGCGCTGGCGGACGCCGTGCGCGTCGCGTGGGAGCGCGCGACGCCGGTCGGCGCGGGCCGACTCGTCGCGCGCGTGGTCAGGGTGGACCTGCCGGCGCCACGGCTCTCGCTCCGCAACTGCCTCGGCGGGTGGATGCCGGCCGTCCTCACCGTGCCGCTCGACGGCGCCCTGCCGAGCGAGACGACGCTGACGGCGGTGGCGCTCGGCGACACGGCGTGGGTGGCGCTGCCCGGCGAGCCTGCCACCGCCCTCGGTCTTCGCATCAAGGCCGAGGCGCGGCGGAGCTTTCGTCACGCCTTCGTCGCGGGCGTGTCGAACGACTACGTCGGCTATCTCGTGACGGCGACGGACTACGGGCGGCCGACGTACGTGACGTGCAGCTCGTTCTACGGCGCGGACACCGGCGACCGCCTCGCCGAGCGCGCGAGCGCGCTGCTGCGCGAGCTGCACGCGGCGGGACGCGGACGATGAGCCCTACGGGTATCGAGGGGTGGCACGGCTTCGCCGGGCCGCCCCGAGCGTCGGGGGGGGTGGGGGGCCATCTCGGGCCCCCCCATGTCCTAGACGACGAGACGGCGCGCCAGCGCGGACTTCTTGCGCGCGGCGGTGTTGGGGTGGACGACGCCCTTGGTGACCGCCTTGTCGAGCGCGCGGATCGCCTCGGCGACGGCGGTGCGAAGCGCGTCGCCGCCGGCCGCGCGAGCGGTCTTGACGGCGGTGCGGACCTGGGAGCGGATGGTGCGGTTGCGCACGCGCCGCTTCTCGCTCGTGCGGATGCGCTTCATGGCCGACTTGGTATTTGCCACTTAGTCCTTCCTTCTTTCGATCATTTCACCGCTCGCCTCGGCCGTCGAGCGGCCTGCGGCTCGCACTGCGCGCCCGACGGTCGGCGAATCGACGGTGGCCGTCCGCGCGGACAACGTCCCGAATCTTGCCGCAGTTCGGCGGAGATTACAAGGTGACCGAGACGCCCGGCGTCGAGCGGCAGGTCGTCGGCGCGCTCGGCTCCATCGGCTCCGCCACCCTCGCGAGCCGGGTGCTGGGCTTCGTGCGCGACGCGGTCGTCGCCCTCGTGTTCGGCGCCGGCCCCGTCACCGACGCGTTCTTCGTCGCCTACCGCATCCCGAACATCCTGCGGCGGCTGCTGGCCGAGGGCGCGCTCTCGACGGCCGTCATCCCCGTGTTCACCGAGTACGCGGCCGTCCGCTCGCGCGACGAGCTGTGGCGCCTCGTGCGGGCCACCCTCGGCACGGCCCTCGTCGTGCTGGCGGTGACCACGCTCGTCGGCATCGCGCTCGCGCCGTGGCTGCTCCGCGCGATCGCCCCGGGCTTCACGTCGGATCCCGTGCAGGAGGCGCTCGCGGTCCAGCTCACCCGGGTGATGTTCCCGTACCTCGTGCTGGTGGGCCTGTCGGCGCTAGCGATGGGCGCGCTGAACGCCGAGAACCGCTTCTTCGCCTCGGCGCTGGGGCCCGCCGTGTCGAACGTCGGCATGATCGCCGGTGTGCTGCTGCTGGCGCGTCACGTCGACCCGCCGATCCTGGCGCTGGCGCTCGGCGTGCTCATGGGCGGGGTGGGCCAGCTGCTCGTGCAGGTCCCCGATCTGGCACGCGCCGGGCTGCTGGTCGGCCCGTCGTGGGAGCCGCGGCACCCCGCGCTCGCGCGGATGGCGCGCCTGCTCGCCCCGGCCGTCTTCGGGCTGGCGGCGGTGCAGGTGATGGTCTTCGTCAACACGCTGCTCGCCTCGTTCCTGCCGGCCGGCTCGATCTCCTTCCTCTATTACGCCGACCGGGTGATGGAGTTCCCGCTCGGCATCTTCGGCATCGCGCTGGCCTCGGCGGCGCTGCCCGCGATGTCGCGGCAGGCGGCCGCGGGCGACACGCGCGCGCTGGCGGGCACGCTGAACTTCGCGCTGCGGCTCGCGGTCTACATCTGCCTCCCGGCCACGATCGGCCTCCTCGTGCTCCGCGCGCCCATCACGCGCGTGCTCTTCGAGCGCGGGCGCTTCACCTCCGCCGACACGCTCGCCACCGCGCAGGCGCTGAGCGGCTACGCCGTTGGCCTCGTCGCCTTCGCGGCCGCGCGGATCACCGCCCAGGCCTTCTACGCGGTCCGCCGGCCCGGCGTGGCCGTGCGTCTGGGCGTGCTCGCCGTCGCCGCCAACGTCCTCACCGCGCTCGTGCTGATGGGGCTCGGCGTGGGCCACGCCGGGCTCGCGTACGCGTCGTCGGTCGGCGCCTTCGTCAACCTGCTCGCGCTGCTCTGGGCGGCGCGGCGGCGCTTCGGCCGCCTCGGCGGGCGCGCGCTGCTCGCCTCCACGCTCCGCACGGCCGCCGCGTCGGCGCCGCTCGCCGCGTGGTGCTGGCTGGCGCTCCCGATCCTCGCCATCCGCCGCGGGCTCGCCCTGGACGCGAGTCTGCTGGCCGCCACCATCGCGGTCGGCGCGCTCGTCTTCTGGCTCGGGAGCGCGGCGCTTCGCTCACCCGAGCGCGGCGCCCTCCGCCGGCTGCTGCCCGCTCGCCGCGGGAGCTAGGCGCGCCACCGATGCGAAGCTTTGAGTCTCCGGCTGCCACATCGCGCGGGTGCGCAACGCAGGCGAGGCTCGCGTTTGCGGACCGAATCGCGCCGTGTTACGCCAACTTCGTGTCGGCCATCAAGGTCGCTCTCACGCCGTCGGCGGTCGTGCTCGCGCTCGTGTGCGTCGGGGCCGCGCCGGCGCGGGCCCAGAACGTGGACGTCGCCGTCGAGATGGTGCAGGTGACGCCGACGGCCGTGAAGGTCAACGATATCGTCACGATCATCGCCACGCTGCGCCGCCTCGATCCGCGCCCGGCCAACACGCAGCCGGTCGACGTCCTCGTGCAGCTCTTCGTCGATGACGCCACCACCCCTATCAGCACCCAGACGGTGACGCTGCGTCAGGGCGAGACGGTGACCGTCAGGACCCAGTGGAAGGCGACCGAGGGCAAGCACGAGCTACGGGCGAAGATCGCGGGGCTCAGCGCGAGGCGACGGACGCCGCGGGACGTCCGCCCCTCGAACGACGAGGCGCGCAGCGCGCCGATCGTCGTCACGCCGGGATCGTCGCCCTCGTCGTCGTCCCCGGCACCCTCGCGCGCGTCGGAACCCCGAACGATCACCACGGACGAGCTCAGCATGGTGGGCGCTCGCTGATGGCGCCGCCGAAGAGGCGAGCGCGGCGGAGGCTCGCCCCGCTGAGCCTCGCGCTGCTCGCGCTCGCCCCTGCCAGCGCGCTGGCCGCCGATTTCACGTTCCGCGTCCCGGTGACGCTCACCAACGTCCCAAGCGTCACCTCGATCCGCATCGATTGCGGCGTCTGGACCGGGGTCGCGTCCGCCGCCGGCACCATCATCGGCACCGCCTTCACGATCGTCCCAGTCTCCGACGGCAGCTACTCCGGCGTGGTGACCGTCGAGGTCGACGCCAGCGGCACTCTCACGGCCGATCAGGCGCGGTCGTATTCGTGCTGGCTGACGGCGATGGGGCGCTCGAGCACCGGTGCGGAATATGGAGCGAGCCCCGCCGACATGCAGTCGGTGTACGAATCGGCGACCGGCACGACGCTCACGAGTTTTCGGAGCACCGTCAGCGGCCCGATTCCTCGCTGAGAGCCGCTGCGCGCCGCGTAAATTGCCAGCCGCGCGCGCGTCGTGCTATAGTCCGTCGTGCACTCCAACGGCGTTCCGTCGTTCACCCGCACCCCGGTCATCACGCCCCCGCTCACTGGATAGATGACGACCGCCGTCGGCGTGTCCCGGGGACCCCGCCAGCAGCGGGGCGGAGCCTCCCGGAAGCCGTCGGCGGAGCGCGGTTCGTGGCGGTGATGATGGCGCGCCGCGCCCACGCGTATCCTCAGATCGTGTTCACCGCCGCCGAGCTCGTCGACGGCGAGGTGCTCGCGGCGCCGTCCGGGATCACCGCCGCCGATGCGCTGCGGCTGGCGCGGCGCCGCCGTGTCCGCGTGCTCGCGTGCGGCTCCACCCATCACGTGCTCGCCGAGGACCTCGCGCGCGCCGAGAGCCTGGGGTTGGGGGACTGGCCCGCGCGGGAGCTCGCCCGCCCGCTGCCCATCGTCGCCGCACGCACGCCGGAGCTCGCGGTGCGGCGCCGGCTGAGCGAAGGCGCGCCCGTCGTGATCGTCTCCGGCAAGGGCTCGGTCGCCCGCGCCGCGGCGCCGCGCGCCCTCCCGGTTCGCGCGCGACTCGAAACAGCGCTGCCGCCGGCGACGCGCGCACTGCTCGCGGAGGTCGCGCGCGTGGCCGCGGGCCAGGGCGCGCGCGCGTTCATCGCCGGCGGCCTCGTGCGCGACGCCTGGCGCGGGGCGATCGGCACCGGCGGGGATCTCGACGTTGTCGTCGAGGGCGACGGGCCGGCGGTGGCGCGGGCCCTGGCCGACGCGCTCGAGGGCACGCTCGTCGAGCACGAGCGCTTCCTGACGGCGTCGGTCCGCGCGCCGGGCCAGGGCCGCATCGATATCGCGACCGCTCGCACCGAGCGCTACGACGCGCCGGGAGCGCTGCCGCGCGTGCTGCCGGCGCCGATCGGCCAGGACCTGCAGCGCCGCGACTTCAGCGTCAACGCGATGGCGGTGGAGGTGACCTCCGACGCCTGGGAGCTCCTGGATCCCTTCGCGGGCATCGTCGATCTCCGGCGTCGGCGCCTTCGCATCCTCCACCCGTTGTCGTTCGTCGAGGATCCGACGCGGCTCCTCCGCGCGGCGCGCTACGCGGCGCGGCTCGAGCTGAAGGCCGACGTGTGGACGGCACGCTGCCAGGCCCTGGCGCTGCGTCTGGCGCCGTATCCCGCCCTCTCGGGCCAGCGCGTCGCCACCGACCTCGAGCGGCTGCTCGAGGAGCCGCGCTGCGCTGTGGCCCTCGCGCACCTGGCGCGCGGCGGCGTGCCGCGGCTGCTCGATCCGCGCTGGCGGCTCACGCGCGACACCTCCGCGCGTCTCGCCGCCGTCCCCGCGACGCTCGCCTGGGGCGCCGCGCATCGCCAGGACCGGCCCATGGCGCGACCGGTCATCGTGGCCGCCCTGGCGCTCGCCGGCGACCAGCCGGCCGCGGTGGCGGAAGCGATGGCTGGACGCCTCGGGCTCAGCGGCGAGCCGCTGACCGAGCTGCGCCGCGCGCTGGCCGACGCCCCGGCGCTGGCTCGCCGCGTCGTGACGGCGACGCCGAGCGCGGCCGGCCGTGCGCTGCGGAGCGCGAGCGGCGCCGAGCTGGCCTCATGGCACCTCATGGGTGGCCGTGCGCGCGAGCGCGTCGAGTGGTGGATGGCGCGCGGGCGGGCGGTGGAGCCGGTGCTCGGTGGCGCCGACGTCATCGCGCTCGGCGTGGCGCGCGGGCCGGCCGTGGCCGAGGCGCTGGCGGCGCTGCGCGACGCGCGGCTGGACGGGCTCGTCGTCGACCGGGCGGCGGAAATGGACTATGTTCGGGCATGGCATTCCAGCCAGGAAAGGCAGGCCTGAAGGTGGCGCCGAAATACATCTTCGTGACGGGCGGCGTCGTGTCCTCGCTGGGCAAAGGGCTGGCCGCGGCCTCCATGGGCGCGCTGCTCGAGGCGCGCGGATACCGCGTGGCGCTGCAGAAGATGGATCCCTACATCAACGTCGACGCGGGGACGATGAGTCCCTATCAGCACGGCGAGGTCTTCGTCACCGACGACGGTGGCGAGACGGATCTCGACCTCGGCCACTACGAGCGGTTCACCTCCACCCGCGTCACGCGCGACCACAACATCACCACGGGCAAGGTCTACCACTCGGTCATCACGAAGGAGCGGCGCGGCGACTACCTCGGGCGGACGGTGCAGGTGATCCCGCACATCACCGACGAGATCAAGGCCATGATCCGCAAGGTCGGCGCCGGCCAGGACGTCGTCATCGTCGAGGTCGGGGGGACCGTCGGCGACATCGAGGGCCTGCCGTTCCTGGAAGCGATCCGCCAGCTGAAGAAGGACATCGGCAAGGACAACGTCCTTTACGTCCACCTCACGCTCGTGCCGTTCATGCAGGCGGCCGCGGAGCTGAAGACGAAGGCCACCCAGCACTCGGTGAAGGAGCTGCGCGCCATCGGGATCCAGCCCGACGTCCTGCTCTGCCGCACCGACCGCTACCTGCCCCCCGGCATCAAGTCGAAGATCGCGCTGTTCTGCGACGTCGAGGAGGAGGCGGTCATCACCGCCAAAGACGTCGACACGGTCTACGAGGTCCCGCTCGTGTTCCACCGTGAAGGCCTGGATTCGATCATCGTCAAGGGCCTCGGCCTGGAGGACCGTCCCATCGACCTCTCCCGGTGGGAGGACGTCGTGCGCCGCGTGAAATCGCCGCGCGCCACCACGCGGCTCGCCGTGGTCGGCAAGTACATCGACCTGAGGGACTCCTACAAGAGCCTCGTCGAGGCCCTGGTCCACGGCGGCATCGCTCACCAGGCGAAAGTGGACATCGTCTGGATGGACGCCGAGCACATCGAGCGCGACGGCGCCGCCGCGCACTTCGCCGACGTCGACGGCATCCTGGTGCCGGGCGGCTTCGGCGACCGCGGCATCGAGGGCAAGATCCAGTCGGTGCGCTACGCGCGCGAGCAGCGCGTGCCGTACTTCGGCATCTGCCTCGGCATGCAGTGCGCGGTGATCGAATACGCGCGCAACGTGTGCGGCCTGGAGGGCGCCAACTCGTCCGAGTTCACTCCCGACGCCCCGCACCTCGTGATCGATCTGCTGCCCGAGCAGCGGACGCTCGCCGACAAGGGTGGCACCATGCGCCTCGGCCTCTATCCGATCCTGCTCAGCGAGGGCAGCCGCGCGTCGCGCCTCTACGGCGAGGGGATCATCCGCGAGCGCCACCGCCACCGCTACGAGGTCAACAACGACTACCTCAAGACGCTCGAGAAGAACGGGCTGTTGATCTCGGGCATCTGGGCGGAGAAGCAGCTGGTCGAGATCATCGAGATCGAGGACCACCCGTACTTCGTGGCCGGCCAGTTCCATCCCGAGTTCCGGTCGCGGCCGTGGGACCCGCACCCGCTCTTCGCCGGCTTCGTCAAGGCCGGACTGGACTACCGCGCCCGGCGAGGATGATGAAGACGCGGGAGGTTCGGATCGGCGCGATCACGGTGGGCGGCGGGCGCCCGCTCGTCCTCATCGGCGGCCCGTGCGCGATCGAGGACGAAAAGCACGCGCTGATGACGGCCGAGCGCCTGGCGACGATCGCCGCCGACCGGCGCGTACCCTACGTCTACAAGTCGTCCTACGACAAGGCCAACCGCTCGTCCGTCCACGGTTACCGCGGCCCCGGCCTCGTCGAGGGGCTCCGAATTCTCAAAAAAGTGCGCGACTCGCTGCGCGTGCCGGTGCTGTCCGACATCCACCAGGTCTCGGAGGTCGATCCGGCGGCCGAGGTGCTCGACGTGCTGCAGATTCCCGCGTTCCTGTGCCGCCAGACCGATCTGATCCTGGCCGCGGCGGCCACCGGCAAGCCCGTCAACGTCAAGAAGGGCCAGTTCGTCGCCCCGCGCGACATGAAGAATGTCGTCGACAAGATCCTCTCGAAGGGCAACGAGTCGATATTGTTGACCGAGCGGGGGACGTCGTTCGGCTATCACAACCTCGTGGTCGATATGCGCGGCCTCGCCGACATGCGCGAGCTCGGCTACCCGGTCGTCTTCGACGCCACGCACTCGGTGCAGCTGCCGGGCGGGGCGGGAGACCGCTCGGGCGGCGAGCGCAAGTACGTCCCGGCCCTGGCGCGTGCCGCGGTCGCGTTCGGCGTCGACGCGCTCTTCATGGAGATGCACGAAGATCCCGACCGCACGCTGGCCGACGGCCGGCCGCTCTCGGACGGGCCGAACATGCTGCGGATCGACGTGCTGCCGCGCCTGCTCGACGAGTTGCTCGCGATCCACCGGGTGCACGCCGAGCAGAGGACAGGATGAGACATTCCGTGTTTCCGAGGCGCGCCACGGCTCCGCCGCGGCGCGCCCGAGCGCCGGGGGTCGTGTTCCCGAGGCGCGCCACGGCTGCGCCGGGGCGCGGCCGAGCGCCGGGGGTCTGGGGGCCATTTCGGGGCCCCCAGCAGGACGACGAATGAGCGGGCCCGATCTACGCCGCATCGCCGAGCGTGTCCTGCGGCTCGAGGCGGACGCGATCCTGGCCCTCGTGCCCAAGCTCGACGCGGGCTTCGCGCGCGCCGTCGAGACGCTGCGCGGCTGCGCGGGCCGGGTCATCGTGACCGGCATGGGCAAATCCGGCCTCGTCGGCCGCAAGATCGCCGCCACCCTCGCGTCCACGGGCACGCCGGCGTACTTCCTGCACCCCGCGGAGGGCGTGCACGGCGACCTCGGCATGGTGGCGCGCGGCGACGTCGTGCTCGCGCTCTCGAACTCCGGCGAGACCGACGAGGTGCTGGCGATCCTGCCGCCGCTCAAGCGGCTCGGCGTGCCGATCGTGCTCCTCACGGGCAATCCCGGCTCCACGCTCGCGCGCCAGTGCGAGGTGGTGCTGGACGTCAGCGTCGCGGAAGAGGCGTGTCCGATGAACCTGGCGCCCACGTCGTCCACGACGGCCGCGCTGGCCATGGGCGACGCCCTCGCCATGGCGCTGCTGGAGTTGCGCGGGCTGCGCCCCGAGGACTACGCCGCGCTGCACCCGCGCGGCACGCTCGGCTGGCGCGCGCTCTTCCGCGTGGCCGACCTCATGCACGGCGGTGACACGCTGCCCGTCGTGCGCGAGGAGGCCAGCGTCAAGGACGCGGTGGAAGAGATGACGCGCAAGCGCCCGCGCACCGCGGCCGCCGGCGCCGCGCTCCACGCCTGCGGCATGACGACGGTCGTCGACGCCGACGGCCGGCTGGTCGGCGTCATCACGGACGGCGACCTGCGGCGCCTGCAGCTCGCCGGCGGCCCGACGCCCGACGCGCGCGCGGGCGAGGTGGCCACGCGGGCCCCCAAGACCATCGCCGCCGACGACCTCGCCGCGAAAGCGCTCGAGGTGATGGAGGCGTGGGCCATCACGAGCCTCGTGGCCGTGAACGCCGGCGGCCGGCCGACCGGCGTCATTCATATGCACGACATCCTCCGCGCGAAAATCGTCTAGCCTCGTCGCGCCGCCCGTGCTTTTCACATTGCGTCGAGCGCTACTGTGGTAGGCTGGTATCGAAATTGCACTAATGCCAAACCTGGCACGCGCGATCCTCATCGTTGTGGCCGTGTTCGTCGTCGCGGTGGCCACGACGCTCGTCGTCCGAACTCGGACGGCGCGCGTGGAGGCGCTGGGACCCGCGCCGTCGACGGCCGACCTCCGTATCAAGGAAGTGGACCTCGAAGAGGTGACCAAAGGCGTGCGCTGGCGGCTGCGCGCCGAGCAGGCGCTGATGTACGAGCAGGAGGGCCGCACGAATCTCAAGAACCTCACCGTCCGGGTGTTCCAGAAGGACCGCTCCTGGACGATCGTCGGTGAGGAGGGTGACCTCCACCAGAAGATCAGGACCGTCGAGGTCCGGAAGAACGTCGTCATCACCTCCAGCGACGGCCTCCGCATGGACACCAGCGTGATCCACTGGGACGCCGACGCGCAGCGGCTCTGGACCGACGAGCCGGTGACGCTCTCGCGCGACGGCTCGGTGATCCAGGGCACGGCCTTCGACATGACCACCGACGACGAGACCGCGACGGTGGCCGGCCGCGTGCGCGCGACGTTCACGAGGTCGCGGGCGCAATGACCCGGCTGGCCGCGCTCGCGGGCGCCGCCATGATCCTGACGCTGCCGGTGGCGGCCGCCGCCCAGGCGCCCGCGAAGCCCGCGGAGCCGGCGCGCAAGCAGCAGGGCAAGGACGATCGCACGCAGCCGGTCACCGTGGACGCGGACAAGATGGAGCGCTTCGGCAAGGAAGCGCTCGTGGTCTTCACCGGCAACGTCATCGCCCGCCAGAACAACTCCGTGCAGTACGCCGATCGCATGGAGGTCTACTTCGACGAGCACGGCGACCGCATTCTCCGGACCGTGTCCACGGGCTCGGTGCGCATCATCACGCGCGACTGCCGCACCGGCACCGCGCGACGCGCCGAATACTACGACCTCGAGCAGCGCGTCGTCCTCCTCGGCGACGCGCGCGTGTGGCAAGAGGACAACGTCGTGAGCGGCGAGAGCATCACGATCTTCCTGTCGCAGGATCGCACGGTCGTGCAGGGCGGGCGGGTGAAGGGCCTGTTCTACCCGAAGGACGAGAAGAAGGCCGGAGAAGCCACCGCCGCCGTGCGGCCCGCGTCGCTGACCTGCGAGAATTGAATGGAAGGCCTCGTCGCGCAGGGCCTGCAGAAATGGTTCAAGACCCGCAAGGTCGTGGACAACGTCTCGCTCGACATCCAGCGGGGCGAGGTGGTCGGTCTGCTCGGCCCCAACGGCGCCGGCAAGACGACGTCCTTCTACATGATGGTCGGGCTGCTGCCCACCGAGGGCGGGCGCATCTTCCTCGAAGGGCAGGAGATCACGTCGCTCCCGATGTACCAGCGCTGCCGGATGGGCGTGGGCTACCTGCCGCAGGAATCGTCGGTGTTCCGCAAGCTGACCGTCGAGGAAAATCTGCTGGCCATTCTGGAGACGCTCGACCTCTCGGTGCTCGAGCGTCGCGCGCGCGCGCGCGAGCTGCTGGCGGAGCTGGACCTGACCGCGCTCGCCCCGTACCCGGCCTTCACCCTGTCGGGCGGCGAGCGGCGCCGGCTGGAGATCACCCGCGCGCTGGTGACCTCGCCGCAGTACCTGCTGCTCGACGAGCCGTTCACCGGCATCGACCCCATCGCCATCGGCGACATCCAGGAGATCATCGGGCGCCTGCGCGACCGGGGCATCGGCATCCTGATCACCGACCACAACGTGCGTGAGACGCTCGCGATCACCGATCGCGCCTACATCCTGTACGAGGGCAAGATTCTCGTGGCGGGCACGGCCAGCGAGATCGCCAGCAATCCGATAGCCCGAGAAATCTACCTCGGCGAGAAGTTCGCCCTCTAGGTTCCGGGCAGAGAAAATCCGTCATGGCAATGGAAACCCGACTCTCCCTGCGACAGAGCCAGCGGGTCGTCATGACTCCGCTGCTGCAGCAGGCCATCCAGCTGCTGCAGCTCAGCACCCTCGAGCTCCAGGAAGTCGTGCAGAAAGAGCTCCTCGAAAATCCGCTGCTCGAGGAAGTGCAGCCCGAGACGGCCGAGCAGCCGGACGGCCAGGCGGCGCCCGACGTGCCGACGGCGCCGCCCGCGGAGCCGCTGAGCAGCGAGGCGGCGCCGCCACCGACGACCGAGCGCCAGACGGACGACCTGCCCTTCGACCTCACCGCCGTGATCTTCGACGACCACGAGGAGCGCTCGCTGGTCGCCCAGGAGGACCGCGAGGACCTGCCGTTCGAGAACATGGTGCGCTCGGTCTCCTCGCTGACCGATCACCTCGACGAGCAGCTCCGCTATGCGAGCGACGATCCGCTCGTCCGCCGCATCGGCACCGAGATCATCGGCAACCTCGACGAGGACGGCTACCTGCGCGCCAGCGACGAGGAGATCGCTCAGCGCTGCCAGACGACGGTGGAGGAGGTCCGCAAGGTCGTGGCCATCGTGCAGGCCTTCGACCCGCCCGGCGTGGCCGCGCGCTCCATCCAGGAGTGCCTGCTCATCCAGCTCAAGGCCGATCCGAACCCCGACCCGGTGTCGGTGGAGATCGTCGAGGAGCACTTCGAGGACCTCAGCCGGCGGCGGTATCCGGACATCGCGCGCGCGCTGAAGCTGCCGCTCGACCGCATCATGGAGTCGGTCGAGGAGATCATGGGGCTCGAGCCCAAGCCTGGCCGGCGCTTCGGCGGCAACGACTCGCGCTACATCGTCCCCGACGTCGTCGTGCACAAGATGGGCAGCGAGTACGTGGTCGTCCTCAACGAGGACGGCATCCCGCGCCTGCGCGTGAACTCGCTCTACCGCTCGCTGCTGCGCAACTCCTCCGATGGCGAGGCCCGGCAGTACGTCGACCAGAAGCTGCGCTCCGCGCTGTGGCTGATCAAGTCGGTGGACCAGCGGCAGCGGACGCTGCGCAAGGTCACGCAATCGATCGTCAAGTTCCAGCGCGAGTTCCTCGACAAGGGCCTGCCGTACCTGCGTCCGCTGTCGCTGCGCGACGTCGGTGAAGACATCGGCATGCACGAATCGACCATCAGTCGGGTCACCACCAACAAATACGTCGAAACACCTCAGGGCCTCTTCGAGCTCAAGTTCTTCTTCCACTCCGGCATCGCCTCCGGCGACGGCGAGATGGTGTCGTCCGTCTCCGTGAAGAAGATGATCCAGGATCTCCTGGCCAACGAGGATCCGTCCAAGCCCCTCTCCGACCAGGAAGTGGCGCTCATCCTCAAGGGCCGGGGGCTGACCATCGCGCGCCGGACGGTGGCGAAGTATCGCGAGGAGCTGGGGATCCTGCCGTCGCACCAGCGGCGCCTGGCGCCTCGACGACGCTGACGTCGGCCGCGCCCGCCATGGCGACGCCGATCTCCTTCGTGGTGATCACGGGCCTCAGCGGAGCGGGCAAGAGCTACGCGATCAAGTGCTTCGAGGACATGGGCTTCTTCTGCGTCGACAACCTGCCGACCACGCTGATGCCGACCTTCGCCGACCTCGTCGCCCGCGCCAGCGACCGGCGCGACCGCGTGGCGCTCGGGGTGGACGTGCGGGAAGGGGAATACCTCAGTCACCTGCTGGACGCGCTGGTCGCGCTGCGCCAGCGCGGCCACGCGGTGGAGGTCGTCTTCTTCGAGGCCAACGAGGAGGCGCTGGTACGCCGCTACCGCGAGACGCGCCGCCGCCACCCGCTGGCGCCCGACGGCAACGTCCTCGACGGCATCCGCGCCGAGCGCAAGGCGCTGAGCACCGTGCGCGAGGTGGCCGATCGCATCGTGGACACCTCGAGCATGACCGTGCACCAGCTCAAGGACATGCTCATCGAGGCGTACGTGACGCCCAAGGAGCGTCCGGGCCTCGCCGTCTCGCTCGTGTCCTTCGGCTTCAAGCACGGCGTGCCGTTCGACGCCGACCTCGTCTTCGACGTCCGTTTCCTGCCCAACCCGCACTTCGTCGAGAAGCTGCGCCCGCTCGACGGCCGCGAGCACGAGGTCCGCGAGTTCGTGATGAAGCACGCGGAAAGCCGCGAGCTGCTGCGCCACGTCGAGGACTTCCTGCGCTTCGTGCTCCCCGCGTACCAGCGCGAGGGCAAGGCGTACCTGACCATCGCGGTGGGCTGCACGGGGGGCCGGCACCGCTCGGTCGCCCTCGTCGAGGAGCTGCGCCCGTTCGTCGAGGGGCTGGGGCTCTCGCCGACCCTCGTCCACCGGGACATCGATCGCGAGTGAGCGCCGCGTGAGGGGTGAGCCGAACGCGAGGAACCTCGACGACCCCCGGGCGCTCGCGCAGGTCGATCCGCACGACGCCCGCCGCGCGCTCGCCGAGTTCCCCGCCCAGTGCCGCGCCGCCCGCACGCTGGCCGCGGCGCCGCCGCTCGGCATCGGCACACCACGCGTCGTCGTCGTCGCGGGCATGGGGGGCTCCGCGGCCGGCGGTGACTTGCTCGCCGCCTGCGCGGGCGACGCCGTCGACGTCCCGATCCTCGTCCATCGCGGCTACGGACTGCCCGCCGTGGCCGGTCCCGACGGGCTCGTCATCGCCTGCTCGTACTCGGGCGACACCGCCGAGGTGCTCTCGGCCTTCGACGCCGCGCTGGCGCGTCGGGCGCCGGTCGTCGCCCTCACCGCCGGCGGGGCCCTGGCCCAGCGGGCGGCGGCGGCGGGTCGGCCTCGCGTGACGTTGCCGGGCGGCCTCATGCCGCGCATGGCCCTCGGCTATCTCTTCCTGCCCGCGGTGGGCCTGCTCGCGGGCTGCGGTGTGACGGTGGCGACGCCGGCCGAGGTGGACGAGGCGCTCGCCGCCGTCGAGGCGCTGGCCGCCGAGCTGGGGCCCGCGCGGCCGGCCGCCGACAACGAGGCCAAACGCCTGGCGCTCTCGATCGGCGATCGCGTGCCCGCGATCTACGGCGGGCCTGCCACCGGCACCGTCGCCTACCGGTGGAAGACCGACGTGGAGGAGAACGCCAAGACCTTCGCGCTCGCCGGGGCGCTGCCCGAGATGAATCACAACGAGATCGAGGCCTGGCAGCCGCCCGCCGCCAAGGACATGCACGCGATCCTCCTGCGCGACGCGGGGGAGTCGCCGGAGATCGCGCAGCGCTTTCGCGTTCTGCGCGACCTCATCGCGCCCAGCGCGGGCGGCCTCAGCGAGGCGCGCGGCCGCGGCGCCGGCCGCCTGGCGCGCCTGCTCACGCTCACGTACCTCGGCCAGTGGACGTCCTACTACCTGGCCGTGCTGCGCGAGCGCGATCCGTGGAGCGTGCCGCTCCTCGACGAGATGAAACGCCGCCTGCGGCGGCCTTTGCCTTGAGGGTCCCCGACCAGCGTGCTACAGTGGCGCCGAATTCGACTCCAGGAGGCTTGACCGATGGCGCGGGATGAGCATCTGTTCACGTCGGAGTCGGTGACCGAGGGTCACCCCGACAAGATCGCCGACCAGGTGTCCGACGCGGTGCTGGACGCGATCATCCGCCAGGATCCGACGGGGCGGGTGGCGTGCGAGACGCTGCTGACGACCGGCCTCGTCGTCGTGGCGGGGGAGATCACGACCAACTGCTACGTGGACATCCCGCGCGTGGCACGCGAGACGATCCGCGAGATCGGCTACACGCGCGCCAAGTACGGGTTCGACTTCGAGACGTGCGGCGTCATCGCCGCCATCGACGAGCAGTCGTCGGACATCGCCATGGGTGTGGACAACCTCGGGGCCGGCGACCAGGGCCTCATGTTCGGCTACGCGTGCAACGAGACGCCCGAGCTGATGCCGCTGCCGATCATGCTCGCCCACAAGCTCGTGATGCGGTTGAGCGAGCGGCGCAAGTCGGGCGCGATCGACTACGTCCGCCCCGACGGCAAGTCGCAGGTCAGCGTGCGCTACGTCGACGGCAAGCCCACCGCGGTGGAGACGGTCGTCGTCTCCACGCAGCACAGCCCCGAGGTCTCCAACGACCAGATCCGCCAGGACATCATCGAGCAGGTGATCATGCCCACGATCCCGGCCGAGATGATCGACCGCAAGAAGTGCGTCTTCCACATCAACCCGACCGGGCGCTTCGTGACGGGCGGACCGATGGGCGACACGGGCCTGACCGGGCGCAAGATCATCGTCGACACGTACGGCGGCTCGTGCCCGCACGGCGGCGGCGCCTTCTCCGGCAAGGACCCGACGAAAGTCGATCGCTCCGCCTGCTACATGGCGCGCCACGTGGCCAAGAACATCGTGGCCGCCGGCCTCGCCGACCGCGCGCAGGTGCAGGTGGCCTACGCCATCGGCGTCGCCGACCCCGTCTCGATCATGGTGGACACGTTCGGCACGGGCAAGGTGTCGAACGCGAGGCTCGAGGAGCTGATCCGCCGCCACTTCGACTTCACGCCGGCGGGGATCATCAAGTACCTCAACCTGCGCCGGCCGATCTACAAGAAGACGGCCGCCTACGGACACTTCGGTCGCCCGGAGCCCGACTTCACCTGGGAGCGCACCGATCGCGTGAAGGATCTGCGGGACGACGCTCGAGTGTAACTCGGAGGGGGGCTCTGCCCCCTTTCGAACGTCGGAGGGGGCCTCGACGGCCCCCTCCGATGCCTCCCCCCAGGACCTCGATTGCGGCGGCCAAGCCGCCGCTCGAAGAGCGGCAAACCCAGACCGTTGGCGGTTCTCACGAAAGGACGAGCGGAGCATGGTTGAGCACGACGTCAAGAATCTTGGGCTGGCGGCGGAGGGGCGACTGAAGATCGAGTGGGCGGAGCAGTCGATGCCCGTCCTCCGCCAGGTCCGCGAGCGCTTCGCCAAGGAGCAGCCGCTCAAGGGGCTCCGCCTCGGCGCGTGCCTGCACGTGACCACCGAGACGGCGGTCCTCATGCTGACGCTCAAGGCGGGCGGCGCCCAGGTCGCGCTGTGCGCGTCGAACCCGCTCTCCACGCAGGACGACACGGCGGCGGCGCTCGTGAAGGAGTACGACATCCCCGTGTACGCCCACAAGGGCGAAGACAACGCGACCTATTACCGCCACCTCGAGGCCGTGCTGAAGACGCGCCCGCAGATCACCATGGACGACGGCGCCGACCTGATCAGCCAGCTCCACGGCGAGAGCAACCTCGGCCGCGACCTCGTGAAGGGCGTCATCGGCGGCACCGAGGAGACCACCACGGGCGTGATCCGCCTGCGGGCCATGGAAAAGGAGGGCGTGCTGGCGTTTCCCGTCATCGCGGTGAACGACGCCGACACCAAGCACCTCTTCGACAACCGCTACGGCACCGGCCAGTCGACGATCGACGGCCTCCTGCGCGCCACCAACGTCCTGCTCGCCGGCAAGACGCTGGTGGTCGCGGGCTACGGCATGTGCGGGCGCGGCGTGGCCACGCGCGCCAAGGGCATGGGCGCCCATGTGATCGTCACCGAAGTCGAGCCGATGCGCGCGCTGGAGGCGGTGATGGACGGCTTCTCGGTCATGAAGATGCCGGACGCGGCCGAGGTCGGCGACCTCTTCGTCACCGTGACCGGCAACACCTCGGTCATCCGCAAGGAGCACTTCACGCGGATGAAGGACGGGGCGATCCTCGCCAACTCCGGCCACTTCAACGTCGAGATCGACCTCGTGGCCCTCGCGCAGCTCGCCACCGCCCGCCGCGTCGTGCGGCCGTTCGTCGAGGAGTTCCAGCTCGCCGGCGGGCGGCGCGTGTTCGTGCTGGGCGAGGGGCGGCTCATCAACCTCGCCGCCGCCGAGGGCCATCCCGCCGCCGTCATGGACATGAGCTTCGCCAACCAGGCGCTGTCCGCCGAGTTCATGGCGAAGAAGGCCAAGACGCTCGAGCGCAAGGTGTACGTGGTGCCGCGTGAGATCGACCTCGAGATCGCGCGCCTCAAGCTGGCATCGATGGGCGTCGAGATCGACGATCTCACGTCCGATCAGGAGTCGTACCTCGCCTCCTGGCGGCACGGGACGTAGCCCCGCCCGCCGGGCGCGGCCGATGCGCTCTCCCCAGCCGCTGGCGTTCCTGGTCCTCGCGCTGGTGGTGCTGGCGGCGGTGCTGCAGCTCGTCCCGATGTACACCGACTGGCTGTGGTTCCAGGAGGTCGGCTACAGCCAGGTCTTCCTGACCACGCTCTCGCTGCGCGGCGGCCTGTTCGGCGCCGTCGCCCTCGCCGTCGCCCTCTTCCTCTGGGCGAACCTCACCGTCGCCGCGCGCACCGCCGCCCCCGACGTGCTCTGGGAGCTCGAGGACCAGCTCGGCCTGCCGGGGCGGGTGGTGATCGAGCCGCTCATCCGCCGCTTCCTGCCCGTCGTCCTCTTGCTGATCGCGATCGTCTCGGGGCTGCGCGCGAGCGCGCACTGGGAGACGGTCCTCGGCTACCTCAACGGCCCCCCCTTCGGCGTCAAGGATCCCGTGTTCGCCTTCGACCTGGGGTTCTTCGTCTTTTTCCTGCCGTTCTGGCGGCTCGTGCACGCGTGGGCGATGACGCTGGTGGCGGGCACCGCGGTGCTGACCCTCGCCGTGTACGTGCTCCAGCGCAGCTTCGTGCTCACCACGCGCGGCCCACGGCTGGCCGGCGGCGCGCGCACGCACCTGCTGCTGCTCGGCGCCGCCCTGCTGGCGCTCAAGGCGGTGGGCTTCTGGCTCGATCGCTACGAGGTCGTGTTCTCGCCGCGCGGCATCGTGTTCGGCGCCTCGTACACCGACGTTCACGCCAGCCTGCCGATGCTGGGGGCGCTGGCCGTGCTGGCCACGCTCACCGCCGTCGCGTGCGCGGCGCAGATCATGCGGCCCGGGCTCCGGCTGCTCGCGGGCGCCGGCGCCGCGCTCCTCGTGGTGTGGGTGCTGGGCCTCGGCGTGTACCCGGCGTTCCTCCAGCGCCTGCGCGTGGCCCCCAACGAGCTGGAGGCCGAGCGGCCGTACCTCGAGGCGAACATCCGGATGACGCGCGCCGCCTACGGCCTCGACCGCATCCAGGAAAAGGAGTTCCCCGCCGACGAGAACCTCGACGCGCGCGCGCTGGCGCGCAACGAGGCCACCCTGAAGAACATCCGGCTCTGGGACTACCGCCCGCTGCTGCGCACCTTCGCGCAGCTGCAGGAGATCCGGACCTACTACAAGTTCCAGGATGTGGACAACGACCGCTACGTCGTCAACAGCGAATACCGGCAGCTCATGCTGTCGCCGCGCGAGCTCTCGTACCAGCACCTGCAGGGCGGGCGCAACTGGATCAACGAGCACCTCACCTACACGCACGGCTACGGCATCGTGGTGGGTCCGGTCAACCGCGTCACGCCCGAAGGGCTGCCCGAGTTCTTCGTGAAAGACATCCCGCCGCGCTCCTCCGATGGCTTCCCGAAGATTTCGCGCCCGGAGATCTACTACGCGGAGTCGTCGAACGAGTACGCGCTGGTGCGCACGCGCTCGCAGGAGCTGGACTATCCCGCCGGCGACCAGAACGTCTACGCGCGCTACCAGGGCGAGGGCGGGATCGCCATCGGCAGCTGGGCCCGTCGGCTGCTGTTCGCCGCCCGCTTCGGCGAGCCCAAGATCGTGCTGTCCGATGACCTCACGGCCGAGAGCCGGATCCTCATCCACCGCACGATCGGCGAGCGCATCCGGCTCATCGCGCCGTTCTTCCGCTTCGACCGCGATCCCTACATGGTCGTGACCGACGATGGGCGGCTCGCGTGGATGCTCGACGGCTACACGACCAGCGACCGCTATCCGTACTCCGATCCCGTGCGCGGCATCGGCAACTACATCCGCAACTCGGTGAAGGTGACCGTCGACGCCTATCACGGCTCGGTGCGCTTCTACATCGCCGATGCCGGCGACCCGATCGTGCGCGCCTACGCGGCGGCGTTCCCCGGGCTGCTCCGGCCGCTCGAGCAGATGCCGGAGGACCTGCGCCGGCACATCCGCTATCCCGAGGACTTCTTCGCGATCCAGGCGCGCAAGTACGCCGTCTACCACATGGAGAATCCGCAAGTTTTCTACAACAAGGAAGACCTCTGGGCCATCCCGCGGCGCACCCTCGAGGGCCGTGAGCGCGAGATGGAGCCGTACTATACGATCATGCGGCTGCCCGGCGAGGCGAAGGAGGAGTTCATCCTCCTGACCCTCTTCAACCCGAGCCGCCGCGACAACATGATCGCGTGGCTGGCCGCGCGCTCCGACCCGGCGCACTACGGCCGGCTCATCGTCTACAACTTCCCCAAGCAGAAGAACGTCTATGGTCCGCGCCTCGTCGACGCGCGCATCGATCAGGACCCCGTCATCTCGCAGCAGCTCTCGCTCTGGAACCAGCGTGGCTCGACGGTGATCCGCGGCTCGCTGCTCGCCATTCCCATCGAGCAGTCGCTGATCTACGTCCAGCCGCTCTATCTCGCCGCCGAGCAGGGCGCGCTGCCCGAGCTGCGCCGGGTCATCGTGGCCTACGGCAACCAGATCGCGATGGAGCCGACGCTGGAGCAGTCGCTCTCGCGCATCTTCGCCGGCCGCGTGGCGCCGACGCCGGCGGCGCCGACGACGGCCGCGGGGCCCGGTCCGGCGCCGTCGCCGGGCGGGGTGGAGCGGGCGGCGACCCAGCGGGCGCTGGAGGCGTGGACGCGCTCGCAGGACGCGCTGCGGCGGGGCGACTGGGCCGCGTACGGCGCCGAGCAGAAGCGCCTCGAAGAGGCGCTGCGCACGCTCTCCGGCGCGCGCTGATCGCCCACGGGCCGGCGCGATGCCGACGGTCATGTCGCACGCCGTGGCCGCGCTGGCGCTCGGCCCCGCGTTCCGCCGCGCGGGCTGGCGCGCGCGTGTCTGGTGGGCCGGCGCCCTCTGTGCCGTCCTGCCGGACGCCGACGTCCTCGGCGTCTACACCGGCGTACCGCTCGGCTCCGTGCTCGGCCATCGCGGCCTGACGCACTCGCTTTCCTTCGCGGCCGTGCTCGCCGCCGCCCTGGCGCCGCTGCTGGTCCCGCGCGGCACCCGCCGGCGGCTCTGGCTCTATCTGTTCCTGGTGACGGCCTCGCACGGCGTCCTCGACGCGATGACCGACGGCGGCATCGGCGTGGCGTTGCTCGCGCCGTTCGACACGCGCCGCTATTACCTGCCGTGGCGGCCGATCGTCGTCTCGCCCCTCGGTCTCCGTCCCTTCCTCAGCGCCTGGGGCATGGCCGTGCTCGCCAGCGAAGCCGTCTGGGTCTGGCTCCCGGCCGCGCTCTTCGCCGCCGTCGCCTGGCGCCTGACCCGCCGCCGTTTGGCGTCACAGTCCTGAGGTGCGGCGGCCTGAGGTACGGCGTTCGATGTTCGGCGTGGTTGGTCCACGGCGCGGCGCTCGGGGGGTGGCAGCGCGGCCCCGTGAGACCCGTGTCTTCTGGGTACTGCGTCGGTTCCGGCGGTCAATCGTGGCACGCCGACAGGCGCCAAAACCGTTGGCGATTTGCGTGGTCGAACGGGGCCGCCCCGCCGCCGGCGAGCGCCGGACGGCGCCTACGTCCGCGCGCGGAGAAACAGCGACGTGCCGATCCCGAAGAAGATGACGTTCGCCGTCCACGCGGCCACGAACGCCGGCAGGAGGTCGGCGCGCGCGAACGCCAGCGCCACGTAGTGGACGACGAGATAGCCGGCCATGATGGCGATGGCGAGGCCGACGCCGAAGAGCCGGCCGCCGCGCGGCGACTGCAGCGCCAACGGGATGGCGACGAGGACCATCACGAGGTTCACGAGCGGAAAGGAGAGCTTGGAATAGAGCGCGACCAGGTATTTCTTGGCCTGGAAGCCGGCGGCTTCGAGACGCGCCACGTAGTCGCGCAGCTCCCAGTAGCTCATCGACTCGAAGTCCTTGTGGATCCGCGTGAACTCCTCGATGTCCTCGTTGAGCTCGAGGGCGGTGAACGTGAACGGCACCGTCTGCACGGTGCCGCCGGGCTCGATCTCGCGGAAGGCGCCGTCGCGCAGCTCCCAGCCCGCCTCCGTCCAGTGCGCCTGCCGGGCGTCGAGCCGGTTGAGCAGCCGGAACTGGCGGTCCATCTCCAAAATCGTCACCCCGTAGAGGTCGCTCGTCCCGGGACTCAAGAGCTCGACGCGATAGAAGCGGCTGTCCGCGCTGCGGAGCCACAGCCGCTGGCGCGACTGGAGGTGGCGGGGGAGCTGGCCCCGGATCTTCACGCGGTCCACCTCCTCGCCCAGCTCGTTCAGGCGCGGCAAGAACAGCTCCTGGAAGAGCATCGCGCTCACGGCCACCGACAGGCCCATCAAGAGCACGGGCGCGCTCACACGGTAGAGACTGATGCCGGCGGCCTTCATCGCGGTCAGCTCGTGGAACCGGCTCAGCGAGAGAAACAGAAAGATCGTCGCCACGAGCATGACGACCGGCAGTCCCTCGTGGAGCGCCGCCGGCAGCCGGTAGAGAAAGTGCTCGAAGATGTAGATGAGCGGCGGCTTGACGCGCAGGAACCGGTTGAGCGTCTCTCCCAGGTCGACGACGACGTAGAGCGCCGCCGCCACCGCGAGCCCGATGCCGAGGAAGGCGAGGAACTCGCGCATGAGATAGCGGTCGAGGATGTGCGTCGAGTCGGTGGCGCCGTGGCCCACGCGGGCCGTCCCCGTCGACGCGCGCGTCCCCGGCATCAGCGGGCGGAGCGCGTCGAGCGCCCGCCAGGCGAAGGTGAGACGCGGCGCCCGCCACTCGCGGGCCGTGGCCACGAGCAGCGTGAGCCCGATGATCGCGAACGTGATGTTCGGTGTCCAGATGGCGATCCAGGCGGGGATGCCCTCGCGCAGGGCGGACCCCTCCAGCGACGTCAGGAGCATGTAGTACGAGACGAGGATCACCAGGCTCCCGGCGAGCGCGATGGACCGGCCGCCGCGATGTGACCGCACGGCGAGCGGGAAGGCGACGAGCGGGAACACGAGCGCGGCCAGCGGGAACGCAAACCGCTTGTGCAGCTCGACCTCATACGGCACGCGGCCGTGGGCGTCGCCGGAGAGCTCCTCGATGCGCGCGAGCAGCGCCCCCAGTCCCAGGTCCTTCTCGGGCTTCGCCACGCTCGTCGTGCTCTTCAGCGGCGAGTCCACCGACAGGCTCATGTCGTAGATCGCGAAGTTCGTGTAGCGGTAGCGCGAGGGCGCGGCGGCGCCGCCCGTCGGGCTCTGGTTGACGCCGGGCAGGCGCGGCGGCGAGGCGGGGAGCACGTCGGCCTCGTTGACCGCACCGTTGATCAGGCGCAGGGTGAGGCGGCGGTTGGCCTCGTCGGTCAGCAGCCGTCCCTCACGCGCGGTGATGATGCGTGAGATCTTCTGGTCGCGCTCGTCGGAGACGAGCAGGCCGCGCAACGCCACCTGCGAGGCGCTCACGTCCTCCACGTAGATGATGACGTCGCCGAAGGTGCCGTTGAAGACGCGCTCGTGCAGCCCGCTCACGGCGCGCGTCTGGAGAATCCGGAAGAGCTGGCGCTGGAACTCCTCGTTGGCGAGCGGGTTCACGACGAGGGTGAGCACCGCGGTGGCCGCCGTGATCACCACCGCGGCCAGCATCACCGGCCGGAAGAGCCGCAGCACGCTGACGCCCGCCGCCTTGAACGCGATGATCTCGAGGTCACCGGCCAGGCGGCCGCCCGCCAGCAGCACGGCCACCAGCAGCGCCATGGGCAGCGTGTGGGCGAGGAACGACGGCAGCATGAAGATCAGCAGCTGCAGCACGAGGTGGAAGGGCACGCCCTTGGTGATGACGAGCTCGGTGAGGTGGTAGATGCGGTCGATGACGAGGAAGAACGTGAAGAGCGCGCCGCCGAAGCAGAAGGGCGAGATCAACTCCCGGGTCAGGTAGCGGTCGAGGACCGGCACCGCTGGCGACTTCACTCGACTGTTGTACCATACCCTCCGTGACGCGACTCCGGCGCCGGACGCTGCTCACGGTCCTCGCCGCCCTCCTCGTCACGATCGCCGCCACGAGCACGATCGCGGCGACGCGCGCGCGGGCGGGGCGCGAGCCCGACCGCCTCGAGCGCTTTCGCGAGCTGGCCTCCTCGCGCCTCGCCCTCGGCGACCTCGCCGAGCCGGACAACCCCGCGGAGGCGTACCGCGACATCTACGCGCTCCTCGACGACGAGATCGTCGAGAGCCTTGCCTCCGGCGGCGTGTTCGCCTCGCCCGAGTTCTTGCAGGATCGCCTCGACGCGTTCGGCGAGGCGTGGGGCGGCGCCCAGATCCGGCTGGCGCGGCTCGGCCGCCTCGTGGTCGGCGCCTTCCGGCTCACCGAGGCGGGCGGCGGCAACAGCGTGCGCGTGTACGGCCCGCTGCACGACGAGGCGGCGCTGCTCGCCACGCTCTACCGCGAGGGCCGCCCCAGCGTGACGCCGCTGGCGGGCGCCGGCGAGCCGCAGTTCCTCGCCACGTGGGAGGGCGCGGCGTCCGGGCGTGGCACGCGCCCGCTGCGCGTCGATCTCGTCCGCGCCCACGCCGATGGCGTGCGCGTCACCTGGTCCACCGCGACGCTGTTTCCCGATGGGCTCCACGCGCGCGCCTGGGTCGTGCGCCCGGGCGAGATCCGCCTGCGCTACGAGCTGCACTATCCCGGCTGGACGCCGGGCTGCGAGGGCCAGACCGAGCAGGAGGACGTGTACCGGCTCGTGCCGGCGCAGGGCACGCTGACGCGCGTGAGCCGCCAGCAGCACAACGCGTGGCACCGCGAGCTGCACGCGGCGGTCACGCGGCTCTTCACCGCGCTCGCCGAGCGCGACGAGCAGGCGCTGGCCACGGTCGTGCCCGATCCCGCGCTGCGCGCGAGCCTGCCGGCCCTGGTCTCCGAGCCCGCGTGCGACGCCGCCGACGGTGTGCGGGAGACCGTCTCGATCGCGGCCACGAGCGCGGATCGCCGTCCGTGGAGCCTCACGTTCCGCCGCGCCGGGGTCCGCTGGCGCCTGACCGCCGCCGCCCCGGTGATGCAATGAGCGACGGACCCCGTTACAATGACGCACCGCGCATGAGCGACCGGTCGCGCGACACCGCCGCCATCTCCGACCGCTACGAGCCCGCTGCCGTCGAGGCGCGCTGGTATCCGATCTGGGAGAAGCACGGCTACTTCCGGCCCGAGCTCCCGTCGAAGAAGAAGCCGTTCTCGATCGTCATCCCGCCGCCGAACGTCACGGGCTCGCTGCACATGGGACACGCGCTCGACATCACCCTGCAGGACGTCATGGTGCGCATGAAGCGCATGGAGCGCTTCAACACCCTCTGGGTCCCCGGCACCGACCACGCGGGCATCGCGACCCAGGTGGTCGTGGAGCGCCAACTCGCTGCCGAGGGCAAGACGAAGGACGAGGTCGGCCGTGAGGAGTTCCTGCGCCGGGTGTGGCGCTGGAAGGAGGAGTCCGGCGGCACGATCATCCGCCAGCTCAAGCGGCTCGGCGCCTCCTGCGATTGGTCTCACGAGCGCTTCACGATGGACGCGGGTTTGTCGCGCGCGGTGCGCGAGGTCTTCGTGCGCCTCTACCGGGAAGGGCTGATCTACCGCGACGACTACATCGTCAACTGGTGCCCGCGCTGCCAGACGGTCCTCTCGGATCTGGAGGTGGAGCGCGAGGAGCGCGACGCCGAGTTCGTCTACATCAAGTACGGCCCGCTCACGCTCGGCACCGTGCGGCCAGAGACCAAGCTCGGCGACACCGGCCTCGCCGTGCATCCCAAGGACAAGCGCTACAAGAAGTACGTCGGCAAGACCCTCGACATCCCGTCCGTCGACGGCAACATCCGCGTGAAGGTGGTCGCCGACGCGGCGGTCGATCCGAAGTTCGGTACCGGCGTCATCAAGGTCACGCCCGGCCACGATCCCGTGGACTTCGAGATCGGCCGGCGCCACAAGCTGCCGGTCCGTACGGTCATCGGCTTCGACGGCAAGATGACGGCGGCCGCGGGCAAGTACGCTGGTCTGGACCGCTTCGAGGTGCGCAAGAAGATCGTCGAGGACATGCAGGCGCTCGGCCTCATCGACCGCATCGAACCGTACCGGCATGCCGTCGGCGTCTGCTACCGCTGCAAGACGGTCGTGGAGCCGCTCGTCTCCAAGCAGTGGTACGTGAACGTCAAGCCGCTGGCGCGCAAGGCGGTGTCCGCGGTGCGCACCGGCAAGATCCGGATCATCCCGGAGAGCTGGACGAAGACGTACTACCACTGGATGGACCACATCCGACCGTGGTGCATCTCGCGGCAGCTCTGGTGGGGCCATCGCATCCCGGCCTGGTACTGCGAGCGCGACGGCTCGATCCACGTCTCGCGCACGGACCTCACAGCCTGTCCCAAGTGTAAGGGCCCGGTGCGTCAGGATCCCGACGTCCTCGATACGTGGTTTTCCTCCGGGCTCTGGCCGTTCTCGACGCTGGGTTGGCCCGACAAGACGCTCGAGTTGAAGACGTTCTATCCGACGTCGCTGCTCGTCACCGGCTACGACATCCTCTTCTTCTGGGTGGCGCGCATGGCCATGCTCGGGCTGCAGGTCACGCGCCAGGTGCCGTTCCGCGACGTGTACATCCATACGCTCGTCCGCGACCCGGAAGGCCAGAAGATGTCCAAGACGCGCGGCAACGTGGTGGATCCGCTCGTCCTGATGGACCGCTACGGCACCGACGCCCTGCGCTTCACGCTGGCCGGCCTGGCCGCCCCCAGCGTGCGCGACGTGCGCATCACCGAGGATCGTCTCGAGGCTTCGCGCAACTTCGCCAACAAGCTGTGGAACGCGTCGCGGCTGGCGCTGTCGAACCTCGAGGGCTACGACGCCGCCGCGGCGGCGCGCCGCCCGCGATCTGATCTCGCCGCGCGCTGGATCGCGAGCCGGCTGGCGGCCGCGACACTGGACGTCCGCGCCGCGCTCGCGAGCTACCGCTTCAGCGACGCGACGTCCACGCTCTACCAGTTCGTGTGGAGCGAGGTCTGCGACTGGTATCTCGAGATCGCCAAGCTCGACCTCTATCGCGGCGACGATGCGGCGCGGCGCCTCGCCACCCAGCACACGCTCGTGACGACGCTCGAGACGACGCTACGCCTGCTGCATCCGTTCATGCCGTTCATCACCGAGGAGCTCTGGCAGCGGCTGCCCCACGAGGGCGACTCGATCATGATCGCGCCATATCCGACCGCCTCGCGCCGGCAGGTCGACGCGACCGCCGAGCGCGACATGGGCGTCGTCATGGGCGCGGTCACCGCGATCCGCAACATCCGCGGCGAGATGCGCGTGCCGCCGGGCGCCACGCTGGCGGTCACCGCGAAGACGGCCGGCGCCCACACCGCCCTCCTGCGCGCGCACGCGCCGCTCGTGCAGTCGCTCGCGCGGGCGAGGCTGACCGTGGATCCGCGCGCCAGCCGCCCGCGCAACTCGGGGCTCGGCGTGGTGGGGGCCACCGAGCTCTACGTGGGTCTCGAGGGCCTCGTCGACCTCGCGGCCGAGCGGCAGCGGCTGGCGAAGGAGATCCGGCGCGCCGAGGAGGCGATCGCCTTCGGCCGCGCCAAGCTCGCGCGCCCGGAGTTCGCGGAGCGGGCGCCGGCCGACATCGTGGAGAAGGAGCGCGAGAAGGTCGCCGAGCAGGAGGCCCTGCGCGAGAAGCTCGTGGCGAGCCTCGAGTGGGTGGGATGACGATCGTCCACCTGCCGCGCGTGGACTCCACGCAGGGCACGATCTTCGACCTCGCCGGGCAGGGAGCGTCGGACCGCACGGTCGTCGTCGCCGACTACCAGGCCGCCGGGCGCGGCCGGCGCGGGCGCGCGTGGGACGCGCCGGCGGGCACGAGTCTGCTGACCTCGATCCTCGTTCGCCCGCGGGCCACGCCGGAGCGCTGGGGCGGCTACTCGCTCGTCAGCGCGCTCGCCGTCGCCGACGCCCTCGCGTGCGTGGCGGGGCTGGGCGCGCGGCTGAAGTGGCCCAACGACGTCCTCGTCGGCGGCCGGAAGATCGCCGGCATCCTCCTCGAGAGCCGCATGCCGGCCGCCGGCGGCCCCGGCACGGCCGGGGCGGTGGGCGTGATCGCCGTCGGCATCGGGGTCAACCTGGGCCAGCGCGCGTTTCCGGCGGGGCTCGCCGAACGCGCCACGTCGGTCCTGCTCGAGACCGGCAAGATAGTCGAGCGCGACGCGGCGCTGGCGGCGCTGCTCGAGGCCTTCGACGGCTGGCGCGCGCAGCTGGAGCGCGACGGCCTCGCGCCGGTGCGCGCGCGCTGGCTGGCGCTCGCGGACACGATCGGTCGCCGCGTCTCGGTGGACGGCGTCACCGGGGTGGCCGTGGACCTCGACGCCGACGGCGCGCTCGTGCTGGAGGTCGGCGGGCGGCGGCATCGCGTGGTGGCCGGCGAGCTGGGAGTCGTCTGAGTTGCTGCTCGTGCTCGAGGTCGGCAACACCAACACGAAGGTCGGCGTGTACGAGGGCGACCGTCTGCGGGTGTCGTGGCGGCTCACGAGCCGGCGGGAGCAGACGGCCGACGAGTACGGCCTCTTCATCGAGACCCTGCTGCGCACGCGCGGCATCGAGCCGCGGCAGATCGACGGCGTCGCGCTCTCCAACGTGGTGCCCCCGGTGCAGCAGACGCTCGAGTCGATGTGCGAGAAGTACTTCGCCGTCGCGCCCTACTCGGTGGAGCCCGGCGTGAACGTCGCCATGCCGCTCGCCGTCGACAACCCGCGCGAGGTCGGCGCCGACCGGATCACGAAGTCGGTCGCGGCCGCCGCCCTCTATGGCCCGCCGCTCATCGTGGTCGATCTGGGCACCGCGACCACCTTCGACTGCGTGAACGCCGCGGGCGAGTTCATCGGCGGCGCCATCGCGCCGGGCATCTTCACCGCCACCGAGGCGCTCATCGCCCGCGCCGCGCGCCTGTACCGCGTCGAGCTGGTGCGCCCGAAGGAGGCGATCGGGCGCAACACCGTGACCAACATCCAGTCCGGCGTGGTCTATGGCTACGCCGGGCTGGTGGACGGCCTCGTCGACCGCATGAAAGCCGAGATGGCGGGCCGTCCGAAGTGCATCGCCACCGGCGGCCACGCCGCGCTGATCGCCAACGTCGCGCGCTCGATCGACTCCGTGAACGAGGACCTCGGGCTGGAGGGGTTGCGGCTCTTATGGACCCGCGCGCAGGGGCGGTGACGCGGCGCGGCTGCATTGACACCCGCCGGGGTGGCCGGTATACTGCACCAAATCTAGTGATGGGCGGGCCGGGCATCCCCTATATTTGGGGATAGGGCCCGGCGGGGATCGCAGGCCAGCCGGGAGGAACGACATGGGGATGTGGGTCGGCCGGGGGCGCAAGGCCAGGGCTGCGTACGGCTTCGACGATATCGCGCTCGTCCCGGGCAGCCTGACCGTCAACCCCAACGAAGTCGACGTCTCCTGGGAGCTCTGTGGCCATCGCTACGCCCTGCCCATCATCGCGGCCGCCATGGACGGCGTCGTCGGCCCCAAGCTCGCCATCGAGATGGGTCGCCACGGCGGCCTCGCCGTCCTGAACCTCGAGGGCATCTTCTCGCGCTACGCCAACCCCGACGACGTGCTCGACCGGATCGTCTCCGCCAGCCAGGAAGAAGCCACCAAGATCATCCAGTCGATCTACAGCGAGCCCATCAAGGAAGAGCTGATCCACCAGCGCATCCGCCAGATCAAGAAGGGCGGCGGTCCCGCCGTCGTCTCGTCGATCCCGCAGCGCGCCGAGCGCTTCGGCCAGATCGCGCAGGAAGCCGGCGCCGACATCTTCGTCGTGCAGTCCACGGTCACCACCGCGCGCCACATCGCGACCGAATACACGCCCGTGAATCTCAAGACGCTCAAGAAGCAGCTCGCCATCCCGCTCGTCATCGGCAACGTCGTCACGTATGAGGCGTGCCTGGAGCTGATGGAGGTCGGCGCCGACGCGCTGCTGATCGGCGTGGGCCCGGGCGCGGCCTGCACGAGCCGCGAGGTGCTCGGCGTGGGCGTGCCGCAGGTGACGGCCACCGCCGACGCCGCCGCCGCGCGGGACTTCCATTACAAGAGGACGGGCCGCTACATCCCGGTCATCACCGACGGCGGCATGACGACGGGCGGCGACGTGTGCAAGGCCTTCGCCTCCGGCGCCGACGCCGTGATGATCGGCTCGGCCTTCGCGCGCGCGACCGAGGCGCCCGGGCGCGGCTATCACTGGGGCATGGCAACGCCGCACGCGAACCTGCCGCGCGGCACGCGCATCCGCGTCGGCATCGCGGGCTCGCTCGAGCAGATCCTCTTCGGGCCGGCCTTCACGGAGGACGGCACGCTGAACCTCGTCGGGGCCATCCGCACCTGCATGGGCTCGGTGGGGGCCCAGTCGATCCGCGAGCTGCAGCAGACCGAGCTGATCATCGCGCCCACCATCAAGACCGAAGGCAAGGTCTTCCAGCAGGCGCAGAAGCTGGGGCGTCCACGCTAGGGCCGCGCCGCCCGTGAACCAGATCGTCGTCCTCAACGCCGGCGGGCAGTACTGCCACCTCATCGCCCGCCGCATCCGCGAGCTGGGCGTTCACGCCGTCGTCGCCGACGTCCACCGGCCCGCCACCGACTTCCGGGGCGCACGCGGCCTCATCATCTCGGGGGGGCCGGCCAGCGTCACCGAGCCGACGAGCCCGTCGGTGGATCGCGCGATCTACGAGCTCGGCGTGCCGATCCTCGGCATCTGCTACGGCCACCAGCTGCTCGCGCGCGATCTCGCGGGCCGCGTCGAGCCGGGGACGACGAAGGAATATGGCCACTCCTCGCTGCACGCGGGCGAGGGCCGGCTCTTTCGCGGCCTGCCCGCGCGCCAGTTCACCGTCTGGATGAGCCACGGCGACACGGTGGTCGACGTGCCGCCGGGCTTCGTCATCACCGGCGAGACGGACGACTGCAAGGTGGCCGCGATGGAGCATGCCGGCCGCCGGCTGTTCGGCCTGCAGTTCCATCCCGAGGTCGTCCACACCGAGCACGGCACCGAGATCTACCGCACCTTCGTCTTCGACGTCTGCGGCTGCCGCGAGGACTGGGATCCGCGCGCCCGCGTCGACCAGGTCGTCGCCGACATCCGGCGCGCCGCCGGCGACCGCAAGGTGTTCTTCCTCATCAGCGGCGGTGTGGACTCCACCGTCGCGTTCTCCCTCTGCGCGCGGGCGCTCGGCCCGGAGCGCGTGCTCGGCCTCTACGTCGACACGGGCTTCATGCGCGAGGGCGACGCCGAGGCCATGCAGTATCTGACGACGGCGCTGGGTGCCCGCACGGTCCGGCGCGTCGACCGCAGCGCCGACTTCTTCGGCCGCCTGCGCGGCGTCATCCATCCCGAGGACAAGCGCGCCATCATCGGCGAGACGTTCGTCGCCGTGCAGGAGGACGAGTTCGCGCGGCTGGGCCTGCGTGAGGAGGAGTGGCTGCTCGGGCAGGGGACCATCTATCCCGACACGATCGAGTCGGGTGGCGCGCGCCACGCCGCGAAGATCAAGACGCACCACAACCGTGTCGAGCGCATCCAGGCGCTGATCGACGCGGGCCGCGTCATCGAGCCGCTCGTCGACTTCTACAAGGACGAGGTGCGCGTGCTCGGCGAGGAGCTGGGGCTGCCGCACGACGTGGTGTGGCGCCACCCGTTCCCCGGCCCGGGTCTCGCCGTGCGCTGCCTGGGGGCCCAGGCGCGTGCGCCGGTGGAGTCGCTCGAGCCGACCACGATCCCCCTGCCGGCGGGGGCCGAGGGCTGGATCGTCCCGGTCCGCACGGTCGGCGTGCAGGGCGACGAGCGCAGCTACTCGCGGCTGCTGGCCGTGGCCGGGCTCGGGGAGGCCGAGGCGGCCGGGGCGTTCGCACGCCGCGTGACGAACGAGCACCGGACGATCAACCGCGTCGCCGCGGTGATCTTCCAGCGCGCCGACGCCGCCTTCGGCCGCCTCGCCGTTCACCCCGCGGCCCTCACGCCCCAGCGAATCGCCGTGTTGCGCGCCGCCGACGACCTTGTCACGCGCCTCGTGCGCGCCCGCGGCCTCTACGACGCGATCTGGCAGATGCCGGTGGCGATGCTGCCGCTGGGCTCGGGGCCGGGCCGCGAGACGATCGTCCTGCGGCCGGTGAACTCGCGCGACGGCATGACCGCGGACTTCGCGCGACTGCCGGCGCCGCTGGTGGCGGAGCTGGCGCACGCGCTCGGCGGCCTCGAGCGCGTCGACGCCGTGCTCTACGACGTCACGAACAAGCCCCCCGCCACCATCGAGCTCGAGTAGCCCTCCCGCCGTGCAGCACACCGAGTTCGTCCACCTGCACGTTCATTCCGAGTACAGCCTGCTCGACGGGGCCGCCCAGCTCGAGCCGCTCGTCAAGAAGGCCAAGGAGCTCAAGTTCCCGGCCATCGCGCTCACCGATCACGGCAACCTCTTCGGCGGGATCGACTTCTACCTGGCCGCTCAGAAGGCGGGCATCAAGCCGATCCTCGGCTGCGAGCTCTACGTGGCGCCCGGCAAGCACACCGAGCGGGGTTCACAGGACGGCGGCTACGAGGGCGCCAACCATCTCACGGTGCTCGTGCGCGACCTCGCCGGCTACAGGAACCTCATCAGGCTCGTCTCGAAGGCCTATCTCGAGGGTTTCTACTACAAGCCGCGCGTGGACCGTGAGCTGCTGGCGCAGCACGCCGACGGCCTGCTCGTGCTCTCGGGCTGTCTGAACTCCGAGGTCTCCCGGGCGCTCTCGGCCGGCGATGTCGCGAAGGCGCGCCAGACGGCGGGGTGGTATCAGGAGGTCTTCGGGCGCGACCACTATTATATGGAGGTCCAGGCCCACGGCATTCCGGAGCAGGTGGGCGTCACGGCCGAGACGCTCCAGATCGCCAGGGCCATCGGGGCGCCGGTCGTCGGCACCAACGACTCGCACTACCTCGAGGCCGGGCACGGGCGCGCCCACGAGGCGCTGCTCTGCATCCAGACGGGCTCCACCCTGGCCGACCCCGGCCGCTGGAAGTTCTCGACCGAGGAGTTCTACATCAAGTCGGCGGAGGAGATGGCGCTCGTCTTCGCCGACATTCCGGAGGCCTGCCGCAACACGCTGGCGGTGGCCGAGCGCTGCAACCTCACGCTCGACTTCGGCCGCTTCCACCTGCCGAAGTACGTCGTGCCCGAGGGCCACACGCTCGAGACGTACCTCCAGCACCTGGCGCGCGAGGGGCTGCGTCGGCGCTACGGCCCGAGCCCGGGGGAGGCGATCGAGGCGCGCCTGGGCCACGAGCTGGCTGTCATCGAGAAGATGGGCTTCGCCGGCTACTTCCTGGTGGTCTGGGACTTCATCCACTACGCGCGCGAGCACGGCATCGCGGTCGGCCCGGGGCGCGGCTCGTCGGCCGGCTCGCTGGTCGCCTATTGCCTCGGCATCACGAACATCGATCCGATGCGGTACGGGCTGCTCTTCGAGCGCTTCTTGAACCCCGAGCGCGTCTCCATGCCCGACATGGATATCGATTTCGCCGACGACCGGCGCGACGAGGTCATCCGCTACGTCGCCGACAAGTACGGCCGCGACCGGGTCGCCCACATCATCACGTTCGGCACGCTCGGCGCGAAGGCGGCCATCCGCGACGTCGGGCGCGTGCTCGGCATGACCTACGCCGAGGTGGACCGGATCGCCAAGCTGGTGCCGAACTTCCCGCTGAACATCACGCTCGACGACGCCTACCAGAAGTCGCCGCCGCTGGCCGACATGGTGAAGGGGCAGGAGAGTGTGGCCGAGCTGTGGGCCATCGCGCGGACGCTCGAGGGCTGTACGCGGCACGCCTCCGTCCACGCCTCGGCCGTGGTCATCTCGGACGAGGCGCTCGACGAGCACGTGCCGCTCTACAAGGACCCGAAGCGGCCGGAGCTGATCACCGGCTACGCCATGGGGCCGATCGAGAAGCTCGGCCTGCTCAAGATGGACTTCCTCGGCCTGCGCACCCTGACCGTGCTCGCCAACACGGCCAAGCTCATCAAGGAGTCGCGCGGGATCGCGATCGACTTCGACGCGCTGCCGCTGGACGACGCGAAAGCCTACGCGCTCCTGACGGAGGCCAAGACGTTCGGCGTGTTCCAGCTGGAGTCCTCGGGAATGCGCGAGGCGCTGCGGGGCCTGAAGCCGGAGCGTCTGGAAGACGTGATCGCGATGGTCTCGCTCTACCGGCCCGGGCCGATGGACCTGATCCCGGACTTCATCGCGCGCAAGCACGGCCGGGCCAAGATCGCCTACGAGCATCCCGCCATGGAAAAGTTCACGCGGGAGACGTACGGGATCATGGTGTACCAGGAGCAGATCATGCAGATCGCCTCCGAGATGGCGGGCTTCACCATGGGTGAGGCGGACACGCTCCGTCGCGCCATGGGCAAGAAGGACCGCGTGCTCATGGCGAAGCAGCGCGACAAGTTCATCGCCGGCTGCGTGGACCGCGGCACCAGCGTGGGCACGGCCGAGCACGTCTGGGAGCTGATGGAAAAGTTCGCGGGCTATGGCTTCAACAAATGCTTGAGCGCGGACACGTGGATCGAGATGGCGGACGGCACCCGCCGGCCGATCACGGCCGTCCGCGACGGCGATCTGGTGCTGACCAAGGACGGCGCGCACCGCGCCGGCGCCGTGACGCCGAGCGGCGTGCGTCGGGTGGGCCGCCTCACGCTCACGAACGGTCTCAGCGTCCGCTGCACGCCGGAGCATCCGATCTTCACGCATCGCGGCTGGGTCAACGCCGAGAAGCTCGCGCCGGACGACCGCGTGGCCGTCCTCGACGCCGTCGCGGCCGCCTTCGAGCGCGTGGCCGCCCGCCGCAGCGCCGGCGCCCGCGCGGCCGGCCTCGCCGCGACGCCGATGCTCTGGGCGGCGCCGGTCTCGTTCGTGCTCGAGGGCACCGAGCCGACGTACGACATCGAGGTTCCGGGCGCGCACAGCTTCATCGCCAACGGCATCGCCGTCCACAACTCGCACGCCGGCGCCTATGCGCTCGTCGCGTACCAGACGGCGTACTTCAAGGCCAACTACCCCGTCGAGTTCATGGCGGCGTTGCTGACCTCGGAAATGGGCGACACCGACAAGATCGTGAAGTACATCGAAGAGTGCCGGGCGATGGGCCTGACGGTCTCGCCGCCGGACGTCAACGTGTCGGCCGTGCAGTTCAGCGTCGCGAGCGACACGATCCGCTTCGGGCTGGCCGCCATCAAGAACGTCGGCGAGGCAGCCATGGAGTCGATCCTCGCCACGCGCGCCGCCGAGGGCGCGTTCAAGACGCTCGACGACTTCTGCGCGCGCGTGGATCTCCGGCTCGTCAACCGCCGCGTCATCGAGTCGCTCGTCAAGGCGGGCGCCTTCGACTCGCTCGGCCTGACGCGCGCCCACCTGCTGGCGCAGACCGACGCCGCGCTGGAGAGCGGCCAGCGCGTGCAGCGTGACCGCAGCGAGGGCCAGGCCTCGTTCTTCGACGCGCTCATCCCGCCCTCGGCCGCGCCGGCGCGCCGGGAGCCCGGGGAGGTCGTCCCCGAATGGCCCGACGACCAGCGCCTCGCCTACGAGAAAGAGGTCCTCGGCTTCTACGTCTCCGGCCACCCCCTCGCGCAGTACGCCGCGGTCATCGAGTCGCTCGGCGTGACGACCTCCGGCGATCTCGCGACGCGCAGCCACGGCGCGCGCGTCACGCTGCTCGGCCACGTGGCCGCGCTCAAGGAGACGGCGACCAAGAGCGGCAACCGTATGGCCTTCGTCACGCTCGAGGACATGGCGGGCACGGTCGAGGTGACGGTGTTCCCGGAGCCCTTCAAGGCCGCCGCCCCCTTCCTGCGCTCGCGCGAGCCGCTCGTCGTCCGCGGGCGCGTCGACGACGGCGACAAGGGCCGGGTGATCCTCGCGGAGGACGTGCGGCTGCTCGAGCAGGCGCTCGGCGGCGCCGCGCGGCCGCGCGCCGCGGGCGGCGAGGCCGGCGCCTGCCGCATCCGCGTCGTGGCCAACGGCAATCCGGAGGCGCGGCTCGCCGCCCTGCGGGCGATCTGCGAGGCGCACCCGGGCGGCGTGCCCGTGTTCGTCCACGTCGTGCTGGCCGGCCAGGAGGTCGTGATCCGCTCGCGCGGCTTCGCGGTGGACGCCGGCCCCGCGCTGGTGAGCGAGGTCGAGGCGCTGCTGGGCAGGGCGGCGCTGACGATCGACTATGCCTGACGGACTGGATTTCGAGCAGCCGCTCCTCGAGCTGGAGCTCCGCATCGCGGCGCTGCAGGCCACCGACGACCCGGCGCACGCGGACGAGGTCGCGCGCCTGCAAGACCGGCTCGAGCGCCAGCGCCAGCGCACTTACGCCGCCCTCACCCCGTGGCAGCGCACGCAGCTGGCGCGGCATCCCAAGCGTCCCCACACGCGCGACTGGTGCAAGCTGCTCCTCGAGGACTTCACCGAGCTGCACGGCGACCGGCTCTTCCGTGACGATCCGGCCATCGTCGGGGGGCTGGCGCGCTTCGAGGGCCAGTCGCTGGTCGTGATCGGCCATCAGAAGGGCCGCGACACCCGCGAGAAGATCGCGCGCAACTTCGGCATGCCGCACCCCGAGGGCTACCGCAAGGCGCTACGCCTCATGGAGCTGGCCGCGAAGTTCGGCAAGCCGATCGTCACGTTCATCGACACGCCCGGCGCCTATCCGGGGCTGGGGGCCGAGGAGCGCGGCCAGGCGGAGGCGATCGCGCGCAACCTCCGGCGCATGGCCTCGCTGCCGACGCCGATGATCGCCGTGGTGACGGGCGAGGGGGGCAGCGGCGGCGCGCTGGCCATCGGCATGGGCAACCGCGTGCTGATGCTCGAGCACGCCGTCTACTCGGTGATCTCACCCGAGGGCTGCGCGGCGATTCTCTGGGGCGACGCGGGGAAAGCGCCGGAGGCGGCGGAGGCGATGCGCACGACGGCGCCCGAGCTGCTGCGCCTCGGCGTGATCGACGGCATCGTCCCCGAGCCGGTCGGCGGCGCCCACCGTGACTGGGAGGGCGCCGCCGCGAGCCTGCGCGCGGCGCTGCGCGATCAGCTGGCCGAGCTGAAGGGCAAGCCGCGCGAGGCGCTGATCACGGAGCGCTACGAGAAGTTCCGGCGGATGGGCGTCTTCGAGGAAGCCTCCGTGCCCACCGCCGCCGGCGACAAGCCTCCCCGCTAGCGGCGCAGCAGCGCGATGGCCGCGTCCTCGTCGGTGACGAGGACGTTCAGGAAGCGGCCGGCGAGCGCGCCGCGCAGCGCGTCCACCTTGGCCTTGCCGCCGGAGGCGGCCACGACGTAGCGGTCGTCGCGCCGGGAGAGCGCCTGCAGCCGGTCGCCCTCCACGGACAAGAGCCGCCGCGAGAGCGCGCGCAGCTCGGGCCGGTCCACCACGCGGCCCTCGGCGTCGAAGGGCTGGTAGTTGATCTCGCCCACGACCCCGAGCTGTCGCAGCCGCTTGACGCTCACGCCGTAGGACTCGGCCAGCGAGCAAAACCCCGGCGTCTGCTCGGCGATCACGCCGATGCCGACCAGCGCGATGTCCACGTCCTGGGCGGCGTCGTAGATCGAGCGCACCTCGGGGTCGCGCAGCAGGCGCCGGCGCTCGCGCTCGATCGCCTTGAGCGAGAGCAGGTGCTGGACGGGCAGGGCGTAGGCGCGCACGTGCGGCCGGTACTTGGCGGCCATCATGCCGACGAGCGTGTTGGCGAAGATGTCGACGAGCTTGAGCGTGCTCTCGCCGGACAGCGGATAGAGCGCCAGGTCGCGGAAGCGGCGCTCGCGCAGCGAGTGGATCGTGTGGTAGAGCGTGAACCCGCACGACAGCCCGATCCGCATGCCGTTCTCGGCGATCTTCTCGAAGTAGTCGGCCGCCGCCGCCCCCAGCTCGGCCCGCAGGTCGCCGCGCCCGCCGGAGGCGACCACCACCGCCTCGCGCAGGCCGTACGTTCGGACGAGCCCGGTCTCCAGCTCCTCGGTGCGGGGGAGGTCCAGCTCGACGCGCACGAGGCCGTCGTCCATGGCGCGCTTGAGCAGGCGCGAGACCGTGGCCGCCGACACGCCGAGGGCGACCGCGATGTCCTTCTGGCTCCGGCCCTGCTTGTAGTAGAGCTCCAGGCACTGGACCATCTGCCGGACCTCGCGGGAGGGCTGAGAAATTAATTTCATCGTCGTCAAGTTCTTGCTTGACGGGCCCAGTCTACCCCGATATCCTTCCGGTCGACAGCAAATCCCACCCCCAACGCCAAGGGAGGCGAGCATGGGCGCACGACGCTACGGGGACGGCCGGCCGGTCGCGATGGATGCCTACCACCAGTCCAAGCACGAGCTCGACGGGCTGCCGAACACGGTCACGGAAAAGATCCCCGTCACCAACACGCCGAACATCTTCTCGTACAAGTCGTATGTCTTCGCCAAGAACCCGGCGCTCGTGCGCCGCTTCATCAAGGCCACCAAGGCCGACGTGGGCGGCGTGGGCGGCCACGTCGTGGCCGCCGACGAGGTGAAATCGATCATCGCCAAGTACGTCCTCGACAACAACTCGTACCGCGGCGAGCCGATCTTCACCTCGCTCATCGTCACCCACACCGGCGACGACTGCGCGCTCACCGGTATCATGGCCGAGTCCGTGGACATGTCGGTGGTGGACGAGCTGATGTGGGACGCGCTGCAGGAGGGCGCCACCAAGGCCGCCGAGCTCGGGCTCTACGGCCCGGGGCAGGACCTGGTCGCCGACGCCTTCACCGGCAACCTGCGCGGCGCCGGCCCCGCCACGGTGGCCCTGCCGTTCCCGGTGCGCAAGGACAACCCGTCGCAGACGGTGCTCGTGTCCTTCGCGGACAAGACGGAGCCGATGGCGTTCAACCACTACGCCACCGGCGCCTACATGCTGCCGCGCTTCAACACCGGCCTGATCATCGCGGCGTCGAAGATGAAGCGCGGCTACATCTTCGAGATCGTGGACCTCGACACCAAAGCCCAGGCCATCGAGGCGGGCGCGCACCCGCGCGACCCGAAGGCCCTCGACGGCAAGATGGAGGAGCTCGCCAAGGGCCTCCAGGAAAAAGTCATCACGCTCCGCGCGCCCGAGGACCTCTACGACATCGAGGGCCTCACGCGCTCCTCGCGCTTCGTCATCGCGCGCATCTGGAGCCGCAACGAGAAGGGCGAGCGCGACCAGCTCGGCTACATCTGCTCGGCCGAGCGGCTGCACAACATCAAGACGAAGAAGGGCTTCACCTACGGCGGCAAGGACGACCCCGTGCTCCTCGCCTTCGCGCAGGGCGACTGGCCGGCGCCGGGGGAGATCACCTCGCCGTGGGCGACGGCGCCGATGGTCGCGGGCGACTGCCGCGGCAGCCACAACCTGCACATCCTGCCCATGCCGATCAACTCGCAGACGTCGTACTGGTCGGGCCCGATCCTGTCGGCGATCACGCTGTCCTGTAACATCCACACGGGGCGGATCGGCGCCATCTCCGACCAGTTCGCGCTCGGCACCCCGTGGGACGAGGTGCGCCGCACCGCCTCGCAGCTGGCCATCCAGTTCCGCCACGCGCACGGCGTCAAGCAACCCGCCACGCTGCACGAGGACGAGCTGGAGTACCAGGAGGGCTGGAAGGAGCGCCGCGCCCGCCTCGAGCTGCAGTTCGAGACCAAGCCCCCGCTGACCTTCACCGACAACGGCGCCCACGGTCACGGCAACGGCCACGGCGCCGCCGCGCCGAAGGCGGCGGCCGCCGCCGGCAAGGGTCGCCCGGAGGAAATCGATTGAACGTTGGGGGGAGCGCACCGCCGCTCCCCCCAACTTCCCCCCACCGGGACACGCGCTTGGCCAAGGGTTGAGATCGTTGCGCCGGCGGAGCCGGCGCTCGAAACGCCCGACGACGCGCGGAGTTTGACTTGATCCGAAGCGGGTGTTACGGTTCAAGCTAGCGTCAAACAAGGATTTCCTGGACCCGCATGGCGAAGTTACACGTCATCACGTATGGCTGCCAGATGAACGAGTACGACTCCGAGCGGGTCGCCGGCCTGCTGCGCGAGCATCGCTACGAGCTTACCGACAGCGAAGGGGACGCCGACCTCATCCTCGTCAACACCTGCGCGATCCGTGAGAAGGCCGAGGACAAGGTCTTCTCCAAGCTCGGCGAGCTGCGCGCGTTGAAGGCGCGAAAGCCGGAGCTCGTGCTCGGCGTGATGGGCTGCATGGCGCAGCTGCAGCAGGGCGCGGTGCAGAAGCGGGCGCCCTACGTCGATCTCGTCTTCGGCTCCGCCGCCGTCTCCCGCGTCGCCGAGCTGGTCGATCGCGCGCGGCGCGAGCGCCGCCACGTGCTGGAGACCGGCGAAGCCCCGCTCGTGAAGCTCACGGCGCGCCCGCCGTCCGCCGACCGCGTGCGCGCGTACGTCACGGTCATGGAGGGATGCGAAAAGCACTGCACGTTCTGCGTGGTGCCACGCACCCGCGGGCGCGAGCGCAGCCACGCGCCCGAGACGGTCGTGGCCGAGGTGCGCGGTCTGGTGGCCGAGGGCTGCCGCGAGGTGACGCTGCTCGGCCAGACGGTCAACGCCTACGGCCGCGACCTCACGCCCCCGACCGATCTTCCCGAGCTCCTGCGCCGCGTGAACGACGTCGAGGGCCTCGCGCGCATCCGGTTCACGACCTCCAACCCGTACAACCTGACGGCGCGGATGATCGCGGCCATGCGCGACGTCCCCAAGGTCTGCGAGTGGTTTCACCTGCCGCTGCAGTCGGGCAGCAACCGCGTGCTCGAGCGGATGAACCGCGGCTACACGCGCGAGCGGTACCTGGAGCTGATCGAGGACCTCCGGGCGGCGGTGCCGGAGCTCGCGCTCTCGACGGACCTCATCGTCGGCTTCCCGGGCGAGACCGAGGAGGACTTCCGCGAAACGCTCGCGATGGTCGAGCGCGTCGGCTACGACAACGTCTTCGCCTTCCGCTACTCGCGGCGGCCGGGCACCCCTGCCGCCGACCTGCCCGACCAGATCCCCGAGGCCGTGAAGGCCGACCGCAATCGCCGCCTCCTCGAGGTCGTGGACCGCGTGACGCGCGCGCGCGCGGCGCCGCTGGCGGGGCGGGTGGTGGAGGTGCTGGTGGACGGCGTCTCGCGGCGGAATGCCGGCGAGCTCTCGGGCCGGACGCGCTGCAACCGTGTCGTGAACCTCGACGGCCTCGGCCGGGTCCGCGTGGGCGACGTCGTCCGCGCCCGGGTGACCGAGGTGCTCCCGCACAGCCTGCGGGCCGCGCTCCAGTCGGCACCCGAGGAGGCCGTATGCTCGTCGAGATGAAAGTGCGCGGGCTCGCGCTCGATCCCGTTTCGAACATGCCGATCATCATCCTGCGAGACGAGGACGACAAGCGCTCCCTGCCGATCTGGGTCGGCATCTTCGAGGCCAACGCCATCGCGCTGGAGCTGGAGAAGATCCCGACGCCGCGGCCGATGACGCACGACCTGATCAAGAACATCCTCGAGTCGCTCGAGGTCCAGGTGCTCAAGATCGTCGTGACCGACCTCAAGGACAACACGTTCTTCGCCGTCCTCCACCTCAAGCTCGGCGAGACCGAGTACACCGTCGACTCGCGCCCCTCGGACGCCATCGCGCTGGCGCTGCGCGTGGCCGCCCCCATCTTCGTGGAGGAGGAGGTCTTTCCGAAGGCCGGCAAGATGGAGGTCGCGAAGGAAACGACGGAGCCGGTGAAGACCGACGATCCGGAGCAGCTGCGGGAGTGGCTGCAGAACATCAAGCCGGAGGACTTCGAGAAGTACAACAAGGCGTGACGGCCGGCATGCGCGTCGCGCTCTTCACGAACAACTACGTGCCGTTCTGCGGCGGCGTCACCATCTCGGTCGAGACGCTGCGCCGCGGCCTCGAGGCGCGCGGCCACGAGGTCTGGGTGCTCGCCCCGCGCTTCCCCGGCGCCGTGGACGATCCGCCGCGCGTGCTGCGCTATCCCTCGATCCCGGCCACCACGTACCCCGACTTCCCGCTGGCCATCCCGTTCGCGCGGCGCCTCGCCGCGCGCGTGCGCGACCTCGACGTCGACGTCTTCCACGCGCACCACCCGTTCCTGCTCGGGCCGGCGGCGGCGCGGCTGGCGCGCCGGCTCGGGCGGCCGCTCGTGTTCACGTACCACACGCGCTACGAAAAGTACGCGCACTACGTGCCCTTCTCGCGGGCGGTGGTCGAGCGGGCCGCGGTCGAGCTGAGCGCGCGGTTCGCCCGGCGCGCCGACGCGGTGATCGCGCCCTCGGCGCGGGTGCGCGACGAGCTCGTGCGCCGCGGCGTGGGGGCGCCCCTCGCCGTGATCCCGACGGGCGTCGACCTCGAGCGCTTCCGGCCCGGCGAGCGCGGGGCGGCCCGGCGCGCCCTCGGCCTGTCCCTCGACGAGCCGCTGCTCCTCTACGTCGGCCGCCTCGACCGGGAGAAGTCGGTCGAGCGCGTGCTCGTCGCCTTCGACCACGTGGCGGGCACGCTGCCGCGCGCGCGGCTCGCGCTGGTGGGGCAGGGCAAGGAGGCGGCCCACCTGCGCGCGCTGGCGGCGCGCCTCCCGTCGGCGTCGCGCGTGCGCTTCCTCGGTGCGCGCCCCCACGACGCGCTGCCCGTCTGCTACCAGGCGGCCGATCTCTTCCTCTTCGCCTCGGAGACGGAGACGCAGGGCCTGGTGCTCGCCGAGGCGGCCGCGTGCGGGCTGGCGGCGGTGGCGGTGGCGGCCCCGGGCTGCGACGAGGTCGTGCGCGACGGCGCCACCGGCGTGCTGGCGAAGTCGGATCCCACCGCGCTGGCCGAGGCGGCCATCGGGCTGCTGCTCGACCACGAGCGGCGCGCGGCGATGGCGGCACGCGCCCGGGCCGTCGCCGAGCGGGAGTTCGACGTGCGCCTGCAGATCGATCGCACGCTGGCCGTCTACGCCGCGGCCGTCGCGGCCTGCCGCCGGCGGTGATGGCGGCGCCCCGCGCGATCCGGGTGAGCTGCCGCCCCGAGTTCGCCGCTCCGGAGGGGCAGGGGCTGCTGGCCGCCGACCCGCGCGTGCGGACCCTGCGGCGCGTGCTCGTGTCGTATCCCGACGTGCGCTACATCCTGCCCGACCGGATCAGCCTCGAGCCGACCGCCGACCCGCGCACGCTCGAGACGGTCGCGCGCTTCCTCGAGCGCCAGCAGTGGCTGGTGACCTCCGTGGTCGTGGAGTGAACCCTACCTTCGGTAGGACAAGCCCGTGAGCGAGCGGGCCGCCGAGACTCACGCGCGGATCGTCCGGGAGATCGTCAAGGAGAAGGCGGTCACGCTCGGGCGCGCCGGCGAGCGGCTGGAGGCGGCGCTGGCCGAGGTGGCCGCGATCGCGCGCGCCTGGCCGGCCGCCGGCGACGCGGCGGAGCACGAGCGGCTCACCGCCGCCTACGACCGCGCCTGGCGGGCAGCCGACACGGCGCGGCAGACGCTGCTGATCCAGCGCGAGGCGGTCGGGCTCCGCCACCACCGCGACGTGGAGCAGCAGTTCCCGCGGCCGCCGCGCCGGCCCGGGTGAGGGGGGCCGCCGGTGATCTGGAACCCGGCGGCCGAGCGCCTGACGCGGGCGGCGCGCGAGGCGCTCCAGTGGGAGCGGCTGCGCGCGACGCTCGCGTGGGCCACCGAGCGCGTGCCGTTCTACGCCGAGCGGCTCCGCGGACGCGCCGTCCGCGGCCTCGGCGAGCTGGCCACGCTGCCGTTCACCCGCAAGAGCGATCTGCGCGAGCATTATCCGTTCGGGCTCTTCGCGGTGCCGCGCGCCGAGCTGGCGCGCCTGCACGCCTCGTCCGGCACGAAGGGCAAGCCCACGGTCGTCGGCTACACGGCGGGCGACCTCGACGTCTGGCGCGAGGTGATGGCGCGGGTGCTCGTCGCCGCCGGCGGCCGCGCCGGCGACACGCTGCACAACGGCTATGGCTACGGCCTCTTCACCGGCGGCCTCGGCTTTCACGACGGCGCCGAGCGCGTCGGCATGAGCGTCGTCCCCGTCTCCTCGGGCAACACCGCGCGCCACATCTTGTTGCTGCAGGACGTCCGCCCCGCCGGCCTGTGCGCCACGCCCTCCTTCGCGCTCCACATCGCCGAGACGATGCACGAGCAGGGGGGCGACCCGCGCGGGCTCGGCCTGCGCTACGGCCTGTACGGCGCCGAGCCGTGGACCGAGGGCCTGCGCGGGGCGCTCGAACGCGCGTTCGGCTGTCCCGCCTACGACGTCTATGGGCTGTCGGAGATCGTCGGGCCGGGCGTGGCCGGCGAGTGCGAGGCGCGCGAGGGCCTGCACCTGGCCGACGACCACTTCCTGCCCGAGATCATCGACCCCGCCACCGGCGCCGTGCTGCCGCCCGGCCACGAGGGCGAGCTCGTCCTGACGACGCTCACCAAGCGCGCGCTCCCGCTGATCCGCTATCGCACGGGCGACGTCACGACGCTCACCGACGCGGCGTGCGCCTGCGGGCGGACGAGCGCGCGGATCGCGCGCGTGAAGGGCCGCTCCGACGACATGCTGATCGTCAAGGGCGTGAACCTCTATCCCTCGGAGGTCGAGGCCGCCCTGCTCGGCGTGGAAGAGCTGGTGCCCCACTACCAGCTGCTCGTCGACCGGCGCACCACGCTGGCGCGGCTCGAGGTGCAGGTGGAGCCGGCGCCGGCGGTGGTCGAGCGCTGCGGCGGCTTCGACGCCGCGCACCCCGTCCTCGTCGACCTGCGCCGCCGGATCGGCGAGCGACTGGCCAAGGCGATCGGGCTCTCGGTGGAGGTGACGCTGGTGGCGCCGCGCACGCTGCCGCGCTCCGAGGGCAAAGCGGTGCGGGTCGTCGAGAAACGGTAGACTGGACGGCAGGAGGCCGGCTATGAGCGACGAGCGCCAGATGATGGCCAGGATCGAGCGGGGCGAGCGCCTGGAGTCCGCGGACGAGATGACGCCCGTGTACCGCGACCACCTCGTGCACCTCATGACCATGCAGGCCGACTCGGAGCTGGCCGGCGGGTACGGCTACGTGTCGTGGATCCAGAAGGCCCCGAGCGTCGAGGAAAAGCACGTGGTCGCCCAGATCGTGAAGGACGAGCTGCGCCACGCGGCGGTCATGTACGGGCTGCTGGCCGACCTCGGCGTCGACGTGGACAGCCACGTGCGCCGGCACGACGAGACCTTCACGATGCGCATCGAGCCCGACGCCGATATCGGCACCCGGCGCATCACCGACGACAAGCGCGTCAACATCTTCTATTACCCGATCGACACCTGGCAGGACTTCGTCTTCTTCAACTTCTGCATGGACCGCGGCGCCGGCCACCAGCTCGAGGACGTGCGCGGCTGCTCTTACGGCCCCTGGGTCCGCGCGATCGAGGGGATCTTCAAGGAGGAGAAGTTCCACATCCGGCACGGTGAATACTGGGTCAAGAAGCTGGCCGAGGACCCGGCCACCCGCGACGAGGCCCAGGCGACGTTCGCCAAGTGGTACGTCCGCACGATGAACATCTTTGGCCGCCCCGGCTCGCCCAAGAACGTGCTCTACCGGAAGTACCGCCTCAAGACCCGCGACAATGACGACGTCCGCCAGGCGTTCGCCACCGAGGTTGCTGGCCTCTGCGAGAAATTCGGCCTGCACGTGCCCGCCTGGAAGCCCGTCTGGGAACAGCTACCCGAAGAGGCGCACATCCCAGGCTGAAAGGGGCGCGGGCGCTGGCGTCACGCTCGGGGCGTCCGGCCGGCCGTCCAGCCTATAGAGATGTTGCTGCCGCACCCCGCGAAGTGAAGTTGACATAATGTATCTTATCGGCAGTTGCGGCGGCGCCGATGCTGCGACGTGACTCGAACGAAGCCGGCCTAAGTCGCGCAGCGGCGTTACTTCTTGGTGGGCGCGCCCAGCCGCATCAGGTGCTGCCTGGCCTCGTCCGCGCGCAGGCTGTTGGGCGTGTCCTTGAGGACCCGCTGATAGGTGGCGACGGCCTCGGCGGGCCGGCCCCCCAACTCCTGCACGCGCGCGAGCGCAAACTGCACCTCGTCGAAGAGGAAGTCCTTGGGTCCGAGGTCGCGGGCCACCGCCTGGAAGGCCTCGATGGCCTTGCCCCAGTCGCGCTCGGCCTCCCAGGTGTAGCCGATCGAGGTCCGGGCCAGCACGCGCACGGTCGCGCTGTGGCCGCGCGCCAGCGCGATCTCGTAGGCCCCGCGCGCCGGCGCCCACTGCCGCGCGGCGTAGCGCAGGTTGCCCAGCTCGAAGGCGGCCTCGGCCACCGGGCCGGCCGAGGGATGCCGCGCGAGCACCTGCTCGAGCTCCTGCTGCGCGCGCGCCCGCGCCTCGGCCGGCGCCTGCGGGCTCTGGGCGGCGTACACGCGGGTCATCACCTCGGCGTAGACGGCGGCGACACGCCGCTGCTGGCCGTCGTACCAGTACCAGCCGCCGGCGGCGGCCGCGAGGACGACGAGCACGAGGGCGCCGGCGGCGACGAGCGTGCGCACCGGCGGCAGCGTGAGGTTCATGCGCGTGCCTGCTGCGGCGCGCCGGGGGCCGGCTCCAGCCAGATCTCCCCCTTGACGCTGGCGCCGTCGGCGGCGGTGAAGCTGCCGCTCTTGACGGTGCCCGTCAGGGCGCCCGTGGACAGGACCTCCACGCCCGTGTCGGCCGAGAGGTTGCCGCGCACGACGCCGCCGATGACGATGGCGTGCGCGGTGATGTTGGCGTCCACGCGGGCCTCGGGGCCGACGTGCAGCGTGCCCTCGAGCACGATGTCGCCCTCGAACTGGCCCCGCAGCGTCAGCGTTCCCTCCCCGCGCAGCTCGCCCTTGATCGTCACCCCGGTCCCGATCGTCGTGGGCGAGGCGTGCGCGCCGTGGGCGGCCGCGGCGCCGGCCACGTCACCGCCGAGGCCCAAGAACGCCAGCAGGCGTCTCATCGCAGCCGCAATCCTTTCCGGTATTGCCGGCCGCAGTGCCGGCAGCGCTTCCAGCCCACGTAGACGCGCGAGGTGACTCGACCGCAGTGCGGGCAGCGCTGATAGCGCCGCCGCCCCCAAGCGAGCCCGAGCCCCGCGAGGACCGCGGCGCCGACGACCGGCCACGGAACCTCCACGGGTTCCCATGCTAAACGGTTCCCGAGATTTCGGGCAAGATTCCGGAACGGTGATACTCTCTGCGCCGGAGTCGCGCGATGCCGGGGCAACGGCGACGCGCACTTCACGCGATCCTCGCGCAGGACGGTGCAGGCATCTGCCTTGCGAAGTTCTACCTGGCCAAGCGCAGGAGGACGGGGCATGGAGAGGAATCGCTCGCAGCATCTGAGCGTCGAGGTGCAGTTGATGACTGAGCCGTGCCTCTGGCGCTGGGAGATTCGTGACCGGGACCGAGACGAGGTCGTCGACAGCAGCTGGAGCCGCGAGTGGATGGCCTACGAATCGCCTGAGGAAGCCCTGCGCGCCGGTCGGCAGCGTCTCACCTCGCTGATCCGGCGCTAGGGCGCGCCGCCGGCGCCCCCGCGGGGCGCCGGCGGTCCTGCCCGCTCCTTACGCCTTGATGCCGAGACGCTCGAGCCCTTCTTTCGCCGCCTTCTCCGCCTCGGCGTGCTTGCCTTCCTTGTGCAGCCGATCGGCCTCCGCCGCCTTGATCCGCGCGTCATGGGCCCCCGCGTCGAGCCGGTTGCCCGCCGTCGCGTTGATCTGGCCCACCAGCTTGGGGCACTGAAACGCGTCGGCCGCGCCGGCGAACGCCAGGGCCGCGACCCCGATCACCGCCGCCGTGATGAAACGATGCATCCGGCACCTCCTGGCAGGGGGATGGATAGAAAACGCGGCGAGTATACCCCCGAACGTCACGGCCCGGCGTGCGCCCGCTCAGGCGCCCAGCTGGACGAAGACCGCGCCGTCCTGCACGCGGGCGGGAAAGCAGGCCACGCGCACCGCGGGATTGTTGACGTTGGCGCCGGAGGTCACGTCCCAGCGCCAGGCGTGCCAGGGGCAGACCACGACGGTGCCCTCGAGATCGCCCTCGCCGAGCGGCCCGCCGCGATGGCTGCACGTGTTGTCGATCGCGTAGTAGGTCCCCTCGACGTTGAAGACCGCGAGCGCGCGGCCGCCGGTCTCCACGACCCGTCCCTCGCCGGGGGAAATCTCCCCTGTCGCGGCCACGCGGACCCAATGCTCGTTGCTCATGGCTCTCTCGTAGCCGTCTCCCCCGCCCGCTGTCAAGCCGCCGTCGACAGCCGGTTTGTGATGACTGCAGACCGAGGGCTGGGCCGCGAGGGGCCGACGCGCGCCCCGAGGAGGAGCGGTCCCCGGCTTGGTGAGCGGCCCCGCCCCGTGGTAGGGTGCTCACCGTTGGTGCAGGGTTGTCTCGTCCGTAAGTCCGCTGCGCTCGCCCTCCTGTTGTGCGTCGTGAGCGTTCTCGTCCTCGGCGTGGTGTCGCTGCGCGCCGAGACGGCCGCCGCCACCGGGCCCACCCATCATCTGGCCCGGGGCTTCCGCAACCTCGACACGACCTACCACTACTCGATGCGCGCGCGCGCGCACCGCCTGATGCGCCGCGTGCTGTTCGAGGGCTGGCCGGCGCGGGGGACGCGGCCGGCCGTGCTGCCCAACGACGGCGCCGCGCTGCGTGCCAACGGCACGACGCCGACCGTCACCTGGATCGGGCACTCGACGCTGCTGGTCCAGCTGGCCGGCGTCAACATCCTGACCGATCCCCACTGGGGCGAGCGGGCGAGCCCCGTCGGGTTCGCGGGCCCGCGCCGCCTCATCGCGCCGGGCATGCGCGTGCGGGACCTGCCGCCGATCCACGCCGTCGTGATCTCACACGATCACTACGACCATCTCGATGCCGACACGGTCGTGCGGCTCGATCGCGCCTTCCATCCGAAGTTCTTCGTGCCCCTCGGCCTCAAGGCCTGGCTGGGCGACCTCGGGATCACGAACGTCGTCGAGATGGACTGGTGGGAGAGCCAGCCGCTTCGCGGGCTCACGTTCACGTGCACCCCCGCCCAGCACTCGTCGGGCCGCGGCCTGCGCGATCAGAATCTGCGCCTGTGGTCGTCGTGGGTGGTCACCGGCGGCGGCAAGCGCTTCTTCTTCGCGGGCGACACGGGCTACACGAAGGCGCTCGCCGAGATCGGCAAGCGGCTCGGACCGTTCGACCTCGCGGCCATCCCGATCGGCGGCTACAGCGCGTGGGAGACGGGCCATCCCAACCACGTCAACCCCGAAGAAGCGCTGCGGCTCTTCCAGGACCTCGGCGGCCGGCTCTTCGTGCCGATCCACTTCGGCACCTTCGACATGAACCGTGAGCCCTTCGCAGAGCCGCCGGCGCGCCTGATGAGGGCCGCCGTCGCGGACGGCATCGAGGAGCACATCGCGCTCCTCTCCCCCGGCCAGTCGGTCCACTGGTAGTCGCGCGCCGCCGGGGGGCGGCCGCCGGCGCCTCAGTCGCTCGCGAGCTTGCCGTTGTAGCCCCAGTTCGCCTTCTCGACGTCCTGGAAGACGATGTGCACCTGGTCGGCGGTGGTCTTGCCGATCTTCACCATGGCCTCGGTGATGGCCTGCGTCAGCTCGCGCTTCTGCTGCTGGGTGCGCCCCGCGTACCACTGGATCGTGATGTTGGGCATGGCTGGCGTCCTCCGGGAACCCGAATACGCGGAGCCTATCACGACTCCGCGAGCCGCTCGACCTCGCGGCGCCGGAAGCAGCCGACGAGGTGGTCGTTCACCATCCCGGTGGCTTGCATGAACGCGTAGCAGATCGTCGGGCCCACGAAGGCGAAGCCGCGCGCCTTGAGGTCGCGGCTCAGCGCGTGCGCGAGGTCGGTCACCGCCGGCACCTGCCGCGGCTGCCGCCAGCGGTTCTGGAGCGGCCGCCCGTCCACGTGGCGCCAGAGCCAGGCATCGAACGAGCCCTCGACGCGCTGGATCTCGCGGAACGCGCGCGCGTTGCTCACGGTCGCGGCGATCTTGCCGCGGTGACGCACGATGCCCTCGTCGCGCAGCAGCGCGCGGAGGCGGGCGGCGCCGAACCGCGCGACGGTCCTGGCGTCGAACCGGGCGAAGGCGCGGCGATAGGCCTCGCGCTTGGCGAGGATCGTCGACCAGGAGAGTCCCGCCTGCGCGCCCTCGAGCACGAGGAACTCGAAGAGCCGGCGGTCGTCGTGCACGGGGACGCCCCACTCGCGGTCGTGATAGCGGATCATCGCCGGCGCGCCCGAGGCCCACGCGCAGCGGCGGGGCGTCAGAGCCGCGCCCACGCCGCCCACGCCAGCGAGGCCCAGCCCACGAGAAACGCCGCGCCGCCGAACGGCGTCACCGCGCCGAGCCAGCGCTGCCCCGTGCCCGCGAGCACATAGAGGCTGCCCGAGAAGAGCACGGTGCCCACGACGAACAGCCAGCCCGCGGCGGCGACGGCGCTGCCGCCCCCGCGGCCGGCGACGCCGCCCACCGCGAGCAGGGCGAGCGCGTGATACATCTGATAGCGCACGCCGATCTCGAACACGCTCAGCATGTCGGGCCCGAGGCGCCCGCGCAGGGCGTGCGCCCCGAACGCGCCGAGGGCGACCGCCACGAAGGCGGAGGCGCAGCCGAGCGTGAAGAACAGCCGGTCCACTACCCGAGCGTGAACGCCAGCTCGCCCAGGCGCTCGATGCGGTTGGTGAGCCGGTCGCCGGCCTTGAGCCACACCTGCTTGTCCTTGGGGTAGCCGGCGATGACGCCCTCCGGCGTGCCCGTGAAGATGAGGTCGCCCGGCCGCAGCGTGAACATCTTCGAGGCGTAGGCGACGAGCTGCTTGCAGGTGTAGACCATGTCGGACGTGTTGGACGACTGCCGCACCTCGCCGTTGACCTTCGTGTCCAGCGCGAGCGCGTTGGGATCGGGGACCTGGTCGGCGGTCACGAGGTAGGGCCCGATCGGGGCGAAGCCGTCGAGGCTCTTGCCGATCATCCACTGGCTCGTGCGCTGCTGCAGATCGCGCGCGGAGAGGTCGTTGCCCACGCAGTACCCGAACACGGACGAGAGCGCGTCGGCTTCGCTCACGTTGCGCGCGACGCGGCCGATCACGATGACCAGCTCGACCTCGTAGTCCACCTTCTCCGTCGGCTCCTCCGAGACCCGGATCACGCTTTTGTGGCCGGCGAGCGCGTTGTTGTACTTGTTGAAGAGGATCGGCGTCTTGGGCACGGGATTGCCGGTCTCCGCCGCGTGCTTGCGATAGTTCAGGCCCACGCAGATGATCTTCTCGGGATTCGTGACGCACGGGCCGAACTTGACGGTGTCCTCGGCCAGGACGAGGTTCGGGCGACCGGCCGCGCGCTCGACGAGCCTGGGGAGCGCCTTGAGCTCGCCGCGGCCCTGCAGCACCGCGTCGATGGTCGTCGGCGCCCGCAGCTTGAAGGCCGCCTCGGCCGCCCGCACGTCGACGATGCCCCGGTCGGTCTTGATGCCGAGGCTCGCGTCACCGTTGTTCCGGAGCGTGACGAACGTCAGTCCGCGCGGCAGCTCATCGCTCGCCGTCGCGGCGGACGCGTGGCCTGGACCGAATCCCGGCCGCAGGCCCGCGGCGGCGGCGGCGGTGCCGAGGACGGACGTCTTGAGAAAGGTGCGACGGCGCTGGTTCATGAGGGCCTCCCTGGGCGCTGGACTATACCTCACGCCTGAAGCGCCCGCCACGCGAGGCCGAGGGCGCCGGCCGCGGCGAGCAGCCAGACGGAGTTCACGCGCGTGGTCACGAGCAGCACGATGGCGACGAGCGCCAGCGCGGCCGTGAGCGCGTCGACGATCGCCGCGCGCCCGAGCTCCCACGTGACGGCGGCCATGAGGCCGAGCGCCGCGACGTTGACGCCGTCGAGGAACGCGGCCGTGCGGCGCGAGCCGCGCAACCGGGGCAGCAAGGGCCGGCTGGCCGCCACGAACACGAACGAGGGCAGGAAGATGGCGACCGTCGCCAGCACGGCGCCCGTCCATCCCGCGAGCAGGAAGCCGATGAAGGTGGCCGTCGTGAACACGGGGCCCGGCGTCACCTGCCCCACCGCGACCGCGTCGAGCAGCTGGCGATCCGTCAGCCAGCCAAGCCGCTCGACGAAGTCCGCGCGCAGGAACGCCAGCAGCACGTAGCCGCTGCCGTAGAGCACCGCGCCGATCTTGAGGAACACGAGCGTCATCGTGCCGAGCGCCACGCCGCCGCCCGCGGCCGCCGCGGCCGCCAGCGCGCGGCCCGGCGTCGCGCACGCGAGGGCCGCCAGCATGGCCGCCGCCGGGCGGCTCCGCGCGAGGGCAAGGGCCGTGAGGCCGCCGACGCCGAAGAGGACCAGCAGCTCGTGGACGCCGGCCAGCGCCAGCGCCGCCGCCGCCACGAACGCCACGGCGAGCAGCGGGCCGCGCACGGCGGTGCGCGCGAGCGCCCACATCGCCTGCAGCACGATCGCGATGATCACGGGCTTGACGCCGTAGAGCAGCCACGTCGCCGCGGGCAGCGTCCCCCAGCGCACGTACGCCCAGGCGAGCGCCATCACGCTGAGCATCGCGGGCACGATGAAGCAGACGCCGCCCAGCACGAGCCCCCACGCCCCCGCCCGCGTGTACCCGAGATGGATCGCCATCTCGGTGGAGTTCGGGCCGGGGATCAGGTTGGTGATGCCCAGCAGATCGACGAACTGCGCGTCGCTCAGCCAGCGCCGGCGGCGGACGAGCTCCTCGCGCATCAGCGCGATGTGGGCCGCGGGCCCGCCGAAGGCGACGAGGCCGAGACGCAGGAAGACGGCCACGACCTCCCGTAGCGGCGTCATCGCGGCCCGATGATAGCGGAGACGCGGGGCGTTGTTATTCGGGCGAGTCGGCGAGGAAGGCGGCGAGGCCGCGCGCGTGGAGCGCCCGCACGGTCGACACGGCCGCCGCGCGCTCGGCGAACGGCCCGACGAGCACGCGCGCCAGCAGGCCCTGGCGGTCGCCGCCTAATGCCATCGTCACCGCGTGGCGGCGCAGCCGCTGCACCAGCCGCGTGGCCACGTCGGTGGTGTGGAACGCGCCCACCTGCACCCAGAACTCTCGGCGCGGCGCCGGCGGCGTCCGCGCGGTCATCGGCCGTGCCGCGGGGGTCTCGGGGCGTGGCGTCGCGGCGAGGGCGAGCGGCGCCGGCGGCGCCAGCCCGCGCGGCGCCGCGTCGCTCGCGACCACGCCGGTCATCGGCGCCCGGACCTCGGCGACGATCACCGCGGCGGCGCTCGGCGGATCCGGGGCCGCCGGCGTCGCGACGACGCGCGGCGGAGGTCCGACGGGCGCCGGCGCGGCCACCATCGCGCGAACCGCGCTCGCGGTCGCCTGCGCGCGGGCGACCGGCCCGGCCTTCTCACGGAGGCGATCGACGAGCTCGTCGTACGATCCCAGCTGCAGCACGCGCTCGAACTGCACGTGATAGTTCGCCGCGAGGCTCACCCCATCCACGACGACGTCACGCACGAGCCAGTCGTTCGCGCGCCGCACCATCCGGTACTCGATCGGGAACTCGCCGCCCGTCCGCGTCAGCAGCAGGCTGCTCACGGTGGCCGCGTCGTGCTCGACCGCCTCGCCGAGCCAGCGGATGGTGACGCCGCCCTCGCCCACCCGCGCCTTGCCACCCACCCACGCGAGATACGCGCGCTCGATGACGTCGGCGTAGAGCCGCGTGAACGCCGCGCGCGCGGGCGGCGGCAGCGGCTCCCAGTGGCGCCCGAGCGCCAGCGCGGAGGCTCCGTCGAAGTCGAAGATCCCGTTGACGAGCGCCCGCACGGCCGTCACCCGCTCTTCGACGCCGCCCTCGAGCTCGGGAGCGAGGATGATGCGGTTGGCGCGCTCGAAGAACGTCCGCAGCCGGTCGGTCGGCTCACCCGCGAGGCTCGGGACCGCGCCGAACAGCACCAGCACGATCGCGGCGAGAAAACGGCGCGCCATCACGTGTCACCATAGCCCGCGGACCACCGGATCCCGCAGTTTTTTCGGCCGCGCTAGACTCTGCGCGTGCGCGCCGCCCTCCTCCTGAGCCTGGCGCTGCTGGTCATTCCCGGCGCGGCCGGCGCCGCGGGCCCCACCGACATCGCGCGCGTGGACGACTACATCGATGCGCCGCGCGCGCTGTTCGGGCGCACGCGCGCCGAGCTCGAGCGACGGCTCGGGGTGCCGACCCAGGAGCGCCTGCGCGCGGGCACGATCGTGTTGTTCTGGCCCGGCCTCGAGGTCGCGATGTCGCCCTCGGCGCGGGTGGCGGCCATCAGCGTGCGCGCGGCGGGGCGGCCGCTGCCCTACGGCCTCGACGTCGGCGCGCCGCGTGCGCGCGTCGAGGCGGTGCTGGGCCAGGCGCAGGACACGACGGACGAGCGCGCCTTCTACCTCGACGCCGACGGGTTCCCGAACTCGGTGGAGTTCTTTTTTCGCGACGGGCGCGTCACGCGGATCGAGTGGCGCTTCTGGGCGGACTGAGCGCGCTCAGGCGGCTTCGTCGAGCCCGTCGCGCAGCGCGGCCTCGATGATCGTGCGGGCCAGGGCGGGCTCGCATGGCCGCGTGAGCACGGCGACGATGCCGGGACCGTCGAGCGGCGGCAGCGGCGTCTGCGCCGTGCGCAGCAGCACCACGGGCACCCCGCCCATCCCCGGCAGCGAGCGGAACCGCGTCAGCAGCAGCAGGCTCGCGTCCACCGGCGCGTCGAGGTCGTAGAGGATCAGGTCCGGGGGATCGCTGCCGGCCAGCGCCTCGGGCTCGATCCGCCCGTGGCGCAGCTCGTCCATGTACAGCCAGGACACCGCGAAGCCCAGATTGCGGAGTCGGCTGCACAGCACGACGGTCGCGTCGTCGCGGCAGAGCGCCGTCAGCGTGGCTATGCCCCCTGCGCCGCACTCCGCGTGCCGGATATGCCTACACTGCCGTCATGAGAACCCGACTCGGCCTCATGGTCGTGGTCCTGTTCGCCGCCGCCTGCACCACCGGCACGCCCCTGCCCCAGCCCCCACCGCCGGGCGCGGGCGCGACCATGAATGACATTCGCGGATCGTGGCGCGGGACGTGGGGCGGAGCGCCGGCCGCGCTCCTGATCACCGATCAGCAGGTCAGCGCGGGCTACTCCGGGCTGTACGTCGGCAACTACCAGCTGCTCGGCCACGAGCGTCCCGGCGTGGCCGGCATCCTGACGTCGGAGATCAACACGGAGCAGACCTCGGTGCCCGCGCACGGCTGGTTCGGGGGCGTGGAAGGCCAGCTCACGCTGCGCATCGTGGCCGACTCGCCGAGCGGCCAGCAGCGGCTGACGCTGCGGCCCGACGGCCCGGATCGCCTCGTCGGGATGGGGGACTCGAGCTTTCGCTGGGGTCCGTCGGGACCGATCGAGCTGACACGCGAGCGGTAGTGCGAGCGGGCGTCACGAGGTCCCCCCCTCGAGCGGCCGCGTCATGTCCGCCGGACGCACCCAGCGATCGAACTGCTCGGGGGTGACGTAGCCGAGCTTGAGCGCCGCCTCGCGCAGCGACAGGTGCTCGTGATGGGCGGTCAGCGCGATCCGCGCGGCCTTCTCGTAGCCGATGTGCGGCACCAGCGCCGTCACCAGCATGAGCGAGCGCTCGACGTGCTCGGCGATCACGCGCTCGTCGGGGGCGAGGCCGCGGGCGCAGCGCTCCTCGAACGAGCGGACCGCTTCGGCCAGCAGCTCGATCGACTCGATCACGTTGTGCAGGATGATCGGCTTGTAGACGTTCAGCTGGAAATTGCCCTGCGAGCCGGCGAAGGCCACCGCGTGATCGTTGCCGAAGACCTGCACGGCCACCATGGTCAGCGCCTCCGCCTGCGTGGGGTTGATCTTGCCCGGCATGATCGACGAGCCCGGCTCGTTCTCGGGGATCGTCAGCTCGCCGAGTCCCGCGCGCGGGCCCGAGGCATACCACCGCACGTCGTTGGCGATCTTCATGAGGGCGCCGGCCAGCGTGCGCAGAGCGCCGCTCGTCGCCACCATGGCGTCATGCGCGGCGAGCGCCGCGAACTTGTTGGGCGCCGGGACGAACGGCTGGCCGGTCTCGCGCGCGATCTCCGCCGCCGCGCGCGCGCCGAATTCCGGATGCGCGTTCAGCCCCGTGCCGACGGCGGTGCCGCCCAGCGCCAGCGCGTAAAGGCCCGGCAGCGTGGCACGCACGCCCGCCATCGTCTCGTCGAGCTGGGCCACCCAGCCGGAGATCATCTGGCCGAGCGTCAGGGGCGTCGCGTCTTGAAGGTGTGTGCGCCCGATCATGACGATCCCGGCGTACGCGCGCGCCTTGCCGTCGAGCGTGTTGCGCAGCGCGCTGACGGCGGGCAGCAACGCCTCGATCAGCGCCTGCACGGTCGCCACGTGCATGACCGTGGGAAATACGTCGTTGGACGACTGGCTGCGGTTCACGTCGTCGTTGGGATGGATCGGCTTCTTGCTGCCCAGCACGCCCCCCGCGAGCTGGATGGCGCGGTTGGCGATGACCTCGTTGGCGTTCATGTTCGACTGCGTGCCGGAGCCCGTCTGGAAGACGACGAGCGGGAACTCGTCGTCCCACCTGCCCCCGATGACCTCGTCGGCGGCACGCACGATGAGCTCGGCCTGCTCCGGCGGCAGCTGGCCGAGCGCGCGGTTGGCGAGCGCCGCGCACTTCTTGACGATGCCGAAGGCCCGGATGACCGGCCGGCCCCAGCGGAAGCGCCCGCGCCCGATCGGGAAGTTCTCCAGCGAGCGCTGGGTCTGGGCGCCCCAGAGATGGTCGGCGGGGACCTCGACCTCACCGAGCGCGTCTTCTTCGGTGCGGGTCTTCATGATGGACAGAATACGCCCGGTGCTCAGGCCCCGGCGGCGGCCTCGGTGGCCAGCGCGTCGGCGCGCGCGTTGAAGTGGGCGAAGTCGTCGCGCCCCGCCCAGGAGGCGGCGTGGCCGCTCTGGCGGCGGAACCGCACCGCGAGGCGCCGCCGGCCGATCAGCGCGCGGCACGCCTCGACGATCTCGGCAACCAGCGGGTCCTTCGCGCGCCACCGGCCCTCCAGCCACGCGCCCACGCCCTCGTAGTCGTGCACGACGGTCACCGCGGTGCCCTCGGGGAAGAGCCGCAGCGCCAGGTGCAGCGCCGCGAGCTCGGCGAGCACGTTGCGCAGGCGGTTGAGCGCTGCCGTGATCGCGCGCGGCGTCGAGAGCGACGGCAGCCCGGCGCCCGCGAAGACCTGGTGCACGGTGAGGCCCAGCGCCTCGACGATCTCGGGCTCGCCGTCCGCCGTGCGCTCCACCAGGACGACGCCGACGCCGCCGAGGTGGTTGCCGTCGACGAACGCGTAGAGCCCGGGCTCCAGCGCGGTCCCCTCGCCGCGCAGCATGGCCTCGGCCTGCTCGAGGCTGGCGACCGCCTGATAGCGCGCCCCGGAGACCCCCTTCACCGCCGCCGCGCAGGCCGGCCAGGAGTCGTAGATCCCTCGGATGCGCTCGGGCTCGGTGACGACGTAGACCTTGGAGCCGGCCTTAGCCACGCCGCCCGGTGACCGCCTTGACCTGCACCTTCACGTCGGTCGCGCCCGCGACCGTACGGTAGAGCGGTCACCGCTGGCGATACGTCTCGACGAGCGACTCCGCCTGCGTCTGGCTCACGCCGGCCAGCTCGAAGCTCATGCTCACGCGCGCGAACCGGTTGGGCTCGGCGGCCGTGCGCGTGCCCTCGATGGTGACGTCCATGCCGGCGAGCGGCACGTCCGTCTCCTTGGCGTGCATCTCGATCAGGGTCACGCCGCACGACGACACGGCGGCGAGAAACGCCTCGCTGTTGGTGAACGCGTCCGCCTGCGGTCGCGACGACGAGTCGAACGCCACCGTCACCCCGCGCGCGGCGTTGCGCGCGCGCCCCAGCACGCCCGAGCTCGACGACCGGATCGTTTCCACCTTGTCCTGGCTCATGGCGGCCTCCTTGTCGGCCGATGATACCTCGCGGGGGAGGATTCAGCGGCGCGGCGGCCCCGCGCTGAATCCCTCGAATTCCGTCACGCTGTCGGCCTTCGACCAGACGCCCACCCGGCCCGGCTCCGCGAACGTGTCGTCACGGACGGCGAACAGCCGGGCGCCGTCGAAGTGCACCGTGAACTCCGGCCCCGCGAACTCCACGCGGAGGGTGTGCCAGGCGTCGCTCGTCACCGTCGTCTTGACGCCGTAGGCGCGCGCGGCGGCGCCGACGGGCTTGAGATCGGACCGACGGCCGCCCACCATCTTGTAGGCGACGACGTTGTCCTCCAGCGCGTTGGCGCGCGCGACGTAATAGTTGTTCGCGTCGCGCCAGCGCCACACGACGCCGCCCGCGCGATCCTCGCGGCCCTCGCGCGGGCGGAAGCGGGCCTCCACGAACCCGTCGCGCAGCGGCTCGCCGGCCACCGCCCACCCGAAGGCCGCGCCGCCGCGGTAGGCGAGGCTCGCGCCGTCCTGCGTCCAGCGCGCCGTGCCCTTGCCCGTTCCCCCGGTCGTCCACGTCAGGTCCGCGCCGACGCCGTGTGTGAGCATGAGGAGGAGGCTCACGCCGATGACAGCCGCACGCATAGGTCCTCCAGCCGCGCCACGATCGCGTCGCGCGCGGCGCCGTAGCCGTCGCTGATCGCGGGAACGTCCCAGCGCTCCACCTTCTGAGCGCCGCGGAGCCACGGCCCGAGGTCGCAGCCGAAGCTCACGATGTGGTCCGCGCTGGCGACGTCGTGGAGCGTCACCGGCCGCGGCCGCGCGATGCTCGGGGCCAGGCCATCGGCGGCGAGCCCCTTGGCCGTCCCCGGCGTCAGCTCGGCCTCGGGCTCGGTGCCCACCGCCGTCGCGGTGACCGCGAGCCCGCGCCCGCCGGCGAGCCGGCGGAAGTGCGTCGCGGCGACGACGCTCTTGGCGGCGCCGTGCAGGCACGCGAAGAGGACGCGCCGGCCGGCCGCCGCAGGCGCCGTCTCGCGGCAGTGGGCGTAGAGCGCGTCGTAGAGCGGAAACTGCAGGCGCATGTTGTCGTGATCGTCCCGCGCGATCACGCGGAAGCCCGAGGCGGCCGCATAGAGGCCGGCGGACTCGGGCGTGAGACCGCGCGCGTCCGTGTCGGCGCCGCGGACGATCGGCGCCAGCGCGGCCAGCGCCGGGTCGTCCAGCTCGTAGCGCTCGACGAAAGCGTCGAACGAGCAGCGCGGGCCGTGGTGCCCGAGCTCGACGTTCGGGACGTCGTACGCCACGGCGCTCTCGCGCTTGGCGACCGCCAGCACCTCGCGGTCGGGGACGAACAGGAACTCCGGCGCGGGATCGATGAACCGCGCGATCAGCCAGGGACAGGCGATGCGATCCACCCGCGCCTTTTCACGTGTCACCCATTTCATGGTCAGCCTCCTCGAAGTCTCGGCGATGGTTCCGCCGGTTTCAGGCTCGATCGACGTAGACCGCCGCGCGATGCGAGGCGGGCAGGAATGCGTAGACCAGGTTCGCGGGCGCGTCGAACGCGAGTGTGTGCGCGCCCTTCTCGGTGGTCAGCGTCTGCAGCCGGCGCAGGGTGCGGGTGTCGAACACCTCGACGATCCCCGGGTCGCCGACGGCGACGTACAGGTGCTGCAGCGTGGGATTGAAGAAGACGACGTCGGGCACGCCCTGCAGGTCGGCGCCACGGAGCAGCTCGCCGCGGTCGGCGTGGACCTCGAGCAGCCGGCCGCCGTCGCAGGCGCAGAACAGCCGGCGCCCGTCGACGTCGAGATCCAGGCCGTGAGGCCCGGCGCTCGGGATCTCGACGCTGCGCCGCGCGGCCCCGGGATCGCGCGCCTCGAGCGCGACGATCCGCGGCGGGTCCGCGATGTTGACGTGACAGACGTCGGCCACCGGGTCGTAGACGGCCCAGCGCGTCCGGCCGGGAACCGGCACGTCGGCGACCATGGCCATGGTCGCGACGTCCACCACGGACACGGTGAACGAGCCCGGCACCGCGGGGTCGCCGACGTTGGCCACGAAGAGCCGGTGCCGGCGCGCGTCGTAGGCGAGGCCGTTGGGGCGCACGCCGACCGCCGTCCGGGTGACGGCATGCGGCGCCGCGACGGCGACGACGCCGACGGTGTTCTCCCCGCGGTTCGACGTGAACACCAGGTCGCGCTCGTCGCTCACGAGCGCTCCGGCCACCGCCGGCAGCCCCGTGATGCTCTCCACGAGGCGGCCCGCGGCGGCGTCGATCACGTCGACCGCGTCGTTGGCCGTGTGCGCCACGAAGACGCGCCGCGTGCGGCGATGCACGGCGGCGTGATCGAATCCGCCCGCGCCCGCGTGCGGCGGCAGATCGACGTACCCGACGAGGTCGAGCACGGCTATCTCGCGCTGTTGGTCTGGTCGAGCGCCGCCTTCAAGCCCCGCGCGAGCTTGACGGCGTCGTCGGTCGCCCAGAAGTGCATGTAGAAGAGCCGGGGGGAATCTTGAAGGCCGTGGTTGTGGAGCGCGGTCACGTCGATGTCGTGCTGCCGGAGCGTGCGCGCGACCGGGTTGACCTCCTTGTCGAGCAGCACGAAGTCCCCGGTGATGGCCGCCCTGCCCTCGCCCATCGGCTGGAAGTTCATCACCGTCGCGATGCCCATCGCGGGCAGGAGCGGGTGGCCCATCGCGGTGATCGCCTCCGCGCGCGCCGCCGTGACCTGGAACACGCCGGCGCCGATCTCCCGGCCCGGACGGCCGAGCGCCTGCTCGATCGGCTTCGTGTCGAGGACGGGGCCGCCCGCGGCGGCCGGCGGCGCGGGGCTGCCGAGCGGCGTGCCGCTGGCCGACAGCGCCTGGCGCAGCGACTTCGCGAGCTGCACGGCGTCGCCATGGCCTTCGTAGTGCACGTACATCACGTGCGGCGACATCTCGTTGAGGTGGTTGTGCACCGCGGTCACGTCGAGCCCGCCGCTCAGCAGGCCGGACGTCACGGCCGGCACTTCCTGGTCGAGGAGCACGAGATCGCCCATGACCATGGCCTGATCACCGACCTGCTTGAAGGCGGCATACGAGCCGAGCGCGAAGCCGGCCTTGACCGCCACACCCTTCACCGTGACCGAGAGATCGGTGCGCGGCATCCCGACGCGGAAGACGTCGCCCGCCTGCAGCTGCCCGGTCTTGCCCAGCGCCTGTTCCACCGCCATCCAGTCTGGAGCGGCGGCCAGCGCCGGTCCGCCCGCGGCGGCCAGGACGAGGACACCGAGGAACACGCCGGCGATCACGATTCGAGATGGCATGATGACTCTCCTTCCGAGGGAGGCGACGCTGTCGTCTCCGTTACGATGTCCGCTTCAAGACCGCGTAGAGCCCGTCGAAGATCGCCATGCCGCGCTCGAGCAGCTCGTGATCGTCGGACGTGCTCGCGGCCAGGCCGCGGATGGCCAGGTCGACGCCCATGGCCTCGCTGCGGCTGAACTTGCCGTCGTGCAGGTCGGCCTCGTGCACGACCTCCGCGATGACCCGCACGCGCCGGTCCTTGATGCCGAAGCGCTTGACGAGCGTCTCGAAGGTGCAATCCTCGCCGTGGTGTCCGAAATCGGCCCCGAGGACGTCGAACGGCACGCCCTTGCGCGCGGCGTCCGCGGCATCGGCGAAGCCGAACTTCGCGTCGGGGTCGCAGAAGCGCTTGATGAGCCACGCGGAGGCGATGCGGTCGATGTGCGGGCGCGGACGGGTGACCCACGTGCTTCCCGACGGCGGCAGCGACGCGCGGTGTCGTCCCCCCGCCGGGCGCGGCCGCGTCTCCGCCGCCCGCAGCCGTGCCGCCGTCGCCTCCCAGAGCTTGCGGGCCCGGTCGCCGGCCGGCGCTTCCAGGTGGTCGATGCCCTGCACGCGGTCGAGCTCACGCTTGAGTCCGTCCAGCGTGCTCCGGAGCTTGGCGGCGTGGCCGGCCACGTTGGCGCGGTGACGGTCGAGCTGAGCGAGGATCTCCCGGCAGCCGTGCACGACGGCCTGATACTCGACGGTGCGGGCCTTGTGGAACAGCGCGCGCACCTGCTCGTCGGCCATGTTCTCGATGCGCTCCACGTGGACGAGCGTCGCCTCGCCGCGGATCGTCTCGATCTCCTGCACGAGCCACTGGAAGAGCTCCGTCGTCTCCGCGGTCTCCGGCAGGATCCACGCCGAGCCGCGCAGGCGGACGGCGCCCATGCGCTGGAGCTTGCGCCACACGCCGACGCGGTGCCGGGTCGGCGTGGGCGGGAGGGTCGCCAGCAGCATCAGCCACCGCATGGTCGCAATGTAACGATTGCTACATTCTCTGTCAAGTGTTACATTGCCCACCAGCCCGGAGGGAAGCCATGGACACCGACCACGCACCGGCGCGCGTCCTGATTCGCCAGCTCGTCCTCTACTTCCTGCGCCTGGGCCTCCTCGGCTTCGGCGGGCCCGTCGCGCTCGTGGGGCAGATGGAGCGGGAGCTCGTCGCCGATCGGAAGTGGGTGACGCGCGACGAGATGCGGGAGGGCATCGCCGTCTGTCAGTCCCTGCCCGGCCCGCTGGCCATCCAGGTCGGCATCTGGCTCTCCTACATCCGCGGCGGATTCTGGGGCGCCTGGGCCGGAGGGTGGGCGTTCATCCTGCCGAACTTCGTCATCGTGGCGGCGCTGGCCGCCCTCTACGTGCATTTCGGCGGGCTGTCGGCGGTGAGCCGCCTCACCAAGCTCGGGATGAAGGACGCCGTCGAGTGGGTGCTCGCGGCGGCGGCGTTCGTGATCACCGTGGCCGTCCAGGCTGAGGTCGCCCTGGTCTTCGTCGCCTGCGGCATCGTCGGCCTCGCGTATTACGGCTCGCTCTTCCGCGCGCGCTCGACCGCGTCGACGAGCGCCCTCCTGCTGGCCGTGCCGCTCGTCGTCACCGCGCCGCAGGTGAGCCTGGCGAAGCTGCTGACGTTCTTCCTCAAGGCCGGCTCGCTCACCTTCGGCAGCGGGCTCGTGATCGTGCCGTTCCTCGAGAAGGGGCTCGTGCAGCAGACGGGCTGGCTCAAGGAGCGCGAGTTCCTCGTCGCCGTTGCCATGGGCATGATCAGCCCGGGCCCGGTCGTGATCACCGCGACGTTCGTCGGCTACCTCGTCGCGGGGTTCTCGGGCGCCCTCGTCGCGACCCTCGGCATCTTCCTGCCCTCGTTCCTGCTCGTACTGATCGTCGCGCCCATCCTCGTGCGCTACCGCGCGAACGCGAACGTGCAGGGATTCGTGCGGGGCGCCTACGCGGCGGCCATCGGCACGATCCTCGGCGCGTGCGTGCTGCTCGGGAAGATCGCGATCGGCGACTGGCTGACGGTGCTCGTCGCGCTGGCGAGCCTCGCCGTCCTGTTCCGGTGGAAGGTCAGCAATCCACTGCTGATCTTGGGCGCCGCCATCGTCGGCCTCGTCGCCTTCCCCCTGCTCCGGCCGGAGTGGGTGTTCGTGAAGTAGCATCGGGATGACGAGCGTGGATTCCGCCCGGGCGCGCGTCAGCGCCGCGCTGGGGCTCGAACGCAACATCGTCGCGGTCTCGGTGGCGATGTTCCTGCTCGCCCTCGGCGAGAACCTCTGGAAGCGCTTTCTGCCCAAGTACCTCGAGATCCTCGGGGCGCCGATCGCCGCCATCGGGCTCTTCGGGACGTGCGAGGACTTCCTCGATGGCGTCTACCAGTACCCGGGCGGGTGGATCGGCGATCGATACGGCCGGCGTCGCGCGCTCCGGCTCTTCGTCGCGCTCGCGATGATCGGCTACGGACTCTACTGGCTGGCCCCCTCCTGGCCCTTCGTGTTCGCGGGGCTGCTCTTCGTCATGGCCTGGTCGAGCATGGCCAGCCCGCCGCTGTTCGCCGTCGTCGGCGACGCCCTCCCCAGGGACCGGCGCGCGCTCGGCTTCACCGTGCAATCGATCCTCAAGCGGGTGCCGATCGCCGTGGCCCCCACCCTCGGCGGGCTCGTGATCGCCGCCTACGGCGTGCGCGACGGGGTTCATCTCGGACTCGGCGTCACCGTCGTGCTCGCCGCCGTCGCGCTGGCGGCCCTGGCGCGCATCGATATCCCGGTGCGGGCGGACCCCGTCCCCACGCACATCCTGGCGGTGTGGCGATCACTGCCCCCTCCGCTTCGGTGGCTCCTCACCTCGGACATCTTCATCCGGACCTGCGAGGGCCTGGTCGATGTCTTCCTCGTCCTCTACGCCATCAACGTGATCGGCGTCAGCGCGCCGGCCTACGGGATCCTGGTCGCGGTGCAGATGACGGCGGCGATCGTGAGCTACCTTCCCGTCGCGCGATTCGGGGACCGCTTCGGCCGCAAGCCCTTCGTGATCGCGACCTTCGCGGCCTTCGCGCTCTTCCCGGTCGCCGTCGTCCTCGCCTCGGACTTCCCGGGCCTCGTCGTCGCGTTCGTCGTCGGCGGCGTGCGCGAGGTCGGCGAGCCGGCCCGCAAGGCGCTCATCGTCGATCTCGTGCAGCCCACGATGCGCGCCCGCTCCGTCGGCCTCTACTACCTCGTCCGCAGCCTTGCCATCGCGCCCGCGGCGTTCATCGGCGGACTGCTGTGGGGGGTGACGCCGGCATTGCCGTTCTGGGTGGCGGGCGCCATCGGCCTCGTCGGCGTGATCGTCTTCACGGCGACGGTCGAGGAACGGTACGCCGGATGACGGACGACCACGCGGCGCCGTCCACGGGGCAGCGCTGGGTGGTGCTCGAGCCGGGTCGACCGGTGTACCATCGCGGTGGCCGACATCCCATCGAAAGGCCATCGAAAGGCGGAGACTCACATGGCGTCATCGGACAGGATCGCGATCGTCACGGGCGCGGGATCGGGAATCGGGCGGGCGTCGTCGGTCGCGCTGTCGCGCGAGGGCTGGTCGGTGGTGCTGGCGGGACGCCGCAAGGACGCGCTGCAGGAGACGGCGTCGCAGTGCAAGAGCCGGACGCTGGTGGTGCCGACGGACGTGGGCGACCCGGCGTCGGTGAAGGCGCTCTTCGCGAAGACGAAGGAGACGTTCGGCCGGCTCGACCTGCTCTTCAACAACGCCGGCACCGGCGCGCCGGCGGTGCCCCTGGAGGACCTCACCGTCGAGCAGTGGAAGACCGTCGTGGACGCCAACCTCAACGGCGTCTTCTACTGCACGCAGGAAGCGTTCAAGATCATGAAGAGCCAGACGCCGCGCGGCGGCCGCATCATCAACAACGGCTCGATCTCCGCGCACGCGCCGCGCCCGAACTCGGCCCCCTACACCTCGACCAAGCACGCGGTGACCGGGCTCACCAAGGCCGCGTCGCTCGACGGCCGCAAGTACGACATCGCGGTCGGCCAGCTCGACATCGGCAACGCCGAGACGCCGCTCGCCGCCCGGATGAAGAACGGCGTGCCGCAGGCCAACGGCACGATCATGCCCGAGCCGCTCATGGACGTCGAGCACACGGCACGCGCGATCGTGTACATGGCCTCGCTGCCGCCCGACGCCAACGTGCTGTTCATGACGGTGATGGCGACCAAGATGCCGTTCGTCGGCCGCGGCTGACGCGCCGCTCGGCGCGTGATGCCGTCCGCCACCGAGCGCGTGGCCGCGCGGGTCGCCGAGCTCCGCGCCCGGCGCGGGATGACGCAGGAGTCGCTCGCCGCCAAGGCGCGGATCAACCGCGTCACGCTGGCGCGTCTCGAGCGCGCCCAGCACCCGCCGAACCTCGACACGCTGGCGCGGATCGCGCGCGCGCTCGGGGTGGGTCTCGTCGACCTGGTGAAGTAGCGTCTCCGGACCGAGCCGCGCTCACCACGGCGACGGGGCGCCGGCGGGCAGCGGGATGTCGGCGACGTTCAGCACCATCGAGACCAGCGTGTAGTAGCCGCTGACGCCGATGAGATCGACCACGCCCTGCTCGCCCAGCAGCGCGACGGCCTGCCCGAACACGGCGTCGTCCACGGCGTGCCGGCGATGCAGCGCCGTGCAGAAGTCGTAGACGATCGCCTCGTCCGGCTTCATCCCCGCCGGCCGCCGGTTCTGCGCCAGATCGTCGGCGATCGACTCGGCGAGCCCGCCCTTGATCGCGAACGGCCGGTGAGCGTACCACTCGTACTTGCTGCCCCAGAAGCGCGCGTTGATCAGGATCGCGAGCTCGTTGAGCCGCGCGGGCAGCGACGAGTTGAAGCGCAGGTGCTCGCCCACCTTCTGCACGCGATCGGCCAGCTCCGGGCTGCGCAGGAGCACGCCGAACGGGCCGCGGACCCCGCCGCGCGGCCCGCTGGCGATGGCGTCGTGGACGCGCTTCTGGGCCGGGGACATCCGCTCGGGCTCCAGGCTCGGGAAACGCATAGGGTCGGATCCTCCCGCGCCCACGCTACTTGACCACGCTCGCGCGCGCCAGTAGCCTGCTCCCACGCCGTCGATCGACTCCGCCGCGCAACGGAGGACTCTCATGAGGGTGCGTCACCCATTCCGCACTGCCGTCGTCGTCGCGCTCGCTCTCGGCTTCGTCGTGGCGCTTGCTGGCGCCGCGCTCGCGGACGAAACGTGCAACTCGCCCTACGTCACGAAGCTCATCAAGGGCCAGGAGGATTACGTCTACGTCTGGGCCCTGGGCGTCGAGGGGCTCGGCGACGGCTCGGACAAGCTCGTGACCGTGGACGTCAATCCGAAGTCGAGCCGCTACGGCAAGGTCCTCAACGCGGTGTCCGTGGGCTCGCGCGGCGAGGCCCACCACATGGGCTTCACCGACGACCGGCGCTTCATCTGGGCCGGCGGCCTCGCCGAGCCGAAGATCTACGTGTTCGACATCGGCACCGATCCGGGCAAGCCGAAGCTCGTGAGGACGATCGCCGACATGGCCGACAAGAGCGGCTACCTCGGCCCCCACACCTACTACGCGATGCCGGGCCGGATGCTCGTGCAGGCGCTCTCGAACACGAAAGACAAGGGCGGCCGCACCGGCATGGCCATGTACAACAACGCCGGCGAGTTCGTCACGTCGTACGCCATGCCCACCGACGGCGGCGGCGACGGCTACGGCTACGACCTCGCCGTGAATCCGAGGAAGAACGTCCTCCTGACGTCCAGCTTCACCGGGTATGACAACTACATGCGGCCGCTCGGCGACGTCGTGAAGGACGCCGAGGCGATGAAGCGCTTCGGCGGCACGATGGTCGTGTGGGACCTCAAGGCGCTGAAGCCCTCGAGGGTGCTGAGCGTGCCGGGGGCGCCGCTGGAGATCCGCTGGTCGCTCAAGCCGGGCGACGACTGGGCCATCACCGCCGCCGCCCTCACCTCCAAGCTCTGGCTCGTCAAGCAGGACAAGGGCCAGTGGCAAGCCAAGGAAGTCGGCACCATCGGCGATCCGGCCAAGATCCCGCTGCCCGTCGACATCAGCATCACCCGCGACGGCAAGGGCCTCTGGGTCAACACGTTCATGGACGGCACCACGCGCTACTTCGACCTGAGCAACCCGGAGGCGCCGAAGCAGACCTACCAGAAGGTCACCGGCAAGCAGGTCAACATGATCTCGCAGAGCTGGGACGGCCGGCGCGTCTACATCACCTCGTCGCTGCTGGCCAACTGGGACAAGGGCGGCGCCGACAACGAGCAGTTCCTGCGCGGCTTCACGTGGAACGGCAAGGAGCTGGCGCAGGTCTTCGAGGTCGATTTCACCAGGCAGCAGCTCGGCCGCGCGCACCACATGAAGCTCGGCAGCAAGTCGTTGCGCGCGACCCTGCCGCCCCGGTGATCCGGCGCGGGGGCGCGCGGGCCCTCGTCGCCCTCGGGCTCTGGCTCGCCTGCGCGCTGCCCGCCGTGGCGCACGACGCCGAGCCGCTGCCGGCGCTCGACTTCGAGCCGCCCGCGCCCGGCAGCTACACGCTGCACCGGATCATGGCCGCGCCCGACGGCGAGGTCGTCGGCCTCGACGGCCGGCCGCAGCGGCTCGCGCGCTTCACGCGCGAGCGCATCACGCTGCTCGGCTTCATCTACACGACGTGCGTGGACCCCCACGGCTGCCCGCTCGCCTACCGCGTGTTCGACATGGTGCGCGACGCGGTAGCGGCCGCGCCCACGCTGCGTGACCGCGTGAGGCTGGTGACGCTGTCCTTCGATCCCGCGCGCGATACGCCGGCCGCGATGCGCGGCTACGCGGGCAGCCGCGCGCGCGGCGGCGACGTGCCGTGGCTCTTCCTCACGACGCGGTCCGCGCGCGAGCTGATGCCGCTGGTCGAGGGCTTCGGCCAGGACGTGCGCTACACGCTCGACCGCAGCGGCGGCGCCCCGCGCCGCGAGCTGGCCCACGTGCTGAAGGTCTTCCTCGTCGACCGCGCGGGCTTCGTCCGCGAGATCTACTCGTCGACCTTCCTGCACCCGCAGACCGTGCTCAACGACATCGAGACGCTCGTCCTCGAAGAACGCGGGCGTTGAGTCGCGTCTACCCCGGGGCCGCGCCCTGCGTGGCGACGTAGACGGCGTACAGCGACTGGCTGGCGGCCATGAACAGCCGGTTGCGCTTGGGCCCGCCGAAGCAGATGTTGCCGCACGTCTCCGGCAGCCGGATCCGCCCGATGAGCTTGCCCTCCGCGTTCCACACCGTCACCCCGCTGTAGCCGAGCGCGCGCCCGCCGTTGCTCGAGACCCAGAGGTTGCCGTCGACGTCGGCGCGCACGCCGTCCGGCCCGCACTTGACGCCGTCGATCATGAAGTCGCTGAAGAGCTTTTGATTCGACAGCTTGTTGTCGCTGCCGACGTCGAACACGTGCATGTCGCGGTTACCGCCGGGCCCGGTGTCGCCCGGGCCGCGACCGGTGCTGATGACGTAGAGCTTCTTGTAGTCGGGCGAGAAGCAGAGGCCGTTGGGACTCGACAGCTGGCCTTCGGTGACGACGACGTCGACCTTGCCGACGGGGTCGACGCGATAGACGCCGTGCGGCAGCTCGCGCTTGTAGTCGCCGATTCCCAGCGGCTGACCGAGCCGCTGCTTGAACCGGCCGGCGCGGTTGCTCGGACCGCCGGGTGCGTCGACCGTGCCCTCGTAGAACTGGCCGCCGTACGGCGGGTCGGTGAACCAGTAGGAGCCGTCGGGATGCGGCACGACGTCGTTGGGCGAGTTGAGCCGCTTGCCGGCGTAGCCGTCGGCGATCAGCGTGATCGAGCCGTCGTGCTCGTAGCGCACCACGCGCCGCGTGAGGTGCTCGCACGAGAGCTGGCGACCCTGGAAGTCGAACGTGTTGCCGTTGCTGTTGTTGGACGGCATTCGAAAGACACTCACGCGCCCGTCGTCCTCGAGCCAGCGCAACTGCCGGTTGTTGGGGATGTCGCTCCAGACGAGGTAGCGCCCCTGCCCGCACCAGGCCGGCCCCTCGGCCCAGAGCGAGCCCGTCCACAAACGCAGGATCGGCGTGTTGCCCTGGCGCAGGCTGTTGAACGACGGATCGATGGTGAGGATGTCGGGATCCGCGCCGTAGACGTTGGGCGCCGCGCCCGGGCCCCAATCGCGCGGCGGCGTGGTGATCACGGTCGCCGGCTCGGCGGGCTTCGGCGGCCCCTGGGCGCGCGCGACACGGGGCGCCAGCGCGACGACGCCGGCGACGGCGCCGGCGGTGATGAGATCACGTCGGGAGATGCGAGCGGGCTCCATGGACGATCCTCCGCGCGAAGAGACGCTGCACGAACCGCCGTCCCTTATATCACTTTCACGCCTCCGCTGCGCCGCACGTACCAGCACGGCCGATAGCCGAAGTGGGGAAACACCGCGTGCGCGCAGATCTCGGTCTGCGGCCGGTCGGTGAACACCTCGAGCTTGCCGCTCTTGAGCCGCGTGGCGAGATACACGGTCATCGTCTCCAGCGCGCCGCCGCGCCCGATGCGGTAGCGCAGCACGAGCGCGTCGGCCGAATAGACGGCGATCGGCAGCGCCACGAGGATGGCGAGCGCGGCGCCGACGACGAGGATCGCGCGCCGGCTCATGGGCCGAGACACGCGCCGAGGAACTGCTCGATCGCGCGATACATCCGGAGCGCGCTCGCCGGATCGCCGAAGGCGCCGTGCCCCTCGTCGGCGAGCACGAGGTACTGCACGTCCTTGCCGGCGGCGCGGAGCGCGGCGACCATCTGATTGGACTCTCGCTGTTTCACGTTCGGGTCGTTGGCGCCGTGGATGACGAGCACCGGCCGCCGGACGTCGGCGGCGCGGAACAGCGGTGACTGGGCTTCCAGGCGCTGCCGGTCCTCCGGACGGCTCACGTCGCCGTAGTACTTGCGGTAGTAGGGCTCGAAGAAGCTCCACGTCCAGTACGACGGCCGTCCCTCCAGTTGCGTCACGAGGTTCGACATGCCGAAGAGATCGACGCCGCAGGCGAAGACCTCCGGCGTGAACGTGAGGCCGACCAGCGTCGCGTAGCCGCCGTAGCTGGCCCCCATGATCGCGACCCGTGCCGGATCCGCGATCCCCTGCTCCACCGCCCAGCGCACGCCGTCGAGCAGGTCGGCGTGGATCGCGCCCGCGTGCTGGCGCACGCCCGCCTCGACGAACGCGCGCCCGTAGCCCGTCGACGCGCGGTAGTTGAGCTGGAGCACGGCCCAGCCCCGGCTGGCCAGGAACTGCACGGTCCCGTTGTAGCCCCAGTAGTCGCGCGTCCACGGGCCCCCGTGAACCAGGAGCACCATCGGCACCCGCGCGCGCGCGCCCGGCGGCCGCGTGAGATAGCCGCGCAGCGTGAGACCGTCGCGGCTCGTCAGCGAGATCGGCTCGACGCGCGCGAGCCGGTCGGCGTACGGCGCCATCGCGCTCCGCGACAGCAGCGTGCGCGTTCCCGTCCGCCGATCGAGGAGATGGTGCTCGCGGCCGCGATCGCGCGAGACGCGTACGGTCGCCAGGCGCTCCGCGTCGTCGAAGCTGAGGATGCGCACCTCCGCCGGGCCCGGCTCGCCCAGCGGGGCCAGGTCGGAGGAAAGCGTCGCGTCGAAGACGCGCGACTCCGGATAGTCGGGATGGGCGATCGCGAACAGGGGCTGGCCGGTGAGCGTGCTCACGCCCGCCGTCTCGACGTCGACGACGGCGTGCTCATGGGCGACGGCCGTGATGCCGGTGGCCAGGTCGAGCCGCACCAGCGCATAGCGGTCCCGGCCCTGATTGGTCAGCAGCCAAAGCCCGGCGCGGTCCGTCGTGAACCCCACCGCCCGCGCGTACTCCTCCCCATCCAGCGTGAACAGCGACTCCCACCGCGCGGAGTCGGGGCGGACGCGCTCGAGCACGCGCGCGCCGGGTGCCTCGCGTCGGATGCGTGCGCGGACCACGCCGTCGTCGTCGGTCATCCACGTGAGCACGTCGCCCGTGTTGTCGACGATGCGCGTCCGCTCGCCCGTGGTCAGCGCGATCCGATGGAGATCGGCCAGCGCGGTGCGCGGCCGGTTCACGCCGACGACGATGTGCTCGGCGTCGGAGCGGATGACCTGCTGGACGAACGCGCGCTGACCGGCGAACGGCGTGAGGTCCCGCGGCCGCTCGCGCGGGCGCTCCGTGTCGGCGACGAAGACGTGCGTGTTCTCGTCGCCATCCCGGTCCTGGCCGTACAGGATCCGCCGGCTGTCCTGCGCCCAGACGAAGGACTGGATGCTCCGGCGCGAGTGCGTGTCGAGCGCCACGACGTCGTCGCCGTCCAGGCGCCTGACGTGCACGGTGAGACGGCCCTCCGCCATGCCGATCCAGGCCAGCCGCGTGCCGTCCGGCGAGACCTTGTGGTCGTAGGTCGTGTCCCGGTTGGCGAAGAAGGCCTCGAGGGGAATCGGCGGCGGCGTCACGGTGGTGGGCGAGGGCGCGCGCGTGCAGCCGGCCAGGAGCAGCAACGACGCGCTGAGCCGCCGACGGCCACGTCCCATGTCACCTGGCGGCTATTCTACGTGTCGCGGGCGGCGGGCGTCAGGGACGGAGCGCCGCGCGCCCGGCGAGGGCGGCGGCCGTCGCGCGCAGCAGGTGCTCGAGATCAATCGGCTTGCGGATGTAGTCCACCGCGCCGCGGCGCAGCGTCGCGCGCGCGAGCTCGGCGTCGGCCTGGCCGCTCACGATGATCACAGGAATGTCGGGACGCGCCATGCGCAGCCGGCGCAGCACGTCCATGCCGTGCACGCCCGGCATCTTGAGATCGAGGAGGATGACGTCCGGAGACTCCACCTCCAGCACCATCAGGCCGTCACCGCCCGTGAGCGCGCCGACGACCTCGTAGCCGGCGTCGGAGAGGATGGCGGTGAAGAGGTCGACGGTATCGGGATCGTCGTCGATGACGAGAACGCGGCCGAGGCGAACGGGCATGAGAGCAGTCTCCGCGAACGGATGGGCCGGGCCCCGCGCCCGTGTCGCCCGCCGCCCTTATTGACGGTGGACGACCTGCAACTGTCACCCACGCCGATTCTGACAGATGAGCAGGCCGGAAGCCAAGAACGCTGGTGGCCCCACATCTTGTCTGGGGAAGGGATTGGCTACTCGGCGGCCGCCAGCCGGGCGAACTGTCGCTTCAGCGCGTTGACATGCGCAAGGTAGCGGCTGACGTCGTGGTCGCCACAGCGCTGCCCGGGCGTCAGCCGGAACCCGCGTCGCGCGTAGGCGTCGCCCGGTCCGGAGCCACACAGGTGGATGACGGCGGCCAGGTCCTGCTTCTGCTCCAGCGTGGCGGCGGCGATCCGCTGGCGCTCCAGCGTCTGGGCCACGCCGCGATCCAGGAGCCCGGCGGTCAGCTCGACGGCGTGACTGGGCACCACGCGAGAGTAGAGGCCGTTGAACCAGCACGAGCGCACGTCGTGCCAGGCGCCCTCTTCGACCACCACGTGGTCGTGAATGCAGTAGCGCCGCGCCTCCCTGAACGTCGCATCGGTGATCTGGTACATCCCCACCGCGCTCGACGCCGGCTGGTACAGCTCGAAGGGATTCCACGTCAGACGCCACCGCCAGTACGTCCTCGCCACGGGATTGCCCGAGCCTTCGACCTGGGCCAGCGCGGCCAGGAGGTCGGGCGTGATGACGGACGTGGAATGCCGGTGAAAGAGCGACCCGTACTGCCGCCACGTCTCGGGCGGCGCCTTGGAGAGCGCGCCGCTCACCGGAAAGAACAACTCCGTGGGCTTGCGGGCGACCTGGTACAACCAGTTCACCGCCAACCACACTGCCAGGACGACAACCGCGCCTACGAGCACCCGGACTCCCAGCGGCGCCACCAGCAGCGCGCGCAGGGCTCGCCGGGCGGATCGGACGACCGGCCAGACGGATGCGATCCGGGCCGAGCGCCGGCGTTTTCGTCGAGACGCGGTCCTGACGGCGCGGGATTGGGCCATGACGGGATAGCTCCAGTATGAGTTTTCTTCGACGACGAGGTCAACGGCGGAAGGTCGAGACGTGGGAGTGGAGCGCAACGTTGCTTGACAATGAGCCGGACGTTGCGGCAGATGCAGGCGGACGGCCGACCACGCAGGACGCTTCCTGCTGGGTGCCGCACGGGCAACGTGTCACCCGTACAGCACCAGGAATGAAAGAGAGGTCACCATGAATCGCTCGCGCGGCATGCTCGTGCCGTTGCTCCCGCTCGCCCTCGTCTTCAGCAGCGTTGCGACCGTCTCCGCCATCATCCTGATCGTCGTCGTGTCGCTCCTGACGCTGTTCGCCGTCGTGGGGGTGAGCTTCACCTACTACGCCGACGTCCGCGCCGTGCCGATGCCGTCGGCCGACGTGGGGGCGTGCGACGTCGTGATCAGCGTTCTCGATGAGCGCGGCGACATCCTGGACACCCGGCAGTTTTTTAACGTCGCCCCGGGGGAAATGGTCTCACTTCAGTATCGAAGCCGCGCCGAGCCGGGTGGGACCGAGCCCATCCGGGCCACGGTGAGGTCCAGAATTTCTTCGACTTCATGGGTAGCAGCACATACGGGGGGTTCGGTCTGGCGAGCGAGACGATGCGCCGGGTAACTGAGGACATTACCGGGATTACCGGGCGCATCGCCTGCCGCGTCCAACGATGGTGGCGCCCGGAGGAGTCCGCCCAACCTCCCATCGTTCCGCAGGGCGTCGCGCTAAACATGGGGTCGGCGGCCTAAGGTGTTAAACTACTAGCGGTTTGCCGAGCGGCTCCGCGCGCTACACTGACGGGCCCTTGAAACATTCCGCGGCCGGGCATCCCCGGAGACTGGGGGGAGGCGATGTTCACGAAGATCGCAGAGACGGTCGCCGCATTCCGTCCCCGCCTCGAGATGTTGTTCGAGGAAACGCGGAGAGAACAATACTCCCGCCAAGTTTCCGGCGACGCGCCGCGCGAGCCGGTCCACGTGGGGCCGGCGCAGTTTGTGATCATCAAGCTCGTAGTACTCTTTGCGGTGGCAATTCCAATCTCCGCACTGGTTGCTACCGTGTTTCACCGCCTCTTCCGCGTCAATTACGAGGTCGTGGGGATGATCACTGCGGCGCTGTTGGCGTTTCTCATTTCGTCTGTGCACCAAGCAATCGTCGACCGCGTCATTGCAGCTTTGCCTACCGCCGACCTGACCAAACACTTCGGGACGAAGGTTGACGCAACGATTCAGAGTCTGCGAGGTCGAAAGCGCGGGAAGTCCCATCCGAAGTAACTGATTAGATGCCCCCGACGACCCCCGTACCGCGTCACGTCGCGGCAATGCGCATCGTCGTGAGCCTGTTCCTGCTTGCAATCGGAATTCTGATTCTCACCGCTCCGAATTTTCTTTTCCCGCACAAGCTCGACGAGAGTGTCCAAAAGATGGCCGTGGGCTGGATAGGCGCCGTCGTGGGTTACTGGCTGGCCTAGCCGTCTGAGGCTCGCGGGCTAGGTGCGGGCTGATCACCGGCGCGGAACGGGCCGACCTCGCGTCCCTGCCCGTGATTCACCTCCGGGGGCTCCACGAGCGGGGAGCGATGGCACGACGGTCACGTGGCGCTCGACCGAGAGTGTATTCCCCCGCCTGGCTCGACAGAGCTCGACACTGATTTGCCGGTTGCAGCCTGGGCCTGTTCGCCGCAGCGGTCGCGCGCCTTGAACAGGTCGACCCGGATATCGGAGCGGTTACCGTACGCGAGTTCTATGACTTGACGCTGCCGTGGCACATGTTCGGTCGCCAACTTCCGAATCCGTATGATCAAGCGGCGGCGTGCCAAGTTCTGCGGGCCGACGGCGTGGACCGGACTTTTCGAGGGCACCGTCGGGGCCATCGCGCGGCCCCCTATTGACCATCCTTCTCCGCGATCGGCGTTTCGGGACTCACCGCGGCGGCGGCTCGCGCGCCCGAGGCCCGGCGGGCGATCAGTTCCAGTCTTGAGAGCGTTCGGGTCGCGCGGGCGCCTTAACGACGCTCGTAGGGGTCAGTCCGCGCACCTGTCGGTCGAGGATTCGCGGCGCGTAGACCGGCCCTCTCCGCTCGTATCTGTCGGGCTTCGATGGCGAGCAGTTGGCTGGCATGGATCGCCACTTCGGCGGCCTTCACCAGGTCCTTCGCCCGTTCGATCATTGCCTCGCCGACGCGGATCAAATTCTCGAGTTCGTCCGGGTCGATCGCGGCTCGTGCCGTCTCGCGGAGATCAGCGTCGTCCATCGCGATGGGCCCCCGGCGGCGCATACATCAGCTCGGCGTTGGGCTGAAGGCCAAGCCAGATGCCACGGGGTCCGACGCCCGATGCGCCTGTCGGAGGCCCGATGGACGGCGCGCCTACCCTACCCCATTCGGCGCCCGGGCGCAGCCTCGTGCGGCGGGCCTCCACTGAGCATCAGTCAGACGGACGGGGCGGGGGCCGGCGACCTGAGCGGATCCGGCGGCGGGACTGCTCGATGAGCTCGCGCGAGCGGCGGTTCATCGTACGGGACAGGCGAATCGTGTCGTCGGTGACGAGCAGTCGCCAGCAGCGGAAGTGGAACCGTTCGCCGTCCACGAGGGAGCCGGGATCGTCGTCCGCCAGCGGCTGGCTACAGTGAACACACTTCGTGCGATAGACGATCGCCACCACCCTGCGCCGGCAACTCGTACAGATCGAGGTGGGGTGGAAGTCAAGACCCCTGTCGAGGAGCCCGGTGGTGATCTCGCGCATGTCGCTCAGGGTTGTTCCGCACACGAGCGCGAGGCAGGGGTCGCAGAGGGCGTCCCCAGGCGCGTCGAGGAGCAATTGTCGGGCGAGCGCGGCGGGGGTCATGCGCGACGAGTGTCCCAAGGCGAGCCGGCGTCCGCAAGGGGATGGGCCGCGACGACGTCCCAGCGCGGCTATCGTGCGCTGGCGGTGCCGGCGCGGCGCATCGCGAGGCGCGCGCTGACCTCGCGCGCGAGCTGCTCGGGCAAGCACGGCTTCATCAGGTACGAGACCGCGCCGGCGGCGAGCGCCGCGGGCTTGAGGTAGGCCTTGAGATCGTGGCCGGTCAGGACGACGATCGGGATCGACGCCGTATCGGCGTCGGCCTGGAGCTGCCTGATCGCACTCCAGCCGTCGACGTCCGGCATGTCGAGGTCCATCACGATGAGGTCGGGGTGCAGTTCGCGCGCCTTCTTCACCGCTTCGCGTCCGTCCCGGGCGACCGCGACCATGTAGCCGACCATGGCGAGGTAGAAGCCGTACATCTCACGAGCATCGGCGTTGTCGTCAGCGATCAGAATGAGGGGTCGCGTGAACGCTCCGGTTGCGGCTCTGGCTGCGCCTCTGTCCGTTCGCACGTCGCTCCCCTCGCAGCTACGGAGTCCCCGCGAGAACGCAACACTCGCGCCATAGGTGAACCTACGAATAATC